>NZ_SADP02000003.1:0-551397 GCF_004010375.2 Mesorhizobium sp. M2E.F.Ca.ET.209.01.1.1 | reverse complement strand
TGGGGAGTCGGCCGATGCAGAGGTTACATTAGCAAGGCCGCATGAATATCACGGTTGGTTACATTCCACCGGTTTCATGGAACTCGCCGGGCGAGGCCCCCAACAGCTGCCTCAAGCCCGACGAGCTGCCGGAGATCAACCCGGCAATGGCTGCCTTGCAAGGCCGGTGCCAGTATTGCCGTCCTGAAACGATACGCCTCCGCGGTCTTGGCTTTCGGGTGCGAGGCCGCGTGTTCGACATTGCCGCGCCGTAGGCGAAGAACAGCGCCATGATCATCGGAACGATGACGCCGGCGAAAATGAAAATGTAGCGAAGCTGCAGGCTCCTGTTGTATCCGCGGCAAGATCGCCCTTGTCTTGGGGACGTCACACCGTCAGGCTGAGGCAGTCGAAGCGATCTTCACCAGCCGCTTTCTGGCCTCCGCGACCCGCTGCTGTTCCGATCTTATGCGGTCGCACAGCACAAGATTGATCCCCACGCCGCATTCCTCGTCCAGCAGTTCTTTTGCGTGATTGAGCGAAATCTCCGCGCCGTGCTGCCTGGCCCTGGCCAGTTCCAAGTTCAGTACATCCACTGTATCGGCATCCCAAATTGCGGTCCCTTCGGCAGGGAAACAGCCGCGCATGGCTTTTTGTTCCGATTGCTGGAGACGCTGAAGTCGCGCTTCGAGCGCCACGCCGTTCTCGATGTCGCCGAACTGGTCAGGCGGTTCGGGCCGGACCAGCCCTGCCTTCATTGGGATCTGCTCAAGATCATCTATTGCAGCGAATGCCGCGGCGCCGGCCGCGATGATCGGAACCTGCAGTTCACCAGCCACGCGCTGACACCAAGAGCTGGACGCCTTGTCCGTGAGCGGCCCGACTCTTCAAGAGGCTGAGCGGAGCATCCTAGAATCTGATCATGCTGTGCCATTGCAGCAGATAAAGGATCACCAAGATCACCACTCCCACGGCAACCGAGATCGCGAAGCGACTCATGCCTTGCCCGCAACCATGGAGCGCCCTCACGGTGCGCTGCCGGTGTTAACAGCGGTGGCAATCGAAACAAACTCGGCATTGAGCGCGCCGCCCAGTGAGCTGGCCCCAAGCATGATTCCCAAGGCGATAAGCGCTGCAATCAAACCATACTCGATGGCCGTTGCTCCGGAATCGTCACGCAGAAAACTCGCTATCAATTGCATCTTTGCACAAGCCCCTGAACCGCCGATCAAGCAAGTATTAGGGCTTACTAATTTAGATAGGGTAAACGGACGTTCCCAGTTTTTATCCAGTTAGGAAGCCGGGGGCCGTAGCGGCCCGACAGTTCCGCGCTCTGTTGGGGTAGCGTTGGTTGAACCGCCGGGCCTAGCCGACTCGGGGTGGCGTGGCGGGAGTCGGCCGATGCAGAGGTTACATTAGCAAGGCCGCATGAATATCACGGTTGGTTACATTCCACCGGTTTCATGGAACTCGCCGGGCGAGGCCCCCAACAGCTGCCTCAAGCCCGACGAGCTGCCGGAGATCAACCCGGCAATGGCTGCCTTGCAAGGCCGGTGCCAGTATTGCCGTCCTGAAACGATACGCCTCCGCGGTCTTGGCTTTGGGTGCGGGGCCGCGTGTTCGACATCGCCGCGCCGTAGGCGAAGAACAGCGCCATGATCATCGGAACGATGACGCCGGCGAAAATGAAAATGTAGCGAAGCTGCAGGCTCCTGTCGTATTCTTCGCCGCGCGCCGTGCTGCCGAAGTTGCCATAATGCGCTGCCGCCGAGCATGAGAAAATCGGCGACCGGGCCGAAGAGATGTCTACCGGGCGGTGTTGCCGCTTAGGGGGCCCGCGGTAGATGCCGAAAGGTGCCGTCCTGGTCGGAGGCCCGAGTTTAACCATGACCCTGTCCAAGGACAAGGCAACGCGGCAGGATCACCTTTGCCTCGGGGAAGTCACACCGTCAGGTTGAGGCCGTCGAAGCGATCTTCACCAGCCGCTTTCTGGCCTCCGCGACTCGCTGCTGTTCCGACCTTATGCGGTCGCACAGCACAAGATTGATCCCGACGCCGCATTCCTCGTCCAGCAGTTCTTTTGCGTGATTGAGCGAAATCTCCGCGCGCTTGACGCGCTGCCTGGCCCTGGCCAGTTCCAAGTTCAATACGTCCACTGTATCCGCATCCCAAGATTGCGGTCCCTTCAAGAACTAAACAGGCGCGGATAGCTTTTGTTCCGGTTGGCAGGACATCAAAGCCGGCCGGCCCGCAAAGCGCGACTATTTCCCCGGCCCGTCGTTCCTGGAGCCGATTTCAGCGGAACCAAAGCCGGTGGACCCGTTGGTGCTGGCCTAACCTACCCAATTACCGATCGTTTCGTCGTCAATGTTGACTATCGGTATTCCGGCTATGGCAGCACCACCTCAGTCCAGCTAATGCTATAGGGGACACTAAGGACACTGAAACATTCTCCAAGAGAATCGTAAGCTTGGTGTCTACGCGCGAGGCTTTTGCCTATGCCCTCGCATCAGGGAGGGCGGGCTGATGCTGATGGCGTCAAAGCCCAAGCGTCCAGTCGGCCCATGGCAGTCTGATCGGCCGATCCGGCTCGACCAATGCAGCCTCGACCAACTCGGCCGCCGCCTTCAAGATCAAATCAGCACCGTCGTCAATTTGGTCGAGGCGTTTGATTACCCGGTCATGCAAAAGCGAAAGGCGCGCGGCCCGGTGAAGAGCGGCTCGCCTTTCGCCATCCCGATCCAAAGGAGCAAAGTGCATAACAGCATCTACTCGAAACGCAGTGGTGCTGACGGCGACCGTCGCTCAGATCGATCGTGCCGACGAGATCGCCATATGGCTGTTAGTCACCTACGAATGGAGTATTTTATGCCAATCGGAGCGTTCATTCGCCTTAATTTTGCTGGCCAGGTAACCTCGTCATTATCGTCGAAGCTCTGCAAGACGGGTGGCCTCAACCAACTCCAGTAGTGCCTGCTGCACAGCGTCGGCCGAGGCGTCGGTCAACTGCATTTGGTGGTCGACCCGGAACTGCAGCGGCGCCAGCTTCGATGGGAACGAAAGGTCATCTGGCGAGACGAATAGAGCCCGGCGCCTCCAAGCCGATGGAAACGGCGGTTCACAAACCATGCATCCTTACGATCAACGGTACATCTGATCGTACTTGTATTCCCTTTCAAGCTCCTTCGGAGCATTCGTTCGTTGGTGCTCTCGCCGCAAGGCAACCGCGCTTAAAACCTGGGCGCAGTAATCACAGAATTGTTAGCCAAGCGACGAGACATCCCCCGCCCGTTTCGTAGGCGAATAATATCTAATTGGTTTTAATGGGTAATTTGGTGAGCGCGATGGGATTCGAACCCATGACCTACTGATTAAAAGTCAGTTGCTCTACCGGCTGAGCTACGCGCTCCCGCGGGCTCGAAACGCCGCCCTCGAAATTGCGCGGAACATAGGGAGAGTGCCGCGGCCGGTCAACCGTAAAAAGATGGCTTTCCCGCCGCAGATTTTCGGGGTTTCCGGCGCCCCTTTCGGCAGTCGGGGCACTTGTTTCAAGCAAGCCTCAGCCGGTCGCCTATGACCACCCGCATATTTCAGAAATCCATTGAATAACAATAGTTTGAGATTCAAACGGGAACCGTCGCGGCGATTTTCCGTTTTTCGGGCACAGGGACGCCAACCATCGTTTCAAGGAGAAGACCCATGAGAAAAATCGTATCGGGTTTGCTTGCCGCCACCTTGTCGGTTTCGTTCGCCGCCGCTGCGGCGGTGCCCGCCAATGCCGCGCAGGTGTTCGTCCCGCAGGCTTCGCCTGCGTCGCCCGATGTCCAGAACGTCGCCGAACGCGACTGGCGCTGGAGACACAACGGCAATTGGCGCGGCGGGCAGCGCTTCTCGCGCAACGACGGCATGTATTGGAACGGCCATCGCGGCTATCGCGAATACCGGCACGGCTATCGCCGCCATGGCGACTATTGGTTCCCGCTTGCCGCTTTCGCCACCGGCGCGTTGATCACCGGCGCCATCGTCAACAGCGAGAACAACCGCGTCTACCGCGGCGATGCGCATGTGCAGTGGTGCTACGACCGCTACCGTTCGTATCGCGCCTCGGACAATACCTTCCAGCCCAACAACGGCCCGCGTCGGCAGTGCGTGTCGCCCTACTGACGGCCTCCAGTCAGTACCAAAGCAATTCCAGGAAAAGTGCGTAGCGGTTTTCCGTCCGGAGTTGCGGAACGCACATATTTTGGCCGTTGACCGAGCCCGTGCCTCGAGAGGCCCGGGCTCTCTCGCCATGCCTCGCGGCGAAGGACCGTGTCAGTTCGCCCATCGTATGCTCTTGAAGACCAGGTAGAGAGCGCCGCCCTCCCCCCGCGAGGAGCGATAAGCTCCAAGCGCGTTGCAAACCCGAACCATCGCTGCCGTCAGCTCCCAGCCGAGCGCATCCAGATCGCCGCTCGTATCGTCCACATAGGCCTGGGCCAGGTCGTCCACGCCCTTTTTCTCCCCGAACGCCCGTATCAGCTTCGCATCGCCGACAAGGTCGCCCGGTAAGTTCGAATTGGCCCAAGCCCAGAGCCAATTGCCCGCCTTGGCGCTGGTAGAGCCCGCAATCTGGATTTCCGAGATAACCTTGGCGCCTGCTTTGTCAGAGAAAATCAGCTTTCCGGCCGCCAGGTCGTAGTTGTAACGGGTCCAGTGGCCGAGGCGGAAATCCTGCTCCAGGCGTGCGTTCTTGGCGGCAAGCTGTTCAAATGCCTCATCGCGCCAGGCAGGATACCACTCCGGTTGCATTCTCCCCCCGGTCCAGTGATCGTTACTGCGTACTCAGCGTCCTGCGCACCGCATCGCGCCATCCGGCCAGTTTCGCCCCGCGCGTGGCCGCATCCATCTCCGGCTTGAAGCGCCGTTCCAGCGCCCAGCTCCTGGCGAATTCCTTTGCCTTCGGCCAGACACCGGCCTTCGATCCCGCGAGCCACGCCGCGCCCAGCGCCGTCGTCTCCAGGATCGTCGGGCGGTCGACCGGCGCGTCGAGGAGGTCGGCCAGCCGCTGCATGGTCCAGTCGGACGCCACCATGCCGCCATCGACCCGAAGCACCGTCTTGGCCGAGGCGCCCTTCCAGTCCTTGCGCATGGCGTCGAGCAGGTCGCGCGTCTGGAATGCGACCGACTCGAGTGCCGCGCGCGCGAACTCGGCCGGGCCTGAATTGCGCGTCAGCCCGAAGATCGCGCCGCGCGCCTCCGCGTCCCAATGCGGCGCGCCAAGGCCGACAAAGGCCGGCACCAGATAGACGGCTTGCGCTGGATCGGCAGTCGCCGCGAGCGCACCGCTTTGCTCAGCCTTGCCGATCACCTTGATGCCGTCGCGCAGCCACTGCACGGCGGCGCCCGCGATGAAGATCGAGCCTTCCAGCGCATAGGTGGTCTTGCCGTTCAGCCGGTAGGCGATCGTGGTCAGAAGCCGGTTCCTCGAGCGCACAAGGTCCGCGCCGGTGTTGAGCAGCGCAAAGCAGCCGGTGCCGTAAGTCGACTTCATCATGCCGGGCTCGAAACAGGCCTGGCCGATGGTCGCCGCGTGCTGGTCGCCGGCAACGCCGAGGATGCGCATCTCGGCGCCGAACAGGCTCTTTTCGGTGACGCCGAAGTCGCCGGCGCAGTCCTTAACCTGAGGCAGGATCGCGGCCGGTATGTTCAGGATCGAGAGCAGCTCTTCGTCCCAGACATTCTTCTCGATGTTGTAGACCAGCGTGCGGGAGGCATTGGTGGCGTCGGTCGCGTGCACCTGGCCGCCGGTCAGCCGCCAGATCAGGAAACTGTCGATCGTGCCGGCGAGCAGTTCGCCCTTCTCGGCGCGCTTCCTGGCTCCTTTCACCTTGTCCAGCATCCACGCGATCTTGGTTCCGGAGAAATAGGGATCGAGCAGCAGCCCGGTCTTCTTGGTGAATTTTTTCTCGAGCCCCTGCTTCTTCAGCTTCTGGCAGAGCGACGCCGTGCGCCTGTCCTGCCATACGATGGCATTGTGGATCGGCTGGCCGGTCGCTTTGTCCCAGATGACCACAGTCTCACGCTGGTTGGTGATGCCGATAGCGGCCACATCCGAAGCGGTACGGCCGGCGGACTTAAGCGCCGACTTCACCGTGGCGAGAACGCTTGCCCAGATATCTTCCGGGTCGTGTTCGACCCAGCCGGACGCCGGATAACTCTGCGCGAATTCCTGCTGGCCGGTACCCGCGACCTTCATCTTGTCGTCGAACAGGATCGCCCGGGTCGAGGTCGTTCCCTGGTCGATCGCCAGCACAAAACCGCTCATTCCGTTCCCTCCACTACTCATGCAACAGGGGAGACGGCCAAGCCGCCTCCCCTGCATTCCCTACGCGGGCGAACGCGCCCACGTCATGCAGCTACTTCTGCCAGCTCTTCACCAGCTCGTCGTAGTTGATGGTAATCGGCTTTTCCTTCTCGTTCTCGATCTTCAGCTGAGGCGCGAGATTGCCCTTCTTGACCGCGTCGGCGTTCCAGTAGGCGAGGTCATGCTCTTCGGCCATCTTCGGGCCGATGTCGCCCTGGACGCCCGACTTCTCGATGCGGCTCATGACCTTTTCCTGCTCGGCGCAGAGCGAATCCATCGCTTCCTGCGCGGTCTTGGCGCCCGACGATGCATCGCCGATCGCCTGCCACCAGAGCTGCGCCAGCTTCGGATAGTCAGGCACGTTGGTGCCGGTCGGCGACCACTGGACGCGGGCCGGCGAACGGTAGAACTCGATCAGGCCGCCAAGCTTAGGAGCGCGCTCCGTGAAGCTCTTGTCGTGGATCGTGCTCTCGCGGATGAAGGTCAGGCCGACATGGCTCTTCTTCACGTCGACGGTCTTCGAGGTGACGAACTGCGCATAAAGCCAGGCGGCCTTGGCGCGGTCGGTCGGTGTCGACTTCATCAGCGTCCAGGAACCCACGTCCTGGTAACCGAGCTTCATGCCATCCTTCCAGTAGACGCCATGCGGCGACGGCGCCATGCGCCATTTCGGCGTGCCGTCGTCGTTCATCACCGCCTTGGCCCCGGCGTCGACCATCGAAGCGGTGAAGGCCGTGTACCAGAAGATCTGCTGGGCAACCGCGCCCTGGGCCGGAACCGGGCCGGATTCGGAGAAGGTCATGCCTTGCGCTTCGGCCGGGGCGTAAGCCTTCAGCCAGTCGAGATATTTCTGGATCGAGTAGACCGCCGCCGGTCCATTGGTGTCGCCGCCACGCGCGGTGCAGGAGCCGACCGGGCGCGAATTCTCGTCGACCTTGATGCCCCATTCGTCGACCGGCAGGCCGTTCGGAATGCCCTTGTCGCCGTTGCCGGCCATAGAGAGCCAGGCATCGGTGAACCGCCAGCCGAGCGACGGGTCCTTCTTGCCGTAGTCCATGTGGCCATAGACCTTCTTGCCGTCGATCTCGCGGCCGGTGAAGAAGGCGGCGATGTCCTCATAGGCCGACCAATTGACCGGCACGCCTAGATCGTAGCCGTACTTGGCCTTGAAGTCCGCCTTGTTCTTCTCGTCGTTGAACCAGTCGTAGCGGAACCAGTAGAGGTTCGCGAACTGCTGGTCGGGAAGCTGATAGAGCTTCTTGTCCGGGGCCGTCGTGAATGACGTGCCGATGAAGTCCTTCAGGTCGAGATTCGGGTTGGTGACGTCCTTGCCGTCGCCCGCCATCCAGTCGGTCAGGTTGCGCACCTGCTGGTAGCGCCAGTGCGTGCCGATGAGGTCGGAGTCGTTGACCCAGCCGTCATAGAGGTTCTGTCCTGTCTGCATCTGGGTCTGGATCTTCTCGACGACGTCGCCTTCCTGGATCGTGTCGTGAGTGACCTTGATGCCGGTGATGGCCGAGAAAGCGGGCGCCAGCACCTGTGACTCATAGGAATGGGTGGCGATGGTTTCCGACACCACCTTGATGTCCATGCCGGCGAACGGCTTGGCGGCGTCGATGAACCACTGCATTTCCTTTTCCTGATCGGCGCGCGAAAGCGTCGACAGGGGGCCTATCTCCTTGTCGAGAAAGGCCTTTGCCTCGTCCATCCCGGCGTAGGCGTGGCCCGCTCCAAGCAATAGGACAAGGGCGGTCGTCGATGTAAGAAATTGCCGTCGCATGTGTCTCCTCCAGTCTTAGGTTTTGAAGTGTGATCCGAAGTGGCCGCCAGCACGCGGCCGCTCCGACTGTTTCCCCCTCTATACGTATCGGAACACGCCAATGGCGTAGACCACGGAGAGAGCGAGAGCCCACCACAGGTTGGGCCCAACCAGACCCAGCCAAGCGAGATGGATGAAGGCGCTGCCGAGCAGCGAAAGGAAGAGGCGATCGCCGCGCGTCGTCTCGAAGCGCAGCACACCGACGCGCGGATTGCCGCCCGGCGAGACGTATTCCCAGGCCGCCATGCCGCACAGCAGCAGCAGGATGGTTCCGAAGAAGGCCGCTGTCGGCCAGGTCCACGCCATCCAGGAGAAGTCGAGATTCATGGTCACACCCTCCCCAGGGCGAAGCCCTTGGCGATGTAGTTGCGGACGAACCAGATAACGACCGCGCCGGGGATCAGCGTCAGCACGCCGGCCGCGGCGAGCAAACCCCAGTCCATGCCGGCGGCCGAGACGGTGCGGGTCATGGTTGCGGCGATCGGCTTCGCGTCAGTCGTGGTCAGCGTGCGCGCGATCAGGAGCTCCACCCACGAGAACATGAAGCAGAAGAAACAGGCGACGCCGATGCCGCTCGCGATCAGCGGCATGAAGATCTTCACGAAGAAGCGCGGGAAGGAGTAGCCGTCGATATAGGCGGTCTCGTCGATCTCCTTCGGCACGCCGGACATGAAGCCCTCGAGGATCCACACCGCCAGCGGCACGTTGAACAGGCAGTGGGCGAGCGCCACGGCGATATAAGTGTCGATGAGCCCGAAGGCCGAATAGAGCTGGAAGAACGGCAGCGCGAACACCGCCGGCGGCGCCATGCGGTTGGTCAGCAGCCAGAAGAACAGATGCTTGTCGCCGAGGAAGCGGTAGCGCGAGAAGGCATAGGCCGCCGGCAGCGCCACCGCCACCGAGATCACCATGTTCATCACCACATAGGTGATCGAGTTGATGTAGCCCGAATACCAGGATGCGTCGGTGAAGATGGTGCGGTAATTCGCGAGCGTCGGATTGTGCGGGAACAGCGTCAGCGACGACACGATCTCGGCATTAGTCTTGAAGCTCATATTGATGAGCCAGTAGATCGGCAGGAGCAGCACGACGATGTAGAGCGTCGGTACGATCCACCACCAGCGCGATTCCTCGCCGCGGCGGCGCATCAGCTTCGCCACCTCGTCCTGCGACAACGTGCTGCCCACTTCGGTGACCGCCGTTTCGCTTACGCGCGTCGTCTCGTTGGCGCCCGTCATCTCAGCGCTCCGCGTCGTAGTTGGTCATCACGGTGTAGAACACCCATGACAACAACAGGATGATCAGGAAGTAGACCAGCGACATGGCTGCCGCCGGACCGAGGTCGAACTGGCCGAGCGCCGTCTTGACGAGATCGATCGACAGGAAGGTCGTCGAATTGCCGGGGCCGCCGCCGGTGACGACGAAGGGCTCGGTGTAAATCATGAACGAGTCCATGAAGCGCAACAGCACGGCAATCAGCAGCACGCGCTGCATCTTCGGCAGCTGGATGTAGCGGAACACCGCCCAGCGCGAGGCGCCGTCGATCTTGGCCGCCTGATAGAAGGCATCCGGAATGGAGACCAGGCCGGCATAGCAGAGCAGAACGACCAGGCTGGTCCAGTGCCAGACATCCATGACGATGACGGTGACCCAGGCGTCGAACGGGTCCTGGACATAGTTGTAGTCGATGCCGAGCGCGTTGACGTAGTAGCCGAGCAGGCCGATGTCATTGCGGCCGAACACCTGCCAGATCGTGCCGACGACGTTCCACGGCACCAGCAGCGGCAGCGCCATCAGCACCAGGCAGACCGGCACGCCCCAGCCCTTCTTAGGCATGTTGAGCGCGATGAAGATGCCGAGCGGCACCTCGATCGCCAGGATAATGAAGGAGAAGATCAGGTTGCGCACCATCGCTTCCCAGAAGCGGTCTGAGTGCAGCAACTCCTCGAACCACTCGGTGCCGGCCCAGAAGAAGACGTTGTTGCCGAACGTGTCCTGCACCGAATAATTGACGACGGTCATCAGCGGGATCACGGCCGAGAAGGCCACCAGCACCAGCACCGGCAGGACAAGGAACCAGGCCTTGTTATTCCAGGTCTTGTCCATCTAAGCCCCCATCTCGACGCGCGCCATCTCAACCAGCCAGGAATCGGCATAGATGTTGATGCCGGCCGGATCGAAGCGGATCTTTGGGTCGGCAGGCACCTCGTCGTCCTCGCCGATCACAGCGGCGATCTCCCTGCCTTCCAGGTTGGCGCGCACGACCTTGTGGCGGCCGACGTCCTCGACCTTGGAGACCTGCACCGCCATGCCTTCGCGGCCGAGCCGCACATATTCGGGACGGATGCCGAGCTCGACGGCCCCGGCTTCCGCCTTCCCGGTAGCAGTCTGGGGCACGCCTGGAAGTTCGATGCGCTGCGCGCCGAGCTTCGCCGCCCTGCCCTCCAGCGCGACCGGCAGCACGTTCATGCCCGGCGAGCCGATGAAATAGCCGACGAAAGTGTGGCGCGGCCGCTCGAAGAGTTCGGCCGGAGTGCCGATCTGCACGATCTCGCCGTCATACATGACCACGACGCGGTCGGCGAAAGTCAGCGCTTCGGTCTGGTCATGCGTGACATAGACCATGGTGTAGCCGAAGCGGCGATGCAGCTGCTTCAACTGCGAACGCAGCACCCACTTCATGTGCGGATCGATCACCGTCAGCGGCTCGTCGAACAGGATGGCGTTGACATCCGAGCGCACCAGGCCGCGGCCGAGCGAGATTTTCTGCTTCTGGTCGGCGGTGAGCCCGCGCGCCTTTCTCTTCGCCAGCGAAGCGAGATCGATCATGTCGAGCGTCTCACGCACCTTGCGGTCGACGTCCGCCTCCGGCACGCGGCGGTTGCGCAGCGGGAAGGCCAGATTGTCGTAGACTGTCATGGTGTCGTAGATCACCGGGAACTGGAACACCTGCGCGATGTTGCGCTCCTGCGTCGACAGATTGGTGATGTCCCGGCCGTTGAACAAAAGCTGGCCGTGCGAGGGATGCAACAGGCCAGAAATGATGTTGAGCAAGGTGGTCTTGCCGCAGCCCGACGGCCCGAGCAGCGCATAGGCGCCGCCATCCTCGAAGGTGTGATGCACCTCCTTCAGCGCGAAATCCGAATCCTTACGTGGATTGGGCAGGTAGGAGTGGCGGATATGGTTGACGTCGATGCGCGCCATCTGATCCTCCTAGGCCGCCAGCTTCGGCGCCGTCACGGCGCGGCCGTTCAGGTCGAACACCATGATGTGGCGCGGGTCGATGAACACCTCGACCTCGTCGTCCGTCTCGAAATCGAGAATGCCATGCGCAAGCATCACCCAGCGCGCATCGGCGAAATCGAGATGGACGAAGCTTTCCGAGCCGGTGATCTCGGTGATGGTGACCTTGGCCCGCACCGGCACGGCGCTGGCGTTCGGCCGCTCCAGCGACAGATGATGCGGCTGGAAGCCGATCGTGTAGCTGGCGTCCGCAATGCCGGCGAGCTCCGGCGGCACCGGCAGCTTGACGCCGCCTTCGAGCAGGAAGTCCGAGCCCTTCTTGGAGAGCACGATTGTGTTGAGCGGCGGGTCGGCGAAGGTCCTTGCCGTCACCAGGTCGACCGGCTTGCGGAACACGTCGACGGTCTGGCCGAACTGCGTGACACGGCCCTCCGAAAGCGTCGCCGTATTGCCGCCGAGCAGCAGCGCCTCGTGCGGCTCGGTCGTGGCATAGACGAAGATCGTGCCTGCGGCGGCGAAGATCTTCGGCAATTCGGCGCGCAACTCTTCGCGCAGCTTATAGTCGAGATTGGCCAAAGGCTCGTCGAGCAGCACCAGGCTGGCGTTCTTGACGATGGCGCGCGCAAGGGCCGTGCGCTGCTGCTGGCCGCCCGAGAGGTTGAGCGGCGTGCGGTCGAGGTAAGGAGTGAGCTTGAGAAGCGCGGCGGCATTGCGCACCTCCTTGTCGATCCTTGCCTGGTCGACACCGGCGACCCGGAGCGGCGACGCGATGTTCTCGTAAACCGTCATCGCCGGGTAGTTGATGAACTGCTGGTAGACCATCGCGACATTGCGCTTCTGCACCGGCTGTCCGGTGACATCCTTGCCGTCGAACCAGACCGAACCGGAAGTCGGCGCGTCGAGCCCCGCCATCAGTCGCATCAGGCTGGTCTTGCCGGAAAGCGTCGGTCCCAGCAGAACATTCAGTGACCCGTGCTGAAGCGTCAGCGACACGTCGCGGATATGCTCCTGCGCACCGATCGTCTTCGTCACGTTCCTCAGTTCTAGCATCACGCCTCCTCCCAGGCCTTGCGCTTCAGCGGTCGATCGTCATTCCGCCGCCGCGACGTGACGGCTGCTCAGTCCTCGCATGAATTCTTCCAATGCCGCCGTCTGCTCGCGGCTGAAATACAGGCCCCGCTTGGTGCGGCGCCACAGCACGTCCTCCGCGGTGACCGCCCATTCGTTCTCGGCGAGATAGCGAACCTCCACCTCAAAAAGGTCGGCGCCGAAATTGCGGCCGAGATCGGCATTCGACTTGGCGAGCCCGAGCAGCTTCTCCGCGCGCGTGCCGTAAAGCCGGGTGAGCCGGCGCGCCAGCCGCTGGTCCAGGAACGGATAGGTCTTTTTCAGCCTGGCGACCTGGGCATCGAAACCTGTCGCGGGAAAATCACCGCCCGGCAGCGGCGCGTCATGCGTCCAAGGCTTGCCGCGCTTGCCGAGAAAGCCCTCGATCTTCTCAAGCATCGATTCCGCCAACCGGCGGAAGGTCGTGATCTTGCCGCCGAAGGCGTTGACAAGCGGGGCGACACCCTCCCCGCCATCGGCCTTCAGCACATAGTCGCGCGTCGCTTCCTGCGCCTTGGAGGCGCCGTCGTCATAGAGCGGGCGCACCGCCGAATAGGTCCAGACGATGTCGGAGCGCTTCACGGCGACCGCGAAATATTCGCTTGCCGCAGCGCACAGATAGTCGATCTCGGCGTCGGAGATCTTCACATCGTGCGGGTCGCCCGGATAGTCGCGGTCGGTCGTGCCGATGAGTGTAAATTCTTCCTCGTAGGGAATGGCGAAGATGATGCGGCCATCCTTGTTCTGGAAGAAGTAAGCGCGCGGATCGTCGAACTTCTTGGCGACGACGATGTGGCTGCCTTGCACGAGGCGGACATTGTGGACTTCGTTCTGGCCGACGGCTGCCTGCAGAACGTGATCGACCCACGGGCCGGCAGCGTTGACGAGAAGCCGTGCGCGAACCTCTTCGGTGTCACCGGTGAGCACGTTCTGCACCTTGATGGTCCAGGTCGGACCGTCGCGGCGCGCGCTGACGACCTTGGTACGGGTACGGATGATGGCGCCCCGGTCGGCGGCATCACGAGCGTTCAGCGCCACCAGGCGAGCGTCGTTGACCCAACCATCCGAATATTCGAAAGCCTTGCGGAACAATGGCTTCAGCGGCTTGCCGGCCGGATCCTTCGCCATGTCCAGCGTCTTCGTCGCCGGCAGCAGTTTGCGCCCGCCGATGTGATCGTAAAGGAACAGCCCGAGCCGGATCAGCCAGGCGGGCCTGAGGCCCTTGGCGTAAGGCAGAACGAAGCGCATCGGCCAGATGATGTGCGGCGCATTCTTCCAAAGAACCTCGCGCTCCATCAGCGCTTCGCGCACCAGCCGGAACTCATAGAATTCGAGATAGCGAAGCCCGCCATGGATGAGCTTGGTCGAGCCTGAGGACGTCCCGCTCGCCAGATCGTTCATCTCGGCGAGGTAAACCGAAAATCCGCGGCCAACGGCGTCGCGGGCAATGCCGCAGCCATTGATGCCGCCGCCGATGACGAAAATGTCATGGATCGGTGATGCGTCCAAAGTTTCCTCCACCGATTTCGCATTGCACCATTTTTGTGTTTTACGAAACCGTAGCGGAATTATTTCGAACTAAAAGCGAATGTCAAACGAAATTATTGCCGCTGCATCAAACAGCCATGACGCACGCCTATTCGAGCGCCGTCTCGATCAACCGGACCTCGGCCTCCTCACAAATCCGGCGGATCGACGGGATATCGCAACGATCGGTGATGAAGGTATTCACCTGCGAAAGGTGGCCGATCCGAACCGGCGCCGTGCGCTCGAATTTGGTCCGGTCGGAGACCAGGATGACGTGGCGCGCATTGGCGATGATGGCTTGCGCCACCTTCACCTCGCGGAAATCGAAGTCGAGCAGCGCGCCGTCATGGTCGATGGCCGAGGCGCCGATGACGGCGTAGTCGACCTTAAACTGACGGATGAAATCGACGGCCGCTTCGCCGACAATGCCGCCGTCTGAACCGCGCACCACGCCGCCGGCTATCACCACCTCGATCGTAGGATAGATGCGCATCCTATTGGCAACATTGATATTATTGGTGATAACCATCAGCCCGTTGTGGTCGAGCAGCGCCTTGCTGACGGCCTCGGTGGTGGTGCCGATATTGATGAACAGCGAAGCGTTGTCCGGGATCAGCCGCGCCGCCGCGCCGCCGATCGCCTCTTTCTCGTCGGCCGCGATCTTGCGCCGCGCCTCATATTCCATGTTCTCGATGCCGGACGGGAACAGCGCGCCGCCATGGATGCGGGTGAGCAGCCGCTGATCGCACAGATCGTTGAGGTCCTTGCGGATGGTCTGCGGCGTCACGTTGAAATGCGTAGCCAGATCCTCGACCAGGACCCGGCCGTGGTCTTTCGCCATCTGGATGATTTCGGCGTGGCGTGGCGAAAGAAACATCCGGCGTTCCTCCATTTTCGTTTTTCCCGTCTATATCGGAAAACGAAAGCGAAGAAAAGGTATAAGCCGGCTAATGAAAATCACCTGATTGCAAAAGGCAAACCAGCGCGGAATGCGTCTGCCGCCTCAGGATAGGCGCCGCGCAATCTCGGTTATGACGTCGAACGCCGCATCCACATCGGGTGCCGTCGACTCGAACTGCCCCGCCTGAAAGCGGATCGCCACGCGCCCGTCGACCCGCGTTTGCGTGAGGTAGATGCGGCCATCGGTGTTGATGGCGTCGACCAGCCGCAAATTATGCTCGTCCGGATCGGTACCCGAAGGCGCTTTGTGCCGGAACGAGAACAGCGACAGCATCGGCTCGCTGACGACCTCGAAATCCGCTTCGCCGGCCAGCCGCGCGGCTAGCCCTTCGCTCCAAGCAACGTGGTTGCGGATCATGGTGCGCAGGCCTTCGAGGCCATGGGCACGCAGCAGAAACCAGAGTTTCAGCGCACGAAAACGACGTCCGAGCGGCACCGACCATTCGGAATAGTTGATGATGCCGTCATGGCCATGTGTCTTCAGGAATTCGGGCCTGATCGCCAGCGTGCGCACCAGGTCTTCCGGCTGGCGCACGAACTGGATCGAGCAATCGAACTGCGCGCCCAGCCACTTGTGCGGATTGAAGACAATGGAGTCCGCACCTTCGACGCCCGCCCAAAAATGCCGGTATTCCGGGCAGATCATCGCCGATCCGGCCCAGGCGGCGTCGACATGCAGGTAAAGCCCGTGCCGCTTTGCGACCGCGGCCACCGCGGCGATGTCGTCGGTGCCGCCGATGCTGGTGCCGCCGACACAAGCGATGATGCCCGAGGGCAGCAGGCCGGCCTCGCGATCGGCGACGATCGCGGCCTCAAGCGCGGCCGTATCCATGGCGCGAAAACGTCCTGAGGCCGGAATCCGGACGAGGTTTTCCTCGCCGATGCCTGAGACCCAGATGGCGCGGTCGATCGAGGTATGGACCTGGTCGGAGGAATAGACGCGCAGCTTGCCCTGTCCGGCCAGCCCCTTTTTGTTGCCTTGCCAGTCGAGCGCCCGCTCGCGCATGGTGAGCACCGCGGCAAGCGTCGCCGACGATGCCGAATCCTGGATGACGCCGGAAAAGCCCTCGGGCAGGCCAAGTGCCTGGCGCATCCAGTCGACGATACGCATTTCGAGCTCGGTCGCCGCCGGCGAGGTCTGCCACAGCATGCATTGCGCGGCCATCGCCGAGACCAGATACTCCGCCACGACCGAGACCGGCGCCGCATTGGCCGGGAAATAGGCGAAGAAGCGTGGATGCTGCCAATGCGTCATGCCCGGCGCGATCTTGGCTTCGAAATCGGCGAAGATCTTCTCCATCGGTTCGGGCATTTCGGGCGGCGAGGCCTCGATGCTCCTGAAGATTTCGCCCGGCGCGATGGCTGGCCGGACCGGCCGGTCGCGCAGGCCGGCGCGATAATCGACGCCCCAATCGGCCGCCCGCCTCGACCAGTCGCGGAATGTCTCGTTGTCCATCTATCCTCCCGAGCCCAGCCGCAACGCGGCCGGTAAGCCAGCTTCAATATTGATTGACATGTTAAATATAGGCTCTCGATTGCGTACGTCTCTTGATCGCCAGAATGCATCCTGTGACGGACGTTCATCCCGTAGGTAATCCAGTCGCTATGATAGCCCGTTAGGTGCGAGCCTTTCATCATCATGGCAGTAGCAAGACGTGGCCCAAAGTCATCAACTTTCGAATTTCGGCCAGGACGGTCCGCCTCCCTTTGTGCCTCAGCCGCTAGCGCCAGCATCCGTTTCGACACTAGGTCGAAGTAGCCACGAACCCACTCGGGCATTTCGGCGCCGACGACCGCGGCATATCTGAAAGCCGCCCATGCATGCATCGGATTGCCCGTCTCAAAGAAGGCGCGCCGCTCTACCTCAATGAAATCCTGGTTGGTTTCCCTGTCGGTCAACGGCTGATCTCCTTCACGTCGGCTTTCGGCTTCTGCAGCACGTTCATCGCATCAGCTGCTCGCTGGGCGCCGCGTCGCCCAAGGCTCTCAGCTTTCGAGACGTAGCGGTTGGTCATCGCCAATGTCTTCCAGCCGAAGGCCTCGCGAAGTTCGTGCGCCTCGGCACCGGAAACCGCCGCCCAGGTCGCGGCGGTGTGGCGAAGACCGTGCGGCGTGATCTGGTCAATGCCAGCGGCGGCGCAGACGGAATGCAGGACTTCGCGCAGACGCTTGTAGGAAACTGGTTGGGATCCTTTGCGGCCGGAGAACACAAAGCCGAGGCGATGCGCCTGCCGGTCGATGAGGGTGGCCGCATCCGTCGAGAGAGCTCGCACCGAAACACCGCTTTTGGTTTCAGGAAGACGCGCGACCATCCTGGGCAGGTCAACCATGTCCCATGTCAGCAATCGCGCTTCGCTGACGCGCCAGCCGGATACCAAGAGGTATCGGATTAGGTCGCCGCAATCGCCTTCGACGTCGGCCAGGGCCTTCACGAACGCGGGAAGGTCTCGCTCGTCGAGCCAATCCTCCCTCGCCGTTTCAGTGTTCTTCTTGATGCCGACGCAGGGGTTATCCTTTCGCCAGCCCAGCTCGATTGCGCGGCCCATCATCACCGACAAGACGGCAAGGGAGCGGTTCGCGTCCGTGGGGTTCGATCTCTTTCGGCGAAAGAAGTCCCGAACCATTTCGCCGGTGATGTCGGCCACCCGCTTGCCCTTGAAGTACGGCAGGATGTTCCGTCTGATCCGACCGCGATAGTCCTTCCGGGTTTCAGGCTTCTTTGCCGCGATATGGGAGTTCTCGAAGTCGTCGACCAAATCCTCGAACGGTGGTTGCGCCTTCTTGGCCGCCTTGGCGGCAGCAGGATCGTCGCCCTTCTCGATCGCCTGGAGGATCGCCAGCGCTTCGGCCTTCGCCTTCTCGGCCGGGAAAACCGAATGGTCGCCGATGATGATCTTGCGGCGTTTCCGCGTGCCATCGCGAGAGGGCAATTCCTGGAATACAAGGAAGGTCTTAGATGCCTTGCCATCGGCTTTACGGCGGAGGCGGAGAGCGAAGCCGGCGAGCTTGCTGTCTCGAATGATCAGCTCATCGCGGCCTCCCGGCAGGTTGGCGGACTTCACGTAGTTGTCGGAAAGGATCGGCATGACGTTCCCCTCTGGGTAGCCGTGCGGGTATCCGCGACGTGTCTACCCTTGTCACCTTACGGGAACAAACAGGAACCGTAAACCCTCGATCTTTCCTTTATGCACAAGGGTTTCAGAAGATATGGATACCCAAGGGTGGACGGGCAGGAATTGACTTAAAATCCCTCGATCTCTGATCGTACGGGTTCGATTCCCGTCGTCCGCACCAACCTTCGCTCTTCGACGATTCCTCCGAGCCTTGCCGAAGAGAGGAGCTTCGGGTGGCAGGCCCCCAACGCCGAAACATCGCAGCCGAAGACAGGCTCAAACCTTCATCGGGTTGAGCTTCAGGTGCTGGAGCAGGATGATTGTCTTGGCGTCGACGATGCGGCCGTCGGCGATGGCGGCCAGCGCCTCGTCCAGTGGTATTTCCAGCACCTCGATGTCCTCGCCCTCTTCCGGCGCGCCGCCGCCGTCGGAAATGCGGTCGGCCGGCGAATAGCGCGCGGTGAAGAACCACAGCCGCTCCGTCACGCTGCCCGGGCTCATGAACGGCGAGAACAGCCGCTCGATGTCCTTCAACCGGTAACCCAGCTCCTCTTCCGCTTCCTTGCGGATGGCGGTTTCAGGATCGTTTTCGTCGAGCAGCCCGGCGCAGGCCTCGATCAGCGGCTCGCGGTGACCCACGGCGTAAGCCGGGAAGCGGAACTGCCGCACCAGGAGCACGGTCGAGCGTTGCGGATCGAACGGCAGGATCACCGCGCCGTCGCCGCGATCGTAGGTCTGCCGGATCTGCGTCTCCCATTGCCCGTCGCGGCGGCGATAGTCGAGCACCGTCTTCTTCAGCACCGCCCAGTCGTCCGAAAGGACCTCTTCCGAACGGATGCGAACGCGATCTTCCATGACGACCTCCGTATTGGCCGCAAAGGGATAGAGCAATTTCAGGAAAAGTGTGAAGCGGTTTTCCGTCCGAAATTGCGTCAAAAGAATAGAGCGGCGAAAGATGACCCACGCAATCCTGGAAACCGACTGGTCCAGCGGCAGTTTCACCGGCTCGTGTCTGGCGCGAAGCACCGCGACTGCCTAGATAGCGGTATCTTCCCAGGAGCCCGCTTCATGACGTCATCGCTTTTCCAGCCGATCACCCTCGGCGACCTCACCTTCCCCAATCGCATCGCGGTCGCCCCCATGTGCCAGTATTCGGCCGAGGACGGCTCGGCTAGCGACTGGCATCTCCATCACTGGATGAACCTGGCAATGTCGGGCGCCGGCATGGTCACCGTCGAGATGACCGATGTCGAGCGGCGCGGGCGCATCACACATGGCTGTCTTGGCCTCTATTCGGACGACAATGAGGCGGCCGCCAAGCGCACGCTCGACGCCGCCAGGCGCGTCGCCGCGCCTGGCACGAAGTTCGGCGTCCAGCTTGCCCATGCCGGCCGCAAGGCCTCCAACCGCCGACCCTGGGAAGGCGGCGGTCCGCTGCAGCCCGGCGAAGATCCCTGGCAGACGGTTTCTGCCTCGGCCATCGCCTATGACACGGGCTGGAATGTGCCGCACGCGCTGGAGGATGAGGAGATTCTTGAGCTCATCGCGCGTTTTGCGCAGTCGGCGGTGCGCGCCGAACGCGCCGGCTTCGACTTTGCCGAACTGCACGCCGCGCATGGCTATCTGATCTTCCAGTTCCTCTCGCCGCTCTCCAACCAGCGGACGGATCGCTGGGGCGGGTCACTCGAAAACCGCATGCGCTTTGCGGTCGAAATCGCCAGGGCGGTCAGGAAGGCCGCTCCGTCCATGATGCTGGGCGCGCGCCTCTCGGTGAAAGAATGGGTCGACGGCGGTTTCGACATCGAGGACGCGATCGAGGTGGCCAAGGCGCTGAAGGCCGAGGGCATCGCCTATATCTGCTGCTCCAGCGGCGGCAATTCGCCCCTGCAGCAGGTGCCGCCCGGCCCCGGCTACCAGGTGCATCTGGCGGAAGCCGTGCGCAACGGCGCCGGCATTCCGACGCGCGCCGTGGGGCTGATCGACGATCCGAGCCAGGCCGAGGCGATCGTCGCCGATGGTCGCGCCGACATGGTGGCGCTGGCGCGCGCCTTCCTGGCCGACCCGCGCTGGGGCTGGCGCGCGGCGGCGGCGTTCGGCGGGGAAATCCATCCCGCGCCCCAGCTGGCACGTTCGGTGACGACGATGCGGCATTGGATGAAGGCTGCCGGCTAGAGCAATTCCAGGAAAGTGCGCGCGGTTAGGCTCGGCGACTTCGCCGTGGTCTTCCGTCCGGAATTGCGTCAAAACGAAACCGGAAATCAGCGGGGGCCTGAGACGTTTGGGCGCAGGATCCTCGCCACAACTGCAACCAATTTGGCCGCTTTACGTTGGCGGCCATGATAGACAGCAAACCTTTTGAGAAGCCGGTGGTGGTCGAGCTCGGCCATGTCGGCAAATATCGCCAGATAAGCAGCACCCGCGAGGCCGCCGAGTGCCTGATGACCGTTTGGCCGCTCAATCGCGGCGAGCGCCATCGTGATGCTCTCGACACTTGCCTCAAAGCGCTGGAAGGGTATCGTTCGCCAGCGGACGCACGTCGCGCCCTTATCGAGGCGGCCAGGGAATCGGAAGTGCTGGTTCCCGAGGACAGGCTGCTCGACGGAAAGCTGCACTGAGCACGCTTCTTAACCGGAGGATTTCATGGCGAAGCTGACTTACAAGATCGTCGAGCATGATGGCGGCTGGGCCTACAAGGTCGGCTCGACGTTTTCCGAGACTTTCCGCACCCACCAGGAGGCGCTGCGCGCCGCCGAGATCGCCTCGTCCGAGCAACAGGTCGCCGGAACCACCGACGGCATCCAGTATGAGGATGCCGAAGGAAAGTGGCACGATGAGCTTGCCGACGGCCGCGACCGGCCGCAGACCGAAGTATCGGACTGATTTTTACCCGCGCCCGCGGCCGACGATGCCCGAGCCTTCATGCCGGCCGCTGGCGGGGTGCCAGAGCAATTCCACGAAAAGCGCGTAGCGGTTTTCCGTCCGAATTGGGTAGAAACAAAGAGTTGGGGCGGGCCAGCGATTCCATCAAACGCTGAACCGCTCAAGGCTTATTTGCCGCAGTACTGGTCGTTGACGTTACCGCTGGCATTGGCGTCCGGTCCGGGCGTGCTCGACGCGCACGGTCCCACGGGGCCGGGATTGCCGAGCGTATTGAGGCCGGAAGCGTCACCACCCGCGATGCTGCCCGTGGTGGTCCGGTCGATCGGCCGCTCGCTTGAGGCCGAATTGCCGCTGTGCCACCACGACCAGTCGTCGGACGACTGCGCCATCGCCGCGCCACTCAGGGCCAATACGAGCGCCGAGGCTGCTATGATTTTCCTAAGCATTGGAGTCTCCATTCTGTTGGTCGCCGAAGATTTAACCGGCGACGTGGCTGAAACCCGGGGTTGCAGGCAAAGGTTCCAGCGGGGAGATCACGATGAATCGCGGCGGTCGACACGTTTATGTGACGGTTCTGTGAGGCGTCAGAGGCTCAACACCGACTGATGCGCGCAATTGCAGCGAAAACTCAATTCACGCCCGCGAAGGCGCGTGCGGCGATGCGTTGGATGAACGCGACGACCCGTTCGGGCTCCACGAATTGCGGCATGTGGCCGAGACCTTCGACCCGCTCGAAGTCGAGTCCCTGGATCTTGTCCAGCATCGGTTCGCCATGGACAGCTTCGCCAATGACGCGGTCGGCGCTGCCGAACAGAATGCCGGTCGGCATCGCTATTTCGCCGTAGCGCTTTTCGATGCGATCAAGATCCTGCTCGACCGCCACGAAGTCGGTGGACGTCGCGAAATATTGGGACGGGCGCAAGCCGAGCCATCCCCCGCCGGCGACCATGTAGTCCGCGGGAACCACTTGCGGTGCGAAAATGAACCTCAGCGTCGGCTGCGCGTAACGCAGGCTGAGTGGTATCGCCGCCGTATAGGCCAGGACCCGGCGCAGCAGGGGCGATGGAACATAGAGCAGGTCGAACCGCTGGCGTATCCTCGCTTCCAGATGCGTCAGCGGCGACAGCAGCGCGATACCGGAAATCGCCGTCGGATGCTCGGTGGCGAGCGCAAGCGCGACGGCGCCGCCCAGCGAATGGCCGACGATCAGAGGTCGTTCCAGCCGCAGTTCCTCAATGAAGCGCCGCACGACGTGCGCCTGTTCTGGCAGCCGGCCGGTCGCGCCGCTCGCCCGAACCGAATAGCCCGAGCCCGGCCGGTCGAGCGCGATCAGGCGGTAGCCGGCGCCGAAGCGTCCGAACAGCGCATGGCGGAAATGGTGGAGTTGGGCGCCCAACCCATGCAGAAGAACGATCGGCCTGCCCTCGCCTTCTTCCACGTAATGGATGCGGTTGCCGTCGATCTCGACGAATTTTCCGCAAGCCGGCACCAGCCTTTCGGCCCTCGCCGCGATCCGCCATGTCGCGACCGTCAGGACGAGCAGGACAAGCGCGGCCGCGGCGAGCAAGCCCGCGAGCAGCCACAGGACAATCGATATCAGCATGGTTTCATCCGCTCCCGACCGACCGCACCATATCCGCAACGGCCGCCGCCACAAGCGCGCATCCGGCTTTCGCATTGCGGACGGCCTCAGGCCGCGTTATCTCAGGCGAGCTTTCGCGCCGGAGTCCGCCATGCCTGAAATCGTCACCGCCGCCATGCTCGTCATCGGCGACGAAATCCTCTCCGGCCGCACCAAGGACAAGAATATCGGCCATCTCGCCGACATCATGACGGCGATCGGCATCGACCTGAAGGAAGTGCGCATCGTTCCCGACGAGGAAGACGAGATCGTCGCGGCGGTGAATGCCGTGCGCGCCCGTTATACCTACGTCTTCACCACCGGCGGCATCGGCCCCACGCATGACGACATCACCGCCGACTCGATCGCCAAGGCTTTCGGCGTGCCTTGCGAATACGACGCCAAGGCCTACGCCCTGCTCGAGGCAAGCTATGCCGGGCGTGGCATCGAATTCACCGAAGCGCGCAAGCGCATGGCGCGCATGCCGCGCGGCGCCGACCTTATCGACAATCCCGTCTCCGTCGCGCCGGGTTTCCGCATCGGCAATGTCCATGTCATGGCCGGCGTGCCGTCGATCTTCCAGGCCATGCTCGACAATGTCGTGCCGACGCTCAAGGCCGGCACGAAGATGCTGTCGGCCACGGTGCATTGCCCGTTTGGCGAAGGCCTGATCGGCGGGCCGCTGGCCGAGATCCAGAAGGCGCATCCCGACACCATCATCGGCTCTTATCCCAAATATGGCGACGGCAAGTTCTGGACCGAGCTCGTCGTCCGCGCCCGCAGCGAGGAAGCGCTCGAGGCCGCGCGCAAGGATGTCGAGGCGATGGTGGCGGGCTTGGCCAGGGCAGGCTGACCCGGCGTTAGGCTGGAACCAGTCAACGCGCTGAGGCGTTCCCTTGCCGCGCACGCACGTAGCGCAAGCTATTGAGGGAACGATCATGCGCTTCAAGACAATCGTCGCCATTTTGCAGAACGAGCAGGACGCCGAGCGCGTTCTCGATTGCGCCCTTCCGCTTGCCGAAAGGTTCGAGAGCCATCTCGTCGGTATCCATGCCGAGTCGTTGCCCGTTCCCTACACGTCGGCCACCGGCTTCCCGGACACCGAATTCCTCCAGGTCTCGGCCGAGATGAACAAGGAACGCGCCGGCAAGCTGCAGGCCTATTTCCTGAAGCGGGTTGAGGAATCCGGCCTGTCCTTCGAATGGCGAAGCCTGGAAAGCTTCTCCGGCGACAGCGCGCTGACCGGCATAACGAGCGTGCGCGCCGCCGATCTGATCATCGCCGCGCAGCGTGACACCGGTGGCGACCCGAGCGCCGACGTCGACACACTGGTCTATGATGCCGGCCGGCCGGTTCTGGTCGTGCCCCATGCCGGGCCTCTGATCACCACCTTCAGACGCGTGCTGCTCGCCTGGAATGGCAGCAAGGAGGCCGCTCGCGCAGCCTTCGATGCCCTGCCTTTCATCGCCGAGGCCGACAAGACGGACATTCTCGTCATCGACCCGCCGGAGACGCTGGATGAATCTCCGGAAGCGGCCGGCGCCGAGATCGCAGCGGCCTTGTCGCGTCACGGCGCCAATGTCAGCGTCTGCGTGCAGAAATCCGGCGGCACTTCGGTCGATGACATGATTCAGGCCAGGATCGCCGAATCCGGCGCCGACCTTCTGGTGCTCGGCGCCTACAGTCACTCCTGGCTGCGCCAGCTTCTGTTCGGCGGCGTTACCCGCACAGTGCTGCGCACGACGAATGTGGCGGCTTTCCTATCGCGTTGAGCATCCCTCGAAAGCGGGAGCCAGCTTCAGGGCAACACCTTTGCAAGTCTGACGGGCGTCGCTTGAATCCGGTTGAGCGCGGTGCCCGAGTCCACAGCCGTCGCCGGCCCTGCTCTTGCCAAGCCTGGCGCTTTCCGGCTAATTCCGCCTGCATTCCAGTGTTTTTGCGCGCCACGGCGCGCCTTGCGGAGTGCGCGAACCATGTCCCTTCCCGAAAAAGCCTTTCCCGTCTCTTGGGACCAGTTCCACCGCGACGCTCGTGCGCTTTCCTGGCGGCTTTCCGGCGCCAGCAAGGGACAATGGAAAGCGATCGTCTGCATCACGCGCGGCGGCCTGGTGCCGGCGGCCATCATTGCGCGCGAGCTCGGCATCCGCATCATCGAGACGGTATGCGTCGCCTCCTACCATGACTATAGCAGCCAGGGTCAGCTGCAGGTCCTGAAGGAGATTTCGCCGCCGCTGCTCGCCGATGACGGGGCCGGCGTGCTGATCATCGACGACCTGACCGATACCGGCAAGACGGCCGGCATCGTGCGCGCCATGATGCCGAAGGCGCATTTCGCGACCGTCTATGCCAAGCCGAAGGGCCGTCCTCTGGTTGACACATTCGTCACCGAGGTCAGCCAGGACACCTGGATCTACTTTCCGTGGGACATGGGCTTCACTTACCAGAAGCCGATCGCGGACGATCATGTCGGCTGAACGGCCGTCATATTTTCCAGAGGATCTGCCTCAAAGGAGCGGCGTGTAGTCGAACCAATGAGCGCGTCTACTTTGTGAGATTGACCTTTTCTGGTGGCATTTTCCCACGGAGTGAAGTTTTTTACTTTTAAAGCCCATAATTCGCCGTAAGATTCGTAAGGTGGCAAACGATTCTGGAGGCTGGGGGCAGCTCTCTTCCGATGTTGACGAGGCCGACAGCGCACAACCAGATGGCCGAAAGAGTCCGGCGGCTCTTCGGCAGGGCGCCGTGCCGCCTGCAGGTTGCCGCTCTGCCCTGGCGTGAAGGCGAAGATGGCGTCGAGATCATGCTGATCACCAGCCGCGACACCGGGCGTTGGGTTCTGCCGAAGGGCTGGCCGGAGGCCAGGGAACCGCTTTGCGAGGCCGCCGCCCGTGAAGCAGGCGAGGAAGCCGGCTTGCGCGGCACCGTCTCGCATCTTGAAGCCGGCCGTTATTTCTATGCCAAGGTCCTCGCCTCTGGCGAGGAAGTGCCCTGCGAAGTCCTGGTCTTTCCGCTGCATGTCGACCGCATCGCGGACCGCTGGAAAGAGAAGCGCGCACGGACGCGCAAATGGGTTGGCGCGACCGAGGCGGTCGAAATGATCAACGAGCCGGACCTTTGCCAGATCATTGCCGGTTTTTGCGCCGCGCCGCACACCTTCGCCTGATCGTCAGACGCGACCGAAATCATCGGAACTCAGCCGGGTCCAGCGGTCGCCCATCAATCCGCCGATAAAGATGTCGCCGGACCGCACCGCTTCCGCGACCTCGGCGATGCGAGAGCGTACCATCGTGCCGCCGGCATAGCGGAAGAAGAGACGGTTGTAGCCGAAGAGGTGCGGCAGGAACCTGGCTTGTGTCTGGCCGGTTATGCCCACGCAGCCCATCTCCCGCGCAGCCGCGATAAGGCCGTCCAGCGTGGCGCCCCAGTGGGGTCCGGGCGCCTGGATCTGCAACAGGTTCGCGATGCCGCCAGCCTGCCCGTAGAAGGCATGACAACCGACCATCTTGCCTGCTTCGTCATAAGTCCCGCCGAAATGAAGTGGCCCGTCGGCCTGCTTTTCGGCCGCCAGCGCGAGCAGCCGCGGCAGTTCGCCATCCTTCCAGCTCGGTCGAAGAGCAAAATCGGACATCAGTGCCGGCAGCCGGTCCGCAAACTGCGCGGCATCGATCCGCTCATGGTGAATCCGTCGCGACGATGAAGGCTGGACCGGGGGCTCGAGCCGTTTTCCCGCGAGAGCATCGAACACTCGCGCGCAGGGGCCGAGCGCCAGCCGAGCCAGCCCGGGCCATTTACGCTGCAGCAAGGCGGCGGCCATGGCGCCCGGCTGAAAAACACAGGTCCATTCCAGACAGTGCACCGGCAAGAGCTGATACTTCATCGGACGCGCGAAGGCCAAGGATGTCCGGTTGGCCGAATCGGTCAGATATAGATCGAACTCGCCCTGATGCAGGGTACGCAGCAATTGCGGCCCGGCCCAACCGTGATCGGTGCTGGAATCGGTCATGAACGGACCGATGATAGCCGCATTCAATGCTGAACCATTGAGCTCATAGCGGGCCTTCAGAACGCCCATGAACCCGCCCAGGCCGCCCTGCGGGTTAATCTGGACAAGGGCCTTGTTCTCACCGCCGTCAAGATAAAGCTTTCTCATATAGTCCGCCGTCTGCGCGACCGCGGGATCGCGAAGGCGGCGACGACGGAACTTCGTCAGGAAGAGTGCGGCGACGCGCTCGAGATCTTCGGCGGCAAGCGGCCGTACCGAGCCATGGGACTCCAGCGCCGATGGCCCAGCCACCTTGGCTAGGTCCGCTTTTGCGGAAGCAGGATTCATCGCGAATGCCTATACGAAAGCGCTATAGGCTGCCGTCCTTCCCAAAGAAATCTCCATCCGGTCGGCTTCCTGTGAAAATGTCCAACAGGTCTTTTTCTGCCACGCTCGATTTTCTTTTCTGTAAATACATCAAGACAATTACGTAAATCCCCGAACATACATAATGCCTAAAATACAACCTTCTAAAAGTTTAAACACATATAAAGTAATTTGAACGACGTATTGAACCGATCTAACCGCATGACGGGAGAGTGGTTGCAAATGTAGGATCTGCGGGCAGACTGCCGACGATCACATGCCGGGTAGCAACGGAGGGAGCGGACATAACGCGTCCGCGGACATGCTCGCAACAGGTTCGGCACGGTTCCTGCGAGTGCCTGCCACGGGCGTCCGGTTCACCGGTAGCGAGATCGAGCCCGGGCCGCTTCGCTGCCGACTGCGCCCGGCCAAGGCCGGGCGCAGTTCCTTTCCTCAGGCGACGAGGCCCTTGGTCAATTCGAGCGCCTGCCGCTCGAACAGCCGCCGGTAGATGCCGCCATTGAGGCGGATCAGGTCGTCATGCGAACCCTCTTCGGCGATACGGCCTCGATCGAAGACCAGCAGGCGGTCGAGCGCCCGCACGGTCGAGAGCCGATGCGCGATGACAAGGGTCGTGCGCCCCACCATCAGTCGCTCCATTGCCTTCTGGATCAGCACTTCCGATTCCGAATCCAGACTCGATGTCGCCTCGTCCAGGATCAGGATGCGCGCGTCGGCCAGGAAGGCGCGGGCGATCGCCACGCGCTGGCGCTCGCCGCCCGACAATTTCACGCCACGCTCGCCGACCAGGGTTCCGTAGCCCTTGGGCAGGCTGGTGATGAAATCATGGGCGCTGGCGAGTTTGGCGGCATGCTCGATCTCGGCCTGGCTGGCGCCGGGCCTGGCATAGGCGATGTTCTCGGCCAGCGAGCGGTGGAACAGGATCGGTTCCTGCTGGACGATGGCCATCTGGCTGCGCAGCGACGCCTGCTCGACCTGCGAGATGTCCTGCCCGTCGATCAGTATCCGCCCCGCATTCACGTCATAGAGGCGCTCGATCAGCTTGACGAAGGTCGTCTTGCCCGAGCCTGAATGCCCGACCAGCCCTATGCGTTCACCCGCGGCGATCTCGACCGAGAAATCGCGGTAGAGCGGCAGAAGATGATTGCCGTAGTGGAACGTCACCTTGTCGAAGGCGATACGCCCATCGGTGATCCGGATCGGCCGAGCGCCCGGCCGGTCCTCGATGCCGAGCGGCTCGGACTGGAAGTCGACCAGTTCCTCCATGTCGTTGACCGAGCGCTGCAGGTTGCGGATATGCGTTCCGATGTCGCGCAGATAGCCCTGCAGCACGAAGAACGAGGTGAGCACGAAAGCGACATCGCCGGCGCTCGCCTGGCCCCAGGCCCACAGCATGAGGGCAAGACCGATGACCGCCGCCCGCATGACCAGCAGCAGCATCCCTTGCGTGGTGCCGTTGGCGGTGCCGCGCATCCAGGTGCGGCCTGTGCGCAGGCGCCATTTGGCGGTCACGCGCGCCAGCCGCGCTTCCTCGCGGGTCTCCGCGCCGAAGCCTTTGACGACGGCGTTGCAGCTCACTGCATCCGCCAGCGCGCCGCCCAGCCGCGTGTCCCAGCTGTTGGCAAGCCGTGCGGCGGGCGCGACGTAGCCGAGCGACAGCATTGTCGTGACGGTGATGAACAGCACCGAGCCGACGGCCACGACAGCCCCCATCAGCGGCCAGAACCAGCCGAGCAGCAGCGTCGAGCCGACAAGCATCACGACCGACGGCAAAAGCGCGATCAGGATCGTGTCGTTGAGCAGGTCCAGCGCCCACATGCCGCGCGTGATCTTGCGCACCGTCGATCCGGCGAAACTGTTGGCGTGCCAGTCCGTCGAGAAACGCTGCACACGGTGGAAGGCATCGGCGGCAATATCCGACATCATCTTCAGCGTCAGCTCGACGATCCACAGGAAAGCGACATTGCGCAGCATCACGCCTGCCAGGGCCAGCGCCATCAGGATCGAGAACGCCGTCATCGCCGCATTCCAGGCGATTTCGTCGGTTCCGGCGCCGCTTGCGACCGCATCGACCAGCCGGCCGGAATAGAAGGGTGTCAGCACGTCGGCCAGTGTCGAGAGCAGGAAGGCGCCCATGATGAGCGAAAGCCGCCACGGCTGACGCCGCCAGTGGCTGAACGTGAAGCCGAGCACGCTGCGAAAGGCGCCGGCGCGCAGATCGATTTTGAAACGAGCCATTATGTCATCCGGGCGCAAACGAGCCCGGTCCCGGTAAAATCAAATTGGAAAACCCGCATCCGCGCCCTGCGGCGCCGCAAAAGAGCGGGAGGTTCAGTATGGTAGGTCGCCCGCCCAAAGGCGGCGACCGGCAGCGGCAAATGCCCGTGCTGCGCCCGGCTCTCCGAAAAATCTTCGGAAAGCCTGAGCAGACCTAGGCTTCGCGGCCTCGCATAACGATGTCAAATCCTGCCATACGGTCCTCCCGGAAGGGAATCGCGGAGAGGTTCTTATAGGGAGGCGTCACCCGATCGCCAAGCCGGCCTATCGTCAAAATGCCATCTGGCCCAACCACTGCGGCGAATTTGCAACAACGGCGGGTTGTGCGGGCATATGCATGTCGCCCGGAAGCGCGCAGCGGTTCTGGGACGACGACATGCATCAAAACAAAGACTTTAAAGCGCGTTACCCGATTGCGTTTCGACGTGATGCGCTTTGAGCCCTCAGGCTGCTGGCTTACGATCCAGCCGCATGTAGCGTCCATCGGTCGACGCCTTGAATCCGAACTTCTCATAGAGGCTGTGGGCATCGTCGGTCGAAAGGCTCCAATGCGTCACGGTTCCGACTCCGGGGTGATCGATCAGCGCCTGGACGAGCCGCTTGCCGATCCCCTGCCCGCGATTCTCCGGCCAGATAATGACGTCGGCAACATAAGCAAAGACGGTGTAGTCGGTGATCGCGCGGGCGAAACCGACCTGCTTGCCGTCCAGATAGGCGGCGACGCAAAGCGAGTTGTCGAAGGCGCGGTGATGGGCCTCGTCGGTTCGGGACGCACCCCAATAGCTTCGCATGAGCTGGTCGGAAGTTGCCCGGAAATCGATCCGCGACAGGTCGAAACTGATTTCAATGTCTTGCATGCGAAGGTTAACCGCGGTCCCGGAACCGGTTGGTGATCGGATAGCGGCGGTCGCGGCCGAAATTCTTGCGCGTGATCTTAACGCCGGGCGCCGCTTGCCGGCGCTTGTATTCGGCGATGTAGAGCAGGTGCTCGACGCGGGTCACCGTCGCCCGGTCATGGCCGCGCGCGACGATGTCGTCGACGCTCATCTCGTTCTCGACCAGACATTCGAGAATGTCGTCCAGCACCGGATAGGGCGGCAGCGAATCCTGGTCGGTCTGGTTCTCGCGCAGCTCCGCCGATGGCGCCTTGTCGATGATGTTCTTCGGAATGACCTCGCCGGAAGGACCGAGCGCGCCCGGCGGCACATGCGAATTGCGCCAGCGCGACAGCGCGTAAACCTGCATCTTGTAGAGATCCTTGATCGGGTTGAAGCCGCCATTCATGTCGCCGTAAAGCGTGGCGTAGCCGACCGACATCTCGCTCTTGTTGCCGGTGGTGACCACCATCGAGCCGAACTTGTTCGAGATCGCCATCAGGATCGTGCCGCGCGCGCGGCTCTGCAGGTTCTCCTCGGTGATGCCTTCCTGGGTGCCCTCGAAGAGCTGCGTCAGCGCATGCTTGAAGCCTTCGACCGGTTCGGAGATCGGCACGATGTCATAGCGACAGCCGAGCGCGCGCGCGCAGTCCTCGGCATCCTTCAAGGAATCCTTCGAAGTATAGCGGTAGGGCATCATGACGGTGCGCAGCCGCTCCTCGCCCAGCGCATCGACAGCCAAAGCCGCGCAGATCGCCGAGTCGATGCCGCCGGAGAGGCCGAGCACGACATTCTTGAAGCCGTTCTTGTTGACGTAGTCGCGCAGGCCGAGCATGCAGGCCCGGTAGTCTGCCTCTTCGCGGTCGGGGATCTTCGACATCGGGCCTTCCGAGCAGACCCAGCTGTCACCCTTTCTTTTCCAGGTGGTGACGGCGACCGCGTCCTCGAACTGGCTCATCTGGAAGGCCAGCGTCTTGTCGGCCCCGATGGCGAACGAGGCGCCGTCGAAGATCAGCTCGTCCTGGCCGCCGAGCTGGTTGGCATAGATCATCGGCAAGCCGGTTTCGATGACCTGGCGGATGACGACCTGGTGGCGGACATCGATCTTGGCGCGGTAATAGGGCGAGCCGTTCGGCACCAAAAGGATCTCGGCGCCGCTTTCCGCCAGTGTCTCGCAGACGGCGATATCGCCCCAGATATCCTCGCAGATCGGGACGCCGATGCGCACGCCGCGGAAATTGACCGGCCCCTGCAGTTCCGGCCCGGCCTGGAAGACGCGCTTCTCGTCGAACTCGCCGTAATTCGGCAGATCGAGCTTGTAGCGTTCGGCGATGATCTTGCCGGCGTCGGCGAAGACGATGGAATTGTGCGTGCCGCTTTTGCGCTTCAGCGGCGTGCCGATGATGACGCCGGGCCCGCCATCGGCCGTGTCCTTGGCGAAATCCTCGGCCGCTTTCTCGCATGCCTTCAGGAAGGATGGCTTCAGCACCAGGTCTTCCGGCGGATAACCGGCGAGGAAGAGCTCGGTATAGAGCACCAGATCGGCGCCCTGACGCGCGGCGTCCGCCCTCGCCTCGCGCGCTTTTGCCAGGTTGCCGGCGACGTCGCCGACAGTCGGGTTGAGCTGGGCGACGGCGATGCGCAGGATATCGGGAGCGGTCTTGGTCATGCAACGGATGTAGCGTGGCAGAAATCGCCTCGCAATGGCGATCGCTTATGCCAAATAGGATCGATCGGCGGCGGCCGATCGTATCCTGACTAATCGGCAAAGCCGATCGTATCCCGATCGCCTAGTCGCCCATATACTCGCGCAGCGCCTCCGCCGAACGGTTCTCACCAATCGACATCGCCAGGATGCGCGAGATGTGACGGCGCGGCAGGCCGGTTTCGGCCGACCAGTGGTTGATCTGCGCCTGGATCTTTTCGAGGTCCCGCTTCGAGGTCGGGTTTTCGGCGATGTCGAGGCCGGCATCGCGCAAGGCGGCCGCCATGTCGGCGGAGACGACGAACGTGTCCCATTCCAGCCAGCGCAGGAAATACTGGCCGGTGTTGCCGCCGAGCCGGCTGCCATGCTTGGCGAGATAGGTGGTCAGGCCGACCTGATCGTCCGCGGGCCACCCGGCAATGAACTTGCCGAAGCTGCCATGCTCCTTCGAGACGCGGTCGACGAAGGCGGCATTGTCGCGCACCGATCTGATCTTCTGCGGGTTGCGCACGATGCGGCTGTCGGATGCCAGCTCGTGCCAGTAGTCGTCCGGCTGGAACACAAGCCGCTTCGGCTCGAAACCGAGGAACGCTTCCTCGAAACCCGGCCATTTCTGCTCGATGACGCGCCACACGAAGCCGGCGGCGAAAATGCGCTCGGCCATGGTGGAGAGAATGCGATCGTCGGGAACTTTCGCCACCGCCTTGTTGTCAGGCGCAGGACCGAGCAGCGGCGCCAGCACAGCCTCCCCGCCCTTGCGCTTTGCCGCCCGTGCATGGATTTTCTGGAAATCGAGCATCTTTGTCCTCGCCTGTTCGCCGCAATCTATCACTTCACGTCCGGCCCGGCAGCCTCTACCTCTATCGAGGCTCTGCCCAAGGAGAAGAACCAATGAACAAGATCGTCGAGGACATGGCGAACCGTCTGCTCAAGCGAAAGCCGGACGGGTTCGGTCCGCTCGAGAGCCGCGTGCTCCAGTCGACGCTCGAGCGCACCACGATCGCGCGTGACACCAACAAGGCCGTCGCCTTCCACGAGACCTATGGCGATCGCGTCGCCGACACCATCGCCAGGATCGGCGGTTCCTGGTCCTTCATCCTGGCGTTCCTGGGCTTTCTGGTTCTTTGGACTGCCGGCAACGCCTGGCTGCTGACCCGCGACGCCTTCGACCCCTACCCCTTCATCTTCCTCAACCTCGTGCTGTCGATGCTCGCGGCGATCCAGGCGCCGGTGATCATGATGTCGCAGAACCGCCAGACCGAGCGCGACCGCATCGACGCTGCCCATGATTACGAAGTCAATCTGAAGGCCGAGATCGAGATCATGGCCCTGCATGAAAAGCTCGATGAGTTGCGCCACAGCGAGATCATCGGCATGCGCGACGAGATCCTGCGCATGGCCGAACAGATCAGGCGCATCGACGAAAAACTGTCGGCGTGGCCCGCAACGGAATGAGCGAGACGATCCACCATCTAATCGAGCAATACGGACTGATCGCGGTCTTCCTGGGCTGCGTCGCCGAAGGCGAAAGCGCCGCGATCCTGGGCGGCTTCTTTGCCCATCAACATGTCTTCGTGCTGTGGCAGACTTTCCTCGCCGCCTTTCTCGGCGCCTTCGCCGGCGACACGTTCTTCTTCACCCTGGGGCGCAGCTTCGCCGAGCATCGCTATGTGAGAAGGCTGCGCAGGCGTCCGGGCTTCAGCCGTGCCTACCGCCTGCTCAACACCCATCCCAACATCTTCGTGCTGACCAACCGCTACATCTACGGCATGCGCCTGGTCGGCGGCATCGCAGCCGGCCTGTCGACGGTGCCGGTGGCGCGCTTCGTCATCCTTAACGCTATCTCTTCCGCGGTCTGGGCGGCCCTGTTCAGCGGCATCGGCTATGTCTTCGGCCTCGGCGCGGAGGAAATGGTGGGCCAAGCATTCGCGCGGCATGAGCGCCTGCTCATCGCCCTTGGCGTCGGCGTCGTCGTCGCGATTGTTGCCTGGCTGGTCGGCCATCACTTCGCCAGGCGCGAACGCGCCAGGGAAGATCAATCAGGAGCCTGAACCGCGAGGATCAGATCGGCGCACCAATAAGGCGCTCGATCAAGGCGATGCCCCAGACACCGCCGGCGATCACGATCGAAATCAGCACCGCCAGCGAGCCGCAGTCCTTGGCGAGCTGGATTTCGATGTGGAATTCGCGCGAGATCGCATCGCAGGCGGCTTCGATTCCGGTGTTGAGAACTTCGACCATGATCAACAGCAGCACAGCGCCGATCAGCAGGGCGTAGCCGCGCCAGGAGACCGAGATGAACCAGCCGGCCGGCAGGGCAAGCGCAAGCAACAGCAGCTCCTGCTGAAATGCCTTTTCATGCGCGGCCAACTTGCGGAAGGCCCGCACCGAATTGATGAAAGCGTCGATCAGCCGCTGCATGCCCAGCCCCGTTTCGAGTCACGTTGAGGGGATATCGCAACGGCCGGATCAAGGGAATAAGGCAGCCCCTGCAAATTCACCCGTCGGCGACCTTTATCGACGGCGTCGATTTTTCGAACTGCGGCAACCCGTCCTCGATCGAATAGTAATCGCCCTTGTCGCCGACGAAGATGTGGCTTTCCGCCGTGAGGCCACTCGGCCTCTCGAAGGATCCGGCCATGATGGAAATCGTGTCCAGTTCATTGTGCTTCCAGAAAAGCAGTGAGCCGCAGGTTCGGCAGAAGCCGCGTTTCGCCACATCGGAAGCGCCGTACCAGCTGAGCGCGTCGGCCCCTTCTATGACGATATCGGCGTCCCTGGAGGCGGTAGCGGCGACGAAATGGCCGGTCTGCCGGCGACATTGCGAGCAATGGCAGTAGACGACGCCGCGCAACGGGCCACTCGTCCTGAAACGCACCACCCCGCACAGGCATGATCCGCTGTGGTTGTCGTCCATCCCGGCCTCCTTCGACCATCTGCCCGATCCATTGCCGGACAGAATTTCAGGTTTGAAATGGCTGGGCGCAGGCAAATGCGACACCGAAGCGACGCGTTTCAAAAGCTGCGCCTCACACGGCGCTACATCCTGAGGTAGCAGAGAAATCGAGGAAAGGCAGGCCATTAAGGAAACTTTAGCGCAACTACATCTATGTTTCCTGCAAGCGAAGGTCGTGTTGGGGACGCGCCGTCGCATTTAGGATTCCGATACAAATCCCCGCGTGCGCGACACCCGGTGGTGGCAGGTCTCCGGTCGCACTGAAGGGGAATGAACAGAACATGCACCCGGCAGCCGTTCCGACCGACAGGAATACCGACATCGCCAGCACCGTCGTGGCGACGATGCGGCAGCTTGGCGTGCTTGGCCTGCCCCGCAACTATGAAATCTTCTACGAGGCGCTCAGCGGCAGCAATCACGAACTCAGCCTTGCTGTCGTCTCGTTGAGCAACCGACCGACCCAGGAGGACCTCGACGGCATCGGGCGCGCCTTCTTCCCCCAGCATCACGGTCCGGCCATTGTCGAGCATGCCCGCGAGATGGTCGCCAAGGAGCTCGAGGACATCGCCGCGCTGTTGCGCAGCGAGCGCTCGCATATCGAGAAATACGGCCGTCTCCTCGACGAGACCTCGAGTGGCCTGAGCAATCGCAGCCTGCTTTCGCAGGAACTCCTGCAGAAGATCGCCAGCGCTATGTCGGCCGCCACCAGCTCGACAATCGACCATGGCCGCCAGATCGCCAGCACGCTCAGCGAAAAGACGGCCGAGCTTGAAAGCGTCAAGTCGAAGCTCGAGGAATACAAGCGGCTTGCCGACACCGACCCGCTGACGCAGTTGTGGAACCGCCGTGCCTTCGACAAGGAGATCACCCGGATCTACAACAGCAATCGCGGCATCCTGTTCAACGCCTTGATCCTTGCCGATATCGATCATTTCAAGGACATAAACGATCGTTACGGCCATCCGGTCGGCGACAGGATCCTGCAGATCATCGCCGAGATCTTCCAGTCCAGCGTGCGTTCCGACATGTTCGTCGCGCGCACCGGAGGCGAGGAGTTCGCGCTCATTGTTGAAGGCGCCAGCGAGGACGCCACATACGAGATCGCCGAGCGGATCCGCGCGCTGATCGAGCGGACCCCGTTCACCAGCAGCCAGACCGGCATGAATTACGGCACCGTTACCGTATCGCTGGGCATCTGCATGGCTTCGGAGGCGGAAAACCCCGAGGACCTCTACACCAAGGCGGACCGGGCGCTTTATCGCTCCAAGGTCGGCGGCCGCAACCGCGTGACAAGGCACTCGGCCACGGCGGGCCGGGCCGGCAAGGGTTGGCTGCTTTACAAGAAAGACTGACATCACTCTTTCCATAAGAATTTTTGTGGACTATATTTTCCACAGAAATGAAAGGGTGCGCTTATGCAACGTCCAGTCGCGGCCGCGACGGCGGCCGAAAACGCCGTCATCACCAAGGCCACGCTGCGCGCGGCCGACCTGCTGGACATCACCGCCAGGACGCTCGCTTTGGTCATCGGCGTGTCGGAGGCAACGGTCTCGCGCATGCGCAAGCAGGAATTCCTGCTTGAACGCGGCACCAAGCCGTTCGAGCTGGCGGTGCTGTTCGTCCGCCTGTTCCGCTCGCTCGACGCCATCGTCGGCGGCGACGAGACTGTTGCGCGGGCGTGGCTGAGAAATCCCAACGTCACGCTCGACGGCACGCCGCTCGAGAAAATCCTGACCATTGCCGGACTTGTCGATGTCATCGCCTACCTGGACTCCCGGCGCGCTCTCGTCTGAGGCCGTCAGGCTCGAAGGCAAATACTGGCGCATGGTCGAGGCGCAGCATCGCGTTTCGACCCTCAAGCTGGTCGACACGCTCGACGAGCAGTCGCTGCTTGAGGACCTCGTTGAGGACACCAAGCCACATATCCCGCTGGAATGCCGCCACCTCCACTATCTGCTGGCGACGCCTTTCCGCTACGGCTCCGTCTATCCATACGGCTCGCGCTTCCGTCGCGCCGGCAAGACCAAAGGCGTCTACTACGCGGCCGAGACAGTGCTGACGGCGGTGGCGGAGATGGCCTTCTATCGCTTGCTGTTTTTTGCGGAGTCCCCGGCGACGCCATGGCCGAACGACGCGGCGGAATACACCGCCTTCGCCGCCGCGATCAAATGCGAGCGCGCGATCGACCTGACGCGGCCGCCGCTCGATCGCGACGAGAAGGCCTGGACGCAGCCCACCGATTACACCGCCTGCCAGGCGATCGCCGATATCGCGCGCGAAGCCGACATCCAGGCGATCCGCTATCGCTCGGTGCGCGATCCCAGGGGCGCCAACATCGCCTTGTTGACCTGCAAGGGCTTTGCCAAGGCCAGACCGCTGGAGCCGCAGACCTGGCGCATACGGATCGGCTCCTTCGGCCTGCAGGCGATCTGCGAATTCCCCGACAAAAGGCTGGAATTCTCACGCGCCGCCTTTGCCGATCCGCGACTGGCTGGAATGCGTTGGGAGCGCGGCCACTGAACTCGGAAACTCTCTCGAGATTCTGGACGAGCCGGCAGATAGCTATGCCAGGATGTTGACCGCCCGCGCCGCCACCAGCGCGATCGTCAGCAGCGAGATCATCGCTTCGGCCATCATCAGGAGCTTTGCGCGCTGCGTGAGCGGCAAGGTATCGGTCGGCGAGAAGGCAGTGGCGTTGGTGAAGGCCAGGAAGACGTAGTCGACGAAGCCCGGCAGCCAGCCCTGTATCTCGCGATCGGGCAGCGTCATTTGCGGGAACAGGAAGTCGGCCTGCGCCCGCTTGACCAGCCCGCAGGTCGGCGGACCGCCGCGGTCGGTGCTCCAGAACCAGAGCGCAAAGACAATCACATTGGTGACCCAGATGTTGAGGGCATCGACAAGCAGCGTCGTGCCGGCGCCGGCACGCCCTTCCAGCAGTGCCCGCACCAGGAAGACCAGCGATCCGCAATTCATGACGCTGATGACGCCGGTCATCACCAATGCCGTGCGGCGTATATAGAGGCGCAATCGGCCGATCGCGTACCAGTGCTCATGGTCGACTGCCTTCTGCGTCCGCATCTGCGTCCAGGCCGTCGCCACCGACAAGGGCACCAGCAGCGCCGCCTCGACGGTAGGAGCCAGCCAGCGCGAACCGAAGGACAACTTGTTGATGACCAGAAGCTGAAGACAGATGATGACGAGAACCGCCGCGCGCGCCGACCAGAAGTCGAGCGCACGATGATGGATGACGGCATGCTGGTGGCGCATGGAGGAACCTGTATTGCTGGAATCGCGGCGCCGAAGGCCGATTCCGGCAACGATGGACTGGCCGGTTCTGCCCGAAGCGCCGGCGGACGGGTTCCATCGCAATCTTGGTTTTACAATGTTGCGGCAGCATACATTTTCGTAAGCTTTTGCTATCGGACTGTTCAGAAATCCGTCGGTGTGATTTTAGGCCCGCATGTCGAGAACCAGCGAATCCGTTCATCTTTGGCCGGCGGCAGCCGCCGCGCAAGGCAACGCGCCTTCGATCTGGAACGGCCTCGTCGAGCATCCATGGCGATTGCTGGCGCTTTTGTGCCTCACCCAGATCGCTTGCTGGACCGTCATGCCGGCGCTCGTCAACGTTGGGCCGCCATACGACGTCGCCGAGGGGTTCATGTGGGGCCGCGAATGGGTTCTGCTGACCTACAAACACCCGCAGTTGCCCTGTTGGCTGCTCGAGATCAGCCATCTCCTGACCGGCTCGTTCCGCTGGCCGCAATATATGCTTTCGCAACTGCTGATCTCGACGACTTTCGTCCTGGTCTACCTGCTCGCGCGCGACATCATGGGTTCGATCCGCGCTCTCGCCGCGGTGTTGCTGATGCCCGCGATCTATTTCTTTGGCTGGCCGACCCCGCAATTCAACCACGACTATGCGCAGATGCCTTTCTGGGCCGGCATCTCATGGCTGTTGTGGCGCGCGGCGCGCGACGGACGGCCCGGCTGGTGGCTCGCCCTCGGCGTCGTCTCCGGCCTGGGACTCTACGCCAAGTTCTCGACGGCCTTGCTGCTGGCTTTCGGCGGCATCTGGCTCTTATACGATCGCCGTGCCCGGAGCCGGCTCGCCACCCCATGGCCGTGGCTTGGCCTTGCGGTTTTCGTTGGCATCGCGGCACCGCTGGCGGTCGAGCTTTTCCGACTCGATTTCCTGCCGCTGACCTACGCCGAGCACCGCAACGAGTGGGTTCTCGCCCACCGCGCCCGGCTTTACTATATCGGCGTTCAGCTTGCCGGGCTTTCCGCTGTTCCCGTCGTTCTTGCTCTTTCCGGCCTGCTGCGGCGGCGAACAAGCCCCGCGCGGGAACCCTTGCAGCCCCAGCCGGCTCCCGAGCGACGCGCGGTCATCTACTTGGCATGGATAGGCCTGGGGCCAGCGCTCCTCATCATGATCGCCTCGCTGTTCACAGGCACCGGCGAGTCCTGGGGGGCGACGATGTACAATCTCGTGGGCGCCCTGGCGGTCGCGCTCCTGGGCCACCGGCTGGGAGCAGCGGAATTGCGCCGGCTGACGGTGCTGGCGCTGCTATGCGTGGTCGCCATATCAAGCGCCTACGCCGTCACCCGCTGGACCGGCTGCAACGTCCGCGGTCGCCTGCAGCCGATGTGCTGGCCGGCGCAATCGATTTCACGGACGGCCGAGGCGATCTGGCATGAGGCGGTGCCCGGGCCGTTGGGCATTGTCGGCGGCGAAGACGGCGTGGCCAGACTTGCCGGACTGGAAGCCGCGGACCAGCCTTCCATCTTCACGATGCTCGACAGGCGCCTCGCTCCGTGGATCACGGACCAGCGCCTGCGGGATCAGGGAATGCTGCTGGTGTGGCCGAAGGGCTGGCAACTCAGTCCGCAGCAAATGGCCTGGACCGACGGCCTGCCGGTCAAGACGGTGTCTTTCGACTGGTCGCTCAGGGCGCCGCCCCTGTTGATCAACTTTGCCGTCATTCCACCCGGCAGGGCCAGTTTCCCGGGAGACCCGCCCGGGCCGCCCGACCCGGAATGACCAGCCAGGCTTGATCCACCCGCCCGAATTGAAAAGGCACCGGTTTTGCCGGCGCCTCCAATGATCAAGCGCCGCGCGCCGCTCAGGCGTTGGCGACCTGCTTGTGCTGGATCGGATGGCTCTTCTTGAGCAGGTCCGAGACCAGGAAGGCGAGCTCGATCGCCTGATCGGCGTTAAGGCGCGGATCGCAATGGGTATGATAGCGGTCCTGCAGGTCTTCGGCCGTGATGGCGCGGGCGCCGCCCGTGCACTCGGTAACGTTCTTGCCGGTCATCTCGACATGGATGCCGCCCGGATGCGTGCCTTCGGCACGGTGCACCTCGAAGAAGGTCTGCACTTCCTTGAGGATGCGGTCGAACGGCCGCGTCTTGTAGCCGGCCGCCTCGATGGTGTTGCCATGCATCGGATCGGACGACCACACGACGCTGCGGCCCTCCTTCTTCACCGCCCGCACCAGCTTCGGCAGGTGTTCGGCCACCTTGTCGGAGCCGAAGCGCGCAATCAGCGTCAGCCGGCCAGGCTCATTCTCGGGATTGAGCAGGTCAATCAGTTCCAGCAAACCATCCGGCGTCAGCGAAGGTCCACATTTAAGGCCAAGCGGGTTCTTGATGCCGCGGCAATATTCGACATGGGCATGGTCGGGCTGGCGGGTGCGGTCGCCGATCCAGATCATGTGGCCCGACGTGGCGTACCAGTCACCGGAGGTGGAATCGACCCGCGTCAGCGCCTCTTCGTAACCGAGCAGCAGTGCCTCGTGGCTGGTGTAGAAATCCGTCTCGCGCAGCGCGAAATTGGTTTCCGACGTGATGCCCACCGCGCGCATGAATTCCATCGTCTCGGTGATGCGATTGGCGAGCGATTCATACTTCTCGCCTTGCGGACTGTCGGCGACGAAGCCCAGCATCCAGCGATGCACGTTCTCCAGGCTGGCATAGCCGCCCTGCGCGAAGGCGCGCAGAAGGTTGAGCGTTGCGGCCGACTGGCGGTAGGCCATCTCCTGCCTGGCTGGGTCGGGAATGCGCGACCTGGCGTCGAACTCGATGCCGTTGATGATGTCGCCGCGGTAGCTCGGCAATGTCACCCCGCCCTTGGTCTCGTTGTCGGAGGAGCGCGGTTTGGCGAACTGGCCGGCGACGCGGCCGACCTTCACCACCGGCTGCGCGCCGGCGAAGGTCAGCACCACCGACATCTGCAGGAAGACGCGGAAGAAGTCGCGGATGTTGTCGGCGCCGTGCTCGGCAAAGCTCTCGGCGCAGTCGCCGCCCTGGAGCAGGAAGGCTTCGCCGGCGGCGACCGCCGCCAGCTGCTTCTTCAGCTTGCGCGCTTCACCGGCAAAAACCAGCGGCGGGAAAGTGGCGAGCTGGGCCTCCGTCGCCTTCAGCGCGGCAAGGTCCGGATAGGCCGGAACCTGCTTGATCGGCTTTTCTCTCCACGAATTCGGCGACCATTTCGTCATCGCTGCACCCAATACTCTTCTCAACGAGCACCCTCGCCCGTTATTTGCGCCCCAACACGAGGTCGCGGCTCCTTACACGAAGCCGATTGCCTATTCTAGCCGGGTTTTTCAGCAGTGGCGAATGGTCCGGGTGCCGTCAGGCCGCCTTGTCGACCAGCCGCGCCAATTGAGTCATAACAACTGCGGCCCCCGCCAGCCGCTTCTCCGCATTCGGCCAGTCGCGCATGAAGACGACGCTGTGGTCGGCCCTGATCTTGGCCAGCGAGCCCTGCTCGCCGATGAACTTGACCAGCCCCACCGGATTGGGGAATTCGCGCTTGCGGAAGTGGATGACGACGCCCTTCGGCCCGGCGTCAAGCTTCTCGACATTGGCCTTGCGGCAGAGCGCCTTGATGAAGACGATTTTCAACAGATGCGTCACTTCTTCCGGCAGCGGCCCGAAGCGGTCGATCAGTTCGGCCCCAAAACCGTCGATCTCCTCGGTGGTTTCGAGGTCGCCGAGGCGCCGGTAAAGCGCCATGCGGAGCTGCAGGTCGGGCACGTAGCTTTCCGGGATCATCACCGCGGTGCCGACCGCGATCTGCGGCGACCAGCCGCTGTCCTGAACCTCGCCGGTGTCCTTCACCTCTGCCACCGCCTCCTCCAGCATCTGCTGGTAGAGCTCGAAGCCGACCTCCTTGATGTGGCCCGACTGCTCTTCGCCCAGAAGATTGCCGGCGCCGCGGATGTCGAGGTCGTGGCTGGCGAGCTGGAAGCCGGCGCCGAGCGTGTCGAGCGACTGCAGCACCTTCAGGCGGCGCTCGGCCGTATCGGTCAGCTTGCGGTTGGCCGGCAGCGTGAACAGCGCATAGGCGCGCACCTTCGAGCGACCGACGCGGCCGCGCAACTGGTAAAGCTGGGCCAGGCCGAACATGTCGGCGCGATGGATGATCAGCGTGTTGGCCGTCGGGATGTCAAGGCCGGATTCGACGATGGTGGTGGACAGCAGCACGTCGTACTGGCCGTCGTAGAAGGCGTTCATGATGTCGTCGAGCTCGCCCGGCGGCATCTGGCCATGAGCGACCGCGACCTTCAGCTCCGGCACGGATTCCTTCAGGAAATCATGGATTTCAGCCAGATCGCTGATGCGCGGCACGACATAGAAGGAATGGCCGCCCCGATAGCGCTCGCGCAGCAGCGTCTCGCGGATGACCAGCGGATCGAAGGGCGAGATGAAGGTACGCACCGCCATGCGGTCGACTGGCGGCGTGGCGATCAGCGACAGCTCGCGCACGCCGGTCAGCGCCAGTTGCAGCGTGCGCGGGATCGGCGTCGCCGAAAGCGTGAGCACATGCACGTCGTTCTTGAGCTCCTTCAGCCGCTCCTTGTGCTTGACGCCGAAATGCTGCTCCTCATCGATGATCAGCAGCCCGAGATTCTTGAACGAGATCGAGCTGCCGAGCAGCGCATGCGTGCCGACGACGATGTCGACCGTGCCTTCGGCAACACCCTTCTTGGTTTCGGCCAGTTCCTTGGAGCCGACCAGGCGAGACGCCTGGGCGATGCGGATCGGCAGGCCGGAGAAGCGCTGCGAGAAGGTCTTGAAATGCTGGCGCGACAAAAGCGTCGTCGGCACCACGACCGCGACCTGGAAACCTTCCATCGCCGCGATGAAGGCGGCGCGCAGCGCCACCTCCGTCTTCCCAAATCCGACATCGCCGCAAACCAGCCGGTCCATCGGCTTGCCGGCGCCGAGATCGTCCATGACGGAATCGATCGCCGTCTGCTGGTCGTCGGTCTCCTCATAGGGGAAGCGTGCGGCGAACTCACCATAGAGCCCTTCCGCTGGGATCATCGCGGGCGCGGCGCGCATCTGCCTCTCGGCGGCGATACGGATCAATTGCCCGGCCATGTCGAGCAGGCGCCGCTTCAGCCGCGCCTTGCGCGCCTGCCAGGCGCCGCCGCCCAGCTTGTCGAGCGTTGCTTCGGCCGAATCCGAGCCGTAGCGCGACAGAAGCTCGATGTTCTCGACTGGCAGAAACAGGCGGTCGTCGCCCGCATAGTGGATTTCGAGACAGTCATGCGGCGCGCCGACCGCTTCGATGGTGCGCAGGCCGATGAAGCGGCCGATGCCATGGTCTGCATGGACCACGATGTCGCCGGAAGACAGCGACGAGGCCTCGGCGATGAAATCGGAAGCCTTCTTCTTGCGCTTCGAACGCCGGATCAGCCTGTCGCCGAGGATGTCCTGCTCGGCGACGACCACCATGTCGTCGGTCTCGAAGCCGGATTCGAGTGGCAGAACGGCAAGACCCGCCTGCCCCGGCTCGAGCTTTTCGACCTCGGCAAGCGTCGCGACGGTCTTCAGATTGCCGAGATGGTGTTCGGCGAGAATCTGGCCGAGCCGGTCGAGCGAGCCCTCCGTCCAGCCGGCGACGATAACGCGGCGACGCGCGGCGCGCTCGTCGGCAATGTGCTTCACGACGACATCGAAGACATTAATGTTCGGGTCGGCGCGCTCTTCCGCAAAGCTGCGGCCCTGCCGCGAGCCGGCATGGAAGACCTTCTTGCCACCGACATCCGGCGCGTCGAACACGGTGAAGTCGATGTCCTCGCGCGGCCCGAGCGAGGCTTTGAGGTTCTCCGGCGACAGGTAAAGCAGGTCCGGCGCCACCGGCTTGTAGGGCACGGCATCCTTCAGCGCGCTGTCGGCCTGCTTCCGGCGCGCCTCGTAATGGTCGAGGATCAGCGTGTGACGTTCGGCCAGCGCCTCATGCGCCAGATGGTCGAACACGACAGGCGCATCCGGCAGGTAGTCGAACACCGTCTCCAGTCGCTCGTAGAAGAAGGGCAGCCAGTGCTCCATGCCGGCAAAGCGCCGGCCTTCGCTGACCGCCGCATAGAGCGCGTCGTCGCGCGAGGGCGCGCCGAAAGCCTCGATATAGGAACGGCGGAAGCGGCTGATCGTCTCCGGCGTCAGCGCCACCTCGCTCATCGCCTGCAGCGACATCGACTTGCGCTGCCCGGTGGTGCGCTGGGTGGCGACGTCGAAGACACGGATCGACTCCAGCGTGTCGCCGAAGAAGTCGAGCCTGAGCGCCTCGCTCCAGCCCGGCGCGAACAGGTCGAGAATGCCGCCGCGCACCGCGAATTCGCCAAGTCCGCGCACGGTCGGCACGCGCTCGAAGCCGGAAGTCTCCAGCCGCGCAATCAGCGCGTTCATGTCGATCTGGTTGCCGGGCTTGGCATGGAAGGTCTGCGCTTCGATCAACTCCGCCGGCGGGATACGCTGCAACAGCGCATTGGCGGTAGTGAGGATCACGGCGCGATGCGGCTTCTTCGCCAGCGCGATCATGGCGGAAAGCGCGTCGAGCCGCCGCGCCGCGGCATCCGCTCCAGGTGAGACGCGATCGTAAGGCAGGCAATCCCATGCCGGCAGTTCCAGCACCGGCAGGCCAGGCGCGGCAAAGGCGAGCGCCTCGATGATCGCCGGCAGCCGCTGGCCGTCGCGCGCGACGAACAGCACCGGCTTGCCGGGCGCGATCTCTTGCGCCGTCTGGACCAGGGCGAAGGCTTCGTAGCCGTCGGCGACGCCGTCGACGATGAACTGGCCGGCGCGGCCCTTGGGCAGGCCGATGGAAGGAATGAGGCTCATGAACTATGCGTTTTTCAAAATGTCATGGTCCGGCGCGACGCCATGATTTTCCGCAGCACCGCGCAATCGACATCGGGCGGAACCGGGTGCTCGCCCGTGACCATCGGCAGGAAATCGGTGTCGGAAATTTCGAGAAGCCTCTCATATTGGTCGATTTCATCGCCGGTCAAGGCGCCGATCTCGGCGTCGGCGAAGGAACCGAGGATCAGGTCCATCTCGCGCATGCCGCGATGCCAGGAGCGGAACAGGAGCTTGCGGCGGCGGGCATCCAACCCCTCGCTTGATCGCTGTGTTCCGGTCATGGCACGCTATCCTTGTTCGAAGCGGCGCATATAGCGTGGATAGAGACCGGTGTCAGCCTTTGCGCTGCCGCCGTCGCGACATAAGCTGACACGATGCGTCCCACCATCCTCGATCCGTTGTTCGTCCCGATCACTTCGCTCGCCGGCGTCGGCCCGAAGGTCGGCTTGCTGATCGAGCGTGTCGTGCCGGCCGATCTCGGCGATCGCGCCGCGCGCGCCGCTGATCTTCTGTTCTTGCTACCCAATAGCGTGATCGACCGCCGCAACCGGCCCGGCATCGCGCTGTCGGCCGAGGGCCAGATCGTCACGCTGGAAGTGCGGATCGATCGCCATCAGCCGCCGCCGCGCGGCAACAGATCGGTGCCGTACCGGGTCTACGCCCATGACGACACCGGCGAGGTCGCGCTGACCTTCTTCCATGCCCATGCCGCCTATCTGCAGAAGATGCTTCCCGAAGGCGACCGTGTGGTGATCTCCGGCCGTATGGAATGGTTCAACGGCCGCCCGACCATGGTCCATCCCGACCATATCGCGCCGATCGACGAGGCCGAGGGCCTGCCGCTGGTCGAGCCGGTGTATCCGCTCACTGCCGGCCTGTCGGCCAAGGTGCTGCGCCGCGCCATCGGACAGGCGCTCGGCCGGTTGCCTGAACTGGCCGAATGGCAGGACGACGCCTTCATGCGTCGGCACACCTTTCCATCCTTCGGTGATGCGCTTTCCCGCATCCATCACCCGAACGACCCGATCGACGTCGCCGTCGAGGGATCCGCCTGGCGCCGCCTTGCCTATGACGAGCTGTTGGCCGGCCAGGTGTCGCTGGCGCTGGTGCGGGCCAGAATTCGACGCCTCTCGGGCCGGCCGCTCATCGGCGACGACCGCATCGTCGAGAAGCTGCGCGCCGCCCTGCCCTACAGGCTGACCCCCAGCCAGGAATTCGCGCTCGGCGAGATCAACGCCGACCTTGCCGATCCCGAACGGATGCTGCGCCTGCTGCAGGGCGATGTCGGCTCCGGCAAGACGGTGGTGGCGCTGCTAGCCATGGCGCGCGCGGTCGAGGCCGGCGGCCAGGCGGCGCTGATGGCGCCGACCGAAATCCTGGCGCGCCAGCATCTGGCGACCATCACGCCGCTGGCCGAGAAAGCCGGTTTGCGCCTCGCGATCCTCACCGGGCGCGAGAAGGGCCGCGAGCGCACCGAAACGCTTGCAGGCCTTGCCAGCGGCGCGATCGACATCGTCGTCGGCACGCATGCGCTGTTCCAGGAAACGGTGACGTTCCACGATCTTGTGCTCGCCGTCATCGACGAGCAGCATCGCTTCGGCGTTCACCAGCGCCTGGCCATCACCGCCAAGGGCGATGCGCCCGACATGCTGGTGATGACGGCCACACCCATCCCGCGCACGCTGGTGCTGACCGCCTTCGGCGACATGGACGTCTCGAAGCTGACCGAGAAACCTGCCGGGCGCCAGCCGATCCGCACCGTGACCCTGCCGATGGAACGGCTGGACGAATTGGTCGGCCGCATGCGTGATGCGGTTGCGGAGGGCCAGAAAATCTACTGGATCTGCCCGCTGGTGGAGGAATCCGAAGAGATCAAGCTAATGTCGGCGGAGGATCGCTTTGCTTCGCTGAAACCGCTGTTCGGCGACCGGATAGGCCTTGTGCATGGCCGCATGAAGGGCGCGGAGAAGGACGAGGCGATGCGCGCCTTCAAGGACGGTGAGACACGCATCCTGATCGCCACCACCGTCATCGAGGTCGGCGTCGACGTGCCTGATGCGACCATCATGGTGATCGAGCATGCGGAGCGCTTCGGCCTTGCGCAGTTGCACCAGCTGCGCGGCCGTGTCGGGCGCGGCGACAAGCCCTCCTCCTGCGTGCTGCTCTACAAGGACCCGCTCGGCGAGACCGCGAAGCGCCGGCTTTCGGTGATGCGCGAGACCGAGGACGGCTTCCGCATCGCCGAAGAGGACCTCAAACTGCGCGGTGAAGGCGAACTGCTGGGCACCCGCCAGTCCGGCACGCCCGGCTTCCAGGTGGCGCGGATCGAGTTCCATGCCGACCTCCTGGAAGCGGCACGCAACGACGCGCGGTTGATCCTGTCGCGCGACCCGGAACTGCAGTCCCAACGCGGCGAGGCGCTGCGCTTGTTGCTTTACCTGTTCGGCCGCGACGAGGCGGTACGGCTGCTGCGCGCCGGCTGAGCGCCAAGCGGCGGGTTGGCGAGACCACCTTCGACGGGTTCGCCATTCAGCGTCACCAGCTTGGCCTTGACTTCAGGGGCCACCATGCCTGCCGAGACGATCAGCTTGGCGCCGTCCTCGATCGACATGTCGAGCAGCACGATCTCGGATTTGTGCACATACATCAGGAATCCGGTGGTCGGGTTCGGCGTGCACGGCATGAACACCGCAATCAGCGGATCGCCTTCCTGGTCGAGCTTCTGGTTGATCTCGGTTTCCTTCTCGCTGGCGACGAAGACCAGCGACCAGACTCCCTTGCGCGGATATTCGACCAGCCCGACCTGGCGGAACATGTCGCCCTTGTTCGACAGCACCGTCTCGAAAATCTGCTTTAGCGAGCCATAGATGCCGCGCACCAGCGGCATGCGGCCGAGCAGCCGCTCGCCGAAATTGACGATGGCGCGGCCGACGATGTTGGCCGTCAGGAAACCGATCAGCGTGATCAGCACCAGCGCCACGATCAGCCCGAAGCCCGGAACCGGGAACGGCAGATAGGTGTCGGGATTGTAGCGGGCCGGGATGTAAGGCTTCACCCAGGAATCGACCCAGCCGATCAGCGACCAGGCGATATAGGCCGTGATCGCCAGCGGCGCGCAGACGACGAAGCCGGTCAGGAAATAGTTCCTCAGCCGGGTCATGCCAGAAGTCTTCAGGGCGTCGGACATGGGTTCACCGCGGCGCATGTTGCGCTGCAAGATTAATGAACCGCGAGCCAGTTTGGAACTGCGAAGTTTTTAAAGAATGCGCTGTAACGAACGCCGCATAACCTACTCCACCGTCACCGACTTCGCCAGATTGCGCGGCTGGTCGACGTCGGTGCCCATGAACACGGCGGTGAAATAGGCGAGCATCTGGATCGGCAGCGCGTAGATGATGGGCGAGATGATCTCCGGCACCTCGGGCAGGATGATCGTCTCCATCGTCTTGATGCCGGCCTGCGCCGCGCCCTTTTTGTCGGTGATCAGGATGATCTTGCCGCCGCGCGCCGCCACTTCCTGCATGTTCGAGACCGTCTTTTCGAAGATGCGGTCATGCGGGGCGATCACGATTACCGGCATGTTCTCGTCGATCAGCGCGATTGGCCCGTGTTTGAGCTCGCCGCCTGCATAGCCTTCGGCGTGGATATAGGAAATCTCCTTGAGCTTCAGAGCGCCTTCCATGGCCAGCGGGAAGTTTGTGTCACGGCCGAGATAGAGCACGTCCTTGTAGCGGGAGAGCTCGCGCGAGATGCGCTCGATCTGCTCCTCGAGCTTCAGCACCTGGGTGGCGAAACGCGGCGCTTCGGAAAGCTCGCGCACCAGCTGCTTTTCCTCTTCGGGCGAAATGGTGCCGCGCGCCACGCCCGCGCGCACCGCAAGCGCAGCCAGTACCGACAGTTGGCAGGTGAAAGCCTTGGTCGAGGCGACACCGATCTCCGGGCCGGCAAGCGTCGGCAGCACGACGTCGGATTCACGCGCCATGGTCGATTCGCGCACATTGACCACGGCGCCGATCTTCATGCCGGCCTGGCGGCAATAGCGCAGCGAGGCCAGCGTGTCGGCGGTTTCGCCCGACTGCGAGATGAAGAAGGCCGCGTCATCGGCCGACAGCGGCATCTCGCGATAGCGGAATTCGGAAGCGACATCGATATCGACGGGAAGCCGCGCATAGCGCTCGAACCAGTATTTCGAGATCAGCCCGGCGAGATAGGCGGTGCCGCAGGCCGACAGCGCCAGCCGGCCGATCCTGGCGAAGTCGAACGGCAGGTCGAGCGGCTTGGACTGGCCGGAGACGAAATCAACGTAATGCGCCAGCGTGTGCGAGATCACCTCCGGCTGCTCATGGATCTCCTTCTCCATGAAATGCCGGCGATTGCCCTTGTCGACCATGAAGCTGGTCGACAGCGACTGCTGGCGCTTGCGGTCGACCTTGTTGCCGTCGATGTCGTAGATCACGACGCCGTTGCGGCGCACCACCGCCCAGTCGCCATCCTCGAGATAGGTGATCGAGTTGGTGAAGGGCGCCAGCGCGATGGCGTCCGAGCCCAAAAACATTTCGCCCTCGCCATGGCCGACGGCCAGAGGCGGACCGTTGCGGGCGCCGACGATCAGGTCCTCGTCGCCCTTGAACATGATCGCCAGCGCGAACGCGCCGGACAGCCGCTTAAGCGCCGCATGCGCGGCCTCCACCGGCTTCAGCCCCTTGGCGAGCTCGCGCGCCACAAGATGCGCCACGACCTCGGTGTCGGTCTGCGAGGCGAATTTGTAGCCATCGCGGGTGAGCTCGTCGCGCAGCTCGGCGAAATTCTCGATGATGCCGTTGTGGACAATGGCGACGCCGTTGGAAAAATGCGGATGCGCGTTGGTCTCGTTGGGCACGCCATGCGTGGCCCAGCGCGTGTGGCCGATGCCGATGGTGCCGTCGAGCGGCTCGTCCTTAAGCCGGCGTTCGAGATTGATGAGCTTGCCTTCGGCGCGGCGACGTCCGAGCTCGCCCTTTTCGATGGTGGCGACGCCGGCCGAGTCGTAGCCGCGATATTCGAGCCGCTTCAGCGCGTCGACGATGAGCGGCGCAACTTGGCCTCGGCCGACGATTCCAACTATACCGCACATGCGATAGACCCCGATTCCCAGCGGAAAACCCGGCGTTATCTAGGGGTTGCCGGCCTGCCGCGAAAGTCACTTTGCGTTTCGTTCCGTGTCAGCGGAACGGTCTTTTGTTCCATGCACCATGCCGGACAGCGCTTGCAATCCAGTTACTGCAGTTGTTCGCCTTTTCGGGCAATTGGTTCTCTTTTCGGCAAGATTTGGCTAAATGTCCGGCCATGAGCGAAGCCACCACGACACTCTGGCGCCCGGTCGGACCGAAGGAGCTGGAACTGATCCAGGCTTCGGGCATGCGCGAATTTCCACCGCGCCTGCCCGATCAGCCGATTTTCTATCCCGTGCTCACCGAAGCCTATGCGGTCCAGATCGCCCGCGACTGGAACGTTCCGGCGAGCGGCTCCGGCTTCGTCACCCGCTTTGAGGTCCTGAAGAGCTTTCTTGACGGCTACCGGGTCGAACATGCCGGCAGCAAAGCGCATCTCGAATATTGGATACCCGCCGAGGACCTGCCTCAATTCAACAAGGCGATCGTCGGCAGGATCGAGGTGACAGCCAGTTTCGGCAAGGCTAACGAAGGCACCGGCTGAAAGCTATTCCGCCGCCGCCTTCTTCCTTGCCGCTGCGGCCGAGGCGAAGCGCTCGCGCAATTCCTTGCCCTTGCCGGGGATCGTCTTCTGGCGGGCGCGACCGAAGGCCAGCGCGTCGTCCGGCACGCTTTCGGTGATCACGCTGCCCGAGGCGATATAACCACCCTTGCCGATCGTGACCGGTGCCACCAGCGAGGAATTCGAGCCGACAAAGGCGCCTTCGCCGATATCGGTGAAGAATTTCGAGTAGCCGTCATAATTGCAGGTGATGGTGCCGGCGCCGATATTGGCGGCGGCGCCCACGCGCGCATCGCCGATATAGGTCAGGTGGTTGACTTTGGCGCCCTCTTCGATCGTCGCCTGCTTGACCTCGCAGAAATTGCCGACCTTTGCCTTGTTTCGAAGATCTGCGCCCGGCCGCAGCCGCGCGAACGGCCCGACATCGCAATTGGACGCAATCGTTGCGCCCTCGATATGGCTGAAAGCATGGATCTTGGCGCCCGAGGCTATTCTGACGCCCGGCCCGAACCAGACATTCGGCTCGACGATCGTGTCGGCGCCGATCTCGGTGTCGTGCGAAAAATAGACTGTCTCCGGCGCGATCAAAGTGACGCCGGACAGCATCGCCTCGCGCCGCCGGCGCGCCTGCCAGATAGCTTCCGCCTCGGCAAGCTCGGCCCGGTTGTTGATGCCGAGCGCATTCTCGAAGCTCGCTTCCGTGGCCACGACGTCGAGGCCCTCAGCGCCGGCGATCTCGACGATGTCGGTAAGGTAGAATTCGCCCTTGGCGTTCTTGTTGCCGACCTTGTCGAGCAAGCGAAGCGTATGCTTGCCCGCCACCGCCATCATCCCGGCATTGCAGAAGCCGATCTTTTTCTCCTCGTCGGAGCAGTCCTTCTCCTCGCGAATGGCGATGAGCTTGCCGCCCTTCTCGATCAGCCGGCCATAGCCGGTCGGGCTCGGCGGCCGAAAGCCGATCACCGCCACCGCAGCACCTTCGGCGAGCTTCTGCCGCGCGGCGGCCAGCGCGCCTGCGTCAATCAGCGGCGTATCGCCGAACATGACGAGGATGTCGTCGTAACCCTTTGATATCGCTTCGCGAGCGGCGAGCACGGCATGGGCAGTGCCGAGCCGCTTCTCCTGAACGAAAGTCTCCGCCTTGGGCGCGAATTTCTGTGCCGCCTTGCGCATCTCGTCGGCGCCGTGCCCGATCACCAGCGCCAGGCCCGTCGCGCCGGCCGCCTCGGCCGCCTTCACCACGTGAGCCACCATTGGCAGGCCGGCAATGGCATGCAGCACTTTTGGCATCGCGCTTTTCATGCGCGTGCCCTCGCCGGCGGCGAGGATGACGGACAGGCAGGATCTCTGGCTCATGGATGGCAACCGTATGAAATGGTTTGAATCAATGCATGCTAGCAGCCGCGTGATGCTGCACCAATGCGGTTAAATTCCGGTGAGATGGTAGAGCGAAGTCTTCGAGCGCGGACGTCTGGGGGGATGACCGATACAAAGGCGCTGCCCTGGTGGCGTTAGCCGGTTACACAAACAGGAGATATCTCCGGCCATCTGGGATTGCTGTGTCAGCGTGCCCAGAGGCTGCGCGAAACGTGTCGTCGGTTGACTGTTAGAGCAATCCAGGAAAATTCGGCGCTTCTGTGAAACGCTGAAACGCTCGATCGCGGCGACTGGAACGCTCCACGCCTTGCAAGCGGCACAGCGAGATCTCGCGGACTGGGAGAGATGTGTACCATGCGCGTGGCGCGTCTGGAAGTTGGCAGGACATGGACGCGGGGCGGCCCGCGTGCAGGCGTATGGCCGAGCACGCAGCGCCACCTCGCAGCGATCCTGGCTTGCGACGTGGTCGGCTACTCGCGCCTGATGGAGCGCGACGAGCGTGGCACGCTCGAGCGGCTCAAGATCTACCGCAAGGATCTCCTCGAACCGCTGGTCTCCGAGCACCACGGTCGGGTCGTCAAGCGCACCGGCGACGGCATGCTGTGCGAGTTCGCGAGCGTCGTTAACGCGGTGACCTCGGCGATGGCGATCCAGCAGGCCTTGGCGGAACACGAGGCGGAGACGCCCGAGGAAGAGCGGATTCGCTTCCGCATCGGCGTCAATCTCGGGGACGTGGTCTGCGAGGAGGACGGCGACCTTTACGGCGACGGGGTCAACATCGCCGCCCGCCTCGAAAGCGTCGCCGATCCAGGCACCGTGGTCGTCTCGGGTACCGCCTATGACCACCTTCAGGGCAAGCTCGACTGCGGCTTCACGCCGCTTGGCGACCTCCGCCTCAAGAACATCGAGCGGCCGGTCCGCGCTTACCGCGTCGAGGCCGACGCCAGCGCTGCACCGCCTCCCCTGCCCGAGAAACCCTCGATCGCGGTTCTGCCTTTCACCAACATGAGCGGCGACCCCGACCAGGAATACTTCGCCGACGGGCTGGTGGAAGACATCATCACGGGATTGAGCCGGGTGGACTCCTTCTTCGTGATCGCCCGAAACTCGTCCTTCACCTACAAAGGCCGAGCGGTGGACCTGCGCCAGGTCGGGCGCGAGTTGGGCGTCCGCTACGTGCTTGAAGGCAGCATCCGCAGAGCAGGTTCGCGGGTTCGCATCAGTGGGCAGTTGGTTGACGCGATCAGCGGACACCATGTCTGGACCGGCCGCTTCGAGGGCGACCTGAGCGACATCTTCGACCTGCAGGACAAGGTGACCGAGAGCGTCGTCGGCGCGGTCGAGCCGAGCATCCGGCTGGAAGAAATCAAGCAGGCGCGCATGAAGCCGACCGACTACATGAGCGCCTACGACCTCTACCTTCGCGCGCTGCCGCGCTTTTACAGCATGACCCGCGAGGGCTTTGCCGATGTGCGTCGGCTCACTAATGAGGCGCTCAGCATCGACCCTGGCTTCAGCTTGGCGAAGGCACTCGGCGCTTATATCCGCAGCATCTCAGTGAGCCAGTGCTGGCACGAGCCTGACGATACCAGGGTCGCCACGCGCATGGCGCGCGAGGTACTGGCGGAAGCGCGCGACGACCCCACGAGCCTGCGCTTCGCCGCGCAGGTGATTGCCTACAGCGCGAAGGACTACGAAATGGCGCTGGGCACGATCGAACGATCCCTGCTGCTCAACCCCAATTCGGCGCAGGGGCATACGAGCTGCGGCTGGGTCAACGCACATTCCGGCCGCCCGCTCGTCGCGATCGAGCATTTTCATAGGGCAATGCGGCTGAGCCCAGTCGATCCCGAGAAGGGCATCGCGCTCTCGGGCATCGGGATGAGCTACCTGATGCTCGAGCACTACGAGGAAGCGCTGGCATGGGGTGAACGCGCGCTGCACGAGATGCCGAACTACGGCTCCTCGCACCGGGTGGTGATCATGGCGCTGGTCAAACTCAATCGGTTGGACGAGGCGCGGGCGGCTGCGCAGCGGCTGATGGAGGCGTTCCCGACCTACACGCTCACCCTGCAGAGACAGATCAACCCATGGCAGGACAAGATGTTCGGCGAGCGTTACGTCGAGGCCTTGGGCGTCGCCGGCGTGCCGGAGTGATCGTCGCGGATAAAATGGCGGCCTACCCCAGCCGTCCCAGCACCGGGAAATTCTCCAGCAGCCAGTACGACACGCTCTGCACGCCGCCCGTGAGGAAAAACACGCCGGCGACAACCAGCAGCGCGCCGATCCCCTTCTCGACCCGGCCGAGATGGACGCGGAATTTGCCGAGGAAACGCATGAAAGCGCCGGAGAACAGAGCCGCGACCAGGAATGGAATGCCGAGCCCGAGCGAATAGGCGGCAAGCAGCAGCGCGCCCTCGCCCACCGTCTCGCGCCCGCCGGCGAGCGTCAGGATCGGCCCCAGCACCGGGCCGATGCAGGGCGTCCAGCCGAAGGCGAAGGCGAGCCCCATGACATAGGCGGCGACCATGTTTGCGGGCTTGCCCTGCGACTGGAAGCGCGCCTCGCGCGACAACAGCGGAATGCGCAAAATGCCTAGGAAGTTCAGCCCCATGATGATGATCAGCGCGCCTGCCGCCATCGCCAGCGGCTCCTGCCAGACGCGCAGCAGCCTGCCGATGGTCGAGGCGCCCGCGCCAAGCGCGACAAACACCGTGGAGAAGCCGAGCACGAAGGCAAGCGAGGCATAAAGCAGCGCGCCGCGCGTGCCTTCCCGCGCCGTCACGCCATGATTGCCGCGGAAATCGTCGACCGACACGCCGGCCATGTAACAGAGATAGGGCGGCACCAGCGGCAGCACGCAAGGCGACAGGAACGAGATCGCCCCCGCCCCGACCGCGCTGACATAGCCGATGTCCAATGCCATCCAATGAGTCCCGATTGTGCTCGCGTCGATATAGCGATGCGGGCGTGCGCCTGCCAATCACCATTGTGTGGCAGGCGCCATTGTGTGGCACGTCGCCGCTTCGCCGCAGGAAGAAACAGGCTTTCCAACGCGTTGTCGGGATGAGCGCGCGATTGCGGCGCGCTCGTTCTCAGGGAGATTCAGCATGAAAACGATCGCACTCGGGTTTGCCGCCCTTCTGCTCGGCACCGCCGCGTCTCAGGCCGCCGAGGCCTGGAAGGAAGCCGAGGTTGGCGGCACGAAGATCTACACCGACGCCAAGGGCATGACGCTCTACACTTTCGACAAGGACGAGAAGGGCAAGTCCAACTGCTATGACAAATGCGCCGCCAACTGGCCGCCGCTGAAAGCCAAGGCGAGCGCGAAGACCGAAGGCGAATGGTCTGTCGTCAAGCGCACCGACGGCACCCATATGTGGGCCTATGACGGCAAGCCGGTCTACACCTTCGTCAAGGACAAGAAGGCCGGCGACATGAACGGCGAAGGCGTGGCCGGCGCCTGGCATGTCGTCAAGGCCGATTGAACTCGCCCCACCGAGCGATCCGGCTGCCGGGTTCCTTGATCCGGCAGCCAGCCATCTTTCCGCTGGTCACCGCCGGTTCGGCGCGCGCATGCCTCCATCGCCAAAAAAGTGATCTTTGCCATACACTCTAAGAGTGTATCGTCTGCGGCCGCTTCCCAAATTGGCCGCTTCCCCTTGACCGATTGCAAAAGCACGGCCATGTGAGCGACGAAAAGAGTGGGATTTCGTCGTGCGTCGCGGAGTTCTTCCGCCACCTCACAGCTGATTAAAGAGACCTCATGGACGTCGTCGTCGTCGAATCGCCGGCCAAGGCGAAGACAATCAACAAATATCTGGGCAAGAACTATAAGGTTCTGGCATCGTTCGGCCATGTCCGCGACCTGCCGGCCAAGGACGGCTCGGTGCGCCCTGACGAGGACTTCGCCATGTCCTGGTCGGTCGACACGGCCTCCGGCAAGCGCCTCGCCGACATCGCCAAGGCGGTCAAGGACGCTGACGGCCTGATCCTCGCCACCGACCCGGATCGTGAGGGCGAGGCGATTTCATGGCATGTGCTGGAAGTCCTGAAGCAGAAGCGCGCGCTGAAGGACAAGCCGGTCAGCCGCGTCGTCTTCAACGCCATCACCAAGGCCTCGGTGCTCGACGCGATGGCCAATCCGCGCCAGATCGACGCGCCGCTGGTCGACGCCTATCTCGCCCGCCGCGCGCTCGATTACCTTGTCGGCTTCACCCTGTCGCCGGTGCTGTGGCGCAAGTTGCCGGGCGCTCGTTCCGCCGGCCGGGTCCAGTCGGTGGCGCTGCGCCTCGTCTGCGACCGCGAATCCGAGATCGAGCGCTTCATCCGCGAGGAATACTGGCAGATCGCCGCCATCCTCAACACGCCGCGCAACGACAGTTTCGAGGCGCGGCTGACCGCCTTTGCCGGCAAGAAGCTGCAAAAACTCGATATCGCCAACAAGGCGCAGGCCGACGACATCAAGGCGATGCTGGAAGGCGCGACCTTCAAGGCATTGTCGGTCGAGGCCAAGCCGACAAAACGCAATCCCGGCCCGCCCTTCACCACCTCGACGTTGCAGCAGGCCGCCTCGTCCGGGCTCGGCTTCTCGGCGACGCGTACCATGCAGGTGGCGCAAAAGCTCTATGAAGGCATGGATGTCGGCGGCGAGACTGCCGGTCTCATCACCTATATGCGTACCGACGGCGTGCAGATGGCCCCCGAGGCGATCGAGGCCGCCCGCAACGCCATCGTCAGCGAGTTCGGCGCGAAATATCTGCCGGAAAAGCCGCGTTTCTACACCACCAAGGCCAAGAACGCCCAGGAAGCGCATGAGGCGATCCGCCCGACCGATTTCCGGCGCACGCCGGCTTCCGTCCGGCAATATCTCGACGCCGACCAGGCCCGTCTTTACGAGCTGATCTGGAAGCGCGCCATCGCCAGCCAGATGCAGCCGGCCGAGACCGAGCGCACCACGGTCGAGATCGAGGCCGTCAACGGCGCCCGCACCGCGGAGCTGCGCGCGATCGGCTCGGTCGTCCGCTTCGACGGCTTCATCGCCGCCTACACCGACCAGAAGGACGAGGACGCGGAGGACGAGGAGAGCCGCCGCCTGCCCGAGATCCGCTCCGGCGAGCAGCTCGCCCGCCAGGCGATCAACGCCACCCAGCACACCACCGAGCCGCCGCCGCGCTACTCCGAGGCGTCGCTGATCAAGAAGCTGGAAGAGCTCGGCATCGGCCGGCCGTCGACCTACACAGCGATCCTGAAGACGCTCGAGGACCGCGACTATGTCACCATCGATCGTCGCAAGCTGGTGCCGCAGGCCAAGGGCCGGCTGCTCTCGGCCTTCCTCGAGAGCTTCTTCGAGCGTTACGTCGAGTATGATTTCACCGCTTCGCTCGAGGAAAAACTCGACGAGATTTCCGACGGCAAGCTCGCCTGGAAGGACGTTCTGCGCGATTTCTGGAAGGATTTCTCCGGCGCCGTCGACGACATCAAGGAGCTGCGTGTCGCCGACGTGCTCGATGCGCTCAACGAAGAGCTCGCGCCGCTTGTCTTCCCGGAGCGCGAGGATGGCTCCAATCCGCGCATCTGCCCGAAATGCGGCACCGGAAACCTGTCGCTGAAGCTTGGCAAGTTCGGCGCCTTCGTCGGCTGCTCGAACTATCCGGAGTGCTCCTACACCCGCCAGCTCGGCGACGCCGCCAATCCCAATGGCGAGAATGGCAATGGCGAGGACGGCGTCAAGCTGCTCGGCAAGGATCCCTACACGGCCGAGGAAATCACGCTGAGGAGCGGCCGTTTCGGCCCCTATATCCAGCGCGGCGAAGGCAAGGAAGCCAAGCGCTCCAGCCTGCCCAAGGGCTGGACGCCCGAGTCGATCGACCATGAGAAGGCGCTGGCGCTTCTGTCGCTACCGCGCGATGTCGGAAAACATCCTGAGACCCGCAAGATGATCTCGGCCGGCCTCGGGCGCTACGGCCCGTTCGTGCTGCATGACGGCACCTACGCCAATCTGGAGAGCATCGAGGACGTGTTCTCGATCGGCCTGAACCGCGCCGTCTCGGTGATCGCCGAGAAGCAGCAGAAGGGCAAGGGCGGCCGCAACGGCGCCACGCCGGCAGCGCTGAAGGAGCTTGGCGACCATCCCGACGGCGGCGGCAAGATCGTCGTGCGCGACGGCCGCTACGGGCCTTATGTCAATTACGGCAAGGTCAACGCGACGCTGCCCAAGGGCAAGGACCCGCAATCGGTGACGATGGAAGAGGCGCTCGCCCTGATCGCCGAAAAGGAAGCCAAGGGCGGAGGCGGCAAGAAGCCCTTCCGCAGGGCGGCAAAGAAAGGGTAGCAGGACGTGGCGCGCAGGATCTCCGGAAGAAGTCACGGCGATCCGCGCCACGCCGACACCAGAGCCAAGGTCAAGGACGACTATCGGCCCTCGCGCGACGAGATCCTGCGCTACATCGCCGAAAATCCCGACCGTTCCGGCAAGCGCGAAATCGCCAAGGCCTTTGCGCTGCGCGGCGAGGATCGCGTCTGGCTGAAGGACATGCTGCGCGACCTGCAGGACGAGGGTCTGCTCAACAAGGAGCGGAAGCGCCTCACCCGCGCGGGCGCCGTGCCGCACGTCGCCGTGCTCGACATTTTCGGCCGCGACGACGACGGCGTGCTCTTGGCCAATCCGAGCGAATATACCGGCGCCGGCTCGCCGCCCGTCATTGCCATCCGCATGTCGCGCGGCGCCAGCGGCCCGGCGCCTGGCATCGGCGACCGCGTGCTTGCCAAAACCTTCCCGACCGACGATCCGTCAGGCCCTGCCTATGCCGGCCGGGTGATGAAGATCTTCGAGAAGCGCAGCGACGCGGTGCTCGGCGTCTTCCGCGTGCTGAAGGACGGCACGTTCCGCATCGAGCCCGTCGAACGCCGCCAGCCGGAATTGATCGTCGACAAGGAATTCCAGAACGGCGCGAAGAACGGCGACCTCGTCGAGGTCGAGCCGGCGCGCGCTTCGCGCTTCGGCCTGCCGCGCGCCAAGGTGCTGGCGGTGCTGGGGTCGCTCACCAGCGAGAAGGCGGTCTCGATGATCGCCATCCACGCCCATGACATTCCCCATGTCTTTCCGGCGGACGTGATTGCCGAAGCCGACGCGGTGAAGCCGGCCACGCTTGCTCACCGCGAGGACTGGCGCGACCTGCCGCTGGTGACCATCGACCCCGCCGACGCCAAGGACCACGACGACGCTGTCTTCGCCGCATCCGATTCGGATGAGAAGAATCCCGGCGGCGTCATCGTCACCGTGGCGATCGCCGATGTCGCGGCTTACGTCCGCTACGGTACGCCGCTCGACCGCGAGGCCCTAAAGCGCGGCAATTCGGTCTATTTCCCGGATCGGGTCGTGCCGATGCTGCCCGAACGCATCTCGAACGACCTCTGCTCGCTGCGCGAGGGCGAGGACCGGCCGGCGATCGCCGTGCGCATGACCTTCTCCTCGGAAGGCCGCAAGCTCAGGCATTCCTTCCATCGCGTCATGATGAAGTCGGCTGCCAAGCTCGCCTATCCGCAGGCGCAGGCGGCGATCGACGGCGTTCCCGACGACAAGACGCGGCCGATCCTCGACAGCGTCCTGAAGCCGCTTTGGGAAGCCTATTCGGTGCTCAAGCGCGGCCGCGATGCCCGCCAGCCGCTGGAACTCGACCTGCCGGAACGCAAGATCCTGCTGAGGCCCGACGGCACCGTCGACCGGGTCGTGGTGCCGGAGCGCCTCGACGCGCATAAGCTCATCGAGGAGTTCATGATCCAGGCCAATGTCGCGGCCGCCGAGACGTTGGAGGGTAAGAAAGAGCCCCTCGTCTACCGCATCCACGATGCGCCGTCGCTCGCCAAGCAGGAATCGCTGCGCGACTTCCTGCAGACGCTTAGCCTGTCCCTGGCGCGCGGCGCGCAGATGCGGCCCAGCCAGTTCAACGGCATTCTGGAACGGGTGCGCGGCGCCGACAACGAGGCGCTGGTCAACGAAGTGGTGCTGCGCTCGCAGAGCCAGGCCGAGTACTCGCCGAAGAACATCGGCCATTTCGGCCTCAACCTCCGCCGCTATGCGCATTTCACCTCGCCGATCCGCCGCTATGCCGATCTGATCGTGCACCGGGGGCTGATCTCGGCGCTTGGTCTGGGGCAAGGCGGGTTGACGCAGCAGGAGGCGGACCGGCTGGAAGAAGTCGCCGCGCTGATCTCTGCCACCGAGCGCCGCGCCATGGCCGCCGAGCGCGACACGGTCGACCGGCTGATCGCCGCCTATCTGGCCGAGCGCGTCAACGACACGTTCGACGCGCGCATCTCCGGCGTCACCAAGGCGGGGCTCTTTGTCCAATTGCCGCAGTATGGCGCCGACGGCTTTATTCCGGTGTCAACTCTGGGCGGCGATTACTATATCTACGACGAAACCGCCCGATCGCTCTTCGGAGAACGCACCGGCAAAGGCTACCAGCTTGCCGATCGCGTCGAGGTTCGATTGGTAGAGGTCGCGCCGCTGGCCGGCGCGATGCGTTTCGAGATGCTGACCGACCCGAAGCCCCTGCCCGGCTCAAGGCGGTCGTTCCACAAGGCCAAGGGCCGCGCCCGCGCGTCGCAATCGCGCGTCGGACCGCGCGGCAGGAGACGGTAATGCCAGGCAACTTCCAAGTGGAAGAACAGGTTTTCGGCGGCGAGCATCATTCGGGCCACGTCGCCCGCCCGCTGTGGACAGCTATCAAGCGCGGCTTGCTCGGTCGCTGCCCGCATTGCGGCAAGGGAAAGCTGTTCCGCGCGTTTGTGAAATCCGTGGACAAGTGCGAGGTCTGCAGCGAGGAGCTGCACCACCATCGCGCGGACGACCTGCCTGCCTATCTGGTCATCGTCATTGTCGGCCACATCGTGGTTGGCTCCTTCATGGCCGTGGAGGCGACCACCACGCTGTCGACCTGGCAGCACGCGCTGATCTGGGTGCCGCTGACCATCATTCTGGCCGTCGCGCTGCTGCAGCCGGTCAAGGGCGCTGTCATCGGCCTGCAATGGGCGCTTTATATGCACGGCTTCGGCGACGAGAAGGACGAGTTCGAGAGCCATTGATAAGCCGGAATGCGCGGCTGTCCGTCCTGGTGCAAAGACCATGGCGCGCAAGCCACTTTCACATCCGAGAAGTTTCCGCTAGGTCGAGCGCATGGAACGAATGACCAAGGCGGATGTCGACAGGCTCGATAAAGGCCTGGCCGTACGCAGCGGCCGGGCATTGCGTCCGCGCGATGCCGCGACCCTCATCCTGCTCGATCGCAAGAACAAGGACGTTCTGGTGCTGATGGGCCGGCGCCATGCCGGCCATGCCTTCATGCCCGGTAAATTCGTCTTCCCCGGCGGCCGCACCGATCCGGCGGACAGCCGCATTGCCGTCGGCTCCCCTTTGCGCGGCGAAGAAGAGAAAAAGCTGGCCGCCGGCCCCGGCCGCGCCAGTCCGGCGCGGGCGCGGGCAATCGCCCTGTCGGCGATTCGCGAGACCTATGAGGAAGCCGGCCTGCTGATCGGCTGCAAGGGCGCCTTCTCGACCACGAAGCGCGACTGGCAGGGTTTCGCCGAACATGGCGTCATCCCGTCGCTGGACGTGCTCCGCTTCATCGCCCGCGCCATCACCCCGCCCAATCGCGTGCGCCGTTTCGACACGCGTTTCTTCAGCGCCTGGCGCCACGACGTTGCCGTCGAATTGCCCGGCGGCGGCCCGACCAACGAGCTGGAGGAACTCGTCTGGCTGCCGCTTGCCGATGCCCGCAAGGCCGACATTCCCGACATTACCGGCATGATCCTGGAAGAACTGGAAGGTCGGCTTGCCGATGATCCCTTGCTGCGGCCGGGCGGCGCCGTGCCGTTCTTCCGGCTCGTCCGCAACCGCTTCGTCCGCGAAGTCCTTTAGAAGCAGAGCATTTTGATCCCATGACGGTCGATACCCAACAACAGGGCGGCGAACGCGTACACTGGCTGCCGATGGTCGCGGCGATCTCCTCGATCAGCGTCGTCGGCATCGCCATCGGCCTCGGCATGCCTCTGCTCAGCGTCATTCTGGAAAGCCGCGGCCACTCCGCTTCGATGATCGGCCTCAACACGGCCGTCGCCGGCCTCGCCTCGATCGCCGGCGCGCCGCTTGCAACCCCGCTTGCCATGCGGCTTGGCGTCGCCTGGACCATGCTGTTGATGATCGCCATCGGCGCGCTCGCCTTTGTCGGCTTTCACTTCGCGCCGGATTTCTGGATGTGGTTCCCGCTCCGCGTCGCCCTGCATATCTCGCTGACGGTGCTGTTCATCCTGTCGGAATTCTGGATCAGCACCTCCGCCCCGCCGAACCGCCGCGGCCTTGTGCTTGGCATCTACGCCACCGTGCTGTCGCTCGGCTTCGCCGCCGGACCGTGGCTGTTCGCCCATCTCGGCAGTTCGGGCTTCCTGCCATTCGGCGTCACCATAGCGCTGGTCACGCTTGCTGCGATTCCGGTGCTGGCGGCCCGCAACGAGAGCCCGACCATCGTCGCCGACAGCGAGACCAGCCATTTCCTGCGCTACGTCTGGCTAGTGCCGACCGCGACCTTCGCCGTGCTTGTTTTCGGTGCGGTCGAGACCGGCGGCTTCTCGCTCTTCCCCATCTATGGCAGCCGCATCGGTTATTCAGAGGCCGACGCAGCGCTTCTTTTGACCATGATCGGGCTCGGCAACGTGCTCCTGCAGATCCCGATCGGCATGATCAGCGACCGTGTTTCGGACCGCCGTTACCTGCTCCTGGCCTGCGCCACCGTCGGCCTGATCGGCACCGTATTCATGCCCTTCTTCGCGCAGAACTGGCATCTTATGGCCGCCCTGCTGTTTGTCTGGGGCGGCGTCGTCGCGGCCATGTACACGATCGGCCTTGCCCATCTCGGTTCCCAGCTTTCCGGCCATGAGCTGGCATCCGCCAACGCGGCCTTCGTGTTGTGCTACGGTGTCGGCATGGTGATCGGCCCGCAGGCGATCGGCATCGGCATGGACGCCTTCGGCCCCTCCGGCTTCGGCTGGTCGCTGGCCGTCTTCTTCGCCGCCTACATGCTGCTGGTCCTGGTCAGGCTGGTGCGCAGGATTCTCTAGGCGAATGTCCTGAACGTCGAGCATCCTGACATCACAGTGTCAGCAGCACCCCTGCTATACCCTGCCTCCGACGCCAGGCAGGAGAATTGCGATGATCGACAGCGGCTTTGAAACCAGATCCCTCAGAATGGAGTTGCTTCTGCTCGTCACATTCCAGGCGCCGGCCGCCGATGTCGAGCGCATCATGGAGGCGGTGGTGGCGATCACGCCGCTGCGCATGGGCAAATATGACAGCAACGCCTATCAGTCGGCGCAAGGCATCGAGCGCTACCGGCCGCTCGAGGGCGCCGCCGCCGGTGCCGAGAGCGAACTGCGCCGGCGACCCGGCACCGTCGAAGTGTCGTTCGAGCTTGCCGACGACCAGGCACTCGCCGCCCGAGTCGTCGAGGCGATATTCCAGGCCCATTCCTACCAGGAACCCGTCATCCGCATCCAGCCGCTGCTCGCCAGCCGCTCCAAGGGCCTTGACGACCGCGCCAATCCCAACCGCTGGTGGAACACCACGGGCGACTGGAAAAAGAAGGGACAGTTGGTCGAGCAGAACGCCTGACGCGGTGAGCTCGAACCACACCGAAATGTGGCAAGGACGGCGCCCGGGCTTGACTTTCCGGGCGCGTTCTTTATGTGTCGCGCCAAGTTTCCCGCGTCCGGGTGTTTTCCCCGTGCTCCAGCGGCCAAAACTCCACGAACATTAACGGACGAACATCATGGCCAAAGCCGCAAACATCAAGATCAAGCTTCTGTCGACCGCCGACACCGGGTTCTTCTACGTGACCAGCAAGAACAGCCGTACCAAGACGGACAAGCTCTCGTTCCGCAAGTACGATCCGATCGCCAAGAAGCACGTCGAGTTCAAGGAAACCAAGATCAAGTAATCTGGTAATCCTGAGAAATCGAAGCGCCGCCCTCCGGGCGGCGTTTTTGTTTTTGGGGCAATTCCAGGAAAAGTCCGGCACGGTTTTCCGGCAGGAGGAAAGATCGGGCGGCGGAAGGGCCCGCGCGGCTGCCAGCGCAAGGTCGGTCGACGGCTTTTGTAGGAAAAGGGGGCCGGTCGGCGTTTGGCAGCGGTACGAGGAGGCCACTATGTGCCAGCGCCGGCCGGCCGACCCCACGGACCCAGGAGATGCGGCGGACCTGAGCATCATGGGGTATTTTTCGGATCGAGCCGGCTAGTCTACCCTCGTGCCGGCCTCGTCTTCTGTCTATGGGCCGCAGATTTGCGCAAGACCTTATAAAAATCAACCATTTCTTAACCACCGCTCGCGAATCGCTCGGGTTAAGGTAAATTCGTAACCCTGTGGGGACAGTCGCTAATCGGCGCCCTTTGCAGGCATGCCGCCGAAGCGCGAACATGCGCAAAATCTAAATCTAGAGCATAAACAGCGGGTCTGGAAGATCGCGAGGGCGCTTTAGGCCGCCTTGGCGACCACCCGGTTGCGGCCGCCGCTTTTGGCTTCATAAAGCGCAAGATCGGCGCGCTTCATCAGCGCCGCGACGCTGTCGGTTCCCTTCAGAAGCGAGGATACGCCGACGCTGACCGTCACCTCGATCGTCTTGCCGTCGCTCCCGATGGCAAAAGACGCCTGCGCGATCTCGGCGCGGATGCGCTCGGCCACCTTCTCGGCGACCGCGCCGTCGGTGTCCGGCATGACCACGACGAACTCCTCGCCGCCGAAGCGGCAGGCCAAATCGATGCCGCGCACATTCTTGCGCAGCCGCCTGGCGAATTCGCGCAGCACATCGTCGCCGCCGTCATGGCCATAGGTGTCGTTGATCGACTTGAAGCGGTCGAGGTCGGTGATCATCACCGACAGCGGCCGCCGCCGCGCCGCGGCGCGATCGAACAGGGTCTGCAGATGGCTGTCGAGATAGCGCCGGTTGTGAAGCCCGGTCAGACCGTCGATCACCGCCATCTCGATCGTCTGGGCGACGCTGGCGCGCAGTTGATCGTTGTAGCGCTTGCGCCGCACCTGTGTGCGCAGCCGCGCCGTCAACTCGTGCTGATCGATAGGCCGGATCAGGTAGTCGTTGATGCCTAACTCCAGCCCGCGCAGGATGCGGCCCTCCTCGCCCTCATCGGCGAGCAGCATGATCGGCAGGAAGCGGGTGCGGTCGAGCGAACGCAGTTGCGAGCAGAGCCTCAGCGCATCGAAACCGGCGAAGGCGGTCGAGATCAGCACGCACTCATACGGTGTCTCGGCCGCCTGGAAAAACCCTGCGTTGGGATCAGCCGCGACATCGAGCTCGGCGCTGTTGCGCAGCATCTTCTGGATGCGTTCGACCGAGGATCTGCGCTCGTCGATAAGAAGCACCTTCGGCTTGACGTCGTCGGTCGCGAAATCGCGGCTCAGAAGTTCCTCGATGCCGATATTGCGCGTGGTCGAGGCGCGCAGCCTGAGCTCGTCGGTCAGCGACTTCAGCCTGACGAGGCTCTTCACGCGCGTCATCAACTGCAGGTCGTTGACCGGCTTGGTAAGGAAATCGTCCGCGCCGGCCTCGAGGCCGCGCACCCGGTCCGAGACCTGGTCGAGCGCGGTGATCATGACCACCGGTATATGTGAGGTCGCCGGATCGCCCTTCAGGCGTTTGCAGACTTCGAACCCGTCCATGCCCGGCATCATCACGTCGAGCAGCACGACGTCGACCTTGCCGTTCTCGCAGGTCTCGATCGCATCCGGCCCGTTATTGGCCGTCAGCACCTCGAAATACTCGGCAAGCAGCCGAACCTCCAGCAGCCGCACATTGGCGGGGATATCGTCGACGACGAGGATCCGCGCGGTCATCTCAAAAGGCTCCGGTTCTGCTGGTCACGGGCATCAGGCATCGCCCAGATAGGATTTGATCGTCTCGATGAAGCGGGGCACCGAGATCGGCTTGGAGATATAGGCCTCGCAGCCACCCTGGCGGATGCGCTCCTCATCGCCCTTCATGGCGAAGGCGGTGACGGCGATGACGGGGATCGAATGCAATTCGTCGTCTTCCTTCAGCCATTTGGTCACTTCCAGGCCGGAGACTTCGGGCAGCTGGATGTCCATCAGGATGAGGTCCGGCCGGTGCTGGCGCGCCAGATCCAGCGCCTCCAGCCCATTGCGCGTGCGGACCGTTTCGTAACCGCTGGCTTCGATGAGGTCCCGAAAGAGCTTCATGTTGAGCTCGTTATCCTCGACGATCATGACCTTCTTAGCCATCAATTTCCCGTCCCGACCGCCCTCGAAGTCGAAGACCGTCGTAATGCGTCCCCTTCGGACCGCACCCAACCCTTTTCCACCCTAGCCCAATATAATTGACGAAACGGAAACCGGAGGTTGGAAAGCTGCACCAATTCCAGCTTCGGACGTTGCACGAGAGAGAGCGGAGGCTTGCCGCAAGCGACGCTTGCCGTTACTGCGGTAGGAGACTCAAAAATCCACCATTCCAAAGGTAATGATGGCGAACGCAGCGTCAATGCGCGAGGAAGCGGAAACCATTGCCGTCAAGGCGCTGGGCTTCGTCGCCGCAGATCCCGAACTTCTGCCCCGCTTCCTGGCGATCACCGGCATCGAGGCCAACTCGATCCGCAAGGCCGCCGCGGAGCCCGGCTTCCTTGCCGGCGTCCTGCAATTCATCCTGGCCCACGAGCCGACGCTGCTGCGCTTCGCCGAGGAGACCGGCACGCCGCCGGCCGCTGTCGGCAAGGCATTGCGCGCGCTTCCGCTCGGCAACGACGATCATGAGCGTTCGACATGAGCGACGATCCCGAGACGGCGCGGCAGATCGAAGAGCTTGCCGCCGACGACCGGCCGCTGCTGGTGCTCGACGTCGACGATGTCGTGCTCGAATTCGTCCGGCCCTTTCCGCATTTCCTCAAAACGCGCGGCTTCGGGCTGACGCTCTCGTCCTTCCGACTGACCGGCAACATCGCCGAAATGGCGACCGGCCGGCTGATCGAGCAGCCCGAAGTGACGGCGCTGCTGGGCGATTTCTTCGATAGCCAGTCGGATTGGCAAAGCATCACCGAGGGTGCCGCGGACGCCCTGGCCATGCTCGGGCAAGGCGCCGAGATCGTCCTGCTGACCGCCATGCCGCACAAGCATCGCGCCGTGCGCCGCGCGCATCTCGATGCGCTGGGGCTCGAGTACCCGTTGCTGACCACGGAGATGGCCAAGGGGCCTGCCATCGCCAAATTGCGCGGCCTCAAGGGTCGGCCGGTCGCCTTCGTCGACGACCAGCCTTCCAACCTGGTCTCGGCCCGCAATTCGGTGGCCGATGCCCACCTCTTCCACCTGATGGCCGACAACTCGCTACGCGCCTTCCTGCCGCCGACGCCGGAGGACATCGTCTCGGTCGAGGACTGGCGCGAGGCCACGCCCAAGATCGCGACCGCGCTCGGGCTTTAGCTCAGGCGCTCAGGGCTGCAGCTTCGCGCCAGCCCCGCCATCGTCGCCGCCGTCCGAGCCATCGCCTCCGGTGGAATCATCCGTTCCGTTCGCGCCGTCATCGCCGCTCGAATTGTCGTCCTGTCCTGCGCTGTTGTCCTGGACCTCGTCCGGCCCCTTCAGCATGGCGCCATTGACGGCAACGGACCCATCGGCCTTGGTGTTGATCACCCACTCCAGGCGGCCGTCCGGCAGCGTCTTGCCGAAGCCCTTGACAGCCAACGCAAACGGGAAGGCCTGCGCCATCTGCTCGTCGCTCTTGGCCCCTTCCTTCAGGGCATGGACGATCTTGTCATAGCCGGCGACGTCGATGGTCACCGTCGCATCAGGCTTCTCGCCGGGAAACGTCATCTCGCCTTCCAACGCGACTTCGATGTCGCCGTTCTTCACCGTGCTGTGCCCGATGACGACCTTGGGATTCTTGGCCTTGAAATCGGCGACCAGAGCCTTGCCGAATTCATCCGAGAGCGGTGGTTCCTTATTGAGATCAAAGGCTTCGATCGCCTTTTTCGCCATCGTATCGAGATCGATATTGGCGCCGCCGAAATTCAGGTCGATGTCCGTTGGCAACAGCGGCACCGTCCATTCAGGCAGGGTCTGATGCGGGATCGTCAGCCCGGTTGCCTTGATCGTGTAATCGACCTTGCCGTTCTGGGAAACGCCATCCATGCCGAATGCGGTGCTGAATTGCTTCGCCCCGAATTCGCCGACAGGGCTTTCCACGATGAAATCCTTGAAGCCGTAATTGCCGTCGACCCTTTGCCAGATCGGCAGCGCCGCCAGCATCAGCGATTTGAGCTCTGCCTGGTTCGCCTTGAGCTTGGCTTCGTCCTCATTCGCCACGGCAAAGGCGAGCAGGTCGAGCAGCGGCTTCGTCCGCACGCCCTTGCCGGTTGCGTCGACGGAAAGCTCCGGCGTTTTCAAGGTGAGCGGAAAATTCATGCCGCTGTCGGGATCGTTGACCTTGATGGTCTCAACGAAGTCCGAGACTTTTTGGGTCGCCGTGAAGTCGACGCCGCCATTGGCGGATTTGGTCGCGACAACGGTGGCGGTGCCGGCGCCGGTCGAGGCCTCGGCCTGCTGCTTGGCGTCCCGGGACGTCATGGTCATCCCGGCCAACGAGCTGGTTGCATTGGTGAAGGCCGCAAGGGCCGGATCGTAGACGCTGGTCAGCTTGCCGTCCTTGATCGTGAATTCCATGCTCTGGCGGCCTTCCGGCCCATCGAACTCGAACGACGCGCCCTGCGAGAAATTCGACGAGACGTCCCATGATCCATCGCTGCGCGGCTTCACCATCAGCGCGTAGGGCGCCATGTCGAATTTCAGGAGCTTCTGCTCCGGCACCGCATTGACGAGCGCTTTGATGTCGAGCGCGATCTTGTAGGCGTCACCCTCCACCGAAACCTTGAGCACGCCCTTGTCGAACGCCTGCTTGCCGAAATAGCGCGCCAGATCGTCGGAAAGCTGCTTAGCGCCCTGGCTGTCCACGGTCTGGGCAAAGGCTGGCGCGCTGAGCGCGAGGGCAAAGGCGAGTGGCAAAATACGCTTCACGTCGATTCTCCGTGCTGTCGGAAGACGAAACAATGGCTTCTGGTAGGCAAGAAGCGTTACAGCCGCAAGACGCCCACTGTAGGCCAAAAGCGCATCCGGCTAAAGCACCAGCCGCATCAGCGGCCGGCCGGGCTTGCGCTCCACGAGCCTTTCGAAGCCGGCCTTCTCGAACACCCGCGACGAGCCGACGAAAAGCCCGATCGAGCGCGAATCGCGCGACAGGTCGATCGGGCAGGCTTCGAGCAGCCTCGCGCCGTTCTCGCGGGCGAAGGCGATGCCGCCCGCAACGAGCCGATGCGAGACCCCGCGGCCCCTCGCCTTGACGCGGATGAAGAAGCAGGAGATCGCCCAGACATTCGGGTCGCCTGCATCGGCCGGATCGATCGGGGCTGAGCCCCTGCCCTGATTGTTCCACTCGGGCACGTCGGCGCGCGGGCCGACCTGCATCCAGCCGACGGCCTTGCCGTCCTCGAACGCCAGGAGTCCCGGCGGCGGACCTGCCTCTATGCGCGCCTTGATAAGGTCCTTGTTGCGCTCCTTGTCGCTGGCGCGGCGCTCCGCCGGCGCCAGCCGGAAATGCGTGCACCAGCAGCCGTAACAGGCGCCCTGCTTACCGAAGAGGTCCTCGAAATCGGCCCAGCGCTCGGGGGTCAGCGGTGCTATGGTCGTGCTCATGCGTTCTCCCCAGGCCAAGCTTGTTGCCAGCCTTGCGCTGTCGTACCATTGCGTTTGTTCTCTTTATGTTCGCAGCGATGGTGGCTCCTGTCAACAATCCCGAACACGGTTTTTGCCGTGACTGCCTGGCGCTCCAACGCTCGGAGACGCGCCGCTGCGATCGCTGCGGCAGCCCGCGCCTCGTCCGCCACGCCGAGCTCTACCGGCTCAAGATCGCGCATATCGATTGCGACGCCTTCTACGCGGCGATCGAAAAGCGCGACAATCCGGCGCTGAAGGACAAGCCGGTCATCGTCGGCGGCGGCCGGCGCGGCGTTGTCTCCACCGCCTGCTACATCGCCCGCATCCAGGGCGTTCGCTCGGCCATGCCGATGTTCAGGGCGCTGGAACTCTGCCCGGAAGCGGTGGTGATCCCGCCCAACATGGAAAAATATGTCGGTGTCGGCCGCCAGGTGCGGGCGCTGATGCTGGCGCTGACGCCGCAGGTCGAGCCGCTGTCGATCGACGAGGCCTTTCTCGATCTCGCCGGCACCGAGCGGCTGCACGGGATGCCGCCGGCGCTGGTGCTGGCGCGCTTCGCGCAGACGGTGGAAAAGGAACTCGGCATCACCGTGTCGGCGGGCCTTTCCTACTGCAAGTTCCTGGCCAAGATCGCCTCGGATTTCCGCAAGCCGCGCGGCTTTTCGGTGATCGGCGAGGCGGAGGCCCCGAGCTTCCTCGCCGCGCAGCCGGTGACGATGATCTGGGGCGTGGGCAAGGCGCTGGCCGCGACGCTGGAGCGCGACGGCATCCGCATGATCGCCCAGTTGCAGCGCATGGAGCGCGGCGACCTGATGCGCCGCTATGGCGTCATGGGCGACCGGCTCTACCGGCTGTCGCGCGGCGAGGACGACCGCCCGGTCGATCCCGGCGGGGATGCCAAGAGCGTCTCGGCCGAGACCACCTTCGACACCGACATCGCCGCTCTGGCGGAGCTGGTGCCGGTGCTGCGCGGCCTGTCGGAAAAGGTCTCGGCGCGGCTAAAGAAATCCGGCATTGCGGGGCGAACCGTGGTGCTGAAGCTGAAGACGCAGGATTTCAAGCTCCGCACCCGCAACCGCCAGCTCGGCGATCCGACCCGGCTGGCCGACCGCATTTTCCAGACCGGCCTCGACCTGTTGCGCCGCGAGGCCGACGGCACGAAGTTCCGCCTGCTCGGCATCGGCGTCAGCGACCTCTCCGGCGACGATAAGGCCGATCCGCCCGATCTGGTCGACCAGCAGTCGCGCAAGCGCGCGCTGGCCGAAGGCGCCATGGACGCGTTGCGCGACAAGTTCGGCAGGAAAGCCGTCGAGACCGGCTATACATTCGGCAAGGGCCGCGCCGCCAATCCGCCCGAGCCGCTGGAGGATTGAGGGGTCAGTTTCGCTTCAGATCGATCCGGCTGGTCACCACCATCTTGCCGGTCGCCGGATCCATGTCAGTCACCGTCATGCGCATATTGTCCGGCCCGATCTTTTCAACCGTCAGCTCGGCGTCGCGGTCGCCATTGACGATTTTCGCCCAGTGGATGTCGAGGTCGATCGCATCGCCCTTGCGGCTTCCGTTGAGCCCGGCGGGTCCGCTGCGCGAGCCGATATAGGTGCCGGTGTACCCCGCCCCGCTTACCTTCAGGTCGGCGCGGATTTCCCGCGACATGATCAAGAACGCACGGCAGGTGCCATCAAGCGACAGCGAGTCCGCCGTCGCGTCCGAGGTGAAGGTGCAGTCGATGTTCATCACCGGCGTGTTCGTCCTGATCCTCACCGTTCCCTTCCCGGAAAACTTGCCCTGCAGCGAACGCAGGAAAGCCGCCTCGTCGGCATGCGCGCCGCTCGCGCAGAAAAGACAGGCGGCGGCCAGCAAAGCAGCGGTCGATTTCATCAAAATGTCTCCCTCTCGCGATCACTAGTACAATTCCAGGAAGAGTTTGAAACGGTTTCGGTCGGCACCTGCCGATGGAAGGCGTGGGCTTAACGGATGCCTGGAGCGTCAGGTTCCGCCGTGGCGATGACTGTTTTTTGACACGAATCCCCTGGCCCAGTGGAATGACGCCGCTAACGGTTGCAGCCCAGGTCCGGGCTTGCGAGATAGAGTCCCAAATGGCACCCGCTCCCTCGATCCCCAAAGCCGCATTCTGGATGGCGCTGTCAATCGCCTCCTTCCTGGCGATGACCGTAGCCGGCCGCGCCACGACCAGCGATCTCAACGTCTTCCAGGTGCTGGAACTGCGCTCGGTGATCGGTTTCTTCATCCTGCTGCCGCTGGTGATGACAAGCGGCGGCTTCCCGGCGATGCTCACGAAACGCCCGTTCACGCATATCGCCCGCAATGTCATCCATTATACCGGCCAGGCGGCGTGGCTCTATGCGCTCTCGCTGATCCCGCTCGCCGTGCTGATTTCCATTGAATTCACCACACCGATCTGGACCGCGGTTTTCGCGGTTGGTTTTCTTGGCGAACGGCTCTCCAGGCCCAGGCTGACGGCTATCGTGCTCGGCCTGATCGGGGTGATCATCATCGTGCGTCCAGGCGTCAGCTCGGTCAACCCGGGGCAACTCATAGTGCTGGGCGCCGCGGTCTGCTTCGGCACTTCGGTGGTCATGGTAAAGTCGCTGACGAGGACCGACAGCGTCGTGCGCATTATCTTCTGGATGCTGATCATCCAGTCGGTGCTCGGCCTGCTGCCCGCGCTCTACGAGTGGCGCAACCCGCCGCTTGCGCTTTGGCCATGGATCGTGGTGATCGCTTTCACAGGCATGTCGTCACACTTCTGCATGGCGCGTGCACTGGCCTATGCGGACGCCACCCTCATCTCGCCAATGGATTTCCTGCGCGTGCCGCTGTCGGCACTGGTCGGCTGGCTGCTCTATCGCGAGCAGATCGACATCTTCACCGCCGGCGGCGCGGCGCTGATTCTGGCCGGCAATTTGCTCAACCTGCAGCGCAAGACGCCGCAAGTGGCGGAGGCTGAAGCGGCAACGCCCTGAGCTAAACCAACTCCACTTCCACCACGCCCGGCACCGCCCGCATGGCCGACGCCACCTGGGGTGAAATACGGTAGCGATTGGGCAGCTCGATCTCCACTTCGCCCAGTCCTGCCTCCTTGATCAGCACGAAGCTTACTTGCCCCTCGCCCTTGACCGAAAGCTGGTTGGCCAGCGTGCCGAGCGGTGCTGCGTCGCGCACGAAGATGCGCAGCGCCTTCTGGATGCGGCTGGCCTCGTCCTCCAGCGACTGCACGGTTTGAATCCGCAGATTGATGCCTTCCGGCCGGTCTTCGGCCGAAACGGTGATCACCACCGAGCGGCCGGGCTCCAGCATGTCGCGATACTGCGCCAAGCCTTCGGAAAACAGCACCGCCTCGTACTGGCCGGTCGTGTCGGAGAACTGCACCACGCCCATCTTGTTGCCGGTGCGCGTCTTGCGCTCCTGCTTGGTGGTGACGGTGCCGGCGAGCCGGCCTGCGGCTGCGCCCCGTTTGACCGCGGCCGAAAATTCCGCCCAGTTCTGCACCCGCATCTTCTGAAGTGCTGCCTTGTACTCGTCCAGCGGATGCGCGGAGAGATAGAAGCCCACCACCTGGAACTCGCGATGCAGCCGGTCGGCCGCAAGCCAAGGATCGGTCGCCGGCAGGTTGAGCGCCTGCGATTGCGCGCCGAGAGAGGAGCCGAAAATATCGGCCTGGCCGGAGACGGCGTTCTGCTGCGCCAGCGAGGCCAGTCCCATCATCCGCTCGACGCCGGCCATCATCTGGGCGCGGTCATGGCCGAAGCAATCCAGCGCGCCGGCCATGATCAGGCTTTCGAAGACGCGCTTGCCGACGATCTTTGGATCGACGCGCTCGCAGAAATCGGCAAGGTTCTTGAACGGCCTCTCGCCGCGCACGGCGACGATATGCTCGACTGCCGCGTCGCCGACGCCTTTCAGCGCCGCCAGCGAATAGAAGATCTTGTTGTCGCCGACCTCGAAGGGGCGGAAGCTGGTCATCACCGACGGCGCAACCACCTCGATGCCAAGGCGCATGGCGTCCTGGCGGAAATCGGCCAGCTTGTCGGTGTTGCTCATATCGAGCGTCATCGACGCCGCCAGGAACTCGACCGGGTAATGCGCCTTGAGATAGGCGGTCTGGTAGGAAACCACCGCATAGGCCGCCGCGTGCGACTTGTTGAAGCCGTAGTCGGCGAACTTGGCCAGAAGATCGAAGATGAAGTCGGCCTGCGGCTTGGAGACGCCGCGCTCGACCGCGCCGGAGACGAAGCGCTCGCGCTGCTTGTCCATCTCGGCGCGGATCTTCTTGCCCATGGCGCGGCGCAGAAGGTCGGCTTCGCCGAGCGAATAGCCGGACAGCTCCTGCGCGATCTGCATCACCTGTTCCTGGTAGACGATGACGCCTTGCGTCTCCTTCACCAGATGGTCGATCTTGGGATGGATCGAGGCCATCTCCTCCTCGCCATGCTTTCTGGCGTTGTAGGTCGGGATGTTCTCCATCGGGCCGGGGCGGTAGAGGGCGACCAGCGCGATGATGTCCTCGATACAGTCCGGCCGCATGCCGATCAGCGCCTTGCGCATGCCGGCACTTTCAACCTGGAACACGCCGACCACCTCGCCGCGCGACAGCATGGCGTAGGTGTCCTTGTCGTCGAGCGGGATCGTGGCGAGATCGATGTCGACGCCGCGCCGGCGGATGAGCTTCACCGCCGTTTCCAGCACGGTCAGCGTCTTGAGGCCAAGGAAGTCGAATTTCACAAGGCCCGCCTGCTCGACATATTTCATATTGAACTGGGTGACCGGCATGTCCGAGCGCGGATCGCGGTACATCGGCACCAGCTCGGACAGCGGCCGGTCGCCGATGACGATGCCGGCGGCGTGCGTCGAGGCATGGCGGTAGAGGCCTTCGAGCTTCTGCGCCGTGTCGAGCAGCGTCTGCACGATCGGCTCCTTCTCCGCCTCCTCGGCGAAGCGCGGCTCGTTGGCGATGGCGTCCGCCAGCTTGACCGGATTGGCCGGGTTCTGCGGCACCATCTTGGAGAGCTTGTCCACCTGACCGTAAGGCATCTGCAGCACGCGGCCGACGTCCCGCAGCACCGCGCGCGCTTGCAGCGTACCGAAGGTGATGATCTGGCCGACCTGGTCGCGCCCGTATTTCTGCTGGACGTAGCGGATCACCTCCTCGCGCCGGTCCTGGCAGAAGTCGATGTCGAAGTCCGGCATCGAGACGCGGTCCGGATTGAGGAAGCGCTCGAACAGCAGCGAGAAACGCAGCGGGTCGATATCGGTGATGGTGGTCGAGTAGGCGACCAGCGAGCCGGCGCCCGAACCGCGCCCCGGCCCGACCGGGATGCCTTGCGATTTGGCCCATTTGATGAAGTCGGCAACGATAAGGAAGTAGCCCGGAAACTTCATCTTCTCGATGATGCCGAGCTCGAATTCCAGCCGCTCGCGATACTGCTCGACCGTGTAGCCCGGCGTCGGCCCATGCGCGGCAAGCCGCGCCTCCAGCCCCTCGCGCGCCTGGCGTGCAAGCTCGGCGGCCTCGGCTTTCTCGGCGGCATCCTTGTCGGCCGCGTCGGCGCCGGTGAAGCGCGGCAGGATCGGGCTGCGGTTCTTCGGATAGTAGGAGCAGCGCATGGCGATCTCGACCGTGTTGTCGATCGCTTCCGGCAGATCGGAGAAGAGCCGCGCCATCTCGGCCTGGCTGCGCAGGAAATTGTCCGGCGACAGCCGCCGGCGATTGTCCGCGGCGACCACCGAGCCTTCGGCGATGGCGATCAGCGCATCATGCGCCTCGTAATCCTGTCGCTTGGAGAAGAACGCCTCGTTGGTGGCGACCAGCGGCAGGTCGTGCGTGTAGGCCAGGTCGACCGTCGACTTCTCGATCATGCGGTCATAGCCGGCGACCCGCTCCAGCTCGACATAAAGCCTGTCGCCGAACAAGCCTTTGAGGAACAGCAGCCGCTGTTCGGCGAGGTCGCGCCGATCGGCCTTGAGCGCGCTGCCGATCGGACCGCGCGGGCCGCCGGTCAGACAGATCAGCCCATCGGACCGGCCTTCCAGCATGGCGCTGGTCAGGTGCACCGGCTCGCCGGGCGGCGTCTCCAGATAAACCTTGCTGATCAGCCTGACCAGATTGGCGTAGCCGCCCTCGCTGGCGGCGATCAGCACGACCGGCGCCATCTCGGGGCCGTGGCGGCGGCGGTCGCGCTGGCCGTCGCTCGCCTCTCCGGAAAAGGCGAGATCGACCTGGCAGCCGATGATCGGCTGGACGCCGTCCTTGACCGCCTTCTGCGCGAATTCGAGCGCGCCGAACAAATTGTTGGTGTCGGTGACCGCTATCGCCGGCGCCTCGTCCTTGACCGCATGGCCGACGATTGCGCCGAGCTGAAGCGCGCCTTCGAGCAGCGAATAGGCCGAGTGCACCCGCAAATGGATGAAGGTCCGCGCCGGCGCTTCCGGCCGCGCGGCCTTCACGGCTGCTTCGCGCTGCAACGGGTCGCGTGGAAGTCGTTCATCCGCCATGTTTTTTCGCGCTGTTCCAGAGACTCAAATTCCATGCAGATGTATTGTCCCGGACGCGGCCATGCCAGTCCAGCACAAATGACCGACAAGGCACAGGCTTACGGCCGGCTACCGCCTCTTCTCAGGCGAACTCCATGATCACCGCGTCGACCGCCAGGCTGTCGCCTGGCTTGGCGTTGAGCTTGGCTATCGTGAGGTCGCGTTCGGCGCGCAGCACGTTTTCCATCTTCATGGCCTCGACCACGGCCAGCGTCTCGCCGGCCTTGACCTCTTGGCCCTCGGCGACCGCGATCGAGACGACGAGACCGGGCATCGGGCAGAGCAGCATCTTCGAGGTGTCCGGCGGCAGTTTTTCCGGCATCAGCCTTTCGAGTTCCGCGGTGCGCGGCAGCATGGCGCGCGCCATCACCGACATGCCATTCCAAGCAATGCTCAAGCCGTTGAGCATCGGACGGATCTGTGCGACGACCTTGTCGCCGCCGATCCTACCTTGCCAGAGCGCGTCGCCCGGCCGCCAGTCGGACGCAACGGTCAGCGGCTTGCCGCCGTCGATCGAAAGATCGACCTCCATCGGGATCGAGACCATGCCGTCGACGATCACGACCGGAAGATAGTCCGCGCCGATCTTCACCACCCAGTCGCGCTTGAGATGGCCGGAATGCGGCGCCAGCCGGCCGCTCAGGCGGTCGAGCCGGTCGCGGCGCAAAAGTTCGATCGCGGTTGCGACGGCAGCGAAAACGGCCCTCTCCTCGCCATCCGGCGCGACCGGCGAAAAACCGTTCGGATATTCCTCGGCGATGAAACCGGTCGACAGCCGCCCCTCGCGCCAGCGCGGGTGCTGCATCAGCGCCGAGAGGAACGGGATGTTGTGCTCGATGCCGTCGACGACAAAACTGTCGAGCGCCTCCGACATGGCGTCGATCGCCTCCAGCCTTGTCGGCGCCCAGGTGCAGAGCTTCGCCACCATCGGGTCATAGAACATCGAGATTTCCGAGCCTTCGGTGACGCCGGTGTCGTTGCGGATGACGATGTCGCCGAACGTGCCCTCTTCCGGCGGCCTGTAGCGGGTCAGCCGGCCGATCGACGGCAGGAAGTTGCGGAAAGGATCCTCCGCGTAAAGGCGGCTCTCCACCGCCCAGCCGTTGAGCTTGACGTCGCTCTGCTTGATGGCGAGCTTCTCGCCGGCGGCGACACGGATCATCTGCTCGACCAGGTCAATGCCGGTGACCAGTTCGGTCACCGGGTGCTCGACCTGCAATCGCGTATTCATTTCAAGGAAATAGAAGTTCTTGTCGTTGTCGACGATGAACTCGACGGTGCCGGCGCTCTGGTAGTCGACGGCTTTCGCCAGCGCCACCGCCTGCTCGCCCATCGCCTTCCTTGTCTTGGCATCGAGAAAAGGTGAAGGCGCCTCCTCGACCACCTTCTGGTTGCGACGCTGGATCGAGCATTCACGCTCGCCGAGATAGAGCGCTGTGCCATGCGCGTCGGCCAGCACCTGGATCTCGATATGGCGCGGATCGACGACGAATTTCTCGATGAAGACGCGATCGTCGCCGAAGGAGCTTTTCGCCTCCGAACGTGCCCTGTCGAAACCGTCGCGCACCTCCGCCTGGCTCCAGGCGATGCGCATGCCCTTGCCGCCGCCGCCGGCCGAAGCCTTGATCATGACCGGATAGCCGATCTCGCCGGCGATCCTCTCGGCATGGTCGGCGTCTTCGATGACGCCCAGCCATCCAGGCACGGTCGAGACCTTGGCTTCGCTGGCGAACTTCTTCGATTCGATCTTGTCGCCCATCGCCTTGATGGCCTTGGGCTTCGGCCCGATGAAGACGATGCCTTGCTGCTCCAGCGCCTCGCAAAATGAGGCTCGCTCCGACAGGAAGCCATAGCCCGGATGCACGGCCTCGGCACCGGTCTCCTTGCAGGCGGCGATGATCTTCTCCGGCAGCAGATAGCTCTGTGCCGCCGGCGATGGCCCGATATGCACCGCTTCGTCGGCCATCTCGACATGGACGGCATCGCGATCGGCATCCGAATAGACCGCGACGGTGGCAATCCCCATCTTGCGCGCCGTCTTGATGACGCGACAGGCGATCTCGCCGCGATTGGCGATCAGGATCTTCTTGAACATTCGGATGTCGTTCCTCCGGCAAAGCGGACCAGTTCTATGGACAATTCCGGCGCGCCTCAAGTGCCAGCCGCTTGGCCCCTGCGGCTGGCGCCGATTGCGGAAACCGCGCCGAAAAACGTCGCAAGAGACGTTGGCCGCCAGCGCGGAACTCGCTAAAGTTACCCACAAGGCTGAAGGGATGGCAGGCTGGCATTCGCCACGGGCAGCTTGCCGTTAGCTAAGACTTACAAATCGCTTGGGAGGAATGCCTCGATGAAAACGCGTGCCGCCGTTGCCGTAGCCGCCGGAAAGCCGTTGGAGATCATGGAGGTGGACCTCGAAGGCCCGCGCGAAGGCGAGGTGCTGATCGAGGTCAAGGCGACCGGCATCTGCCACACCGACGAGTTCACGCTGTCGGGCGCCGATCCGGAAGGCATCTTTCCGGCCATCCTCGGCCATGAGGGCGCCGGCATCGTCGTCGATGTCGGCAAGGGCGTCACCTCGGTCAGGAGGGGCGACCACGTCATCCCGCTCTACACGCCCGAATGCCGGCAGTGCCCGTCGTGCCTGTCGCGCAAGACCAATCTGTGCACCGCCATCCGCGCCACTCAAGGGCAAGGGCTGATGCCGGACGGCACCTCGCGCTTCTCGCTCGGCGGCGAAAAACTCTTCCACTATATGGGCTGCTCGACCTTCTCCAACTTCACCGTGCTGCCGGAGATCGCGGTCGCCAAGGTCAATCCGGACGCCCCCTTCGACAAGATCTGCTACATCGGCTGCGGCGTCACGACCGGCATCGGCGCGGTCATCAACACCGCCAAGGTCGAGCAAGGCGCGACGGCCGTTGTCTTTGGTCTAGGTGGCATTGGCCTCAACGTCATCCAGGGCCTGCGCCTTGCCGGCGCCGACATGATCATCGGCGTCGATGTCAACAATGATAAGAAGGCCTGGGGCGAGAAGTTCGGCATGACGCATTTCGTCAATCCGAAGGAGATCGACGGCGACATCGTGCCTTACCTCGTCAACATGACCAAGCGAGGCGCCGACCAGATCGGCGGCGCCGACTACACCTTCGACTGCACCGGCAACACCAAGGTGATGCGCCAAGCGCTGGAAGCCTCGCATCGCGGCTGGGGCAAGTCGGTCATCATCGGTGTCGCCGGCGCCGGCCAGGAGATCTCGACGCGGCCCTTCCAGCTGGTCACCGGCCGCACCTGGATGGGCACCGCCTTCGGCGGCGCGCGCGGCCGCACCGATGTGCCGCGGATCGTCGACTGGTACATGGAAAAGAAGATTGAGATCGACCCGATGATCACCCACACGCTGAAGCTCGAGGACATCAACAAGGGTTTTGACCTCATGCATGAGGGCAAGTCGATCCGCAGCGTCGTGGTTTATTGAGGAAAGCCACCAGGCCGCAGGCCGGAACGCCGGCGACCTCTGTGGTAAAACATGGGAGGAATGGAATGGCCGAGAAACTGCATCCGAAGATTGACAATGGCTTGCCAAAGGAAAGCGCATCCTTCTCCGGCGGCACGCTGGTTTGCCTCTGCACCAGCAAGCCGGTGAAGGTGAAGGTCAAGGGTCAGATCGCCCACAACCATGCCTGCGGCTGCACGAAGTGCTGGAAGCCGGACGGCGCTATCTTCTCGGTCGTGGCCGTCGTCGGCACGGGCGACGTCACCGTTACCGAGAACGGCGACAAGCTGAAGGTGGTCGACCCCTCGGCGCTCATCCAGCGGCACGCCTGCACCGGCTGCGGCGTCCACATGCATGGCCCCGTCGAGCGCGACCATCCCTTCAAGGGCCTGTCCTTCATCCATCCCGAGCGTTTCGAGGAGGACGGCTGGTCGCCTCCGGGCTTTGCCGCCTTCGTCTCCTCGATCATCGAATCCGGCGTCGACCCGAACCGCATGGGCGGCATTCGCGGCCAGCTGAAGTCGATCGGGCTGGAGCCCTATGACTGCCTCAATCCCGGCCTGATGGACTATATGGCCACCTGGACGGCGAAGAAGACCGGCGCGCTTCCGGCCTGATTCAGGATAGGAAGGGCCGATCGACAGACCGGCCCTTCCTGCCTACAAAGCGCTCCATGGATCTTCGCGGCGTCAAGAACTGGAAGTTGAAGCTCCGCTACGGAAGAGCGAAAACTGAATTCCGTCATTTCACCATTCTAGCCCATGGCGAAGTGACGGCCCTGAATCCGGACTTCAAAATCCAACCTGGTCCTGCCTTCTTCGGAATGAGTGTCTGGGCTTCGGATTCCGATCAGGCAATCGACATGACGCGGGCAATCGGCGAGCACCTGGGTTTCGCCTGTACCGGCGACGTCTACGTCTATGATACCGAGCCCACCGAGCCACCAGGCGATAAGCCGCGCGGCTATAATTTGAAATTCACGCCCTATGAACGCGAATGAAAACCGGGCTCAGCGGGAGCCTGCTCGCCCGCAGATCTACGTCGACGCCGACGCCTGTCCGGTCAAGGCCGAGGTCGAGAAGGTGGCGGAGCGCCATGGCGTCGTCGTTACCTACGTCTCCAATGGCGGGCTGCGGCCGTCGCGCGATCCGATGATCCGCAACGTCGTGGTCTCCAAGGGTGCTGATGCGGCGGACGATTGGATTGTCGAGAACGCAAGAGCCAATGACGTTGTGGTGACGGCCGACATCCCGCTTGCCGCACGCACGGTGGCGCTCGGCGCGCATGTGCTGGGACCCACCGGCCGCCCCTTCACGCCGGAGACCATCGGCATGGCGATGGCGATGCGCGATCTGAAGCAGCATCTGCGCGAGACCGGCGAAAGCCGCGGCTTCAACGCCTCCTTCACGCAGAAGGACAGGTCGCAGTTTCTCGGCGAGCTCGACCGCATCTTGCGGCGCGCGCTCAAATCCGTCACACCGAACTGATCCAACGTCTTCAGGGACCCGAGCCATGGGTGAAGACCTTAAGACGCCGATGCATCGGCATATGCAGTTCGCTCTGGCCTTTGCCATCGGCGTCGTCGCACTGCTCCTAGCCCTGCTTTTGCGCGCGCCGCTCCCCTATTCCATTGGCGCTAATGTATTCTTTGCAAGCTATATCGTCCTGGTCCTGACGCTGATGCCACGGCTTACCGGCCGCTATCTCAGCAAGAACGCCCGCGCCACAGACATGCCCGTGCTGCTGATCTTCGCCGTTACGTTCTTCGTAGTCGTTGCGGCCATCGTCTCGCTGTTTCTTTTGATCAACCAGAAAGCCGCCACGCACCCCTGGCAGCTCGGCTTTGCCATTCTGTCGATCCCGCTCGGCTGGTTCACGATCCACGCCATGGCATCGTTGCATTACGCGCATGTCTACTGGAAGGACGGTTGCGAGACCGACGAGAAAACACAAAAGAAGTTGCCGGTCGGCGGGCTCGATTTTCCCGGGGGCAAGCGGCCGGAAGGCTGGGACTTCCTCTATTTCGCGACCGTCATCGGCATGACGGCGCAGACCGCCGACACGGCCATCACCACCTCGCAGATGCGTATGGTCGTGCTCGTCCATTCGATCCTGACCTTTTTCTTCAACACGGTGATCGTTGCGGCGGCGGTCAATCTCGCGGTCAGCCTGGGCTCTCCGTAATAAATCCGTGATCGCATGAAACATTGCCTTGTGCGGCGACGTATTGAGGGGAAGACAATGACCTGAGAAGCCGCTTGCATGAGGCGGCCGGAGGCAAGATGGACACTGCTGCCAACAACCAATCCGCCGCCGAGGCGGACGGTAAGGATAAGACCCTCATCTATCGGCAATCGCGCTGGACGCGGCTGACCCACTGGATCTGGGCTTTCTCGTTGTTCTTCATGCTGCTTTCCGGCCTGCAGATCTTCAACGCGCGGCCGCAGCTCTATATCGGCAAGCAATCCGGCTTCCAATTCAACAACACGATCCTCCAGATCGGCGCCGAAAACACGGCCAACGGTCCGCGCGGCTTCACCGAAATCTTCGGCCATCGCTTCGACACCACCGGCGTGCTCGGCTGGTCGGGTCCGCCCGGGCAGGAGACGCCTCGCGCCTTTCCATCCTGGGCGACGATCCCCTCCTATTACGATCTCGGCACGGCCCGCGTGGTGCACTTCTTTTTCGCCTGGATCCTGACCACGACCTTGCTCGTCTGGCTGATAGCCGGCCTGGTCAACGGTCATATCCGCCGCGACCTCGCCCCTCGCGTGTCGGACCTGCGCAAGCTGCCGCGCGACATCGTCGAACACGCCAAGCTGAAGTTTCATCACACGCGCGAATACAACACGCTGCAGAAAATGGCCTATGGCGGCGTGCTGTTCGTGTTGCTGCCGCTGATGATCGTGACCGGCCTCGCAATGTCGCCGAGCATGGATTCGGTGCTGCCGTGGCTCAACGAAATCCTGGGCGGCCGACAGAGCGCGCGCACCATCCATTTCACAGTCATGGTGCTGCTCGTCCTCTTCTTCATCGTCCACATCCTGATGATCCTGGCCGCCGGCCCGATCAATGAACTCCGCTCAATCATCACCGGCTGGTACCGCACCGACCCGCCGGCGAAGCATGCCGAGCCTACCGAGAGGAGCGCCTGACATGGCCAAATTTCAGATCAGCCGCCGTAAATTCCTGACCGCCGGCAGCCTCGGCCTGTCAGGCATCGCGCTATCGGGTTGCGATGCCTTCGACAGCGGTCTCGGCATCGGCGGCGGCCTGCGCAGCTTCCTCGAGAACGCCAACGGCCTGACTTACCGCGCGCAACGCTTACTTGCAGGTCGCGACGCGCTGGCGCCGGAATTCACCGAGGCCGACATCCTCCAGCCGCAGCGGCCGAACGGCGTCACCGCGCCGGACGACGACACTTACAAGGGCCTGCTCGCCAACAATTATGCCGACTGGCGCCTGGAGGTGACCGGCCTTGTCGAAAAGCCGCTGTCGCTCACCCGCGAGCAACTCCAGAACATGCCGAGCCGTACCCAGATCACCCGCCACGACTGTGTCGAAGGCTGGAGCTGCATCGCCAAGTGGACCGGCACGCCGCTGTCGCTGGTGCTTGACCAGGCGGTGGTCAAGCCGCAGGCGCGCTACGTCATGTTCCACTGCCTCGACACGATCGAGCAGAGCCTGTCCGGCAACATCAAATATTACGGCACCATCGACCTGATCGATGCCCGCCATCCGCAGACCATTTTGGCCTACGGTCTCAACGGCAAGCCCTTGCCGGTCGAGAACGGCGCGCCGCTCAGAGTACGCGTCGAACGCCAGCTTGGCTACAAGATGCCGAAATACATCTACAAGATCGAGCTGGTCGACAGTTTCGCCAATGTCGGCGGCGGCCGCGGCGGCTACTGGGAGGACAATGGCTACGACTGGTATGGCGGGATTTGATGGTCCCTCGCCTGCGGGCCGAGCACGATCTGCCGTCCGCCGAGCTTGATGCCATCGAGGAGCACCTGCACGACGACAATCGGCGGCTGACCGGTCGTGACGACGACCGTACCCTCATCTTTGCCTTGCGGGATGAGCAAGGGCGCGCCGTCGGGATCGCCGCCGGTTACTCCTGGGCCGGCATTGCCGAGCTCACGCTGATGTGGGTCGACGAGGCGCATCGCGGTCTTGGCCACGGCAGGAAGCTGCTTGATGCGTTCGTAGCCGAGGCGACCGCGCGTGGCGTGCGACGCATCTGGGTCCCAACGCACGACTTCCAGGCGCCGGGCCTCTACGAGAAGGCGGGCTTCGAACGTATGGCCGAATTCGCTGGATGGCCCGAAGGCCATTCCAACATCATCCTGTGCAAGACACTTCCAGGAAACGCCTAGGCGACCTTATCGAGCAGCGGCTTCAGCGCCGGATGGATTTCCGGCGAAGCGTGCCTGATCAGCGCCAGCAGCGCGCGCTCGTTGTCGCGCAGCGGCCGCTGGCCGCCGCCGATGCGCTCGGCCAGCCATTTGGCTTCGTCGGCATCGATGGTCTCGGCGCGGCGGGCAAGCGCCTCGGCGGCCCGGTTCCTGGCTTCCCATTCGGCCTCGATATCGCCGGGAGAATGATAGGCTTCGAGGATCGCGGCGAACCCGCCCGAGACCATGCGGCTGAAGAACCCGCCCAGCGTCGGCGCCGCCTCGTCGAGAAAGTTTTCGTGCCGCAGTGCCACCTCGCGCGTCGGCGGCTCGTAGCCGGCCGAGCACATGACATAGTTGGCGATCGCCTTGACGAAGAGCTCGTTCCAGGACGGATCGTTGTCCGCGGCCGCGGCCCGGTCGTTGATCCTGAACAGCACCTCTGCCTCGGCCTTGGTGATGGCGATGTTGCCGTCGCCGCCAAAGGCATGGAGGATGCGGCGCAGGAGATCGACCTCGGCCTTGGCGATCAAGCCCGGAACCAGCTCGCCGCCGAGCATCAACGGCCCCTTGCCGTCGATCACCGCATGCGCGACCTGCTCCAGCGCATAGGCCGAAAGCTGGCCGGGCGAGGATTTCGCTTCCTCCAGCACATGCACCAGCAGCTCGAGCTCCGTGCGGCTGTCGACCATGCCGTCGCGTGAAATCGTGCGAACCAGCCAGTCGGCGTTCTCCTGAGAAATGTAGCCCTCAGGCTTTTCCTGGTGGACGATGTAGTCGGTCACCGCCTCGACGAAGAACGGCGCCCATTCGCCGCATTTGTCGCGCGCGCTCTGGTCGAGCGCGAACAGCGCCTCGGCCTCGCCGCGGCTCACCACGCCATCCGCGAACACCTCGCGCCGCAGCATCGCCACGTCCTCGGCCGAGATCTTGTTCTTCGAGGTCAACCCCGCCACCGGAGCGCTCATGATCAATTCGCCCATCCGCCGTCCCTGCCCTGTCGCCTATTGCCGGCGAGCCTTTGTCATTTTGCCGGTTTATCAGCATTGTCTTGAGAAACCGGCAAATGGCGTGGTTAGCGAAGACTTGTCAGCAACATGTCGCTGGGAGGTGACAACGTGTCGCCGACGGGCTATGGATGGCGCGTCGGGGGCTCGGTTGTGAGTCCCACCTGTTTGCGGGAGAGAGCAGCGAGAGCTGTCGCCGAAGGGGAAATCGCCCGAAATCTCTCAGGCAAAAGAACCGTGGACGGGAAAGACAACTCTGGAAAGTCGGGGCCTGGCCCCGCGCCGAAGGTGTAAGCGCTGCCGACAGAGTTACGGGGCGCGAGTCTCTCAGGCTTCAGACAGAGGGGCACGGACTAGGCCGCCAATGGCGGTCGATTGCGTGCGACTCTGGAGAAGACATGACAGGCGAAGACACCAGGCACCTACCCCTCGAGGATTTGCATCAGGCCGCGGGCGCGCGCTTCGGCGCTTTCGCCGGCTGGTCGATGCCGCTCACCTATCCGCCCGGCGTGATGAAGGAGCACCTGCACACGCGCGAGCACGCCGGGCTGTTCGACATCTCGCATATGAAGCTGTTCGAGGTCGGTGGTCCGGGGGCCGCGGCGCTGTTGAACCGGGCTTGCCCGCTCGATGCAGGCGCGCTGGACATCTCGCAGTCCAAATACACCTTCTTCCTCAACGAGGCCGCGGGCATTATCGACGACCTGATCGTCACCCGCCTCGGCGAAGACCGGTTCATGGTCGTGGCCAATGCCGGCAACGCTGTCGAGGACGAGAAGCATCTGCGCGCTTTGGCAACGGATTTCGACGCCAAAGTCGAGCCGCTCGACCGCGTCTTCCTGGCGATCCAGGGTCCGGACGCCTGGGCGGCTTTGGCACGAGCCGGCATCGAGACCGGCTCGGTGCTGTTCATGCACGGTGTCGAGCCGCGGCAGAACTGGTTCATGAGCCGCTCCGGCTACACCGGCGAGGACGGTTTCGAGATCGGCCTGCCGGAGAAGGACGCGCGGGATCTCGTCGCCAAACTCCTGGAAGACGAACGCGTGCAATGGATCGGCCTCGCCGCCCGCGACAGCCTGCGCCTCGAGGCCGGTCTCTGCCTGCATGGCCAGGACCTGACGCCGGAGATTGATCCGGCAAGCTCCGGGCTGATGTGGGCGATCCCGAAGGAGGTTCGCGCCACCGGCCATTTCATCGGTGCCGACGCGCTACGCTCCATCGTCGAGCGCGGGCCGTCGCAGAAGCGCGTCGGCCTGAAGCCCGATGGCCGCCAGCCGGTGCGCGCCGGCGCGGCGCTGGTTGATGCCGACGGCAACCCGGCCGGCCACGTCACCTCCGGCGGTTTCGGCCCTTCGACGGGGCACCCGGTTGCCATGGGCTACGTCAACAGCGCGCTGGCCAAGCCCGGCACGAAACTCTTCGCCGATGTTCGCGGGACGAAAATCCCGATCGATATCGTCTCCCTGCCCTTCACCCCACACCGCTACCGCAAAGGATGATTTCCAGATGGCAAAGACCTACTTCACTGAAGATCATGAATGGCTCCGGATCGAAGGCGGCGTCGCCACTGTCGGCATCACCGACTATGCGCAGGAACAGCTCGGCGATCTCGTTTTCGTCGAGCTGCCGGAAATCGGCCGCAAGCTCGCCAAGGGCGATACAGCCGTCGTTGTCGAATCCGTCAAGGCGGCTTCGGACGTTTACGCGCCGGTCGACGGCGAGATCACCGAGGCCAACGGCTCACTGTCGGCCGACCCTTCGCTGGTCAATTCGGCGGCGACCGGCGACGGTTGGCTCTGGAAAATGAAGCTTTCCAACGAAAGCCAACTCGACAGCCTCATGGATGAGGCCGCCTACAAAGCCCATATCGGCTGATAACAGGATCTTGGAAATGACCGCAGCACCTATTCCTTTCTCGGCCCGCCATATCGGTCCCTCCGTCAACGACGTCAGGGCGATGCTCGCCGCCATCGGCGTTCCATCCGTCGAAACGCTGATCAGCCAGGCCGTGCCGAAGTCGATCCGCCTCGATCGGCCGCTCGACCTGCCCGCTCCGGCGAGCGAAGCCGAAGCGCTGGCCGAATTGTCGGCGATGATGGCGAAGAACACGGTGCTGAAGAGCTTCATCGGCGCCGGCTATCATGACGTCTTCGTGCCGCCGGTCATCCAGCGCAACCTGTTCGAGAATCCGGCCTGGTACACGGCCTACACGCCCTACCAGGCCGAGATCAGCCAGGGCCGGCTGGAAATGCTGTTCAACTTCCAGACCCTGGTCACCGAGCTCACCGGCCTGCCGGTGGCGTCGGCCTCGCTGCTCGATGAAGCCACCGCCGTTGCCGAGGCCGTCGGCATTGCGCTGCGCCACCATCGCGACAAGCGCACCAAGGTGGCGCTTGCCGGGACTCCGCATCCGCAGACGCTGGATGTCGTGCGCACCAGAGCCGAGCCACTCGGCATCGAGGTCGACGGCGAGACGATCGATGACAACACCGCCGCGCTGCTCGTTTCCTGGCCGGACACCTTCGGTGTCTATGGCGACCACAAGGCGGCGATCGAGAAGGCCCGCGCTACCGGTGCGCTGGTGGTCTTCATCGCCGATCCGCTGGCGCTCACGCTGACGGATGCGCCGGCGAAGCTTGGCGCCGACATCGCCGTCGGTCCGATGCAGCGCTTCGGCGTGCCGATGGGCTTCGGCGGTCCGCACGCCGCCTATTGCGCCGTTTCCGACAAGTTGACCCGTCTGATGCCCGGCCGTCTCGTCGGCCAGTCGACCGACACCAAGGGCCGCCCCGGCTACCGGCTGGCGCTGCAGACACGCGAGCAGCACATCCGCCGCGACAAGGCCACCTCCAACATCTGCACCGCGCAGGCGCTGCTGGCCAGTATGGCCACGGCCTATGCGATCTGGCATGGCCCTGCCGGCCTGCAGGCGATTGCCGGTCGTATCCACGGCCTTGCCGACCGCCTCGCCTCAGGTCTCAAGGCCGCCGGCGTATCGGTGGTCGGCGCGAGCCGATTTGATACAGTGACCGCCGAAGTGAAGGGCAAGGCCGGCTCCATTGCTGCTGCCGCCGAGAAGACAGGCCGGCTGCTACGCGTCATCGATGCGGACCATGTCAGTATCGCCTTCGACGAGACCTCGACGGAAGCCGATCTCGAGGCGATCGCCGGCCTGTTCGGCGCCAAGCCCGGTGCGGGGGCCAGCTCGATGCCCGGCAAACCGCGTGGCAAGGAATTCCTGACGCAGCCGGTCTTCCACGAGAACCGCTCCGAGACCGACATGATGCGCTTCCTGCGTCGGCTGGCCGACAAGGATCTCGCGCTCGACCGCGCCATGATCCCGCTCGGCTCCTGCACCATGAAGCTCAACGCCGCGGCTGAAATGATGCCGGTGAGCTGGCCGAGCGTCGCCAACCTGCATCCCTTCGCGCCTGCCGGCCATTCGGGCGGCTATCGCGCCATGATAGCCGATCTCGAAGCCTGGCTGTCGGAGATCACCGGCTTCGATGCCGTGACCTTGCAGCCCAATGCCGGCAGCCAGGGTGAATATGCCGGCCTGCTCGCCATTCGCGCCTATCACCGCTCGCGCGGCGAAGGCCATCGCACCGTCTGCCTGATCCCATCCTCCGCGCATGGCACCAATCCGGCAAGCGCCGCGATGGCCGGCATGAGCGTCGTCGTCGTGCGCTGCACCGAGGACGGCAACATCGATGTCGAGGACCTCAAGGCCAAGGCGGCCGAGCATTCGAAGGACCTCGCGGCGCTGATGTTCACCTACCCCTCGACGCATGGCGTCTACGAGGAAGGCGCGCGCGACCTCTGCGCCATCGTCCATGAGCATGGCGGCCAGGTCTATTTCGACGGCGCCAACCTCAACGCGCTCGTCGGCCTCGCCCGCCCAGGCGATATCGGCGCCGACGTCTGCCACATGAACCTGCACAAGACCTTCTGCATCCCGCATGGCGGCGGCGGGCCGGGTGTCGGTCCGATCGGCGTCAAGGCCCATCTGAAGCCCTATCTGCCGGGCCACGTGACGGAAGGCACGACCCATGCCGTGGCGGCGGCGCCGTTCGGCAGCGCCTCCATCCTGCCGATCACCTGGATGTATATCCGCATGATGGGCGCTTCGGGACTCAAGCAGGCGACGGAGACGGCGATCGTTTCCGCCAACTACATCGCGACCCGGCTCGCGCCGCACTTCCCGCTCCTCTACAAGGGCAGGCACGATCGCATCGCCCATGAATGCATCCTCGACACCCGCGTGCTCAAGGAGCGCGCCGGCATCAGCGTCGACGACATCGCCAAGCGGCTGATCGACTACGGCTTCCACGCACCGACCATGTCGTTCCCGGTCGCCGGCACGCTGATGGTCGAGCCGACCGAGTCCGAGCCTAAGCGCGAGCTCGACCGTTTTTGCGAGGCGATGGTCGCCATCGCCGGCGAGGCGGCGAAAGTGGCGAAGGGCGATTGGCCGCTCACCGACAACCCGCTGGTCAACGCCCCGCATACCGCGGCGGAAGCGCTTGCCGGTACATGGACCCATCCTTATTCGCGCCTGGAGGCCGCCTATCCAGCGGGCGACGCCGACCTGGCGGCGAAATACTGGCCGCCGGTCTCTCGCATCGACAATGTCGCCGGCGACCGCAACCTGGTCTGCTCCTGCCCGCCGCTGTCGGAATATCTCGGCGCTGCCGAGTAGTCGTTCAGGCGGTTTTCTGGGCCGGCCCGCTATCAGGCCGGCCCTCCTGGCGTTGGGCGATAACGCGGTTCCGCCCGGCGCGTTTGGCGGCATAGAGCGCGGCGTCCGCTTCGGCCAGCATCTCGTCCAGGGTCCGGCCGCTAGCTGCGCCAAATCCCATGCCGCCACTGACGCTGCTGCGCAGCGGGCCGCGATGCGTCGCGACGACCTCGGTGCCGAAGGCGACGCCGATGCGGCTTGCCATGTCATGCGCCTTTTCAGGCGTGATCCGCGACATGACGATCGCGAACTCCTCGCCGCCCAGCCGGAAGGCGTCGACCCCTGTCCTGCCATATTTCTTGATCACCGCCGCGAAGCGGCAAAGGACTTGGTCGCCGACGGGATGGCCGAAGACGTCATTGGTTGTCTTGAAATGGTCGAGATCGAACATCGCGATCGCCATGAACGGACCGAAGCTGCGATCGCCGTAGAGTTCGTTGAGCGCCCTGCGGTTCATCAGGCCGGTCAACGGATCGGTCATGGTCTCGGCCTTGAGCTCGATCTGCGCTTGCAGATGATGCAGCGAAAGCGTCAGCGCGCCGAGGCCAGTCATGCAGGCGACCGCGACGACGGTATTCAGCCGCTCCGCCCAGTTGTCGGGCGCAGCACCGAGAACCCATTGCCCTTGCTCGAGCAACACCAGGCCGCACAGCGCGAAGGACAAGCCGCAGGCTCCGCTCAGGAACGAGACGACGAACAGAATCCTGCGGTCGTGATCGCCCTTCATCCAGAACATCGTTCCGATCGCCGCGAGCAGCGCCGTGACAGCCGAATAGGTGATGAGGAAGCCGATGCCGTCGAATCCGAGATAGGTGAAGACGGCGCAGGCGGCCATGGCTGCCAATGTCGGCAGAACAACCCTACCATGGTTGCCGACGCCTAGATATTGCATCGCCGACAGGCAGATGATGAGGAAACCCAGGCTGAGCAGCACCAGCGCTGCCTGGCAGAGCCAGGGGTTGGGTTCCTTGGTGTATTGCCAGAACAGAATGACATGCGCGACAAGCACAAGGATGCCGCACGCCACCGTCAGCACGAAGGGCGCCCGCGGAGCGGTGAGCCAGATCGCAAGCATGGTGATGCTGAGGCACGTGCCCGACAACGCCGCCGCGAGCAGGAGCGAACTAAAATCCAACATTGTTGAGCCGCCACCTCTTGGGAGTCGTCAGTGACGCTGCATTCTAGGTTAACGGCGGCCCGCTGATACCGTTTTCAGCTAACCTTTCGACCTAACCTTCCGACAAGGTTTACAAAGCATCCACCAGTGCATCCAGCAGACGCGAAGACTAGAAATTGTTGGTTTATATTGAAACAGTTCTTCTCACCAGCGCGAGGCGATCCACAGGCATGCGTCCGCCAGCCCGGAAGTTCCACCCTGGCGCTTCGATTTCGCCAATCGACAAACAAAAATCGTACCGGGTGGAACTTGTCCCGTTTCGCTGAAACGGCGTTCGGCCGGCGGCCGAGGAATTCGGGCGGAACGATTCAACCCAAGCCCGAGAAGGCTCTAGCTCTTGTTCAGAAGTGCCAGATTGGCGTCGACCACGGTCGGATCAGCCATGCCGGCCTTGGCTTCGAGTAGCAGCGCGCGCGCCTTCTTCTTGTTGCCGCGCAGGAGCTGCGAATAACCCATATTGTTGACGATCTGCGGCTTGCGGCCGGCGACCTTCAAGAGCTGCGCATAGGCGCGGTCGGCGAAGTCGAAACGGCCGAGTTCGTCATAGGAAGCGGCAAGCCCCATCCAGGCTTCGGCATTGTCTGATCTGAGCTCGACCGCCTTGCGGAAATGCTGTTCGGCCAGGCCGAAATTCGCCTCGCGGAACTGCGCCTTGCCTTCGACGAGATCATCGGCGCTGACATCCTTGGCCACCGGCTGGATTGCCGTGGTCTTGGTCGTGTCGACGTTGTTGTTCGTCGTGCAGCCCGCAATCATCAAAATGGCTGCCAACGCCGCTGCTGCCGTGGGAAGTCTCTGACGCATGCCCCTGCCCCATCGCCCGATTTGCCGGGTCGTTCTTCAGGAAAAGACGATACGGCAGAGCGATTAAGCTTCGGTGCCGAAATGCAGCTAAATTTTGGTTGCCCGCCAAGGATGCGTTAACCAGCGCCCCTTGAGGTGCTGCCGGATTCAGGTCAGGCCGAGTCGAAAACGGTAGTTTCCGAGAACCGAAGCGGAGCGTACTTAAAGTGCGTGAGCACCGGAAGCGCAGGAAGCCGCCGTTTGCAGACCGGCCTCACCTGAATCCTCAGTGGTGGGTGGTCAGCTTAACGATGATCGGAATGATGGCGATCATCAGCACCACCGGCAGGATGCAGACGGTCACCGGCACCGACATCTTGGCCGGCAAGGCATGCGCCTTTTCCTCCGCCAGCGACATGCGCTTGTGCCGCATTTCGTCGGAGAAGACGCGCAGCGAGCCCGACAGGCTGGTGCCGAGTTCCTTGGATTGCTGCAGCAGCGTCGCGAAGGAGCGCACCTCGTCGAGGCTGAGACGGTCGGCGAGCGCCTTGAGCGCGTCGTCGAGGCTGCGCCCGGCCCGCAGTTCCAGCGACACCAGGATCAGGTTCTGGCTGAGCGACGGATAGGTCCTGGAAAGCTCCCTTGAGACCCGCTCGATGCCAGCCTCCATGCTCATGCCGGCATCGGAGCAGACGATCATCAGATCCATGAAATCGGGAAAGCCGTTGCGGTATTCGCGCATCTTCTCCCGAACCTTCTGCGTCAGCACCAGGCCCGGCAGGAAGTAGCCGCCGGCGCCCGATAGGATGATGAAGGTCCAGCGGCTGGTCATGGTCGACTCGGCACTCGCCGCCCAATGGTTGATCAGGAACGCGCCCAACGCCGCGCCGATCAGGGTGGCGAAGCGGATCAGGAAGAACATGCCGACGGCGCGCGGCTCCATATAGCCGGCCTGGATGAGCTTCATGCGCAGCCGCGCGACATTTTCCGGGTCGCTCTTGGCATAGAACTCCTGCGCCCGTTTCACCGCCTTCTCGCGCACGGCGCTGGTGCTCTTCTTGGGCGCCGCTTCCGCCTGCTCGACCGGCTGCACCACCTCGACCTTCAGCCGGCGCTTGACCTCGCCGCGATCGCCCTTGGCGAGCACAAGCGGCCAGGCGACGGCGCCGCCGCCCAGCACCAGCAGCAGCACGGCAACCGGCATCAGCGACGTCGGCGCGAGCGAGGCGAGGAAGCGGATGACGTCTTCCATTTCAGAACCTGAAATTCGACATCTTGAACATGATGGCGTTGCCGAGCAGCAGCCACAGGATGGTTCCGCTCAGCATGTACCAGGTCTTCGGCTCGTCCCAGACGTCCTGGTAGAACTGCGGCATCAGCACCATGATGGCGGTGAACAAAAGCACCGGCACCGCGGTCAGGATGTAGGCGGACATGCGCCCTTCGGTCGAAATGGCGCGCACCTTGCGGCGCAGCTTGCCGCGCTCGCGTATCGTCGCGGACAGGCCGTCGAGGATCTCGCGCAGATTGCCGCCCGAACTGCTCTGGATCGACACCGCCGTGACGAACAGCGGCAGGTCCTCGTGCCCCACCCGGTCGAACAGATTGTTCAGCGCCGACACCAGGTCCGAGCCATAGGTCACCTCGTCGGCGACGACGCCGAACTCGGTGCCGATCGGGTCGGCCATTTCGCGCGCCACCATGGCGATCGCCACCGGCACCGGATGGCCGGCCTTCAGGCCGCGCGTGATCAGTTCCAGCGCCTCGGGCAACTGTATCCCGAACCGCTTGTGCCGGCGCTTGCGCATGAAGCGCATCGCCATCACCGGCAGCACCGGCAGCAGTATGAGAAACAGGATCAGGCCGAACAGAAGCGGCAAGCCCTTCCAAATCGTGAGAAGCGCCAGCGCGAAAGCGACCCCCGATGTGATCATCAGGAACTTCGGCAACGGCGTGGTCATGCCGGACTGCGTGCGCAGGGCGCGGAAACGGTCGAGGGAGAAGACGGAGCTGTGGCCGTCGATCCCGCGCTCCTTGCGCAGTTGGATCAGCACCTGCTCCTGGCTGATCTTGTTCTCGGCAAGCTTCATGCGGCGGTTGATCGCCATGCGCTTGTCGCTGCGCCCGGCATAGAGCAGGTAAAGGCCCTCGGCGATCATGATGCCGGTGAGCGCCGCCGCGGCGTAAACGACGTAGATCGGGCTGAATCCCTCGAACACCGGCCTAGTCCTGCGGCCGGCCGGGCTCGAAATACTTGCCCGGGAATTCGATGCCCATGTTGCGCAGGTCCTCGAGGAAGCGCGGGCGGATGCCGGTCGCCTCGAAGTGGCCGAGGATCTTGCCGTCCGCCTCCATGCCGGTGCGCACGAAGCGGAATATCTCCTGCATCTGAATGACATCGCCTTCCATGCCGGTCACTTCGGCGACGCTGGTCACCTTGCGCTTGCCATCGGAAAGGCGTGTCAACTGCACGATGATGTCGAGCGCGCTGGCGATCTGGCTGCGGATCGACTGCACCGTCATCGGCATGCCGGTCATGCCGAGCATCTGTTCCAGACGCGAAATCGCATCGCGCGGCGTGTTGGCATGGATGGTGGCCATCGAGCCTTCATGGCCGGTGTTCATCGCCTGCAGCATGTCGAAGGCTTCCTCGCCGCGGCACTCGCCGAGGATGACGCGGTCGGGACGCATGCGCAGCGCGTTCTTGACCAAGTCGCGCTGCTTCAATTCGCCATGGCCCTCGATGTTGGCCGGGCGCGTCTCCATGCGGGCCACATGCGGCTGCTGCAATTGCAGCTCGGCCGCGTCCTCGATGGTGATCAGGCGCTCGTCTTCCGGGATGAAGGCGGACAGCGCATTGAGCATCGTCGTCTTGCCCGTGCCGGTGCCGCCGGAGATGATCGTGGTCTTGCGGGCGTGCACCGCCGCCGCCAGAACCTCGGCCATGTTCTGGGTGATGGCGCCGAACTCGACCAGCTTGTGCAGGCCGAGCTTGTTCTTGGAGAATTTGCGGATCGACACCAGCGGCCCGTCGACGCCGACCGGACGGATCGCCGCGTTGAAGCGCGAGCCGTCGAGCATCCGGGCGTCGACCATCGGCTGCGATTCATCGACGCGGCGGCCGACTGCCGCGACGATTTTATTAATGATTCTAAGCAGATGCGCTTCATCCTTGAACGGGATGTGGACCTGCTGCAGCTTGCCGCGCTTTTCGACGAAGCAATTCTCGTGGCCGTTGATCAGGATATCGTTGATCTCGGGGTCCTTGAGCAACGGCTCGAGCGGGCCGAGGCCAACCATCTCGTCGACGATGTCGTCGACCAGCGCATCGAGCTCGGCGATGTTGATCGCCATCCGCTCCTCGCGCGTCTTTTCCGAGACGAACTCATGCACCTGCCGGCGCATTTCATCCTTGGGCAGCCGCTCCAGCGCCACGAGGTTGATCTCCTCGAGCAGCATGCGATGGATGCGCACGCGCGCATCGAGCACCTTGTTGGCGCTTTTTGCGGGCGCCGCTTCCGGCTTCGGCGGCGCCGGCTTGCGGGTCGTCGGAATGACCACCGCATTGTGCACCACAGGCGCGGGCTCCGGCGCCCGCTGCGGGCGAAGGTCGCGGTTCTGCAGGTTGGAAAAGCGACTGTTCATCCCGCCTTCCTCCTCAGCAAGCCCTTGCCGAGGCCGAACAGCGATTTCGACTTGACCGTGGTCTGGACGGCCTCTTCCGGCAGGATGATCTTCTTCAGGTCGTTGACGACATTGGCGTTGGGGTCGATGGCGTGCAACGGCACGCCGCGGTCGACGGCCTCGCGCACCAGCCGGTAGTTGTTGGAGATGCCGCCGACGAAATGCTCGCCGAGTATGTCCTGGACATCGGCCTGCTTGATGCCGCTGTCGAACATCTTCTGCTCGAAGCGGTTGACGATGACGTTGGGCTTCACTTCCTTGCCGGCGGTCTCGTAGACGGCCTGGATGAGACGCTGCGTATGGCGCAGGCAAGGCACCGTCATCTCGGCGACGATGTAGAGCTTGTTGGAACCCAAGAGCACGGTCTCGGTCCACGGGAACCAGGTGCGCGGCATATCGATGACGACATTGTCGAAATAAGCCGCCACGAGGTCGAGCATGCGAACCACCACATCGGTCTTGAACGAGCGCATGTCCGAGGGGCGCGTCGGCGCCGCGAGCACGCATAGCCCGCTGGCATGCTTGGACAGCATCACATCGAGCAGTTGCCGGTCGAGGCGCTCCGGCTGGTTCTCGATTTCCGTGATGTCGAAGCGCGGTTCGAGGTCGAGATATTCGGCGCAGGCGCCCTGCTGGAAGTTGAGGTCGACCACGCATGTCGAGGCGCCGCGCGTCACCGAATGATGCAACTGGAAGGCCGTCTGCAGGGCGAGCGTGGTGGTGCCGACGCCGCCGGCGGCCGGCATGAAGGTATAGATGTGCGATTCGGTGTTCTCTTCCCGCCCCGGTCCCTGCAGCGCCCGGATGACGGAACGCACCAGGTCTGCCGTGGTGATCGGCTTGACCAGGAAATCGGCGACCTTGAGCTGCACGAGGATGCGCACCGCCGCCGCGTTGAATTCCTGGGTGACGACGACCACGGGGACGCTGCCTTCCAGCCGGCGCATGACGCGCTGCAGCGACTCGATCTCCTCGAGCTTGGCGGCGTCCATATCGACGATGACGGTGCCGAAATCGGTCTCGAGGGCTTCGCCGCGCAGCTCGTTGATGCTCTTTTCCACCGTCAGGAGCTCGATGACCTCGGAGGTCGCAAACGCCGTCCGCGTGTCCTGCACGAACGCCCTGTCGGTGGAAACGAGCAGGATCTTCTTGGTCTTGGTAGCAGATGCCATCGTCGTCGGCCGATCAATTCGATGTCGTTGATGATGTTGTCGGCGCGGACGCGGCGCCGGCCTTCGCGCCGACGGCGACAGTCTCGGAGCCCGGACGTTGAGCCGGCACGAGAAGCCTTGTGTTCTGGACGCCGTACTTCCAAGGGTCGACCATCTGCATGGCGGTGTTGGATGCCTGCGCGTTGCCTACGCCCGGCGTCACCCCTTCGGTGCGCACAAAGTCGTCGCTGGTGCAGCCGGCGACGACAGCGCCGGCCAGGAGCAGAGCGATGCAAGAGAGGCTGCGCATGGCCTTAATCCTTCGGCAGGTCGAGGAAGTGGCCGGACGTGGCCGATACGGAGCGGGCGGCGGCGCCGTCGGCGAACGCCAGCGGACGCTTCGGCGCCGAGGCGTCCACCTCCTCGGTGTTGTTGAGGAAATAGTCGGCGGCGCTTGCCGGCCGGGTACCGTCGGTCGGCTCGACCATCTTCTTCGACGGATCGACCGGCTTGACCAGGTAAGGCGTCACGATGATGACCAGATCGGTCTCGCGCCGCTGATAGGATTTCGAGGAAAACAGCGGGCCGAGCACCGGCAGCTTGCCGATCCCCGGCACTCGCGATGTCGTGATGTCGTTCTGCGACTGCAGAAGGCCGGCGATCATGAAGCTCTGGCCGTTCTTGAGGTCGACCGATGTCCTGGCGCGGCGCACGATGAAGGCCGGAATGGAAATGCCGCTGCTGACCTGGATCGAGGCGGACGGGTCGATCGAGGACACTTCCGGAGCGATGTCGAGGCTCACCAGTCCGTCCTTCAGCACCGTCGGCGTGAAATCCAGGCCGACGCCGTACTTCTTGTAGGTGACGCTGATCTTGCCATTGTCTTCCGAAACCGGGATCGGGAACTCGCCGCCGGCAAGGAAGCTCGCGGTCTGGCCCGAACGCGCGATCAGGTTCGGCTCGGCAAGCCGCCGCGCCAGGCCGCGTTCTTCCAGCGCCTTGATGGCGATGTCAATCGAGACTCCGTTGGAGAGCAGCCGACCAATGATCTCGCCGGTGCCAGCGGATGGCACCGTGCCCGGATCGATGACGACGTCGCGGCCGCCCATGCCGAAGGCGAAATTGGCGCCGTATTTGGCGCCGAGATCCTGGCCGGCCTGGCGGTTGATCTCGACGAAGCGGACATTGAGCTGCACCTGCTGCGAGGACGAGATGTTGACCGAGTTGATGACTTCCTCATTGCCGGAAAAGCGCGAGGCGATCTTGCTGGCCTTGTCGGCGGCGACCGCATCGTCGGCCTCGCCCGACAATACGACGCGGCCGTTTGCCGAACCGACCTTGATCTTGGCGTCGGGCACGCTGGCGCGGATGGTGCTGGCCAGTTGATCGGTGTCCAGCGTCACCTCGATGTCGATGGTGCCGACAAGCTGCTTGTTCTGGTCGAACAGGGCGATACCGGTGGTGCCGAGATTGTTGCCCAGCACATAGAAGGACTTGTCGGTTAGCGGGTTGACGTTGGCGATCTCGGGATCGCCGATGACGATCTGGTAGAAGGCGGCGCTCGTCATGATCGTCTTCGGCTTGCCCTTGGCGACCTTGATCGAGGCGTTCTTGTTCGCCGAGACATAGACGACGTCATTGTCCGCCCTTGCCGGCGCGGCGAAGCCGAGCATAGCCAGCGACACCGCCAGCGCGATCGCGCCAGGAAGGCGCCATCCGCCGGCCGTCCGAAATGCATTGAACCCGAACATGTTGTCCCCGTCCCCGCCGGTCCCCACCGGCTATTGCTGCAGTTCCTGCGGCGCTTCCCGTGAAGGAACCTTGTATTCTTCGACCTTCTCGCCACGCGTCACGATCACCGTCTTGAATTTCGGCTCGTCGGATTCTTTCGTCACCGCATTGACGAGCGAGGCCGCACTTGCCTCAGCGCTTGCGGCAGCCGAGCCGCCGAAGGAAGAGATCGTCGTAAGCCCGCTTTTGCTGGCGCTGGCGTCGGCGGCGGACCGCAGCGATAACGACAGCGTGCCGACGGTGCGGGCCAGCGCCACCTTCTGCGCGCCTTCGTTGGTGACTTCGATGGTGACGGAATTGGCGACCTGCGGCTCGGTCTTGCGCTCGTCGGCGCCCTGGCCGACCGAAAGCACCTTGGCGTCGGCAACGACGACCTCGGACGTCACCGTCGAGCCGGCCGCCCCTTGAGCATTCTTGGATACTTCCTGGATGTCTCCCGCGTCGCGCGTCAGGACGACGTCGACCCGGTCTCCCGGCGTGATGAAGCCGCCGACACCGGCGATCTCGTCCGTGCGGATGGTGACGGCCCGCATCCCGGGCGACAGCATGTTGGAAAGCGTGGCGCGACCGTTCGGTCCCGACAGCTTGGCGAGCAGCACCGGTTCGTTGACCTCGATCGGCGACAGCACGACCCGGCTGCCGTCGGCAAGCAGCTTGTCGATCGTCGGGAAAGCGCCTTGCGGCAGCGAATCCTGCGGCCACGGAATCTCGGCTAGTTGCGGCCGTCCGAGCTCCATGCCGTAACGGAGCGGCGCCTGAGCCACCACGATGGTCTTGAACTCGACCTTGGGCTGCTGCGGAGCTTCGACCGTGACGACCTTGACCTCGGGCTGAGCCTTTGCCTGGCTCTTGACCCAGAAGTCCGCCGCAAAGATCGAGATCGCGCCGAAGACGGCTGCGATACCGATCATGGTTATGACCCTGCCCCTCACAACGAAACCCCTGACGCCCGTGGTCTTTTGTTGGTTGGGCCTCACGCTAGGCGTTAATGTTAAAGAATAAGGAACAGCGGGCCGCGCGGGCCGCCCTATTTCGGCCGGCTTGGTTATCGAATGGTTTTGGAATAAGAGACAGTTTTATCCCTGAACGGAACAGGAACTCGTTCGCCCGCAAAAAGCGTGGCAGTATCGAGACGTGATTCGCATTACCGGACGCTAGACCTCGCATGGACGACAGCAACGACCTCTTCGGCAAGATGGAAAAGCAGGCACAGCCGGTGCGCGCGCCCTCGCGCCCCGCCGATCCGCTGGTGCAGGCCGCGAAGCGCTCGACCGCCGCCCGCGACGGCAGCGAGAGCTACAGCGCCGCCGATATCGAGGTGCTGGAAGGGCTCGAGCCGGTGCGGCGCCGTCCTGGCATGTATATCGGCGGCACCGACGACAAGGCGATGCATCACCTGTTCGCCGAGGTCATCGACAATTCGATGGACGAAGCCGTGGCCGGCCACGCCACCTTCATCGACGTCGAGCTTTCCGCCGACGGCTTCCTGACCGTCACCGACAATGGCCGCGGCATCCCGGTCGATCCGCATCCGAAATTCAAGAAGCCGGCGCTCGAAGTCATCATGACGACGCTGCATTCGGGCGGCAAGTTCGACTCCAAGGTCTATGAGACCTCCGGCGGCCTGCACGGCGTCGGCGTTTCGGTCGTCAACGCGCTGTCCGACCACCTCGAAGTCGAGGTCGCGCGCGGCCGCCAGCTCTACCGCCAGCGTTTTTCCCGCGGCGTCCCGGTCAGCGGCCTCGAGCATCTGGGCGAGGTCCATAACCGCCGCGGCACGAGGACCCGTTTCCACCCCGACGAGCAGATCTTCGGCAAGGGCGCCGCCTTCGAGCCGGCGCGGCTTTATCGCATGGCGCGCTCGAAGGCCTATCTGTTCGGCGGCGTCGAGATCCGCTGGACCTGCGATCCGTCGCTGATCAAGGACAAGGATCAGACGCCGGCCAAGGCCGAGTTCCATTTCCCCGGCGGCCTGAAGGACTATCTCAAGGCGACGCTGGGCGACGAGTTCCAGGTCACGCGCGAGGTTTTTGCCGGCAAGAGCGACAAGCAGGGTGGCCACGGTTCGCTGGAATGGGCGGTGACCTGGTTCGGCGGCGACGGATTCCTCAACTCCTACTGCAACACCATCCCGACCCCCGAAGGCGGCACGCATGAGGCCGGTTTCCGTAACGTGCTGGCGCGCGGACTGCGCGCCTATGCCGACCTGATCGGCAACAAGCGCGCCTCGATCATCACCACCGAGGACGTGATGATCTCGGCCGCCGGCATGCTGTCGGTGTTCATCCGCGAGCCGGAATTCGTCGGCCAGACCAAGGACAGGCTGGCGACCATCGAGGCGATGCGCATCGTTGAAAACGCCATCCGCGACCCGTTCGACCATTGGCTCGCCGACAATCCGCAGGAAGCCTCGAAGCTTCTCGAATGGGTCATCGCGCGCGCCGACGAGCGCGTGCGCCGCCGCCAGGAAAAGGAAGTCTCGCGCAAGACCGCCGTGCGCAAGCTGCGCCTTCCGGGCAAGCTCGCCGACTGCACGCAGAACGCGGCCGCCGGCGCCGAGATCTTCATCGTCGAGGGTGACTCGGCCGGCGGCTCGGCCAAGCAGGCGCGGGACCGCGCCAGCCAGGCGGTGCTGCCGCTGCGCGGCAAGATCCTCAACGTCGCCAGCGCCGGCAACGACAAGCTAGCCGCCAACCAGCAGATCTCCGACCTCATCCAGGCGCTCGGCTGCGGCACGCGCTCGAAGTACCGCGACGAGGACCTGCGCTACGACCGCGTGATCATCATGACCGACGCCGACGTCGACGGCGCGCATATCGCTTCGCTGTTGATCACCTTCTTCTATCAGGAGATGCCGAACCTGATCCGCGGCGGCCATCTCTACATGGCCGTGCCGCCGCTCTACTCGATCCGGCAGGGCGGCAAGGTCGGCTACGCCCGCGACGACGCGCATAAGGACGAATTGCTGCGCACCGAATTCACCGGTCGCGGCAAGGTCGAGATCGGCCGCTTCAAGGGCCTGGGCGAGATGATGGCCTCGCAGCTCAAGGAGACCACGATGGATCCGAAGAAGCGCACGCTTCTGCGGGTCGACGTGATCGACGCCGAGCAGGCCACCAAGGATGCCGTCGACGCGCTCATGGGCACCAAGCCCGAAGCCCGCTTCCGCTTCATCCAGGAGCGCGCCGAATTCGCCGAGACGGACGTGCTGGATATCTGAACGCCGTCCGGTCCATAACAGGCTCGGATATGGAGACGGGCATGTGACCTGGACGCGGCTCAAAGAGCTTGCCGAAGCATCGCTGAGCGGCCTGACACAGCCGACCCGTTCGGATTGGATTTTCGCACTGCGCACGGTTTCGGCGGGACTGATCGCGCTTCTTGCCGCCTACGCGCTGAGGCTCGACCATCCGCAATGGGCGATGATGACGGTGTTCATCGTCGCCCAGCCGGTGGCCGGAATGGTGCTGGCGAAGGGCTTCTACCGGCTGCTCGGCACGCTGGCCGGCGGCCTGGCCGCTGTGGGCATCACGTCACTGTCCGGTAGCAATCCTTGGCTGCTGGTCACTCTCCTGGCACTCTGGATCGGCATATGCACGCTCGTATCCTCGCTGCTGCGCAACCCGGAGGCCTATGGCGCGGCGCTTGCCGGCTACACGGCGATGATCATCAGCCTGCCGGCGCTTGGACAGCCGCATGTGGTCGTCGACCTGGCAATCGCGCGCTGCGCCGAGATCGTGCTTGGCATCGTCTGCGCCGGCGTCACCAGCCGGCTGATCCTGCCCAAGCTCGCGGCCGACGCCATCATTTCCAGGCTGAAGCGCAGCATCCTCGACCTCGCGGAATATGCGTCCGGGGCCTTTTCCGGCGGCGATCCGGCAAGCCTTGCCGCGCTCCAGCGCAAGCTGATCACCGACGCCCAGACGCTCGCTGAAATGCGCACCTATGCGCGGCTGGAAGCGCCGAGTTTCGCGCCCCGCGCCCACCCGGTGAGGCGCACCATCGGTCAGCTTCTGTGGGCGCTGTCGGCGGCCCGCACACTGCACAGCCACCGCGCGCCGAAGAATGCGGCGCTCATCCCCATGCGACGCGACTTGAAAGCCTTTGTCGGCGAGCTGGCGGCGACACCCGGCGCGCTCGACGACACGGGCCCCTGGGTGGCGCGGCTCGATGCGATCGCCAGCAAGGCCAGAGAGGTGCCGGCGCTACCCAACGATGCCGGTACAATCGATGGCGCCGAGGACAAGGTGGGCACCATCACCCGCCTCACCATTGCCGGCGATTTTGCCGAAGCGCTGAAGCAGGTGTTGGACGGCCTCGATGCGCTTTCTCGCCTATCTCCCGGAAATCGAATGAGCGAAGCCAGCCGGCGCTCGTCGTCCACCGCGACTATCAGGCCGCATGGCGCAACGCCGTGCGCGCCGGGCTCGCGACGCTGCTCGTCGCGGTCTTCTGGCTGACGACCAAATGGTCGGAAGCGGCCGGCACCGTCATCCTCGTCGCGGTCGTCTCCAGCCTGTTCGCGGCGCGTCCCGATCCCGTGCAGTCGGCTTGGGGTTTCTTCACCGGCACCTTGATCGCGCTGCCCTTTGCCTTTCTGGTGGGCCAGGTCGCGCTGCCGGCGCTGCCCGGCTTCGGCTGGTTCACGCTCTTCGTGGTGCCGATCCTGGTGCCTGCGGCGCTCGGCATGGCCAATCCACGTCATGTCGGCATCGCCACCGCTTTCGCCATCAACTTCCTCGCCTTCCTCAGCCCGCATCAGCAGATGATCTATGATCCCGGGCCGTTCTTCGCGGGCTCGGCCTCGATCCTGGTCGGCATCCTGATCGCCATCGGCGTCTTCATCGTCGTTCTGCCCGCCGATCCGTGGGTCACCGTGGAGCGTATCTCGCAGGCGATGCGCGAGGATCTGGCGCGGCTTTGCCTGCATGAGCGGATACCTCGGCGTTCGGCTTTCGAAAGCCTCGCCTATGACCGGATCAATCAGTTGATGCCGCAGGTGCAGCGAACGGGCCGCAGGGGCGACCCCATTCTTGGCGGCAGCATCGCCGCCGTCACCGTCGGGCTGGAGGTGCTGCGGCTTCGCCATGCGCAACTGAACTCCACCGTACCGCACGAGACAGTCGAATCCATCGGCAATTTTCTGCGCGGCCTGGCGCGCGAATTGTTGTTCCGTCGGCCGGGCGAGCCGCAGACCGCGACCATCGCTGTGGCAAGGCAATATGCGGCCAGCATTGGCGAACGCAGCGATCGGCTCGAAATGCTGCGGATCGCCGCCTCGCTGCGCATCATCGCCGCGGCGATGGAGGACTATCCGGATTTCTTTGCCAAGGGCCGCGCTTGAACAATTCGGGGCCATGTCGCGTTTCAGGTCGGACCGGTTTGGAAATGGTTCCTTGTTGGATTGGTCGACACTTTTTAGGTTGGACACATGGCGCTCAAACGGATGGACAACGTCGGAATCGTCGTCGAAGACCTGAATGGGGCGATTGATTTCTTTCGCGAGCTCGGCCTTGAACTCGAAGGACAGGCCTCGATCGAAGGAGAATGGGCCGGACGCGTCACTGGACTGGGCGATCAGCATGTCGAGATTGCTATGATGCGCATGCCGGACGGCCACGGCCGGCTCGAGCTGTCCCGCTTCATCAGGCCGCCTGTCGTCGCCGATCACCGCAACGCCCCGGTAAACGCCCTGGGCTATCTCCGCGTCATGTTCGCCGTGGACGACATCGACGACACGCTGGAGAGGCTTCGCAAGCGTGGCGCCGAGCTCGTCGGCGAAGTCGTCCGGTACAAGGACGCGTATCGGCTCTGCTACATCCGTGGGCCTGAAGGGCTTCTCATCGGACTTGCCCAGGAACTCAGCTGAGACCTGATATGTGCGCTAGGCCGCTGCAATCGCCAGCGCGTGCCCCCGCGCGTTTTCACGCAATGCGTCGAGATGGATCGACTTCACCAGCCCGGCGAGATCGCCTTCGGCCGATTGCCCGCCAAGTTCCTTCAGCATCAGCCAGCTCACTTCCTGCACGCCGGCGACACGCCGGCCATTGGCGACCTCGCGCCAGATCTTGAGCGCGCGCAGCATGATGGCATGCGTGGCCGGCGCAAGACCGGCGCTGCGGAACAGCGCCTGCAGCGCCACGTCGTGCCCGCCGGCCAGAAGTGCCGTTACCCTCTGCTCGGACTGTCGGGCAAGCGCCACCAGCGTCGAACCGAAGAAGTCGACCTTGCCATGGGCAATGGTGCGGATGATGAAGCTGGCGGTGAGGTCGCCGCGCAGCCTCAGATGCTCGATCAGCGCGGCATGCTCTTCCATGCGCGTTCCCTCGATCAGCGTCACCGAGGCCTTCACGCAGGCGTCGCGCATCACGCGATCGGCGCGCGCTGCGCCCATCATCGCCAGCACCAGTGGCGACCCTTTCAGGGTCTCGCCAAGCTTGACCAGCAACATATGCCGGCAGTCGGCCGGCAGCCGGCGATCGGCGATCAGCGCCTCGCGCACCAGCGGCACGTGGCCATGCCGCTCGGCCATGCGGCGGAAGCTGAGCGAAGCGATCTCCGCGCCGCTGTTCCCGACCAGCGCCGCGCAGGCCTCCGCCTCGCCGATCTCGGCGATTGCCGCCGCCAGCGACATCGAGACGACCGGACGGTTGGCGATCAGCTTCTGCGTCGCTTTCTGGCCGCAGGCGACACGCTCGACCAGATCGGCATCGGTAAGCAGCGGCGAACGCGCCAGCACCAGCGCCGCCACTTCCGGCTGATCGGCGGCCAGCGCGCTGATCACCTGCGGCGGCGCGTGACGGCTCATCGACAGCGCCTCGGCGAGCGCCAGGCGCACTTTGGCGGAAGCATCGTCCAGAAGCAGCGTCAGCGCCGCCTCTGCGGCACAGCGGTCCTCGAACGGCAGATCGGAATTGATGTAGGCGCGCGCCAATGCGCTCGCGGCGGCGGCGCGCTCGGAAACCCTTGCCGTATCAATCCATTTTAGAAAGTGCGAAACAACCATGCCGACCAGCTACGCCCTTGCCAGAATGTCCCGGCCCCGCTGTGAACGGTAGGCTGGAAATGGTTTACGAACGGTTCACCATGTTTCTTAACCGGCTTGATGGAGGCTCAGCCAACGCCTATCAAGCGGTGGAAGTGGAGGAGATCGACCATGGCCGGGCTTTATCTGGAAGAGTTTGTCATCGGCCACGTCTTCCATCACACACTGCGCAAGACCGTGACCGAGAGCGACAACATGCTGTTTTCGGTGATGACGCTCAACCCGCAGCCCTTGCACATCGATTTCGACTTCGCCGCGAAGACCGAATGGGGCAAGCCGCTGGTCAATTCGCTGTTCACGCTGGGCCTGATGATCGGCATTTCGGTGAACGACATCACGGTCGGCACCACGGTCGCCAATTTGGGGATGAAGGAAACCATCTTCCCGCACCCCGTCTTTCACGGTGACACCATTCGGGTCGAGACGACGGTCGTCTCCGTGCGCGAGTCCAAATCGAAACCCGATCGCGGCATCGTCGAGTTCGAGCATCGCGCCTACAATCAAAATGACGTTCTTGTCGCCAGATGCACCAGGCAGGCGATGATGCTGAAGAAGGCGGCCTGATGCGCTCGCTGCTGTTCGTGCCCGGCGATTCCGAGCGCAAGCTGGAAAAGGGATTCGGAGCCGGCGCCGACGTGGTCATCGTCGATCTCGAGGATTCCGTCGCCGGCGCGAACAAGGTCGCGGCGCGCGCGACCGCGGCCGGTTTCATCTCCGACAAAAGACACCGGAGAGGTCCCGCCGTCTATGTCCGGATCAACGACCTGTCCACCGGCCTCACCGACGACGACCTCGCGGCCCTGGTTCCTGCAAAACCCGACGGCATCATGCTGCCCAAGTCGAACAGCGGGCAGGATGTCCAGCAACTCGTGGCAAAGCTTCGGGTCCACGAAGCCGAAAGCGGACTGCCGGATGGCGGCATAAAAATCCTGCCGATCATCACCGAGACCGCCGCAGGCGTGCTTGCGGCGGCGAGCTATGCCGGCGCGAGCGCACGGCTCGCCGGCCTGACCTGGGGCGCGGAGGATTTGTCGGCGGCGATCGGCGCGCGCGCGGCCCGCGACGACAAGGGCCGCTACACCGACGTGTTTCGCCTGGCGCGTACCATGACCATCCTGGCGGCCGGCGCGGCCGAAGTGGCTGCCATCGACACCGTCTTTCCCGATTTCCGCGACATGGCCGCCTTCGAGAAAGAATGCCGCGAGGCCGAGCGCGACGGCTTTACCGGCAAGATGGCGATCCATCCGGCGCAGGTGCCGGTCATCAACGCCGCCTTCACGCCGTCTGCCGAAGCGGTCGCGCGGTCTCGGGCGATCGTCGATGCCTTCGCGGCGGCAGGAAATCCGGGCGTCGTCGGCATCGACGGCAAGATGTACGACCGACCGCATCTGCGCCTTGCCGAGCGCCTGCTGGCCCGCGCCAAGGCGTCCGGCACATCTGCCTGAGATTACCAGACCATCGGGATCAGTTTGTAGCGGACGCGCGCGGCGTAATCGTCATAGCCCCGCAGCCCGGTCCGCAAGGTCTTTTCCTCGATGAAGGTGCGGATGGCGAGCAGGACGATGAAGACGAGGACCATTGCCAGCCCCCACCAGGAGCCAAGCACCAGCGCCGTGCCGGCAAAATAAAGTATGGCGCCTGCATACATAGGGTGGCGGACATAGCCGTATGGACCGGTGCTGATCACCTTCTGCCCACGCTCGTCCTGGATCTTGACGACAGGCGCTGCGAAGCTGTTTTCCAGCATCGTGAGATAGCAGACCCAGATGCCGACGAGCAGGACCAGCATGCCGATCGCCTGCACCCAGACGGGAGCTTCCGACCAGCCGAATCGGAAGTCGAGCCCCATCAGGGCCAGCCAGGCGAAGATGCCGACCAGCAATATGCTCAGCAATATCTTGTCGGCCGCGGTCTGGGTCTTCTGGATCGGCGGGCGAAGGCGTTCGTTCATCAGGCCTGGATCGCGCCGGGCGAGCGCCACGCCCATAGTGAGGCTCAGTCCGACCATCACGACTATGTACACCCAGGCGCCCCACCAGTGCAGCGTTCCTGCAGACACGAACATCAGCGCGCCCATCACACCGAACCACACGAATGTCTGGAAAACCAATCTCGAGATCATGACGAACCTTCCATGACATGCCGCCAGCCGCGATTTGGCCGAATCCGACCGGTAGTCTATTATACCGACCGATGGTCTATAACTCAAGGCACGCCCGGCGCTCTGGACGAGAACGGCCGCCGCATGCACAAGGTTTCGCCATGCCCCGCATCATCAAACATCCGGAACTCAGGCGCGAAGAACTGCTCGACCATGCCCAGGCTCTGTTCCTGACGCAGGGCTACGACAAAGCGAGCCTCAACGACGTCATCGCGGCCGCCGGCGTCTCAAAAGGCGCCTTCTATCACTACTTCGCCTCCAAGGAGGCGCTGCTGGAGGCATTGGCGGAGCGTTTCGCCAGGCAGGCGCTGGCCGGTGTCCAGAAGATTCTCGACGATCCGGACCTCGATCCGCTTGGGCGCCTGAACGGGCTCCTCGCGCAATCGCGCCAGGCCAAGATCGAAACCGCGCCGGAAGCATGGGCGCTGTTCGAGACATTGTTTCGCGCGGAAAACCTGGTGCTTTTCCACCGCATCAACCTGGCCGCGAGCAAGTCCTTCTCGCCGATCCTGGTGGAGATCATCCGCCAGGGCGTCGAAGACGGAACATTCCGGACTTTCGATCCCGAGGGCGTTGCCGACATCGTCATGCAGTTCGGCCTGGCCACCCACGATGTGGTTGCCAAGGCGTTCGCCGGTGGCAACGATGCCGACATGGACGTCGCGCTCGAGGCCCTGGAAAGGCGTGTCAGGCTCTACGAGATCGCGCTCGACCGCATTCTAGGACTGCCGGACGGCAGCATCCGGATCGGTGAGCCCGGCTACGTGCGCGCCGTCATGACAGCGCGCCGCTCCAATCCTGCCGTCGGCGCGGGCACATCGAAGGATCGTGAGCTGGCCCACGCTCCTTCGCGGCATTAGGCCGCTCACCCCGCCCAGGGACCGGTGTAGTCGGCATAGAGCTTGGCTGGATCGGGCCGAGGCCTTTCCGGCGCCGGGCTCTGGTAGGAGCCGATATGAACGAAGCCGACGACGCGCTCCTGCGGCGAGAGCCCGAGGATCGCCCTGCCCTCCGGCACGTCGGAGTACCAGTTGCTGATCATGTTGGTGCCATAGCCCAGCGCGTTGGCCGCGATCATCAGGTTCATGGCCGCCATGCCGCCCGACAGGAACATCTCCCATTGCGGGATCTTCGGGTTCTCCTTCGGCACCGACACGACGCCGATCACCAGCGGGGCGCGCGAGAAGCGCGCCAGCTCCTGGTTGCGCCTGCCCTCCGGCAACGGCCCCTCGCGCTGCTCGGCAAGTGCTGCCAGCTTCTTGCCGATCTCGATGCGCGCCTCACCGCGATAAAGGATGAACCGCCAGGGCTCGAGCCGGCCGTGGTCGGGAACGCGCGAGGCAGCCGTGATCATCGTCGCGATCTCGGCATCGCTCGGTGCCGGTTCCTTGAGGTCGGGGATCGGCGCGGAATTGCGGGTGAGCAGGAAGTCGATGATCGGCGACGCCATGGGCGCAAGTCTCCTCAGCATTCTATAGTATTCAATTTTGAGCTGAAGCACGCCATCGGGATGTCGGGCGGCTCGGGCGGTGGCGTTTTTGCGCCGGATAAGAAGCCGCCGCGCGGCGCGACGCGCTTCTAGGCCTTGAAATTGCCACCGGCTTGGGCTTCAACGCAAGGCATGTTTGAGGGGACACTGCGCCTTTTCGTGATCGCGCTGGTCGCCGCGTTGTTCGCGGTGCCGGTTTCCTTCGCGTTGGCCCAGAACGCCAAGGATGTCGGCGACCTCAAGCTTCCAGGCATTTCGAGCTACGCGACGCCGAAGACGGGAGCACCGCTGGCGCTTGGCAATGGCGGCGCCATCACCCTGTCAGCGCAACTGACCGACAAGGGCGCCGACATCACCCGCGGCATTGTCTGGCGGGTGTTCAAACCGCAACCGTCAAGCGACGGCAAGCTTCCGATGGTGGCCTCAGCCCATGGCGGCACGGCCGTGTTCCAGCTCGACCCCGGCAGCTATCTCGTCCACGCCTCTTATGGACGCGCCGGCGCCACCAAACGCATCACCGTCGGCAAGGACGCCAGGCGCGAAAGCCTCGTCCTCGACGCCGGCGGCCTCAAGCTCGACGCGGTGACCTCCGGCGGCGCGCCCATCCAGTCGAAGAAGCTGCGCTTCTCGATCTATGAAGACCATCTCGCGGCCAATGGCGACCGGGCGCTGATCGCCCCCGACGTCGCGCCGAACACCGTGGTGCGGCTGAATGCCGGCACCTACCACGTCGTCTCCACCTATGGCGCGGTCAACGCCGTGATCCGCTCCGATATCCGCGTCGAGGCCGGCAAGCTGACCGAGGCAACCGTCGAGCACCGCGCCGCCGAGATGACGATGAAGCTGGTGCGCGAGCCCGGCGGCGAGGCCATTGCCGATACGTCCTGGTCGCTGCTCAACGAGAGCGGCGACCCGATCAAGGAAGCGGTCGGCGCCTTCGCCTCGATGGTGCTGGCCGAGGGCCAGTACACCATCATCGCCAAGAACCGCGACCGCATCTACCAGAAGGATTTCACGGTCGTCGCCGGTCAGAACCAGGAAATCGAGGTTCTGGCCAATGAACAGTCCGCGATCGACCCTGAAGAAGGCGCGGACTAAAACAAGCTCACGCTTTCAGGCCGCCTTGCGCATTCGCTTCGGCAGGAACGGAACCCGGCCACGCTGCGCAGCAGGCGCAGCCAGGTCGAACACCGCGCGGTAGAGGCGGTCGAGCAGCGCCTTGCGGTCGCGCAGCGGCTCGAGGTCGCTCCATGTCAGCACATCGCCGATGCGCACCTCGATCTCCTTGCCCGACAGGCGGGCAAACTCACGGATAAGCAAGGAAAGGCGCAGCGTCAGCGATGTCCTGCCGATGAATTTGGCCACGCGGTTATCGCGCTCGGCCATGTTCATGGGGCCGCTGACGAGGTGGAACAGCCGGCCGTTCTGGCCGGAAAAGTGCATCGGGATCACAGAGGCCTTGGCCTCCTGCACCAGCTTGGCCGGGAACATCTTCCATGGCAGGTCGATGGCGCGACCGAACACCTTGGGCGCGGTGGCGACACCACCAGCGGGGAAGATCACTATAGTGACGCCTTCCTTCAGCAGCCGCACCGCTTCGTGGCGCATCGCCATGTTGTTCTTCAGTGCTTCCTTGGTCTCGGAAAAGTCGACAGGCAGCGAAAAGGGCTCCATCTCGCGGATCCTGAGCAGATCCTTGTGGATCATGACCCGGAAAGGCCGGCCGAGCTGCTCGACCAGCGACAGCACCGCAATGCCGTCGCCGATGCCGAAAGGATGGTTGGCGACGATTACCAGCGGTGTCTCCGGCAGCGCCGCCGGCGGCCATTGCACGGCGTTGCGGACCTTGACGTCGATCAGTTCCAGCATACGGCTGAACACGCGATCACCGGTCGGCACCACCTGCCGGCGCCAGAAATCATAAAGCACGGCGAAGCGATCGCGCCCCGACAGGCCCTCGACGGAATGGATGAACCAGCGCGTCAGCACCGGCTGATGCGGGTTGGCATAGGAGAGCTCGGGAAAACGTCTTTCCCGCAGTTTCAATTTGAGCATGGCGGCTAGTTACAGGGCTGGCGTGACAGGCATATGAAAATGGCGGTGGACCGGCCACCGCCATTTTGGAAAGTGTTGGTATGTCAGGCTGCCGCGCGACGCTTGCGATCCGGCGAGACCGCCTCGTCGGCGAGAGCCTTCACCGCATCGCCGAGCTTCAGCGATTCCTGGTCGCGCGAGCCCAGGCGGCGGACATTGACGGTTTCCTCCTCGGCCTCGCGCTTGCCGCAGACGAGAATGACCGGCACCTTGGCGAGCGAATGCTCGCGCACCTTGTAGTTGATCTTCTCGTTGCGCAGGTCGGCCTCGGCGAGCAATCCCGCGGCCTTCAGCCGGTCGACGACTTTCAGGGCGTATTCGTCCGCGTCCGAGGTGATGGTCGCCACCACCACCTGCAGCGGCGCGAACCACAGCGGGAAATGGCCGGAATAGTTCTCGATCAGGATGCCGAGGAAGCGCTCCATCGAGCCGCAGACGGCGCGATGCACCATCACCGGCTGCTTCTTTTCCGAATCCGAGCCGATATAGAAAGCGCCGAAGCGCTCCGGCAGGTTGAAGTCGACCTGCGTGGTGCCGCACTGCCATTCGCGGCCGATGGCGTCCTTCAGCACATATTCGAATTTCGGGCCGTAGAAAGCGCCCTCGCCCGGATTGATCGAGGTCTTGATGCGGTTGCCGGAGCGCGTGCGGATCGTATCCAGCACATTGCTCATGATCGCCTCGGCATGATCCCATGCCTCGTCGGTGCCGACGCGCTTGTCCGGCCGCGTCGAGAGCTTCACGCTCACCTCGTCGAAGCCGAAATCGGCATAGGTCGACAGGATCAGGTCGTTGATACGCAGGCATTCGGCCGCCAGCTGCTCTTCCGTGCAGAAGATGTGCGCATCGTCCTGCGTAAAGCCGCGCACCCGCATCAGCCCGTGCAGCGCGCCGGATGGCTCATAGCGATGCACATTGCCGAACTCCGCAAGTTTCACGGGCAGTTCGCGGTAAGACTTCAACCCATGCTTGAAGATTTGCACGTGCCCGGGACAGTTCATCGGCTTCAGCGCGAAGACGCGGTCGTCGTCCGTGTCGTCGCCGGCGACGGTCACCTTGAACATCGCGTCACGATACCAGCCCCAGTGTCCCGAGGTCTCCCACAGGCTCTTGTCCAGAACTTGCGGCGCGTTGACTTCCTGATAGCCATGCTCGTCCAGGCGGCGGCGCATGTAGTTGATCAGGTTCTGCACCATCTTCCAGCCCTTGGCGTGCCAGAAGACGACGCCCGGGCCTTCTTCCTGGAAATGGAACAGGTCCATCTCGCGGCCGAGCTTGCGGTGGTCGCGCTTCTCGGCCTCCTCCAGCAGCGTCTGGTAGGCGTCGAGCTGCGCCTGGTCAGCCCACGCGGTGCCGTAGATGCGCGTCAGCATCGGATTGTTGGAATCACCGCGCCAGTAGGCACCGGCCACCTTCATCAGCTTGAAGGCGTTGCCGATCTGCCCGGTCGAAGCCATGTGCGGACCGCGGCAGAGGTCGAACCAGTCGCCCTGCGCGTAGATCTTGAGGTCCTGGTCTTCCGGAATGGCGTCGATCAGCTCGAGCTTGTAGCGCTCGCCCTTGTCGGCGAACACCTTTTTAGCCTTCTCGCGCGACCAGACTTCCTTGGTGAACGGCTTGTTGCGCTGGATGATCTCGCGCATCTTCTTCTCGATCACCGGGAAATCGTCCGGCGTGAACGGCTCGTTCCTGGCGAAGTCGTAGTAGAATCCGTTCTCGATCACCGGTCCGATGGTCACCTGCGTTCCCGGCCAAAGCTCCTGCACGGCCTCGGCCAGCACATGCGCCGCATCATGGCGGATGAGCTCCAGCGCGCGCGGATCCTCGCGGGTGATGATCTCGACCTTGCCGGACTTGCCGAGCGGATCGGAAAGATCGCGCAAAGTACCGTCGAGGCTGTAGGCGACAGCTTTCTTGGCCAGCGACTTGGATATCGACTCGGCAAGCGCCGCGCCGGTCAGCGCCGCGTCGTAGTCGCGGACCGAGCCATCGGGAAATGTCAGGGAAACGGAATTCGGCATCAGGGTTCTCCTATCCAGTCCCGCAAACGAGCGCGGGTGGTGAAATGCATGTCGCAGGATGCTTTGCCGCATGCAGAGGGTTAGCCGGAGGCGTCCGGCAAGCGGCGCGGTTTTAGAGGCAGTGTCGCGCCAGGTAAAGAGCGGCTCGTCAGGAAATGTCGCCAGTGATGTCGCGGGCGCTTCGCGCGGGCTTGTGAACGCCGCGCGGCGCGGCTTGTATATGGACATGGAAGACGCATCACCCAGCCGAACCGCCCTGCGCGTCGCGCGCTTGCGGGCTCTTCATCAATTTTCACCGCAGGCGGCGCTGTTTCGCGATCCCTATGCGCTTGCGATTCTGGGCGAGGCCGCGCCGAACGCCGGGGAACTCTCGCAGGAAGACGAGCATGGCCGTCGCATGCGCCTATTCGTTACATCACGCGCCCGCCTTGCCGAAGACTGGCTGGCGGCGGCGGTGCGGCGCGGCGTCCGCCAGGTCGTGGTGCTTGGCGCCGGCCTCGACACCTTCTCGCTGCGCAATCCATATCCGGACGTCACAGTGTTCGAGGTCGATCATCCGGCCACACAGGCCTGGAAACGCCAACGCATCGCCGAGGCCGGTCTTGCCGAGCCGGACGGCGCCGCCTTCGTGCCGGTCAATTTCGAACACCAGAGCCTGGCAGGGGAACTGGCGGCGGCGGGCCTGAAGCCGGATGAGCCGAGCTTCTTCATCTGGCTGGGAGTCGTGCCCTACCTGACGCGCGAAGCGATTTTTGCAACGCTTGGCTACATTGCCGGCGTCGCCGGCTCGGAAGTCGTCTTCGACTACAGCGAGCCGGCCGGGAACCGCGACGCCGCGGGCCGGGCGACGCTTGCCTTCTACGCGGCGCGCGTCGCGGCGATCGGCGAGCCCTGGATCAGTCTCTTTGTTCCCGATGAGTTGGCCAAGTCGCTCGCCGATCTCGGCTTCAATGATATCGAGGATCTCGACAGCGGCGACATCGCCGCCCGTTTTGCCAGGTCGCCGAGCACCAAAAACAATTCCGGCGGACACATCCTGCGCGCCCGCCGCAGCATCTGAGAAAAAGCTACTTCACCAGTTGCGGCAGGTCTTTGAGGAAGCTTGCTCGCGTCGCGAGACCTTTCGGCGCGTCGGTGCGTTTCGTATCGACGACCAACCTGGCAAAGACGATCTTTCGGCCGTCCTTCTCGGCCCAGCCGACGAACCAGCCGAGCGAGCGCTTGCCGTCCTGGCCGAGCCTCGTGCTGCCCGTCTTGCCCTGCACCGCCCAGTCCCCCGCCGCGAAGCTCGGCAGGATCGCCTTGGTCATCTCATGCGCCCTCGCCGACACCGGCATCTTGCCCGCGAGGAAATGGCGCAGCAATTCCGTCTGCTCGACCGGCGATATTTCGAGCGAGGAATTGATCCAGGATTGCGTCAGTCCATTCTCCTTGCCGGCATCGCCCGAGACGTCCTTGTTGCCATAGCTGAATTTCGAAACGTAGTCGGCGAACTTTTCGGCGCCGAGCCGCCGCGTGATCTCGCGCGAGTACCAGACGATGGAATCGCGTTCCCAGATCGTCGGATCGACGGTCTTCTGGTCGCGCTTCGCCGCCCTGAATTCCGGCTTGTAGTCCCAGCTCGGCATGTGCGCGTCGCTTAAGATTCCGGCATCGTAGCCGATCAGCGCGAGCGGCACCTTGAACGTCGAGGCCGGACTAACGCGCTTGTCGCAGACACCGTCCTGGTAAAGCGTTTCGCCGCTTTGCTGATCCTGGATCAGCGTACAGTGGATGTCGCTGAGCGGTGCCGATTGCGCCCGCACCGGCAAGCCGAGCATCCAGGCCAGAAGGAAAAGGACGATGGCAAAAATGAAGGGGTAGCGGTCCATCTGGCGCATGGCGAAGTCACTCCGGTATGAGATTGCGGGAGCGGCTTAGCGAGGCGACTTGTCTCGATTTTGTCTCAAATTGGCAATGTTTGTGCAGCTTCGCGTTAACCCTACCGGACCGTTAAAATCCGGGCCGGGTAACGGCGATGCAATCAGATTTCGGGGTCGCCGCGCCGCTTGCCGATTTGCCAGTAACGCCAGGGCATGAACCAGACATAGCGGGCCGCAAGCACCTCCGGGACGCGGTCGATGGCATGCGTTCCGAACGGCCCGCAGCGCATGACCCGGAACAGCCCCATCCAGCCGCCGGCCCACAGGCCGTGACGGGCGATCGCCTCATGCGCGTATTCGGAGCAAGTCGGCAGGTGCCGGCAGCTGTTGCCGACGAAACCTGAGAGCGTCAACTGATACAGGCGCACGAGCGACGTGCCGAGGATGCGCCCGGGCGTCTTGCGCCATGGCCCCGGCCAATTGCGTCCGCGCTGGATCGGCCGGGCGCTATGCGTATGCCCCTGGTGATCAGTCAACCAGTCAGCTCCATGGTGCGTTCATCCACCCGATAGATGTGAGCTTTGGGCCGCGAACGCAACGATCCTTTGCCTTTTATCGCCTGGGTCGGCTTCTCACCGCCTGGATCGGCGGATGGGGCGCTTGTCGGTCCATGGCTCATGACGGCGGAAGGAATCCTGATGATCCCGGCAGTCGTGACCACGGCTGGCTTCGCCACGCCATTGAAGGGTCGCGATCCGTACCACTTCGGTTAAAATGGCCAGAAACTGGTACATGGCGGTGCTCCTTTGAGCACCGATAAGACCGCCGCTGGCCTTTGTTCTCAAACGAGTATATTTTCGGCTTCGGATAACTTGAGATTATGCGAGATGAAGCGTAGCCGGCTGCCGCTGACGGCGCTGAGAAGTTTCGAAGCGGCAGGCCGGAACTTGAGCTTCAGCCGCGCGGCGGAAGAGCTTTACGTTTCACAGGCTGCGATCAGCCGCCAGATCAGAGAACTCGAAGCCTTGATCGGCAAGCCGCTTTTCGAACGGCTTCATCGCAGGGTTGAGCTGACGGAAGCGGGCCAGGCCCTGCTCAGTCAACTGACAACCAGCTTTGACGATATCGACCGCCGTCTATCGCAAATCGTCAGCAGGCCGGAGCAGAGCGCACTACGGGTGAGCGTCGAGCCGTCTTTTGCCGGCGAGTTTCTAATCCAGCGTCTCAATTCGTTCAGGCTGCAATACCCGCAGATCGACATCTCGGTCGATGCCGAATCTCGCCTTATAGAGTTTCGTGGCAACGAAGCAGAACTTGCCATTCGTTACGGAGCGAATGCTCGTTCATGGGCGCGCACACAAGCAAAGCATCTGGTTGATGTGATGGTGACACCAGTCCTGGCCTTAGACCTTCTGGCATCAGGCGTCCCGCTGGCAACACCTGCTGACCTGCGGCATTACACGCTGTTGCATGACTACAATCGTGACGGCTGGGCCACATGGTTCCATGCGATGGGCCTTCCGGACCTCGCGCTTCAGAGAGGGCCGTTGTTCACCGATGCCGCGCTTGCCATGCAGGCGGCGAAGCTCGGGCATGGCGTCGCCTTGGGGGATCGCATACTGAACGGTGCCGACCTGCGAGCCGGCTTGCTTGTACGTCCCTTCGAGATGGAAGTTCCATTTGGGGCGTACTGGCTTGTCGCTCCTGATTTCCAGCATCTGAGCTGGCCAGCGAAGACCTTTTCAGACTGGCTCGTCGAGGAGTTGAGGAATAGTCCCGGGAAAAGCGAAACCTAAGCCGCCTGTCCGGCGCGCTTCTTCTCGATCTGGCCGATCGCGTCGACCACCGCATCGAAGGTCAGCATGGTGGAGGCGTGGCGCGCCTTGTAGTCGCGCACCGGTTCCAGATATTTGAGGTCGGCGAAGCGGCCTTCCGGCGGCGCGCCGTTTTCCTTGAGCATCTTCAGCATGGTCTCGCGCACGGCACGCAATTCGTCGGCCCTGGCGCCGACCACATGCTGGGCCATGATCGACGACGAGGCCTGGCCGAGCGCGCAGGCCTTCACGTCGTGGGCGAAATCGGTGACCACATCGCCATCCATCTTGAGGTCGACGGTGACGGTCGAGCCGCACAATTTGGAATGTGCCCTGGCCGTCGCGTCGGCATCGTCGAGCCGGCCGATCCGCCCTATATTTCCGGCGAAGCCGAGAATTTTCGCATTGTAGACGTCGTCGATCATATTTTTCCAATCCGTCGCCGCCCAGCGAACAGGCTTTGCCGCTCTCGCGTCTTCCTTTCGCTCCGTCAGAACCATATATAATGGTGGCAGTCGGGCATCGACAAGGCGATGACAGGCCATTGTCCCTGCCCACATGTTCACGCCGCTTGCGGGATGGAAATGGGCGATTTTCACCCAAAAGGTCGTGGTCCGTTCAACTCGTCCCACCCTTGAGTGGGACTACGGGAGACGCCTTTATGGATGCCGTCATCAAGAAAATCATGCCCCCGTCCGAATATATGGAAAAGCCGGTCACCGACCGGCCGAGCGAGGCCGAGGTGGAGGCCGCCGTGCGCACGCTGTTGCGCTGGACCGGCGACAATCCGGACCGCGAAGGCCTGATCGACACGCCCAAGCGTGTCACCAAGGCCTTCCGCGAAATGTTCAACGGCTATGATATGTGCGCGGCCGACGAGCTCGGCCGCACCTTCGAGGAAGTTGCCGGCTATGACGATCTCGTCATCGTCAGGAACATAAAATTCCATTCGCATTGCGAGCACCACATGGTGCCGATCATCGGCAAGGCGCATGTCGGCTATCTGCCGGACGGCAAGGTCGTAGGCTTGTCCAAGATCGCACGCGTAGTCGACATCTTCGCGCATCGCCTGCAGACGCAGGAGGCAATGACCGCGCAGATCGCCGGCGTCATCCAGGACGTGCTCAACCCGCGCGGCGTCGCCGTCATGCTCGAGGCCGAGCATATGTGTATGGCCATGCGCGGCATCCGCAAGCAGGATTCGACCACGCTGACCTCCACTTTCACAGGCGTCTTCAAGGACACGCCCGAGGAGCAGGTCCGCTTCGTCACCATGGTGCGCGCCGGCGGCTGATGACCGGCCGGCGGACCATGATCCCGAAAAGTGGAGACCGGTTTTCGGATAAGATCATGGTCCAAAGCAAAGAACTACCGGCACTGCAGTTCCCGAAAGCTCCGTCAGACAAGAAGGCGCTGGAGGAAGGTTCTGTTCTTTCTCCGCGCTTCGATGCCGCAGGCCTCGTCACCGTCGTCGTGACGGACGCCGCTGACGGCATGCTGTTGATGGTCGCGCATATGAATGCCGAAGCGCTGGCGCTGACGCTCGAAACCGGCATCGCACATTACTGGTCGCGCTCGCGCAGCGCGCTGTGGAAGAAGGGCGAGACCTCCGGCAATTTCCAGCACATCGTCGAGATGCGCACGGATTGTGACCAGGACGCGATATGGTTGCGCGTCAAAGTGTTGGGCCACGACGCAACTTGTCACACCGGTCGGCGTTCCTGCTTTTATCGGACGGTGGGGTTCAACGACGGCAAGGCGACGCTTGCCGACGATGGCAGCAAGCCGCTGTTCGATACGGACCAGACGTATCGGAAGCCGGCGTGAACCATTCAATATTCACAAACCACTCAGATTCACTATTCTCAAATATCCTTTTGATAGAAGGGATATGGGACAAGGGAGATCGTGATGCTCGAATGGGCGTCATTGCGCAGCAAACCTGACGTTCGGGAGGCCAACGGCCCCGCGTCATTCGGCGGCTTGCCAGATCCTAAGTCCGGCAGGAAGACCGGCATCTCGTTGGCGCTCGGCGGCGGCTGCGCGCGCGGCTGGGCCCATATCGGCGTGCTGCGCGCGCTCGACGAAGCCGGCATCGAAGTGTCGATGATCGCCGGCACCTCGGTCGGCGCGCTGGTCGGTGGCTGCTACCTGGCCGGCAAGCTCGACGAACTGGAAGAGTTCGCCAGAAGCCTGACCAAGCGGCGTATCTTCGGCCTGCTCGATCTCAATCTGCGCGGCAGTGGTCTGTTCGGCGGCATGAAGCTCGATCAGCGTCTGCGCGAGCATCTCGACGGCGCCCGCTTCGACGACCTGTCGAAACCCTTTGTCGCCGTCGCGTCCGAAATCCGCACCGGCCACGAGATCTGGCTGTCGAGCGGCTCGCTCGTCACCGCCATGCGCGCTTCCTACGCGCTGCCCGGCGTCTTCGAGCCGGTGGCCTGCAACGGCCGCATGCTGGTCGACGGCGCGCTGGTCAATCCGGTGCCGGTCTCGGTCTGCCGCGCCTACGAGCAGCCGCTCGTCGTGGCGGTCAACCTGCATTACGATCTGTTCGGACGCGCCGCCGTCATCAAGCACAACGCCGGCGAGCTGGTCGTCGAGAAAGACGCTCCGCGACCCGGCCAGTTCAATCCCCAGTCGCACCAGAGCCGCCTTGGCATCACCGGCGTCATGGTCGAGGCCTTCAACATCATCCAGGACCGGATTTCGCGCGCCAGGCTGGCCGGCGATCCGCCCGACATGTCGCTGCAGCCGAAGCTCAGCCATATCGGCCTGACGGAATTCCACCGCGCCGACGAGGCGATCAGCATTGGTTACCAGACGACGAAGTCGCAGATCAGCGAACTGACCCGGCTGCAGTCCGTTCTGGTGTGACACACCTTAAGCGAGCGCCGCATCGCTGATGCGAAACTGCACCGTGCGGTTGCCGTTCCAGTAATTGCCCGACAGCGAACCGGCGATGTGCACGGTCCTGCCTCTGTTCTTGAACAGGAATTCGCCGAGCGCCGTGTCGACGGCACGGAAGGCGATCGCCTGGATGTTGCCACCGCTTTGCGACTGCAGGTCCACGCGAATGTGATTGGTTCCGATCGCGCGCGCGTCGGTCAGCCGGTGGCGCGGCAGCACGAATACCGGCGCGATGTGCCCGGCGCCGAACGGCCCGGCTTTCTCCAGCGCATCGAGCAGCGCGATGGTGGCGCCCTCCGCGGCCAGCGCGCCGTCGATCGCCAGGCTTTCCTCGTTCTGCAGCCGGAAGACATCGGCCGCGGCGCGCTCCTCGAAAAAGGCGCGCAGTTCGCCGAGCTTGGCGCGCTCGACGGTGATGCCTGCGGCCATCGCATGGCCGCCGCCCTTGACGATCAGCCCGGCATCCGCTGCCTCGCGCACCAGCCGGCCAAGATCGAAGCCGGTCACCGAACGGCCGGAACCCGTGCCGATACCGGTCGAATTGAAGGCGATGGCGAAGGCCGGCCGGCGCGCATAGTCCTTGAGCCGCGAGGCAATCAGCCCGACAATGCCCGGATGCCAGCTGTTGCTGGCGGTGACGATGATTGCCGGACCGTTGCCGCCGGCAAGCTCGGCATCAGCCTCGGCGCGCGCCTGCGCCAGCATCTCCTGCTCCATCTGCTGCCGTTCCTGGTTCAGCCGGTCGAGCGTCTCGGCGATGCTTGCCGCCTCGACGGGATCGTCGGTGGCCAAAAGCCGGCTGCCGAGCGCCGCATCCCCGATACGGCCGCCCGCATTGATGCGTGGCCCGATCAGGAAGGACAGATGGAAGGTGTTGATCGGCTCGCCGATGCGCGAGACCCGCGCCAGCGCCGCCAGCCCCTCATTCTTCTGCTGACGCAATACCTGCAACCCCTTGACCACGAAGGCCCGATTGACGCCGGTGAGCGGCACCACGTCGCAGACCGTTGCCAGCGCCACGAGGTCGAGCAGCGAAAGCAGGTCGACTGGCGCGGCGTTCGGCAGCCGTTCGCGCAGCAGCTTTGCCGTCTGGACCAGGCACAGGAAGACGACGCCGGCGGCGCACAAATGCCCCTGCCCCGACAAATCGTCCTCGCGATTGGGATTGACCACGGCCACCGCCGGCGGCAGCGGCCCGCCGACCTGGTGGTGGTCGAGCACCACGACGTCCGCGCCGGCTTCTCTGGCCGCTTCGATCGAGGTCGCGCTGTTGGTGCCGCAATCGACGGTGACGATCAGCTTCGCGCCGCGCGAGATCAGCTCGCGCATGGCTTCCGGATTGGGCCCGTAGCCCTCGAAGATGCGGTCCGGGATATAGATTTCGGACGGCACCGAAAAATGCGTGAGAAAGCGTTTCAGGAGCGCCGACGAGGCGGCGCCGTCGACATCGTAGTCGCCGAAGATTGCCACTTTCTCGCGCGAGACGATCGCATCGGCGAGCTTCGCCGCCGCTTTCTCCATATCGGTCAGCGATGCCGGATTCGGCAGAAGCTCGCGAATGGTCGGGTCGAGGAAGCGCTCGGCCTGCTCCGCGCTGACGCCGCGCCCGGCAAGCACCCGTGCAACGATGTCGGGCACGCCGTGGCCCTGCGCGATCGCCAAGGCGGCCATGTCCTGCCGCTCGGTCAGCCGGTGTTGCCAGGAAACACCGGTCGCCGACTGCCTGACATCGAGGAAGAACCGTTTCTCGCCCGTCATGCGACGCGCCGTCTGCACATCATCCTGGGCAGATATCAATATGCGACGGCGGGAGCAATTGCAGGGAAGTGAGCAATTCGGGGATAACTATGGAAGGCTTTTCGCAAAGCCCCGAAGCGAGGCGAAATCAGAACTTGTCCAGATCCTGGTGGCGCGCCTTGATCTCGCGAACCGTGCGCGAGGACGAGCGCAGCACGATGGTGTGGGTGGTGATGAAGGTGCGGCCGAACTTCACCCCATCGAGCAGGTTGCCGTCGGTGACTCCGGTCGCCGCAAAGAGCACGTCGCCGCGCGCCATGTCCTGCGCGCGATAGACGCGCTTCGGATCGGAAATGCCCATCTTCTCGGCCCGCGCCACCTTCTCCGGCGTGTCGAGGATCAGCCGGCCCTGCATCTGCCCGCAGCGCAACGCTGCCGCCGCCAGCACACCTTCCGGCGCGCCGCCGGTGCCGAGATAGATATCGATGCCGGTCTCGTCTGGGTCGGTGGTGTGGATGACGCCGGCGACATCGCCGTCGCCGATCAGCCGGATCGCCGCGCCCGTGGCGCGCACGGCGTCGATCAGCTTGGCGTGACGCGGCCGGTCGAGGATGCAGGCAGTGATGTCGGAAACCGCCACGCCCTTGGCCTTGGCCAGGTTGGCGAGGTTTTCCGCCGGCGAGGCGTCGATGTCGATCAGGCCTTCCGGATAGCCGGGGCCGATCGCGATCTTGTCCAAATAGACGTCGGGGGCGAACAGCAGGCTGCCCTTTTCCGCAATGGCGATGACGGCCAGCGCGTTGGGCAGGTTCTTCGCGCAGATTGTCGTGCCCTCGAGCGGATCGAGCGCGATGTCGACGGCCGGGCCTTTGCCCGTGCCGACCTCCTCGCCGATATAGAGCATCGGCGCCTCGTCACGCTCGCCCTCGCCGATCACCACCGTGCCCTTGATGGCGAGGCGATTGAGCTCCTGGCGCATCGCATCGACAGCCACCTGGTCGGCCGCCTTCTCGTCGCCGCGCCCGCGCAGCCTGGCGGCCGCGACGGCGGCCCGCTCGGTGACGCGCACCACTTCCATGGTGAGGATCCGGTCGAGGCCGGCAGCAATGTTCTGGGCGATGTTCATGGATTACGCATTCCTCGTTGTCTGTTTGCGTCGAGCAATCCCAGAACGGTTGAGCACCGGAATTGCTCCGCCTCCCGCCAGAGGCGGGCTTCTTCTGGCAAAGCTCCATGACAACGGCAAGACTTGGCCCGTCATTTTTCGAAATGACAGCAAAATCAATCGATTGAAGACGGAATCGGACCTGACTTATTCCGCCCGCTCGATGCGGATCACTTGCGGCTTGTCGGTCAGATGACCGTCCTTGGTGATGCCTTCGACCGCCTTGCGCACCGCCGCTTCCGTCGTCTCGTGGGTGACGAGGATGACCGTCTTCTGCGCCTCTGTTTCCGTGCCGGCCGCTTGCTGGACGATCGATTCCAGCGAGATGTCGTTGTCGGCCATGCGCTTGGCGATGGCCGCGAAGACACCGGTGCGGTCATGCACGGTCAGCCGGATGAAGTAGCCGCCGGCATGGCTGCGCATCTGCGCCTTCTTGTAAGGCTTCAACTCCTTCGCCGGCCAGCCGAACACCGGCGCGTGCTGGAAGCCGGGCCGGCTCTTGGCGATATCGGCGATGTCGCCGATCACCGCCGAGGCGGTGGCATTGCCGCCGGCGCCGGGGCCAGAAAGCAGAAGCTCGCCCAGAATGTCGGTCTCGATCGCCACGGCGTTGGTGACGCCGTGCACCTGCGCGATGACCGACGCCGTCGGCACCATCGTCGGATGGACGCGCTGCTCGATGCCGCTGTCGGTCCGCTGAGCGACGCCGAGCAGCTTGATGCGGTAGCCGAGGTCGGCCGCCGCGCGGATGTCGGCCTGGGTGATGTTGGAGATGCCTTCCATATAGATGTCGTTGGCGGCGATCTTCGTGCCGAAGGCAAGGCTGGTCAGGATCGACAGCTTGTGCGCCGTATCGTGGCCTTCGATGTCGAAGGTCGGATCGGCCTCGGCATAGCCCAGCCGCTGCGCGTCCTTCAGGCAGGCATCGAACGAGATGCCTTCGGCTTCCATGCGGGTCAGGATGTAGTTGCAGGTGCCGTTGAGGATGCCGAAGACACGCGTCACCGCGTTGCCGGCCATTGCCTCGCGCATCGTCTTGATGACCGGGATGCCGCCGGCCACCGCCGCCTCGTAATTGAGCAGAACGCCCTTCTTCTCGGCGATCTCGGCAAGCGCCACGCCATGCTTGGCAAGCAGCGCCTTGTTGGCGGTGACGACATGCCGGCCCGCCTCGAGCGCCGCCTTTACCGAAAGCCGCGCCGGTCCCTCGTCGCCGCCGATCAGCTCGACGAAGACGTCGATGTCAGCCTTTTCGGCCAGCTTGACCGGATCGTCGAACCATTTCGCGGCGCTGAGATCGATGCCGCGGTCGCGCTTCTGATCGCGGGCCGAAACTGCCGTCACGACGATGTCGCGGCCGCATTGGCGGGTGAGCTCCGCCGCCTTGTCGCGCAGCACACGCGCCACCGAGGCGCCAACCGTGCCGAGGCCGGCAATTCCAACACGCAACGCTTCAGCCATGTCCGGCGACGCCCCTCAAAAATTCTATGGATATAAGGCAGACTCAGCGCCGAGCGGCGAGCGGCACCACATTGTTGGGCTGCTTGGCGGTCGATGCCAGGAAGCGCTTGATGTTGCGCGCGGCCTGACGGATCCGGTGCTCGTTCTCGACCAGCGCCACGCGCACATAATCGTCGCCGTGCTCGCCGAAGCCGACACCCGGCGCCACCGCGACATCCGCATGCTCGATGAGCAGCTTGGAGAATTCGAGCGAGCCGAGATGGCGGAACTGTTCCGGGATCGGCGCCCAGGCGAACATCGAGGCAGCGGGCGCGGGTATGGTCCAGCCGGCGCGGCCGAAGGAATCGACCATCACGTCGCGCCGCTTGTGGTAGACCTCGCGCACCTCCTCGATGTCGGCGCCATCGCCGTTCAGCGCATGCGCGGCCGCCACCTGGATCGGCGTGAACGCGCCATAGTCGAGATAGGACTTCACGCGTGTCAGCGCCGCGATCAGCCGCTCGTTGCCGACAGCGAATCCCATGCGCCAGCCCGGCATGGAGAAGGTCTTCGACATCGAGGTGAACTCGACGCAGATATCCATCGCGCCCGGCACCTGCAGCACCGAAGGCGGCGGATTGCCGTCGAAATAAATCTCGGAATAGGCAAGATCGGACAGGATGATGATGTCGTTCTTCTTCGCGAAGGCGACCACGTCCTTGTAGAAGTCGAGCGAGGCGACCAGCGCCGTCGGGTTCGACGGATAGTTGAGGATCAGCGCCAGCGGCTTCGGGATCGAATGGCGGATACCGCGCTCGACCGCCGGGATGAAGCCGTCATCGGGCTCGACCTGCAGCGAACGGATGACGCCGCCCGACATGATAAAGCCGAAGGCATGGATCGGATAGGTCGGATTGGGGCACAGGATCACGTCGCCCGGTGCGGTGATCGCCTGCGCCATGTTGGCGAAGCCTTCCTTTGAGCCCAGCGTCGCCACCACTTGCGTGTCGGGGTTGAGCTTCACGCCGAAGCGGCGGGCATAGTAGTTGGCTTGGGCGCGGCGCAGGCCCGGAATGCCGCGCGAGGACGAATAGCGATGCGTGCGCGGATCGCGCACCACCTCGCACAATTTGTCGACGATGGCTTTCGGCGTCGGCAGGTCCGGATTGCCCATGCCAAGGTCGATGATGTCGGCGCCGCGCGAACGGGCGCTGGCCTTCAGCCGGTTGACCTGCTCGAACACGTAAGGCGGAAGCCGGCGGACCTTGTGAAATTCTTCCATGTTAGTTCCAGACGATCGAAGGGGGCGCTTTCGGCGCGCGATATAAACCTAATTGCAGTTAGGGTCGAGGGTCGGGTCGCATTTGCCCTCGATCTGCTTCAGCGTGTCGTCGCCATGCGTCTTGGCAAGCGTCTTCAGCGCCGTGGAATTCGCCGGCGCCTTGACGCTGCCGCCCTTGGCAGCCTGCGCCTGCTGCTCGGCCTTGAGCTTGGCGAGGTTCGCCGCGGTCTCCTCCTTGGTGAGCTGCTTGGCGGCCACCTGCGGGGGAATGTTGAGATTCGGGTAGGAGCCGGTGTCCTTGGGGCCTTCGGTCAAGGCGGTCGGCGCTGCATTGTTGGTGCTGGTGCTCGTGCACCCGCCGGCGGGCAACAGCACGCCGACCAGCCCGGCCAGCACCGCCTTGCGGCAGATCGAACCCGGCCTGAGAAAAAAAGTCCCGCCAACATTAATCGTCATATTGTTTTCCTGGCAGCCGGGTTACAGCGAATTGGACCCGGTCAGATGTCCCATGGTAATATGTCAAGAAAACGCTCCGGGAGGAACCCCGCGGACCATGTCCAAACCTGACGATTCGGACAAAGCGGAAAATGGCGGACCTTCGGCCATCGAGCAATATCTGGTGAAGGACCCCGAGCGCTTCGCCTTGAACATCGCGCGCATGATAGAGCAGGCCGGCAAGGCGGCTTCCGCCTGGACCGAGCCGCGCGAGAAAGGTGAGGTGCGCGACCATGTCGCCGAACCGGTCGTCGACATGGTCAAGACCTTCTCCAAGCTGTCGGAATACTGGCTGGGCGACCCGCAGCGCGCGCTCGAAGCGCAGACGCGTCTGTTCGCCGGCTATATGACGGTCTGGGCGAACGCCATCCAGAAGGTCAATCCCAACACCGAGGCGCCGCCGGACGCGGTTCAGCCCGAGCGCGGCGACAAGCGCTTCCAGGATCCCGAATGGGGCCGCAACGCCTTCTTCGATTTCCTCAAGCAGGCCTATCTCGTCACCTCGCGCTGGGCGAACGAGCTCGTCGAGCATGCCGAGGGCCTGGACGACCACACCCGCCACAAGGCGAGCTTCTACGTCAAGCAGGTGTCGAACGCGATCGCGCCGTCGAACTTCATCCTGACCAATCCGGAACTGTTTCGCGAGACTGTCGCCTCCAACGGCGAGAACCTGGTGCGCGGCATGAAGATGCTGGCAGAAGACATCGCCGCCGGCCGCGGCGACCTGAAGCTGCGCCAGGCCGACTACACGCCCTTCGAAATCGGCAAGAACATCGCCACCACGCCCGGCAAGGTCATCGGCCGCAGTGATGTCGCCGAAATCATCCAATACGATCCGGTGACGGAAACGGTGCTGAAGCGGCCGCTGCTGATCTGCCCGCCATGGATCAACAAATTCTACATCCTCGACCTCAACCCGCAGAAATCTTTCATCCGCTGGGCGATCGAGCAGGGCCACACGGTCTTCGTCATCTCCTGGATCAACCCCGACGAGCGCCACGGCGCCAAGGGTTGGGAAGCCTATATCCGCGAAGGCCTGCAATACGGCCTCGACATGGTGGAGAAGGCGACCGGCGAGAAGGAAGTCAACGCCATCGGCTATTGCGTCGGCGGCACCCTGCTTGCCGCTGCCCTGGCCCTGTTGGCGCAGGAAGGCGACCACCGCATCAAATCGGCCACCTTTTTCACCACCCAGGTCGACTTCACCTATGCCGGGGACCTCAAGGTCTTCGTCGACGAGGACCAGGTCGCCGCCGTCGAGCGTTCGATGAGCGAGAAGGGCTATCTCGAAGGCACCAAGATGGCCACCGCCTTCAACATGCTGCGCTCGGGCGACCTGATTTGGCCCTATGTCATCAACAACTACATGCGCGGCAAAGAGCCCCTGCCCTTCGACCTGCTCTACTGGAATTCCGATTCCACGCGCATGGCGGCGGCCAACCACTCCTTCTATCTGCGCAACTGCTATCTCGAGAACAATCTTTCGCGCGGCACGATGGAGCTTGCCGGCCGCACGGTGTCGCTGGCCGACATCACGATCCCCGTCTACAACCTTGCCACGAAGGAAGACCACATCGCGCCGGCGCTTTCGGTGTTCCTGGGCTCGCGGTTCTTCGGCGGCGACGTCGAATATGTAATGGCGGGTTCCGGCCACATCGCAGGCGTCGTCAACCCGCCTGCCGCCAAAAAGTACCAGTACTGGACCGGCGGCAAGCCGGTGGGCGACTTCAACGCCTGGCTTGCCGCCGCGCACGAGCATCAAGGCTCCTGGTGGACGCACTGGCAACACTGGATCGAGAACCAGGACAACATCCGCGTGCCCGCCCGCAAACCGGGCAAGCGTATGAAAACCTTGGGGGATGCGCCGGGCACCTATGTCAAGGTGCGTGTGTAACGGACTGTAATGTCTGGTGAGTTGACGGGCCGCCAAAACAGGGCGAAATGGTGGCGTCAATCGTTTCACGGCCTCAATTCGCCTTCCGACGCAGAATAATTTCGAGGCTTGCAGATTCGACACATATCCCGTTTCCGGTTGGGAACAGGAGGGTTATCGCAGCGCAATGCTGGAGTGGCGCGGCGATGACGGACCGACCGGATGCCGAGGGGGAATTTATTTTGAAATCAGTAGGTTGGCGTCTTGCACGAAGGGAAGGTCGCAGCATAGCGGCAGCGCTTTTCTCCGTGCTTCTGGCCTCCTGCACATCGACCGGCGACCCGACGATGTCGGTCGTTTCGCCTGCCTACAATTCAACCGCCACCGAAATGAGCGCGACATCCGGCGCCAAGGCGGCAACAACCGCCGATTCGTCGGCTCAGGCGGCATCCGCGACTGCCGATGCGGCAGCGACCGTGATGAGCGAAGGCGACCCGCCTTTGCCCGAGAAGGTCGCCTATGTGCCGGAGACGCGGCCGCAAGCCGCCTTCCCCGCCGTCGTGGTGCCCGCCGGCGCCGCCGCGATTGCCGGCAACACACCGCAACCGCTGGTTCAGCCGGCGCAAACGACGGAACAGACGCAAGCCGTGGCCCAGCAGATCGCCGCCGGCGATGCCGCCGCCATTGCGTCCAAGGCGCAGGCGACCACGCAGGCCATGAGCAACGGCGTCTATGTGACCGCGGGCGAGCCGGCGCAGCCGCAGGTCGCCGCGCCAAAGAAGAGCCTGTTCGCCTCGCTGTTCAGCACCACGCCGGCATCGGCAGCACCCGCGCCGCTGATCAACAATTCGCGCTCCGGCGACCAACCGGCGGCGCAGGCCAAGACCGCAACCGACGCGCCGGCTCCCGCCAAGCCGATCGTTGAGCTGGCCTCCGCGACGCCGGCCGCAAAGCCGGTGCAACTCGCCTCGCTCGACGACCCGAGCTATCACATCACCGGCGCCGACGCGCTGCCCGGCGTGCGCCAGACCGCGCTGTTCGAGATCAAGCGCAAGTCCGGCATCGACGACGAGAGCGACGTCGACCTCAACGAGGACGAGGGCGGCGGCGGTTCCTATCAGGTGGCCTCGGCCGCCGGCATGGCAAGGCTCGCGCCCAACGGCCTTCTGAAGCAGAACGAAAGCGTCGACGTCGCCTGCCTCAAGCCGTCGCTGGTGCGGGTGCTGAAGACGATCGAGGGCCATTTCGGCCGCAAGATGATCGTCACCTCCGGCTACCGCGACCCCTCGCGCAACCGCCGCGCCAACGGCGCCAAGAACTCGCTGCACATGTACTGCGCCGCCGCAGACATCCAGGTGCCCGGCGTCTCGAAATGGGAGCTGGCGAATTATGTCCGCACGATGCCCGGCCGTGGCGGCGTCGGCACCTACTGCCACACCGAATCCATCCATGTCGACGTCGGCCCCGAGCGCGACTGGAACTGGCGCTGCCGTCGCCGCAGCGGCGGTGGAGAAGACGGCTGATATTCGGCTTGGCCCAGGCATAGCACGCTGCTCCAACAAGCCGTCGGGGCGTTCGCAATTGGCCAAAGTCTTCCGAGCTTCGTCATCCACGGGCGGAGCGGGAGCGAAGCGGACGCGCAGACCCGAGGATCCATTCCGTTACCTCGACCGTGGAGTGCAGCGGCGCAGATTCTGCCCCGTTGCAACGCTCACAGGTAACGGAATGGATTCTATGGTCTGCGCCGCGTCGCTTCGCTCCTTGCTCCGCCATAGAATGACGATCGCGAGGGAAGTCCCGACTAATCTCCAAGGGTGCGCCACCAAGCGAGATCGCAAACCGTGCCTGCCCCGAAAGCCGGCTTTTGCAGCCCTTTGAAAAAAGTTGTCGCATGTGGCGGCAGATGGGTTGCCGGTTGCCAACAACGCAATTATAAGCCGCTTCGTCTGAGCGCGCCCATCGTCTAGCGGTTAGGACACCGCCCTTTCACGGCGGTAACAGGGGTTCGATTCCCCTTGGGCGTACCAGACTTATCTCCCCTGAACAGCTCCAAAATCCGGCACCTCGCGCTTCCCGGCTGAAACCCGTCATTAACGGCGTTATTGGGTGACGCATGTTGGCAACGATCAGACGGTGTAGAGTTCTGCCTCGACATGGAGGCGCGGATGAACCTGCTTCGGACAGCGCTCTTATGCGTTGCAATGACCGGCCTGGCCGGGCTGCAGCCCGCCCGCGCCGAAGATCAGCCCACCCAGCCGAACGGCGACCCGGCGCAGCCGCCCGTTCATTGCCAGGGGCAGAATTGCCTGCCGCCGAAGGACGACCCCGCCCTGGAATGCAAAGGGCAGGATTGCACGCCAGCTCCAGCGACCGACCAGCCGTCAGGCCCGGAGATTAAGAAGGTCAAGTGAGAGGCAGCGGGGCGCTCGGCGGCGGGCTCCCGGCAAGAGCGAAGCGGCGGTCTCGGATCAATCCGGAATCATCGGCGCCGGCTCTTCGCACCGATAGACCATGCACCGCCCGTCACTGGCCGTGACATAGTCGACCATCGGCACGTAGGGGGCATCGCACTCGTTGCCGAATTGGCGGACATAGCGCTCATAGGTGTTCGCCCCGGTGGTCAGCACCACCGCATGCCGGCTCTGGATCAGCGCCTGGGTCTGCGCGCAGGTCATTTTGCGTGAGTCGGGCCGTGCATCGGCGAAATTTGTGGCGGCAACGATCATCGCTGCCGCGCAAAACGCAATCCTGCGCATGGGCATGGTGGCATCCTCGCAAAACATCGTATCGTTAAGTTCGCATCCGGCGCCGCCGCTCCGCAACGGTGGCGCGGTCACGATGCAGCGAGCGAAGCCTTGAAAAGGCAGGGGAGGCCCCGCCTGTTGACAACCATACAAATCTCCGTGAGCGACGCTCGCAAACAATATCCCACTATATAACAGCCTCGTTGAGGTAATGAGATGACAGGCGCCTACGATCTCGGAACCAACCTGGTCCGCCGTATTTATGAAAAGCGCATAGATGCGCCGGCCATTCTTGATGCCGGCACGCATTTTCCCAATGCAGCGAAGTTCGCCGCCGCCTGGCAGGACATCCGCGACGAGGCGCTGGCGGCAAAGCTGAACAAAGCGCCGCGTTTCCACGACATCATGCCGGAGCAGGCCGATATCTCAGCCAATGACGGTCTCGACTGGCGCATGTTCGTGCTCAAAGCCTATGACATGACGGTCCCGGAAAACCTCGCGCGCATGCCGGTGCTGAGCCGGCTGCTCACCGAATGCCCCGAGGTCAAGTCGGCGGCCATCTCGTTCCTCGCCCCGCACAAGCACATCCCGCCGCACCGCGGACCATTTCGCGGCATCATGCGCTTCCATCTCGGCCTCGTCATCCCGAAGCAGCCGGATGGCCGCCCGGCAACGATCATGATGATCAACCATGAGGAAAGGCGCATCGCCGATGGCGAATGCATGCTGTGGGACGACACGTTCGAGCACGAAGTCACGAACAACTCGGATCAGCCGCGCGTCGCTCTCCTGCTCGACGTGTGGCGTCCGCAAATGCCGCTGGATATGGAGATCCTGTCCCGCGTGATCGTGCGCGGCGTCCAGGTGGGAATGCGCTACCGCGGCGTGTCGTTTGGCGGCTGAACCAGTGCGATCAACGCCTTGTGCATGTCGCCCGTAGATACGGTCTTGGGAAAGACCTGGACGAAACAAAGACTCAGGCGCGCGCCTCGCGATGCGTCCCTGCCCTGCGCTTGCCGAGAAACATCGCGTCCCTCGCCAGCAATCCGCTGACGCGGCAGAAGGTTGCAAACGCCCGGCATGCTTCCTCGGTGCTGGCCACATCGACCGTCGCCCCGAAGCAGGCATTGAAGGCCGCTTCGTAGATCTTGCCCTGCCGGCGCTTCGGCCAATCCTGCAGGAAATCGAGCGCCTGCTCGACACTGTAGATTTCCTCGACCGGCAGGCCGGGCGCGGGCGTGATGCGCACCGGCACCTCGAATTGCAGTCTGTCCATTCCCTGTCTCCCGAACTGGCGCAGCCCCAGCAACGCCGCTCGATGTGAAAAGTTGCTTTGGCGGCCTTCTGACTCAGGAATGTGACCTCAGTGCGGTCAACAATCGGTTCACGGATGCGTCGGGCCGGCGGCCGGCCAATCCGCGCAGGCCAGATGACAGGGCGACACAACCCGCGCAGCCCTGCCCCCCTGTCCCTTCCTCCATGCCTTTGCCGCTACTGATTGGCCGGGTCCGTCTCCGCGTCGTAGGCCATGCGGGTCACCACCATCAGCACATAGGCGGACGGCAGCGCGAAGATGGCGGCGAGCACGATCGCCGCCGTTCCTTCCACGCGAAGGGTAGCGGCAACGGCCCAGTAGACGGTGCCGATGCAGATCACCGCCTGAACCGCCAGGAAGCAGGCCGCGGCGGCCGCGCGGGTGAGTGTCTTGAACGTCTTGATGCGTTGCATTGACGAAAATCCGAATTGATGCACTCGCGACCGGCGGACGGCCGGCGGCCGTCGCCGGATCGCGACGCGAAGGAATGTCTTGATTTGGATGCCGCGCTCAGCGGCCAGGGGCTTATGCGGCGGGCGGTGCGCGTGGCTGGTTGGCGCGCGAGCCCGTTGCGCTCGCCGATACGGGCGTGACGCCCATTTCGGCTGGCAACGCCTGGCCGATAACCAGAAAATCGGCTGCGGGCGCAAGCACGCCGGGATTGCCGCCGACAAGCTTTACGGGAAGCGGCCGGCTGGCCCGAACCTCGAGTGCCTGGGCCTTGCCGGAGGTCCTGAGCAGCGCGATCGTATCGCCCTGGCGGGCGGCGCTGATGCTGGAGCCACCCTGGAGCGAAATGGCCGACGCGGAAATTCCGGCCTGGGCAAAGCCCAGCAACGCGAGCATCAGCAGCGCCATCAGGCCCGCAAAAGCGGTCCTGACCGGCAGCAGCTTCGATCTTTCGCGTTCAGGTGCCGTCAAGGCAATCTCCGGATCCAGGACCCGCCCTAACCCATGGAATGGCCGAAGGAAAGCCGCAATGGACGGCGCGCTCGCACTTCGTCCTTGAACCTTGCGGCTTCCGGTGCCAAATCTGGGGCAGATTTTGGCACTCGGCTCCCTTTGGAGCCAACGCCGGCAAACGGACAAAAATGGTTACCTATCTCGACGCCGCCACGGCCCCCCTTCGAAACACCGGTCAAATAAGGCTTTATGGCGAGGAAGGTTTTGCCGGCATGCGCAAGGCCTGCGATCTTACGGCGCGCTGCCTTGACGAGCTGGTGCCAATGGTCAAGCCCGGTGTGACAACGGAAACCATCGACCGCTTCGTCTTCGAATTCGGCATGGACAACGGCGCGCTGCCGGCAACGCTGAACTATCGCGGCTACACCAAGTCGTCCTGCACCTCGATCAACCATGTCGTCTGCCACGGCATTCCCGACAACAAGCCGCTGAAGGATGGCGACATCGTTAACATCGACGTCACTTACATCCTCGACGGCTGGCACGGCGATTCCTCGCGCATGTACCCGGTCGGCACCATCAAGCGCGCCGCCGAGCGCCTGCTCGAAGTGACCTATGAGTGCCTGATGCGCGGCATCGCGGCAATCAAGCCGGGCGCCCGCACCGGCGCCATCGGCGCCGCGATCCAGACCTATGCCGAAGCCGAGCGCTGCTCGGTGGTGCGCGACTTCTGCGGCCACGGCGTCGGACAGCTGTTCCACGATGCGCCGAACATCCTCCACTACGGCACCGCTAACGAAGGCGTCGAGATGCGGCCGGGCATGATCTTCACCGTCGAGCCGATGATCAATCTCGGCCGCCCGCACGTGAAAGTGCTGTCGGACGGCTGGACCGCGGTCACGCGCGACCGCTCGCTGTCGGCGCAGTACGAACACACGATCGGCGTCACCGACACCGGCTGCGAGATCTTCACGCTGTCGCCGAAAAAGCTCGACCGGCCTGGTTTGCCTGCCTAAGATTCACCCAAAGCCTTGAGGTCAGCGCGCTTAGGCCAAAGTCGACGACGAGCGGGGGTTCTTTTCCGAAGTTGGAGCACCTCGCTGCGGCGCTTGCGCATCCCCTTCAACGCGGCGTCCGGCATCCCGACCGAGCGTCGAGGCACCAGCGGAATCAGCACACCGTTCCTCAAGGCTTTACTTGATCGCTCCGCGCAGCATGCGACTATGATCGAATTCCAGGCAACCGGGCACTGGATCGCCGAGGATCGACCGGCCGAGACGACTGCAGCGATCTTGGTGTTTTCTTCGGGAAGCTTGAGTCATTTGCGGGCCGCACATCATGCCGTCGCGTTCACGAGATGGGCCGATACCGTCGAGATGAACGCGCGAAGACGCTGAAGGCGCCGCAAGTCCCGGTGGTATCCCATCCAAATGTCTCGCGCCGGCGGCGGCGTCGGCAGTTCCAGTCTGCGGATACCCGGGATCTGATTGCCGACCACGCGTGGCAGGACAGCGATGCCGACGCCTTGCCTGCACATGCGCCCCTGGACGTTGCGGTTGTTCGATCGCAGGACCGGTCTCGCGTTGGGGAAACTCTCGATGAGCCACGCGATGTCGGGGAAATGGCCGGTGGATGTGTCATGGGTGATCAGCCGGAAACCGGTCCCATCGCCATATTTGGGATCAGGAGACCCCTCGGCGATGTAGACGCCGTATTCGAGCTTCAAAAGCCGCCGCTGAACGACATCGGCAGTGTTGAACGGAACGATACGGAAAGCGACGTCGGCCTCCCGCTGGGCGAGGTTAAACAGGCGCGTGCCGGTCAGGACCTCGACGTCGACATTGGGGTAGGCTTTCGCGAAATCCGCCAGGATGGGAGGCAGGACATAGGCCCCAAACCAGTCCGCTGACGAAATGCGCAGACTGCCTTTGAGATTCTGCTCGTGCCCCGCAAGCCGGCGCTCCATGGCCAGCGCGCCCTCTTCCATCTGCTCCGCCAGCGCGATGATCCCGTGGCCCTCGTCGGTCAGAACAAGACCGTCCGCTGTCCGCTGGAAAAGCGTGTGGCCGATCGACTGCTCAAGTGCGCGAAGGCGCCTGCCGACGGTCGGATGGCTTGTCTGAAGAGAACGCGCGGCGCCGCCGAGCGTGCCGGATCGCGCAATAGCAAGAAAGATTCTGACGTCACTCCATTCCATGCGACCACCCACACAAAACTGAACGCCGAGAATACATTTCTGTCAGTTAAAGAACAAATCTAAGCACCTAGATTCCCACCATCGGTCGATCGGACCGTCTCTCGTGTATCACCTCATGTCATTCGGAAGGATCGGCAAATGTCTCTCAAGTCTCTCTATCTCGGTGCTGCGGCTCTTGCAGCGGTGTTGGGCGCGCCCTCCGCTTTCGCGCAGCCGGCCCAAAATGTGATTTTGGTCCATGGCGCGTTGGTCGATGGCAGCGGCTGGAGGGGCGTTTATGAGAGTCTGGTCGCCAAGGGCTTGAAAGTCACGGTCGTTCAGGAACCGAACACTTCGCTGGCGGATGACGTTCAGGCGGTTCACCGCGCTATCGAGCAGCAAAATGGGCCGGTCGTCCTCGTCGGCCACAGCTATGGCGGTCAGATCATCACCGAAGCCGGCGTCGACCCGAAGGTTTCGGCACTTGTCTATGTCGCGGCCCTCGTCCCGAATGTTGGCGAGGGCGTGGGCGATCTGTTTGAGAAGTGGCCGAGCCCGACCGCGGATGCGTTCAAGCCGACCTCTGACGGCTTCCTGCTGTTCGATCCCGGGAAGTTCCGGGCGGGATTCGCCGCTGACCTATCCAAGGCCGAGACGGATTTCATGACTGACTCGCAGGTGCCGGTTTCGGCGAAAATCCTCGGAACCAAGACGCAGCACGTGGCCTGGAAGACCAAGCCGAGCTACGGCATCGTGGCCGGGCAGGACATGGCTATCAGCGCCGAGGCGGAGCGGTCTATGTACGAGCGGGCAAGTGCCAAGGTCACCGAGGTGCCCGGTGCCAGCCATGCGGTTTACATCTCGCATCCACGCGAAGTCGCCGATGTCATCGCCGAAGCGGCGAGCAAATGAAGCCGATGCCCTGATGTTCAGGCTCAGGGCCGCGGAAGTTTCGTGACCCATGCGCCGAAGCCACCCCTGTGGCTTCGGCATCGCGACCGGCCAACTCATCGGCGCGGCTCTCGGTCGATCATGGCCGATTCGCGGCGGCGACAGCGTGGCGTCGTCTGAAAACAACTCGGAGAAAAAGTAGTGAAAACTTGGCTCATCACAGGCTGCTCAAGCGGCTTCGGCCAGCGGCTCGCGCTCGCTGCGGCACAGCGCGGCGACCGGGTCATCGCGACGGCCCGCAATGTCAAGACGATCGAGGCAATGGCCGAGCCTTTCGGCGGCCGCATGATCACCTTGCCGCTCGACGTGACCGATGCGGCGGCAGCCAAGGCAGCGGTGGCAAAGGCGGTCGAGACCTTCGGCGGGTTTGACGTGCTCGTGAACAATGCCGGCTACGCGCTGTTCGGCGCGATCGAGGAAAGCACGCCCGAGGAATATCGGCCGATGTTCGAGGTAAACGTCTTCGGTCTGATCGAAACCACCAGAGCCGCGCTACCGGCCCTACGACGTTCGGGCGGAACAATCGTCAACATGTCGTCCGGCGCTGGCATCGAGGGCCGTGGCGGCGGAGGCTATTACCACGCCGCCAAGTTTGCCGTGGAAGGGATTTCCGAAGCGCTCGCCGGCGAACTGAAGCAGTTCGGCATCCGCTTGCTGATCGTCGAGCCCGGGCCGTTTCGCACCGATTTCCTTGGCCGTTCGATCACGATAGCGGCCAACGAGATGCCGGAATATGCCGCGACCTCGCGCAAGCACTATCGCGAGACCAACGACGGCAATCAGGCGGGCGATCCCGACAAGGCGATCGCGGTGATCCTGCAGGCTGTCGACGCCGATGACGCCCCGCTTCATCTGCCGCTCGGTCCGATCGCGCACGCGATCGCCGAGCGAAAGCTGGCTTCCTTCCGCAGCGATATCGACGCCTGGCGCGACATCACGATCGCCACCGATTTCGACCAGCCCTGAGCGCTGGCCGCGAGCTCCGTTTGAACGTCAACATCGATTGGAAAGCGATCATGATCGCAACTTTGAAAGGGTTTACCCAGCAGCTGGTGCCGGTGAATGGCATCAAGATCAACGCCGTCACGGGAGGCTCGGGCCCGCCGATCCTTCTGCTTCACGGTTGGCCGGAAACATGGTGGGAATGGCACCATGTGATGCCGCGGCTCGCCGAGCATTTCAGCGTGGTGGCCATGGATCTGCGCGGCGCGGGCTTTTCCGACTGCCCACTTGACGGCTATGACAAGGCCACGATGGCGCGCGACGCGCACGAGGTCATGGTTGCCCTTGGGTATGAACGCTACGCCGTGTGCGGCCATGACATTGGCGGAATGGTGGCGTTGCCGCAGACCGCCATCTATCGGGAGGCCGTTACCCGCCTGGCCATCCTTGATGTTCCGCTTCCCGGCTGGACTGGATGGGAGGCGACAACCGCCAGGCTCTGGCACTTCAGCTTCCACATGAACCGGGATCTGCCCGAGCGCCTGATCCATGGCCGTGAATATGACTATGTTTCGACCTTCATGGCGGAGCGGTTCTACGATCACAGCACCTACAATCCGGCTGACATCGAGATCTACGCCAAGGCGATGGCGCTTCCTGGCCGCACGCGTGGCGGCATGGAATGGTATCGCACCCTCGCGGCGGACCATGCGGCCGCGCTCGGGTACAAGAAGCAGCCGCTCGAGATACCGGTGCTTGGCCTGGGTGGGGACCATCGCTTCGGCGCGCAGATGGTCCCTATGCTCAAGGAGTTCGCCACCAATGTGACGGGCGGCTCGATCGCCAGGTGCAGCCACTATGTCGCGGACGAGCGGCCGGATGAAGTTGCCGCCGCTCTGATCGATTTTCTGAAGACCAATTGAAACTCTGCGCCGGCGCCGTCGGGGGCCGGGCGAATCGACCAAACAAGAATGGAGACTGTCATGACCGCACCCGTCATTCGCGGCGTCAATCATATCGGCATCACGGTGCCCGACATCGAAGCAGCAAAATCGTTCCTGGTGGACGCTTTTGGCGGCCAGGTGATCTACCAGTCCTTCGGACCGCAGGATCCGCCGCGGCGGGGACCCGAATTCGAGCGGGCCGTCGGCGCGTTCCCCGGAACGGTCGTGCGTGCGCAGGCGATGGTCAAAATCGGAACCGGACCCGACATCGAGCTCTTCGAAATGCACGGTTCCGAGCAAGCTCTGCCGATCCGGGCGAGCGACTTCGGCATTACGCACTTCGGTGTCTACACCGACGACATCGACGCATCGGTCGAGCGCTTCGAGAAGGCGGGAGGTACACCCCTCACCGCGCCGCGCGCTATTCCCTACGCAACCGAGAAAGGTCCCGGAAACAAGGTCTGCTATTGCCGTATGCCGTGGGGCACAACGATGGAATTCATCACCACGCCGGATCGCATGGCCTATCACGACCAGACGGATCTGCGCAGGTGGCAGGACGAGGCCTGAGCGGGGCGCGAAAAGGGACCCGCATCAGTTAGGTCGCGGCGATGCTGACGCGCTGGGAAGGTTCGACGAGTGCGCAGCCGCGACGGCTGTCGTGACGGATCGGCCGCGCCGGCGGTCAGCCCATCCGAACGGGCACCGTCAATGAAGGCGCCGAGACGCGGCCCGGCACGATCTTCACCGTCGAGCCGATGATCAATCTCGGCCGCCCGTATGTGAAGGTGCTCTCCGACGGCTGGACGGCGGTCACGCGCGACCGTTCGCTCTCGGCGCAACACGAGCACACGATCGGCGTCATCAACACCGGCTGCGAGATCTTCACGCTGTCGCCGAAAAAGCTCGACCGCCCCGGCCTGCCCGCCTAAGCTTCACCCAAAGCCTTGGGGGTTAGCAGTCATGGGCAAAGTCGACGACGAGCGGGCGTTCTTTTCCGAAGGCTGGATCGAGCCGCCTAAGGCGGCGCTGAAAAAGGCCGCGCCCATCGAGAAGCCGCACTATCACGGCCATCGCGACCGCCTGCGCGAACGCTTCGTCGCCGGCGGACCGGACGCCCTGCCCGACTACGAACTGCTCGAGTTGCTGCTGTTCCGGCTGATCCCGCGCGTCGACACCAAGCCCATCGCCAAGGCGCTGATTGCTCGCTTCGGCTCGCTGGCCGAGGTGCTCGGCGCGCCGGCATCCCTGCTCGAGGAAGTCAAAGGCATCGGGCCGACCGTCGCGACCGACCTCAAGGTCGTCGCCGCTGTTGCCCAGCGCATGGCGCGCGGCGAGGTGCGCGGCCGCGAGGTGCTGTCCAATTGGACGCAACTGCTCGACTATTGCCGCTCCGCCATGGCCTTCGAGACCCGCGAGCAGTTCCGCATCCTGTTCCTCGACAAGAAGAACGGGCTGATCGCCGACGAGGTGCAGCAGACCGGCACCGTCGACCACACGCCGGTCTATCCGCGCGAGGTGGTGAAGCGCGCGCTCGAACTCTCGGCCAGCGCCGTGATCCTGGTCCACAATCACCCTTCGGGCGATCCCACACCGTCCCGCGCCGACATCGAGATGACCAAGCAGATCATCGATACGGCCAAGCCCCTCGGCATCGCCGTGCATGATCACATCATCATCGGCCGCAAGGGCAACGCCTCGATGAAGGGCCTGCTGCTGATCTAGCCACTGCCTTGCGCCCGAAAGCCGGGCGTAAAGAGCAAGGTTTTGCCTATCGGATAGTCGGCTCTGGAATTTCTACCGGAAATCGAGCATGATGCGGCTTGGCATTCTCGAATGCTTCTTGCTCCTGGGAATGCCGGGAGGAACGGGACATGGCCGTTGTGCTTGTACTCGTTTTGATCGTCGTGGGCTCGGTGTTGTTCCACCTCCTGAGCCCATGGTGGTGGACGCCCATTGCCTCTAACTGGGACTATATCGACAACACCATCATCATCAGCTTCTGGATCACCGGCATCGTCTTTGCCGCTGTCGTCCTCTTCATGGCTTATTGCGTCTTCCGCTTCCGGCATCGGGAAGGCAATCGCGCGGTTTACGAACCCGAGAACAAGCGCCTCGAATCGTGGCTGATGATCGTCACCGCATTCGGCGTTACTGCTTTGCTGGTTCCCGGCCTGTTCGTCTGGAGCCGCTTCGTCACGGTGCCAGGCGATGCGACCGAAATCGAGGTCGTCGCCCAGCAATGGCAGTGGAGCTTCCGTTTGCCGGGCAAGGACGGCAAGCTCGGCACTTCCGACACCCGCGACGTCACCGCTGACAATCCGTTGGGCGTCGCCCCCAAGGATCCGAACGGCCAGGATGATGTCCTGGTCGAAGCCGCCGATCTTCATCTGCCGGTTGGCAAGCCGATCAAGGTGCTGCTGCGTTCGATCGATGTGCTGCACGATTTCTATATCCCGGAATTCCGCGCCAAGATGGACATGATCCCCGGCTCGGTGACCTATTTCTGGTTCACCCCGACCAGGACCGGCACCTTCCAGGTCCTGTGCGCCGAACTTTGCGGCCAAGGGCACCCGCTGATGCATGGCGTGGTCGTGGTCGACACCGAGCAGGACTATCTGGCCTGGCTCGGCCAGCAGCAGACTTTTGCGCAACTGTCGGCGCCCCAGCAATCGGGCTCGGCGAACCAGCTGCCAGGAAAGATAATCGCGTCCAATCTGGGCGTCGCGGCAAACTCGAAACTTTCGAGGTCCGCGCAATAGGGCACGGAGGTGCTCCAATGGTCGACGTCACACCCGCAGATGCCGTTCCGCCCGCCGAAGTTGGGGAGGTGGAACTCTACCATCCGCACAGCTGGTGGACGAAATATGTCTTCTCGCAGGATGCGAAGGTCATAGCGGTCCAGTACTCGGCAACGGCAACCGCAATCGGCCTGGTGGCGCTGGTTCTGTCCTGGCTCATGCGCCTGCAGCTCGGCTTTCCCGGCACGTTCGACTTCATCACGCCGGAGGCCTACTACCAGTTCATCACCATGCACGGCATGATCATGGTGATCTACCTGCTCACCGCGCTCTTCCTCGGCGGCTTCGGCAACTACCTCATCCCGCTGATGGTCGGCGCCCGCGACATGGTCTTTCCCTATGTCAACATGCTGAGCTACTGGATCTATCTGCTCGCGGTGCTGGTGCTGGTGTCGAGCTTCTTTGCGCCGGGCGGACCGACCGGCGCCGGCTGGACGCTCTATCCGCCTCAGGCGATCATGTCCGGCACGCCCGGCGGACAGGACTGGGGCATCATCCTGATGCTCTCCTCGCTCATCCTGTTCATCATCGGCTTCACCATGGGCGGCCTCAACTATGTGGTCACGGTGCTGCAGGGCCGCACGCGCGGCATGACCCTGATGCGCCTGCCGCTCACAGTCTGGGGCATCTTCACCGCCACCGTCATGGCGCTGCTCGCCTTCCCGGCGCTGTTTGTGGCGTGTGTGATGATGCTGCTCGACCGCGCCCTCGGCACCTCATTCTTCATGCCGGCGATCGTCGAGATGGGTCAGCAATTGCAGCACAATGGCGGCAGTCCGATCCTGTTCCAGCATCTGTTCTGGTTCTTCGGCCACCCGGAGGTCTACATCGTCGCCCTGCCGGCCTTCGGCATTGTGTCCGACCTGATCAGCACGCATGCGCGCAAGAACATCTTCGGCTACCGCATGATGGTTTGGGCGATCATCGCCATCGGCGCCCTGAGCTTCGTTGTCTGGGCGCACCACATGTATGTCAGCGGCATGAATCCCTATTTCGGCTTCTTCTTCGCGACCACGACCCTGATCATTGCCGTGCCGACGGCGATCAAGGTGTATAACTGGGTGCTGACGCTGTGGCGCGGCGATATCCATCTGACCATACCGATGCTTTTCGCGCTCGCCTTCATCGTCACCTTCGTCAATGGCGGCCTGACCGGGCTGTTCCTCGGCAATGTCGTCGTCGACGTGCCGCTGTCGGACACCATGTTCGTCGTGGCCCATTTCCACATGGTCATGGGCGTCGCGCCGATCCTGGTGATCTTTGGCGCGATCTATCACTGGTACCCGAAAGTCACCGGCAGAATGCTGGACGAGACGCTCGGCCGCTTCCATTTCTGGGTGACCTTCGTTGGCGCCTACCTGATCTTCTTCCCCATGCATTATCTCGGCCTGATGGGCGTTCCGCGGCGCTACGCCGAGCTCACCGACATGACCATAATGACGGAATCGGCCCATCACCTGAACTCGTTCATCTCGATCATGGCCTTCATCGTCGGCTTCGCCCAGATGGTGTTCCTGTTCAACCTGATCTGGAGCATCCGGCATGGCCGCGAGGCCGGCGGCAACCCATGGCGGGCGACCACGCTCGAATGGCAAACGCCTGAGACCCCGCCGGCGCACGGCAATTTCGGCAAGGAACTGCCGATCGTCTATCGCTGGGCCTATGACTACAGCGTGCCGGGAGCCAAGGAGGACTTCATCCCGCAGAACGTGCCGGGCGACTTCGCTCCCTCGAGGGAGCCGGCATGAGCGTCATCCTGGTCTTTCTGCTGGTGATCGCCGGCTTCGCCGGATGGTGGCTTTCGCACCAGCGGCTGACGGCCAAGCCCTGGCTGGAGCAAGGCCTGGCCGGGGATTTCGTCGGTTTCGACCGGTCGGCGCTGCCCACCGCCAAGATCGGCCTCGGCGTTTTCCTCGCCGTCGTCGGCTGCCTGTTTTCGCTGTTCACCAGCGCCTATTTCATGCGCATGGGCCTGCCCGACTGGCAGCCGCTGCCGCTGCCGCGCCTGCTCTGGCTCAACACCGGCGTGCTGGCGCTTAGCAGCGTCGCCCTGCAATGTGCCGTGGTCGCCGCGCGCAAAGACCAGATCGACAACGTCCGACTGGGCCTAGCCACGGCGGGGCTCACGACGCTTGCCTTCCTCGTCGGTCAGTTGATGGCATGGCGACAACTGACCGGAGACGGTTATGTGCTCACGTCCAACCCGGCCAACAGCTTCTTCTATCTGATCACCGGCATGCATGGCCTGCACATACTCGGCGGTCTGGTCGGACTTGGGAAGACGAGCATAGGCGCCTGGAACGGAGCGCGGCCGGAGCGCCTTCGCCTCAGCGTCGAGCTCTGCGCCATGTATTGGCATTTCCTGCTTTTCGTCTGGCTCTGCATCTTCGCCCTGCTGGCGGGTTGGGCCGCGACCTTCATCGACATCTGCCAACGGTTGCTGACCTAGGAGACCGCGATGGCCGAGACGACCATGACGCATACCAGCCAGATGGAGCCCAGGCCCGCCGGTTGGCGCGGCATCGCCGCCGATTGGGCCTCGGACCAGCGGGCGTTCAAGAACGTGTCCTGGGGCAAGGCCATGATGTGGATCTTCCTGCTCAGCGACACCTTCATCTTCGGCTGCTTCCTGCTCTCCTATATGACCGCGCGTATATCCACGCGCGTGCCGTGGCCGAATCCGAGCGAGGTCTTCGCCCTGCGCATCGGCGGTTCGGAAATCCCGCTGATCCTGATCGCCATCATGACCTTCGTGCTGATCTCGAGCAGCGGCACCATGGCCATGGCTGTCAATTTCGGCTACCGCCACGATCGCCGCAAAACCGCGATCCTGATGCTTTTGACCGCGGCACTTGGCGCGACATTCGTTGGCATGCAGGCCTTCGAATGGACCAAGCTGATCACCGAAGGGGTGCGGCCATGGGGCAATCCCTGGGGGGCCGCGCAGTTCGGCTCATGCTTCTTCATGATCACCGGCTTCCACGGCACCCACGTCACGATCGGCGTGATCTTCCTGATTATCGTGGCGCGAAAAGTCTGGCGTGGCGATTTCGACATCGGGCGGCCCGGCTTCTTCACCAGTCGCCGGGGTCGCTACGAGAATGTCGAGATCATGGGCCTTTACTGGCACTTCGTCGACCTGGTCTGGGTGTTCATCTTCGCCTTCTTCTATCTTTGGTGAGAGGCAGATATGGCAGAAGCAACCGCAAACGGTCTCGGACAACACGCACTGCACGCCACCCATGCGCAGGATGCGGCCACGGCACCGGTCGCCGCCGAGGTTCATCAGGAGCACCCGATCAAGCTCTACCTGGTGGTCTGGGCGTGGCTGTTCATCCTCAGCACCTGCTCCTACCTGGTCGACTATTTCGGCATCCACGGCTATCTCAGATGGTCGCTGATCCTGATCTTCATGATGCTCAAGGCGGGATTGATCGTCGCCGTCTTCATGCACATGGCCTGGGAGCGGCTGGCGATGATGTATGCGATCATCCTGCCGCCGATATTGGTGCTGGTCTTCGTGACCATGATGGTTTTCGAAGCCGATTATACGCTGCTGACCCGTATCGCGTTTTTCGGACCCGGCCCCTGACCGGATACATTCGCGGCCGCCGGAACCGCGGATGCCGGCGCCTTGAAACGACAGGCGGCCGATCCATTTTCCGGAGCAGCAACCGGGCGCAATCGTGATTGCCCCGTTTTGCGCATGCGTCGTGAACTCAAGCAAAAGGACGCGGACAATGACCATAGCAAACAGGCTGAGGCATTTTATCGACGGTAAGGGAATCCCGTACGACACCGTTGCGCATCACCGCACATCCACCAGCAGGCAGGCTGCCATCGCCGCGCATGTGCCCGGCAGCATCATGGCCAAGTCCGTGGTCGTTCACCACGAGCTCGGTTACGCGCTGGCCGTGGTCCCGAGCACCCACAGGATCGAACTCGGCAAGCTGCAGGACGTCATGGACAAGCGCCTTGGGCTCGCTTCGGAGGACGAGGTGGTGTCGCTCTTCGATGATTGCGACATCGGCGCCGTACCGCCGATCGGCGCGGCCTATGACGTGCCGGTCATTCTGGACGAAAGCCTGCGCGATGCCGCCGATGTCTATTTCGAAGGTGGCGACCACAAGACGCTGGTGCATGTCAGCGGCAAGGATTTCCGCAACCTGACCACCGGCGCGCGCCAGGCGCGGTTCAGCCACCCGGCCTTCTAAGCGCTCCGGCACAGATCGCCAATACGCGGCGACAGGGCTTGCTTACGTCGCCGGTCTGGGGTTGGCCGGCGGCTCCACGACCTTGCGATATACATGCCAGGTGGCGTGACCGAGGATCGGCAGCACGACCGCCAGTCCGGCGAACACTGGCAGCGAACCGATGATCAGCCCAACGGCGACGATCAGTCCCCACACGGTCATCACGATCGGGTTGGCCAGGACCACGCGCACCGACGTGTGGATGGCTTCGTAGGCACCGACGTCGCGATCAAGCAGCAGTGGGAATGCCACCACGGTGGTGCAGAGCACGACCACGGCGAACACGAACCCGATGGCGTGCCCCAGCACGATCAGCGTCCAGCCGCGCCCGGTGGCGAATATCTGGGCTATGAAACTGGACAGTGACGCCGGTGGCTCAGGGCCGAACAGTTGCTCGTAGAAGATCTTGGCGGTCAAAAGCCAGGCGATGAAGATTGCAAACAACATGATCCCGACCGCGGCGATCGCCGGCACCGCCGGGGAGTTCCTGACCTCGAATGCGTGCTGCCAGGATGCATCGAGCCCGGCCTCTCGTCTGCGGCTGATTTCGTAGAGTCCGATTGCCGCGAACGGGCCGATCAGCGCAAAACCCGACACCAGCGGAAACAGCAGCGGCAGCGCGTTTGCGCCCGATGTCCACGTGGCAAGCACCACGCCGACGAGTGGATAGATCATGCACAGAAACACGATGTGCGAGGGTTTGACCATGAAGTCGTCGACACCGCGCTTGAGCGCGTCGAAAAGATCGGAAACGCCGATCTTTCTCACCCTGGTATGTTCCAGCGTTTCGCTGGCGCCTGCAATCACGTGAAAGCTTGCCATGACCGTTCCTCCAGATCGGGCCCGGCAAGGTCGCGGAATTCACGGTGCTACCGCTCTGCGTGATGGCCACGCAAACCGCGACCTGCACCGACCGCCAACATACTCCCTTGCGCCCGATTTGTCGTCATTTCATTGCCGCGGGTGCGGCAGTCGGCCAGGTCGGCGCACTGGCTCCAGAAGACTTTTTTCGATATTCTCCTGCAGCGTCGCGCGCCGCCTTTTTGGGCGTGCAACGGGACGCTGTACCGCTTTGATGGGCCTACGGTCCTTTTTCGAAAATCGATCCCGATTTTCGGGGCATACGCCCGGTCGAAGGTGAACGTGATGGACACGCGGACGCTTGTCATACTCGGCCTTGGCATAGTTGTCCTGCTGCTGTTGGGGTTCTTCGCGCTGCCGGCTTAAACGGCGCGCGTCGCGACCTTTCAACAGTGCAACTGGCGGACGGCCAGCGATGGCGCCCGGAAGGGCCGTCTATTTGGAAAATTGCTTCAGGTAGGCGATGACGTTGGCTATGTCCTTATCATCCTTGAGGCCGGGAAATGTCATCTTCGTCCCCTTGACCATTGACTGGGGGGCGTGGAGGTAGGTCGTCAGGGTCGGCTCGTCCCATTTGACGCCGGATTTTCCAGCCGCGATCATGGCCGCGGAATAGGTGAAACCGGGATGCGTACCTGCAACCCGCCCGATGACGCCGTTCAGAGACGGACCGATCCTGTTCTGGTCCTGGTCGGCAACGTGGCAGACCTTGCATTTGGTGAAGACCTTCTCGCCCGCGGCGGCATCTTGCGCCTGCGATGGGCTTGCGAAGAAGGTCGTAGCGGACAGGACGATAAAAAGCGCTGTTGCACGCATCGCATTTCCTCCCTGATGGTCTCGTTTTGCGTCGGAACGATCGGCACCACACCGGCCCGCTTGCGTGCGCCACGCACTAGAGCGGAGGATCCCGGGCTTCTTCAGTGGAATTGCGGCACCTATATACCACAGAATCGCCCAAACGGATAGAAAAAGCCAGCTTTTGCTGAGGCTTAGGCACAATGCGATGCTCGATATCAAAGGCAAGGTGTTCGGGCGCGCCATGACGACCACCGAACTGGAAAGCCTGTAAGCATGTCTCCCGAAAGTGGGAACCGGTTTCGGGAGAAAGACACGCGTAAAATCAAAAACCTAAAGCGATGGAGCGAATATGAAAGATCGCGATGCGCTTTAGGCGGCGAGGTCAAGGTGGATCGGTTTTGCAGCTCGCGGCGATCTGGCCGATCGCTTTGGAGAGACCAGCAAGCTCGAAATCGGCCTCGCCGCGCCCCGACAGGAGGCCGAAGCGCCATGACAGCGTCAGCCGGCTCGCTGAAACCAGGCGCTTGATGCCGTCGCCCCCGTCCCTGACCAGCGTTCTGCCGCGGGGGCCGACCGACCAGCTTTCATCGGTCTTGCCGCCGTCGACAATGACTGAGATCGTGATCTTGCGGCTGGCGGAGACCGGATCCTTGAGCTGCAGCCATTCGCTCCAGCGTGGTTCGCCATCGCGCCGGCAAGCCAAGGTCAGCACCGGGCTGTAGCCCAGCGCTCCGCCCCCGGTGATCAGCTTGTTGATGGCATGCAGCGAGGCCGTTATCTGGGCGTCGCTGCCGGTGTCGACGCGCCAATCGCCAAAATCCGGCTCTGTCCGGGCGCCTCCTTCGGCCGCCGCCAAGAGGAGCGACGGGACATCCGGCTCGGCGCGAACGCTCCCGCCGATCGCCGCCAACAAGAGCGTCGCGGCAACGACTAAGCCTCTTACCATGAACCCAGCCTCACAAATGCCTCCGACCCCGCGGACGCCATCGAAAACAGATAATCTTCAACGGTTGGTATCGCCAGCGGCAGACCATCAAGACAAGTTGCGTGTGTTGCCGCGCCGCCACAATGACATAGGCCTAATGAAAAAGGCCGCCCGGAGGCGGCCTTTCGAAATTGCGGTGCTGAAACCCGTTATTCGGCTTCCTTGGCGGCCTTCTTCTTCGGCGCGGCCTTCTTCTTCGGCTCTTCCGCCTCGTCGGCGACTTCGCCCGCCTCTGCCTTGGCTTCGGCCTTCTTCGAAGCCTTCTTGGCCGGCTTCGCCTTGGTCGCGGTCTCGGCTTCCTCGTCGTCGGCCATCAATTCGTCCTTGCCGACCTTGACGTCGTTCACCGAGATCTGGCCGAGAAGATAGTCGACAACCTTCTCTTCGAACATCGGCGCCCGCAGCGCGTTGATGGCTTCCGGATTGCTGCGATAGAACTCGAAGGCTTCCTGCTGCTGGTTGGCCGGGAAGCGGCGCACCTGCTCGAACAAGCCGCGCTGCAGCTCCTCGTCCGACACGGTGACGCCGGCCTTCTCGCCGATCTCGGCGAGCACCAGACCGAGGCGCACGCGGCGCTCGGCAAGGCGCATATATTCGGCGCGCGCCTCTTCTTCCGTCGTCTCTTCGTCGGCGAAGGTTCGGCCGGCGGCCTCGAGGTCGCGGTTGACCTGTGCCCAGATGTTGTTGAACTCGGCCTCGACGAGCTTGGAGGGCGCCTCGAACGAATACGAAGCATCGAGCTGGTCGAGCAGCTGGCGCTTCACCTTCTGGCGGGTCATCGAGCCGAATTGGCTCTCGATCTGGCCGCGCACGATCTCGCGCAGGCGCTCGAGCGATTCCAGACCGAGATTCTTGGCCGTCTCGTCATTGACCTCGAGCTCGCCGGGCGCTGACACTTCCTTGACGGTGACGTCGAAGGTGGCTTCCTTGCCGGCCAGGTGCGCGGCCTGATAGTTCTCCGGGAACGTGACGGTGATCTGCTTCTCGTCGCCGGCCTTCGCGCCGATCAGCTGGTCCTCGAAGCCCGGGATGAACTCCTTGGAGCCGAGCACCAGCGGCTGGTCGGTGCCAGCGCCGCCGGCGAAGGCCTCGCCACCGATCTTGCCGACATAGTCGATGGTCACGCGGTCGCCCTCGGCGGCCTTGCCGGTCTTGGGCTCGTAGCTGCGCGCCGATTCGGCAACGCGCTTGACCTGATCGTCGACTTCCGATTCCGGCACGTCATAGACCTGGCGCGTCACCTTGATGTCGGAGAAGTCCTTGATCTCGATCGCCGGGATGACCTCGTAATTGAGGCTGAATTCGAAATCGGTGCCGCCGGCCAGGATCTTCTCGGCTTCCTTCTCGTCCTCGGTCATGATCACTTCGGGCTGCATGGCGGCCTTCTCGCCGCGGCCGGTGATGATCGAACGGGTCGAGTCGTTGAGGATCTCGTTGACGACCTCGGCCATGAACGACTTGCCGTACATCTTGCGCAGATGCTGCACCGGCACCTTGCCCGGGCGGAAGCCGTTGATGCGCACCTTGTCGCGGGCATCGGTCAGCCGAGCCATCAGCTTGGCTTCCATGTCACCGGCCGGCACGGTGATCTTGATCTCGCGCTTGAGACCGGAGTTGAGCGTTTCGGTGACCTGCATCCTAGAACCTTTGTTTTAACGATGAGACTGCCAAACGGTCCTAGCCGTTTACAGCCTGCCGGTATGATGTTGCCGGAAATGGCTTTTGGTACGGAACCTGGCGATTTGACCGCTAATGCGGTTCAAATTCTCCTGAACTACGCTTTGCCAGATGCGAATAAGTTTTTGTTTTTCCTATAGCTTTTCACATCTTGCAGAAGCGGAAACTCACGTTCCGTCACATTCGACACGCCTTTTGTCACAGGCTAGGCCAATTTTCAACTATCTTCGCGTCTAGCCGGATAAGCATGATCTGAGCCCCGACATTGACAGAATGATGGCTACATGGGATTGCCGGGATAAGCGGATGTGGCGGAATTGGTAGACGCCCTGGATTTAGGTTCCAGTGCCGAAAGGCGTGGGGGTTCGAGTCCCTTCATCCGCACCACCCTACGCTTTAGCGAGCTTCGGGTGGCGAGCCACCTGGAGCTCGCTAAAGCGTAGAGTGTCCTCCGAAGCCTTGGCGAAGGAGGACCGGCGCTGTCAGCGTTGAGCCAAGGCACTAATACAGTGGCTCCTCGACCAGCGTCTTGTCGCCGTCCATCAGCGCCTTGATCTGTGCGGTGCCGTCGGATGCGAGCGCAAGCTTGATGCCGAACGGCCGCACGCGAATATCGTCCTGGATCGTCATGCCCTCGCCTTCCGGCAGGTAGAAGCGGTCGATGCCATAGTCGGGCGCGATCGTCGCTTCCGGGTCACTAAAGCCCCAGCCCTCCACGACATGGCCGGCAATGTCCGCTTCGCCCTCGCCCGCCGGTGACGGCGCCTGGCCGAACCAGGCGGTCGTCGGCTGCCAGTAGCCGTCATCGCCCTTCCTCAGCCGGACCACGATCGATGTGTCGTCGCTGGAGAGCTTGCCTTGCGGAATGTTGGCGATCAGCTTCACGGGGATGCGCGAGATGTTGTTGTTGAGCGAGATGTAATCGCCGCGCAGAAGATCGCGCGGGTCGACCGGTTGGACCTTCAGCAGCACTTCCTTGCCGTTGCGCAGGATCGCGGCGCGGCCGGCGATGATCCAGCTGAGAAAGCCGATCTGGACAAGCGCCAGCACCAGCGCGGAGATGATCAGTTTCTTGCCGGTCATGCTGTCGCTCCTGTTCCGGCAGGCGCTTTCATGCGCTTCTCGATGCGGATGATGATCAGCGCCAGTATGCCGAGCAGCACCGCCGCCGCCAGGAAGAAGCCGGCCGTATCCAGCATCGACCTCAAGGTGACGCTGTAGATGATGGCGAGCTCGAAGGCGAAGCCGGTATAGGCCAGCCAGCGCAAGCCCCTGCTCTCGCGCCCCGCCAGCATGATTGCCGCCACGATACTGGCCAGCGCCACGATCGAAGCGACGGCAAACCCGCTGTTGTAGGTGCTTTCATCCGCCAGCTCGAACTGGATGATCGCCATGCCGGTGAGGAAGCCGAGCAATGCGTGCAAGGGCAGCCGGCCGCCGAGCTGGAGGATCCTGTCGATCGGATCGCCCGCAAAGACCGAAGCGGCAAAGAGCAGCGCTGAGGCGATGGCCAGCGACATGGCCACCGGCAGCGTCTCGCGATCCGTCGCCAGCAGAACCAGATAGAGAATGACCGACAGAATGACGAGGTGCCGCGCGGCCCGGCTGCGCGTCCAGAACGAGATGGCGAACAAGACGATCGCGACGACGATAAAGAGATGCGGGGTTTCCGCGCGCCAGTAGAAGCCGAACCCCTTGAGGACCAGCCAGGCGTCGGCAATGCCGACCGCCGCGACCGTCAGCGGGCTTGAACGCAGCGCGACTGCCGCCAGCGCCGTGCCGGCGCACCATGTCACCAGCGCCGAGGCCTCGTCGCCCGAAAGGTGGTACATCTGTCCGATCAGCGCGATCGATCCGCCGAACGCCGCCGCGGCAATGATCCACAGCGCCTCGCCGATCGCGGCATGGTCACGCGTCTTCAGCACCGCGCCACCGACATAGCCGCCGAGGATCACGACAAAAAGCGCCGCCACGCGCAACAGGCGCGGGAAGGCCTCCCAATTGGCGGCGACGAAGATCAGGATCGCCGCGCCGAACAAAAGCGCCGCCATCATCGCCAGGATGGAGCCGAAGCTCAGCGACGCGCGCTCATCGGCGGCGACATCGCGCGCCAGCGCCTCCGCCGTGGCGGGATCGATCAGCCCGATCTCCCGCCAGCGGGCGATATCCGCCTTCACCCGTGTGGCATAGCCCGCCATGCATTTCCCCCAAGCCTGACGACTTCCTTAGTCGAAACAGCCAAACCGTTGACGCAGCGGCATTTTTCGATTCGGCCTTCTTTGTGACGCAGGCGTGAGTGGTCGTTAATGTTGCATTGCACAATTTGCATTGCTGCCATGCGCCAACGGCACTTTTAAACCGATATGATCCCACTTATTTTCTGTTCGTACACAAACGGAATGATCCGAACTAAAGACGAAACGAGAACTACCATGAACCTGATCCGCAACTACCGCAACTGGCGCCGCTACCGGGAAACCGTTTCCGAGCTGAACCGCCTGTCGAACCGTGAACTGACCGACCTCGGCATCAGCCGCAGCGACATCCACTACGTCGCCCGCAAGGCGGTCTAATCCGCTTCGGACCGCAAATGGTCCGAACCAGCTTTGAAGAGAGTTAAGACAATGAACCTGATCCGTAGCTACCGTAACTGGCGCGTTTATCGCGAGACGGTTTCCGAGCTGGGTCGGCTTTCGAACCGTCAGCTCCATGATCTCGGCATCGTTCGCGATGAGATCAAGATGGTCGCCCGCAAGGCGATCTAAGCAAGGAATTTCGCCAGGGTCGACCTCCTCCCCGACCCTGACGGATACGGTCAACCTTCACCTCCTCCCGAGGGTTGGCCACTGAAACGGCGCCCGCCGGACCTCCTCCCCCGGCGGGCGTTGTTCAGAAGCGAACGCAGTTCGTCTTCTAAGCGAACGTAGTTCGTCTTCCAGGGGTTTCGCCCCCTTCTGAGACGGCGAAAGAGATTTCGTCAAAGCCGACCTCCTCCCCGGCGATGACGAATTAGGTCGATCTTCACCTCCTCCCGAGGATCGACCCCCAAAACGACACCCGCCGGACCTCCTCCCCCGGCGGGTGTTGTTGTTTTCGGCGCTAGCTTCTCGCCGTCGCCGCCCGGCAATTGCAATCGGGCCGCCAAGCGATTATTCCGACGCCCATGAGCAAAAATCCCATACACGTCGTCGGCGGCGGCCTCGCCGGCTCCGAAGCGGCATGGCAAATCGCCGAGGCCGGCGTTCCGGTCGTGCTGCACGAGATGCGCCCGGTGCGCGGCACCGACGCGCATAAGACCGACGGCCTAGCCGAGCTCGTCTGCTCGAACTCTTTCCGCTCCGACGATGCGCAGAGCAACGCGGTCGGCCTGCTGCATGCCGAAATGCGGCTGGCCGGCTCACTGATCATGAGCGCCGGCGATGCCAACCAGGTTCCCGCAGGCGGCGCGCTGGCCGTCGACCGCGACAGGTTTTCCGACGCGGTCACCGCGAAGATCGAAGCGCATCCGCTGATAACCATCCTGCGCGAGGAAATGCCTGGGCTGCCGCCCGCGGACTGGGACCAGGCGATCATCGCAACCGGTCCGCTGACGGCGCCGTCGCTGGCGCAGTCGATCGCCGAGGCGACCGGCGCCGACGCGCTTGCCTTCTTCGACGCCATCGCGCCGATCGTGCATTTCGACACGATCGACATGAACACCGCCTGGTTCCAGTCGCGCTACGACAAGGTCGGTCCCGGCGGCACCGGCAAGGACTACATCAACTGCCCGATGGACAAGGACCAGTACTTCGCCTTCGTCCAGGCGCTGCTGGACGGGCAGAAGACAGAATTCAAAGAGTGGGAAGGCACTCCCTATTTCGACGGCTGCCTGCCGATCGAGGTGATGGCCGAGCGCGGCGTCGAGACGCTGCGCTACGGCCCGATGAAGCCGATGGGCCTGACCAACGCCCACAATCCCTCGGTAAAAGCCTATGCCGTGGTGCAGCTCCGTCAGGACAATGCGCTGGGCACGCTCTACAACATGGTCGGTTTCCAGACGAAGCTGAAGCATGCCGAGCAGGTGCGCATCTTCCGCACCATTCCCGGACTCGAAAATGCCGAGTTCGCCCGCCTCGGCGGCCTGCACCGTAACACCTATATCAACTCGCCGACTCTGCTCGACCCCTCGCTGCAGCTGAAATCGCGGCCGGGCCTGCGCTTTGCCGGCCAGATCACCGGCTGCGAGGGCTATGTCGAAAGCGCCGCGATCGGCCTGCTCGCCGGCCGCTTCGCCGCCGCCGAGCGGCTTGGCCAGGCGCCCGCGCTGCCGCCGGCGACCACCGCCTTCGGCGCGCTGCTCAACCACATTACCGGCGGGCATATCGTGTCGGATGATGAGCCCGGCAAACGCTCCTTCCAGCCGATGAACGTCAATTTCGGGCTTTTCCCTTCGGTCGAAGCGCCGAAGACCGACGGCAAGCGCCTGCGCGGCAAGGACAAGACCGTCGCCAAACGTCATGCGATCACAGCGAGAGCGCTGGCCGATTGCCGCGAGTGGTTGGGACAGGCTCCCCGGACGGAAGCGGCTGCTTGATCTGGGCTGACGTCTCGCGTCCGTCCCAGCTTTTGCCACCAGGCTACCAGACCAGCGGCGCCCCCTTCACCGGCGACTACCGACCGCTCCGAACGAAGTTGCCTGGGATACTGTGACCAAGGAACGCTTCCCCCATACGGTCTCATAGTGTATCACCCCGCATTTACGGGGGCGAAGGGCGGTATAATGTCGGGCGTCGTCTTGGACGAAACAAATTTGTCGAGTGAGATCTTCGACGGTGAAGTCGTCGCGGTGAATTTTGCGACTGGCAAGTACTACGGCATGAAGGGAAGCGCGCAGCTCATCTGGGAGATGTTGCGCGAGCCCGTCGATCCCGCCATGATTGAGACGGCGTTGAGGACGGGTTATCCCGACTTGGACGATGACGACGTTGCTTCGGTGCAACGTTTCCTCGACCTCCTCGTGGAGGAAGGCATACTTCAGCCGGCCTCGCCGATCGCATCGCCAAAGCTGCCCGACATTTCCGGCCGTGCATCGTTCGTGAGGCCGGAGATGGAGATCCACACGGACCTGCAGGAACTGATTGTCCTCGATCCCATCCATGACGTGGATCCGGGCGGTGGATGGCCGCTGAGGCGGGAATTGGGGGACAGCTGATCCGAATGGTCGAAGCCGCCGTCGATTCCCCTACGGCGCCTGCAGCATTCGTCCGCCGCGTCATTGCCGACGCGAGTTTCCGGTGGTCCGAATCCGGCGCTGAGCATTGCTTTCGCCTTGGCGGGTTGACGCTGCGGCTGCGCACATGCGGAACCGCGCTCGATCCGGTCATCCTGCCGGTTCTACGCCATGCGCAAACAACGGAAGCCACCGCGGGAGACGGCTCGATCACTGTCTACGCCGTCTCGTATGAGGATGACGGCTTTGCGGCTCCGCCCGCCGAATGGCCCTTTGAAGCCGGCGAGGCCGACGCCGTCAACCGGACCGCGTGGGACGTAGAGGCCGGTGTCGCAGTCGTATCCGACGAGAGCCGTGGAATCTGGCATCTGCACGATCTGTCCACCGGCACCGGCGTCTATTGGGTCGGAGCCGCAACCGGGCTGCCGGGCTGGGAATATGGATCGCCGCTCCGCCATCACATCCATTGGGGCGCGTTGGCCACCGGCCATGCGATGCTCCATTCCGCCGTTGTCGGCGAAAATGACGCGGGCGTGATGCTCGCCGGTCCGGGAGGTTCCGGCAAATCAACGCTGACGGCTGCCGCGATTTCTTCAGGGATGCAGACCACGGGCGATGATTTCGTGCTGGTGTCGCAGTCTGGGGCAGACTGGCGAAGCCACTCGCTTTTCGACACCATGAAGCTCACTGGAATGGCGGAGACCCTCTTCAGCGAGCTTGCCGCGCAAGCGGTGAACCGGGACCGTCGCCCGGAAGAAAAGGCGCTCATCCCGATCAGCACGACGATACAGGACGCACTCGTCCCGCAAATGGCGGTGAAGGCCCTTGTCTCATGCAAACTCACCGGCCAGAATGCTTCGGTAATCCGTCCCGCTTCCCGGTTCGAGATGATCCGTGCCATCTCGCCGAGCACGTCGAAAATCTTGCGGACCGGTCACAACGAGACATTCCAGCAGGTCGCCAGCCTGTCGCGGTCGCTTCCCTGCCATGAGTTTCTGATCGGCAATGATCCGATGGAGGCGACAACCGTGCTGCGAGGGTTCCTGCGGGAACTGAGAGCATGAGCGACAGCCCAAAGATCAGCGTCATCATGCCGGTGCGAAATGGCGAGAAATACATCGCCGACGCGCTGAAAACCGTAGTCGATCAGGCGTTGCCGGTGCAGCAAATCCTGGTGATCGACGACGGCTCGACCGATCGCTCGCGCGAGATCGTCGAGTCCCTGGCCTCGCGTTTCCCGGCGATCCGTGTCCTCGACGGGCCGCGGCGCGGCCCGGGGCCAGCACGAAATGTCGGGCTACGGATCGCCGGCGGCGAGTTCATCGGCTTCCTGGATTGCGATGACCTCTGGCCGTCCGACAAGCTGTCGCTGCATCTTGCGCGCTTTGCCCGAACACCTCATATGGATGTCGTTTCCGGCTTCGTCAGCTATTTCGATCGGCAGATGACGGATGCTCCCGCGCCCGACCCAGCGGCGATAACAGAAGAACTTTTCCATGTTCATCTGGGTGCAACCCTTTATCGTCGGACGGTCTTCGAGCGGGTCGGGATGTTCGATGAAAACTTGCTTTATTCCGAAGACGTGGACCTCATGCTCCGGATTCGCGAAGCCGAAATTCCGATGACGATCCTGAACGCGGTAACCCTGTGCTACCGCCGGCACGCGGAGTCGATGACGAGCACTTATACGGCGGAAGAAAAGCGCGACTTCAACCGCGCCCTGATGTTGTCGCTCATGCGTCGGCGCAAGAGCGGCAGCACAAAGCCGTTGCCTCCCTTCAAGCATCTGATGGAGGAGTGAGTGGAAACGCCGTATTTCAGCGTCATCATTCCTGCGTGGAACGCGGCCACCACGCTTCATGAGACGCTCGACAGCATCGCGGAGCAGAACGACCTTTCGCGGCGGGAGGTTATCGTCATCGATGACGGCTCGAGCGACCGCACGGTCGAGGTTGCTCAGTGCCATGCTTCGCATCCGCGCATAGTTAGAAAGGCCAACGGGGGAGCGCCGTCCGCATTCAATGTCGGCATAAAAGCCGCCCAGGGCGCGGTTCTTGCTTTCCTCGATGCCGACGACCTCTGGACGCCCGACAAGCTGGCCTTACAGAGGGCAGCGCTGGATTCCGATTCCTCGCTGGACGCCGTGCTTGGCCACAGCGAAACCTTCGAAAGCCCGGAATACCCCGCCGAAGCCTTTCACTCTCTCCACTATAAGAAAGGCCGCTATCCGGGCTACCTGGCGAGTTCGCTTGCGGTGCAGCGAAGCACTGTCGAGCGGCTCGGCATCCTGTTCGATGAAAGCCTGCGCACTGGCTCCTTCATAGATTGGTACCGCAGAGCTATTGCCGCTGGCATGAAAATGACCATGCTGGACGAGACGGTTCATCGACGCCGCATTCGACCAGGCACGTTGTCCAGAAGGGTGGCCGTCGCCGGCGGCGCACCGGCCGGCATGGCATCCGACTTTCTTGAAATCGCACGCCGGGCGATCATGGCCAAGAGGGCTGAGGACGATGGAGAAAGAGGGGGGCAATGAGGCCTCTCTGGTATCCGTCTCTTGATCGCGCCTGGCCCACTGGCGATCACGAGCGCCTGCTGCTGGCCGCCGTGCACGTCGATCCGGGGGCGGCCGAAAGGGAACTGCGCGCCTGGATCGGCACGCACGACCTGAACGACTGCACGTTCAGCGAGCAGCGGTTGATTCTCGCCGCCTGGAACAGGCTCGGACCCGGTTTGGGGGATCTGCCGGATGCGCCGAGGCTTGCCGGGCTTCAACGGATGCTGTGGACGCGAACCATGCTTCTGATGCGAGAGTGCCAACCGGCATTCGCGGCGCTGGCTGCGGCGGACGTGCCGATGATGCTCATCAAGGGAGCCGCGCGTGCCGCTGATCCCGTTGGACGGGGTGGACGCTCGTTCCACGACCTCGATATCGTGGTCCCGAGGAACCGGCTGGGCGATGCCCTGGGCGTGTTCATTGAACTGGGCTGGGAACCGTCGAGCGGTTCCAGCGCCATGCGCATGCTGACGCTGGCAGGACGGCTGCGCAGCGTCAATCTTCACAGGGGCCGCTACGGCGACATCGATCTTCACGGCTGCATCTTTCGTCCGGGCCAGGGCAGCTTCGGCGACGATGGCCGGGTCTGGGCGCGAGCCAGATCGGTGGAGTTCAATTCGGTGGCCTGCGGACTGCCGGTCCGGGAAGACCTGGCGGTGATCGCCATCGCGAATGGCGGTCTCGACGCTCACGCCAACAGCGACTGGCTGGTCGATCTGTCCCGTCTCATCGTTGAGCCCGGTTTCGATTGGAAACTGTTTTCCGATGAGATTCTCGCCCGCGACATTGCGGTGCCGACATTGATCGCGCTTGGCTGGCTAAAAGCGCGGGCAGGCTATGCGGTTGATGCAGAAGCGATGAGACGCTTCGAGGGGGCCCTTCCCGGGTCGATGGCCGCCTGGATGGCTTTCGTTCAAGCAAGGCCCAGGCAAAGTGAGACTCCTGCCGGTGCCGCCCTTCGTTGGCTTGCAAAGACGCGTCGCAAGTCGCTTGAGCTGGCCGAGTCCGAACCACGCGGCGAGCAGAAACCGGGACCGCGCCTGAAGACGAAATTCAGCAGGGGTTTGCCTGCTGGCCAGGGCGTTCTGCGCGCCGATCTGCCTCTCCCCGATCGCGTCGGCATTTTGCGCTTGCACATCCGATTGCCGGCGTCGGTGAAATGGCGGCGTCTCGCCTTCGAGATCAACAGCGACGCCGGGCATGTTGCCGCCTTCCATGTGCGCCCGAAGCTTCCGCGCGCGGAGACCGCATTGGAGGTCTTTTGCGAAATCCAGCTTGACACTCCCCCTGGCGCGACAAGGGTCTGGCTTGAAAGCCGGCCGCTGCGATCCGCACGAATGCTGACCGAGGAGAACGCCGCGCGCTACGCCGCGCCCCGCTTTTGGCTGATCAGGTCGGAATTTCGTCCCGACGCCCCTCCGGAGGCGCTCATCGACGGCATTTCACGCAAAGACCCCGCAAAGGGGACGCGATGAAAGGCTTGCTGATCTTGTCGAAGGATGGAGCGGCTCGACTTGGCTGTCGCCGAAGGTGGTATCGCGGCAGCGCCTTCCCCTTGGCGATCGCTATTCCGCCGGCTCGGCAGTCGCAGTCGGCAGGCCAGGCTTGCCGGCCTGGGAAGGATTTCGCCTGACATAGGCCGCCTTCAGCGTCTCCGACGTGTCGCGCGAGCCGTCATGGCTCCAGCCCGGCGGCTGGATGAGGTAGTTCAAGCGCTCACGAAGCGTTAGCGCCGGCGCCAGCGCATCCCTGAACATGCCGATCCATTCGTGGAACGCCACCTTCAGCGGGTTGAAGGTGCCGATGTTCTTGACGATGCCGTAGCGCGGCCGGTCTTCCTCCAACTCCTCGACGAAGGTGCCGAACATGCGGTCCCAGATGATCAGCGTGCCGGCATAATTGGCGTCGAGATAGCGCGGATTGGTGGCGTGGTGGACGCGGTGGTGCGAGGGCGTGTTGAAGACGAACTCGAACCAACCCCACATCTTGCCGATCGTCTCGGTGTGGATCCAGAACTGCCAGACCAGGTTGAAGCCGAAGACGAAGGCGATCACCGCCGGATGGAAGCCGGCGAGCACCAGCGGTGCCTGCAGGATGAAGGTGAAGGTGAACAGTCCGGTCCAGCTTTGTCTCAGCGCCGTCGAGAGATTGTAGTGCTGGCTGGAGTGATGGTTGACATGCTCGGCCCACACCCAGCGCACGCGGTGCGCTATGCGGTGATAAACATAATAGCGCAAGTCATCGAGCAGGAAGGCAGCGACGAACACCCAGATCGACAGGCCGAGATTGAAGAAGCGGAATTGCCACAGCCACAGCAGCGCCCAATAGGACAGGACGCCGAGCAGCAGGCCGGCGACGACATTGCCGGTCCCCATCATCAGGCTGGTCAGCGTGTCGCGCGTCTCGAATGATCCCTTGGCGCGGCCGGTGCGCACCAGCCAGAGCTCGATCAGGATCGCCGCGACGAAGAAAGGAATCGCAAGCTGGGTGACCTGCGGGAAATTATACTCGTCCATCACGCCGCCTCCCGGATCCAATCGCTGGTCTGCAGGGCCGCCGCCACGGCTCGCGCATCGGCTTCGCCGGCAAAGACGAACCTGCCGCCCTTCCATGTGAAATCGTTGAGCCGCAGCGACACCGCTTTCCCTTCCCTCGTAAGCGCCAGAATGTCGTGCGGCGTGACGATGCGCGTCAGAAAGCAGTCGCCGATGCTCTGGACAATGCCGCAGCGTCGCGGGCCGAGGTCGAGAAACGCGGCATGATTGTCGGCGGTCAGCCGCACAGCGCCAGGCTTCTCATCGGGAAAATCCTCGGCAAAGCGTGCGAGCGCCTGATCGGCGCCGGCAAGCGTCGCGGTTGTCGTGCCGCCGGTGAAATGCACGGCCGCGACCGACAATGCGATGCCGAACACGACTAGGACGACAAGGACTGGCAGGCTCATGGAAACGCGGCTCCTCCGGCGGCCCGCATTTCTTTGACGCGGGTCCACGCGACAGAACCCCTAGCACGATTGACGTTTACGTCAAAGGGGCCTCCAACCCCGCATCGCGTGACGCAGGAGCAGCCAGTGCCGGCGCAGGATGGAAAGCGTCGCCGTGGCGTTGAGTGGCGACCTGCCAGCGGCCTCCATCTTGTCGAGATAGGCGCGGGTCAGCGCCAACGGCAGGAAGGCCGGCCGCAACGAAACGGGAAGCGCCGCCGCACCTTTCTCGAACGCGTTGAGATGCTCCCGCGCCAGCGCGATCATCGCCACAACCGCGCGCTCGGCGGCAGCCCCGCCCTCGCCCTTGATGAACTCTTCCGGCGTCGTGCCGGCTGCCGCAAGGATTTCTGCGGGCACGAAGCACTGGCCGCGCCGACGGTGCAGCGGCAGCAAAAGCAGCAGGCCAGTGATGGCCTGCGCGCAACCGGCCCGGCCGGCCAGTTCGGCAAAGCCTGGCGCCGCCACCGGATCGAGCATCAAGGCCGCAAGCTGGATCAGCGCTGCGGCCGTTTCGCCGCAATAGCCCTCGAGGTCGGTCCGCGACGGCATTGGATCGTCATAGAGATCGAAGATCCGCGCTTCGAGCATGTTCTCGAAAGCAGCCTTCGGAAGGTGGTGAGCGGCGATCGTCGCGCGCAACGCATCGGCGGTCGGGTGGCCTGTCCCGGCATCCCCGTCGGCTGCGATGACGTCGCGCCACCATTGCAGCCTGACCTCGCCCGGCAGCGGCTCGTGGATGCGATCGCGCACGCCGGCGATCTCGGCATTGAAGGCGTAGAGCGCAAGCAGCGCGCCGCGCTTGTCGGCCGGCGCGTAGAGCGCCGATAAATAGCGGTCATGGTCGGCGGCGCGCACCGCGTCCATGACGATGTCGCCATTGTCGACGATGTCGGGCGTGTCGGCCATTCAGTCGACGGCGATCAGCGCGGCGGCGACGGCGCGGTCTTCGGCGAGCAGAACATTGTAGGTCCGCACCGCCGCGCCCGTCGACATCGGGTCGGCGGAGATGCCGGCCTCCTTGAGCGCGGCGCGCAGCGCCGCCGGCAGCGGCCGCAAATCCTTGCCCATGCCGACCAGCAGTATCTCCACTCGGTCGGCTTCGGCGAGCAGTTTGTCGAAGTCCGAGGCCTTCAGCGCCAGCGGATCGGCAGGTTCCCAGCCATGGATGCCCGACGGCAGGACAAGCAGCGATCCGCGATGCGACATGTCCGCGAAGCGGAAGCCGCCATTGCCATAGGCCTCGATCGCCGCCTTGCCGGGGAAATGCGCCTCGCGGATGATGATGCCTTTGGCCATGGATCTAGAGCGTAACTCATCCGGCTCTAGAGCATGATCCCGGAAATTGGGAGCCGGTTTTCGGAAAAGATCATGCTCCAACAAAAGGTTAGATCAGGAGGACGGTTCAACGGAACGTCCTCCTGATCCGGCAGCGTCAGGTCGTCAGGGCCTTGCCGTTCACCGGCTTCTTCTCCTCTTCGGCAGCGGCTTGCGGCCGCAACCGGAACAGGATCAGCAGCGGCGCGGCGATGAAGATCGACGAATAGGTGCCGAACACGACGCCGAACAGCATCGCCAGCGTGAAGGAGCGAATGACCTCACCGCCGAACAGCACCAGCGCCAGCAGCGCGAGCGACGTCGTCACCGAGGTGAGCGTGGTTCTCGACAGCGTCTCGTTGATGGCGTTGTTCAGGAGCTGCGGCAGCGGCATCTTCTTGTATTTTCTGAGATCCTCGCGGACGCGGTCATAGACGACGATGGTGTCGTTCAGTGAGTAGCCTATGATGGTCAGGATCGCAGCCAGCGACGACTGGTTGAACTCCAGCCCAGTCAGGACGAAGAAGCCGATCGTCATCACCACATCGTGCACCGTGGCGACGATGGCGCCGACCGCGAACTGCCATTCGAAGCGGAACCACACATAGAGCAGGATGCCGACCAGCGCGATCAGCATGGCGATCGTGCCCTGCTTGGCGAGCTCGCCCGATACCGTCGGGCCGACCACTTCAACGCGACGGAAATCATACTGGTCCTGCAGCTCGCCCCGCACCTTGTCGATGACGGTCTGCTCGGCATTCTCGCCGGCATCCTGCGTGCCGACGCGGATCAGCACGTCGTTCGGCGCGCCGAACTGCTGCACCTGGATCTCACCGATGTTGAGCTCGGACAACCGGTTGCGGATGTCGCCGAGGTCGGCGTTGCCCTGCTTCGCCTGCACCTCGATCATCGAGCCGCCCTTGAAGTCGATGCCGTAATTGATATCGATGGTCAGGAAGCCGACGACCGAAAGCACCGACAACAGGCTGGACAGAGCGAAGGTCCAGCGGCGGATGCCCATGAACGGGATTTTCGTGCCCGGCGGAATGAAGGTGACCGGCGCACGCGGCAATTCCTTCGGGCGAGCGCGGCGCAGCCAGATCGCAACCAGCATGCGGGTGAAGGTGAAGGCGGTGAACACCGTGGTCAGAATGCCGATCGCATAGGTGACAGCAAAGCCTTTGACCGGACCGGTGCCGAGGAAAAACAGCACGACGGTCGCGATCAGCGATGTAACGTTGGAATCGACGATGGTCGCCAGGGCCTTGGAGAAGCCGGTGTCGATCGCCTGAATGACTGAGCGGCCGTTTCGTCGCTCCTCGCGGATGCGCTCATAGATCAGGACGTTGGAGTCCACTGCCATGCCGATGGTGAGCACGATACCGGCGATACCCGGCAACGTCAGCGTGGCGCCGAGCAGCGATAGCGCGCCCACGATCATCGCCACGTGGACAGCCAGCGCGATGTTGGCGAGGAAGCCAAGGAAGCCGTAGGCGACGAACATGAAGGCGACGACGAGGACCGAGCCGATCAAACCGGCCACCTTGCCGGCATGGATCGAGTCCTGGCCGAGGCCCGGGCCGACTGTGCGCTCTTCGATGATGGTCAATTTCGCCGGCAAGGCGCCGGCGCGCAGCAGGACGGCGAGGTCGTTGGCGCTCTCTGCCGTGAAGTTGCCCGAAATCTGCCCCGTGCCGCCAAGGATAGGTTCACGGATGACCGGCGCGGAGATGACTTGATTGTCCAGCACGATCGCAAAAGGTTTGCCGACATTCTGCTGGGTCGCCTGGCCGAACCGCGTCGCCCCGCGGGAATTGAAGGTGAACGAAACGACCGGCTCGTTGGTCTGCGAGTTATAGGTTGGCGTCGCGTTCGACAGGTCTTCGCCCGACACGATGACGCGGTTTTCGACCAGATAAGGAACGGGAGGATCATCCTGCGAGTAAAGAACGGAGTCGCCGGGCGGCGGTCGATTTTTCATCGCGTCCTGGACCGGCACCGACGTATCGACCATCTGGAAGGTCAGCTTGGCGGTCTGGCCGATGATATCCTTGAGCCTTTGCGGATTTTGCAGTCCGGGCACCTGAACCAGAATGCGATCGTCACCCTGCCGCTGCACGATCGGTTCCGTGGTGCCGAGCGCGTTGACGCGCCGCTCCACCACCTCGATCGCTTGTGATAACGCCGTCGATGTGCGGTACTTGATACCCGCATCCGTGACAGTGAACTTCAGCAACCCGGGCTCGGAATCATCGAGCGTCATCGACTGGACGGAACCACCGCTAAAGAGCCCGGCCGTGACCGGGTTGGTTATCGGCTTCAATGCATTCTTTGCGGCGTCGACCTGGCTCGGATCGTTGATACGCACCTGCACGGTGCGGCCCGTGCCGCCAAGGCCGGTATATTGAATCTTGGCGTCGCGCAGCAGCGTCCTGATCTCGTCGCGCGTCGTCTCCAGTTGATCCTTGATCAGATCGTTCTGGTCCATCTGGAGCAGGATGTGCGAACCGCCCTGAAGGTCGAGGCCGAGCGTCATCTGCCGCTTCGGCACCCAGCTCGGCAATTGCGCCAGCATGCTTGCCGGGAAGAGATTGGGCGCGGCAAGGATCACTGTGACGGCCACGGCGAGCCAGATCAGGATCATCTTCAGGCGCGAGAAATAAAGCATTCGTTCTTATCCGTTCAGGCGTACAAGCGGCAGCGTTCCGCCATCGGCGAGGTTGTCAGCTATGGTTATCATTCCGACCACGGCCGGCCCTATCGCGCTTCCTCGACGATTGTCAATCTCGCCGGCAGCGCGCCGGTGCGCAACAACACGGCGAATTCCTTGGCGCTCGCGGCCGTAAAATTGCCCGATATCTGCACGGTGCCATGCTCGATCGGTTCCCGGATGATAGGCGCGGAAATCACCTGATCGTCCAGAATCACCGCAAACGGCTTGCCGATATTCCGCGTGGTCGCCCACTTGAAACGTTGCGTACCTTTGGAATCGAGCCGGAATGCGACGACAAACTGTTCTGTCGAACTGTCGTGTGTCGCTTCCGCGTCCAGCACGCTGTCGCCCGAGACAAGCACCCGGTCTTCGACCAGATAGGGAACTGGTGGATCGTCGTGCGTGTAAAGCACCGTTGAACCGGCAGGCACCCGGCCATTGACTGCGTCGTCCACAAGCATCGAAGTATCGACCAGTTGGAAGCTCAGCCGGCCCTGCCGCGCAAGGGTCTGCGCCAGGCCGTGCAGATCCGCAACGCTTGGCGCTTGAACCAGTATGCCGTCATCCGTCAACTGGACCGCGGCATCGGCCACGCCAAGTTCGTTGAGGCGATTTTTGATGACCTCGATCGACTGAGCGAGCGCCGCAGAGGTCCGATATTTTGCGCCGGCATCGGTCATGGTGAACTTCAGCAAGCCAGGCTCGCTGTCGTCGAGCGCAAACTCCTGGACCGGACCTTCCTTGCCGGCAATGGGATCGATAACCGCCTTGAGCGCCACCATGGCGGCCTCAACCTGCGCGGCATCGCTGATGCGCACCTGAACCGTAGGGCCGGATACAACAAGGCCGTTATAGTTGATCCTCGGTTCGGCGTCGCGAAGCAGCGTCCTGATCTGATCCCGCATTGCTTCCAGCCGGCGGCTTCTTACCTGGTCCGTATCCAGGTGAAGCAGAACATGTGCGCCCGGCACCGATGCAAAAACAGCCGGCGCGCCGAAGACCATCGAGACCAGGGCAAGCCCGATCAAAACGATCTTCAGGCGCGAAAGATGGACCATATGTTGCCGTTCGTCGGAGCCCTGCCCGCGGCCATCGCCGCCGGGATTTCGCCTACTTCTTGGCGTTCTGGTTCGCCACCGGCTCGCCCTTGACACGCACGTCCGAGATCGTCGAACGCAGCGCCGTCACCTTGGTTCCGCCGCCAAGGTCGATCTCCAGTTCATTGTCGTCGATCACCTTGGTCACCTTGCCGACGAAGCCGCCGCCGGTCACCACCGTATCGCCGCGGCGCACCGCCGAAAGCATTTCCTGGCGCTTCTTCAGCTGCGCGCGCTGCGGCCGGATGATCAGAAAATACATGATCACGAAAATCAGGACAAACGGCAAAATCGAGATGAACATGTCTGGCGAAGCGCCGACGCCCTGGGCGTATGCCGGTGTAACGAACATCAAGAAACTCCTGGATGGTGAAATTCCGCCGCGGCCGCCCCGCGAAAATTTGGCCGGAATATAGTCGGTAAACTTGCCAATGCAACTGCGCTGCGAGCCCAATCCGTTGCTTTTCCAGCCGGTTGCGGCGTGCTAGAGCGTCGCAGCGGAAGCGGCTTCGAGGCCACCGAAAGATCATGCTCCAACAAAAGCTTGGGCGTGGTTCTTGCAGCGATGTCATGGAAGCTGCTCCCACGCGCTGAAAGACCTCAACAAAAAGACCCAAAATGACCGACAGCCTGGACGCCTTGAACAAAAAGCTCGACCGCCTGATCGAGGCGGTTTCCCGCCTTGCCCGGCCGCCGGTGCCGGAGACCGATCTCGGCGTGGCGGACTGCTTCGTCTGGCAGGCGGATCCCGGTTTTCTGGAGCCCGTGCGCAAGGTCAACCGCGTCGACATCGGCCTGATCCGCGGTGTCGACCGCGTGCGCGACATCCTGCTCGACAACACCGAGCGCTTCGCGTCCGGCTATGCGGCCAACAATGTGCTGTTGTGGGGCGCGCGCGGCATGGGCAAGTCGTCCCTGGTCAAGGCCGTGCATGCCACCGTGAACGCTTCGGATAAGCTCGACAAGCCGCTGAAGCTGATCGAGATTCACCGCGAGGACATCGACACGCTGCCCAAGCTGATGGGTCTGCTGAAGGCGGCTCCCTATCGCTTCATCCTGTTTTGCGACGACCTCTCCTTCGACCATGACGACACCTCCTACAAGTCGCTGAAGGCGGCGCTCGAAGGCGGTGTCGAGGGCCGGCCGGCCAACGTCATCTTCTACGCCACGTCCAACCGGCGTCACCTGCTGCCGCGCGACATGATCGACAATGAGCGCTCGACCGCCATCAACCCTTCGGAAGCGGTCGAGGAAAAGGTCTCGCTCTCCGACCGTTTCGGCCTTTGGCTCGGCTTCCACAAATGCTCGCAGGACGAATATCTCGACATGATCGACGGCTATCTCCGCTATCACGACCTGGTCATCGAACCCGAGCAATTGCGAGCCGAAGCGCTGGAATGGGCGACGACGCGCGGCAGCCGTTCCGGCCGCGTCGCTTGGCAGTTCACGCAGGACCTCGCCGGCCGGCTCGGCAAGCCGCTGAAGGATTGAATGTCACTTGGGCGGCTGCGCCCGTCGCAAGTCGCGCGGCGTCTGGCCGATCTCGCGGCGCATCCAATACGCCAGATGTGACTGGTGCGCGAAGCCGGTCAACGCCGCGACCTCGCTCGTGCTGAGATCGCCGCGTCGCAGCAGGACACATGCTCTTTCCACGCGACGGCGCAACACATACCGATGCAAGGTGACGCCCATCGCCGCCTTGAACCATGTGCGCAAATGCGAGCTGCTCGCACCGGCAACCCGGCTCAGGCGATCGATCGAAAGCGGCTCATGGAGAGCGGCCTCGATGTGCTCCAGCACACGCTTGAGCTGAGCGTCCGAAAGCCGGTTCACGCGAATTATGTCTGGGCCATCGAGGCCAAGCAGCCTCACCGCAAGCGCAGCGCCAATGCTGTCGGCAAACAAAGAGCCACTTGGTGCGCCTGCCGCGAGATCGCTCTGCAGCGCTCGAGCGAGATGCTCGATGCGCTGGTCACGAAGCAGATGGCGGGTGTCGAGCCGCGATGTCCGCGCCTTGCCGCCAAGTTCCGCGGCGACCCTTTCCATCAAGGCCGGCGGCAAGACGATCTCCATCGTCTCGAACGGCGTTTCGGCCTCGAAGCCGCCCTCCTCGCCGGCCGGCACCAGGTCGATGTCGCCGGCGCGCCTGACGAAATATCGCTCGGCCTGATTGCAGTAGGAGCGCGTCGCCGCGCTCGCATGCACCATGATGCGATGGTGCGGCGCCCGGGGCAGGCGATGGACGCCTGCCCCGACATGCCGGGAAACCATCGTGACGTCGGACGGGGCCAGAGCGAATTGCGGAAGCATGCTCTCTCGATTCATGGCGAAACCTGTTCAAGATTTGGCAATTCCCGCGCGATTTTCAACGCCGCAACCCTGTACTCCCGCCTCTCCTTCAAACATGGAAGAGAGGTTGCCATGAGTTCGTATGTTGTTGTCGGCGCAGGCCCGGTTGGGCGCGAGACGGCTCGCCTTCTTGGCGAAGAGGGCCACGATGTCATCCTGACCAGCCGAAGCGTCGGTTCGAACGCGTTGCGCAATGTGCGCTCGATACAGGCCGACGCCACGGACGCCTCGGCGCTGTCGCGTGTCTGCCGAGGCGCCGATGCCGTGTTCATGTGTGCCATGGCCACATATCATCGCTGGCCAACCGACTTTTTCCCCATAATCGACGGCACCGTACGCGCCGCGGAAGCAGTCGGCGCCAAGCTCATCGTGCTCGGAAACCTCTATGGTTACGGCAAGAATGGCGACGACCCGCTTCGCTCCGACATGCCGCTGGACCCGAATTCGAAGAAGGGAACCGCCAGGACGATCATGTGGCAGCGCGCGGCCCGCGCCAGCGTGCCGGCGATCGAGATACGGTCCAGCGATTATCTCGGGCACGGCGCGATCAGCTACTTCTCGTTGATCGCCCTGCCTTCCATCATCGAGGACAAGCCTGTCGCCTTCATCGGCGACCTCGACGCCACTCATGCCTGGACCTTCACCAAGGACGTCGCCAGGACGCTCGTCGAGGCCTCCCGCTACTCGGGCGAATGGGGACGGGCGTTTCACGTTCCCTCGCAACACGCATCACCCAACGAGCTCATCCGCAAAACTGCGGCGATGCTCGGCCGCGAGGTTGCCGAGACGCACTCCTACTCCATCCCCGAGATGGAAGCGCTGGGCATGCAGGAGCTTATCGAGATGAGGTATCTCTTCGAGACCCCCTTGCTGGTCGATTCCTCCGACGCGGAGACGCTTCTGGGCGTGAAGGCCAGCAGCCTCGAGGAGATGATCGCCGACACGCTCCGCGATCATCTTTGAGCCCTGTATCCCGCGCAACTGAAAAAGCCCGCTCCTCGCGGAGCGGGCTGAAGACGGCGGGCCGGACTGGAGGTCAGGCGGCCCGCAATTGTTCTTGTTCTATTCGAGATAGCCGGACGGATCGACCGGCGCCGAGTTCTTGCGCACTTCGAAGTGCAGCTTGGGCGAGTCGGTGGTGCCGCTCATGCCGGACAGCGCGATCTCCTGGCCGCGCTTGACCTTCTGGCCGCGCTGCACCTCGATCGAGCTTGCATGGCCGTAGACGGTGACCAGGCCGTTCTCATGCCGCACCAGCACGGTGTTGCCGAACTCCTTGAGGCCGTCGCCGGCATAGATGACGACGCCGTTCTCGGCCGCCTTGATCGGCGTTCCTTCCGGTACCGCAATGTCGACGCCGTCCTTGCCGGAGCCGAAGCTGGAGATCACGCGGCCGCGCACCGGCCAGCGCATCTTGCCGATGCCGGTCGCATCGGGCGCCTCCGCATTGTCGTCCTCGGCCTGCTGGATGACCTTGGCATCCTTCTTCGGCGGCGTGTAGGAGGCGAGCGTCTCGGTGGTCTTGGTCGCAGGCGGCGTCGTTGCCGTCATCACCGGATCGACCGCGGGCTTGGTGGCCGCCGGCTTGGCAGCCGCCACGACGGTGCCGCCGGCCGGAACCTTGAGCGTCTGGCCGATCTTGAGCAGCCCGGCCTGCATGCCATTGGCCTGCTTCAGCGCCACGACGCTGACGCCGGTCTTCCTGGCGATCGACGACAGCGAGTCGCCCTGCTGGACAGTATAGGTACCTCCGGCGCCGGCAGGCTTCGCCTCGGCGACCTGCGGCGCGGGCTTGGGATTCTTGGAACCCGTGGCCGCTGCAGACGTGTCGACTTGGGCGGCCGACTTGCCGTCCTTGACCTTGGGCTGCTGCGGCAGCACCGCGACCTTTTCAGGAGCAGGCTGCTTTGGCGTGTCCGTCGGCTTGCCTTCGGCGACCTTCGGCTCCGCCTTGCTCGAATAGGCATAAGCGGGGATGACGATCTTCTGGCCGGACCGGATGCCCTTCTTCGGATCGATCCCGTTGACCTTGGCGATGGCATCGGCCGGTACGTGGTAGTGCGCCGCCAGGCCCGAAAGCGTCTCGCCGTCCCGGACGACGATCTCGGTCGCATGCGGCGCAGCACTTGCGTTGCGGACCGCATCGGGCTCGGCCGTCTTGAAGGGCTTTGCGGCCGGCGCGACGGTACCGGTGGCCGTCCTGTCGAGATGCGGCGCGGGAGCAAGCGCCGGAGCCGGCGCGAGGGCAGGAGCCGAAGCGCTACGCATCGGCTTTGCCGAAGCCGGCGCCGAGGGCGGCGGCAATTGCTGGGTCGTGACCGGCTCGAGGCTGGAGCGGCTCACCGACTGGGTGTGCGTGCCATCGACCGGCGCAGGCGCGACCGTGTCGCCCGGATAGGGCTGGTCGACATTCTGCTTGTTGATGATGGCGCGCTGATTGTTGGTGGATGACGTGAATACGTCATCGACACCGTTGAAGCGCATCGACTGGGAACTGCACCCGGCCGCCGCGCCGGCAATCATCAGGACAGCGCAACCGCGCGCCAGATTGCGTCTGTTTGCTTTCAAGTGATTGAATTGCATCGCACTAACCCGCACAGACCCGGTACAAACTGGCCCTGATTAAAGCGCGTTAATGTTACTGCCGGGTTAACCCCTTAGAATCCGACGAAAATTTTCTTAAAACATTTCGGACCGCATGGACGGGCCGAGATTCAGGTCAGCCCGAGTCGAGAATGGCGGTGTCCGAGAACCGGAGCGGAGCGTGCTAACAATACGTGAGCACCGGAAGCGCAGGAGACCGCCTTTCGATAGGCCGGGCTCACCTGAATATCAGCTCGTCCCTAAATCACCGCCGCGACGCTGCGCAGGATCGGCTGCAACCTGACCATGCCGATGTCCTCGCGCTCGAAGCGGCTGCCGACCTTGGTGAGCTTGGCCAGGACCTGCTCGCCCTCTTCCGGACCGATCGGCGCGATGACGACGCCGCCGCTCGACAATTGGTCGAGCAGGAAGCGCGGCAGGCTGTCGAAGGCCGCCCAGGCGACGATGCGGTCGAACGGCCCCTCATTGGGCAGGCCGTTGGAGCCATCGGCCTGGCGCACGATGATGTTGCTGATGGCAAGCGCCTCGAAGCGCTGCTTTGCCTGCTCGGTGAGCGTCTTGTAGCGGTCGATGGTGATGACCCGCGCCGCGAGCCGCGACATGACCGCGGCCGTGTAACCCGAACCGGTGCCGATCTCGAGCACGCGGTTGCCCGGCTCAATGTGGAGCGCTGCAATCACGGCTGCCTGCAGATCGGCGCCCTCGATCGCTTCGCCGCATTCGATCGGCAGCATGCCATCCGACCAGGCGAGCGCGTGGAACTGGGCCGACAGGAAGCCACGCCGCGGCGTCGCCTCGAACGCGGCGACCAGCGCCTTGGGCGCCGTGCCCCTGCCCCGCAGCCTGAGCAGGAAAGCGGCAAACCCTTCGCGGTCGTCGATAGCCGTGTTCATGCCAAAACCTTATTTATGACAACGCCTTGGTCAGTTGATCGCGGAGTTCATGGGCGGTGAGGTCAAGCTGCAGCGGCGTCACCGACACCAGCCGGTTGCGCAGCGCATGAAGGTCCGTGCCCTTCTTGCCTTCGACCGGCTCGCGGCCGAAGCGCAGCCAGTAGTAAGGCAGGCCGCGCCCGTCACGCCGCTCGTCGACCCAGAGGCTATGAACCAGCTTGCCCTGGGAGGTGACGACGGTACCTTCCACCTCGTCCGGCGCGCAGTTCGGGAAATTGACGTTGAGCAGCACGCCCTCCGGCAGCGGCGTTTCCACCAGCCGCTTGAGCAGCGCCGGGGCCAGCGCCTCGGTCGTCTCATAAGGAACCACGCGGTCCTCGCCGACATAGGAATAGGCCTGGCTGACCGCGATCGAGCGCACGCCGAGCAGCGCGCCTTCCATGGCGCCCGCAACGGTGCCGGAATAGGTGACGTCGTCGGCGATGTTGGCGCCGGAATTGACGCCGGACAGGATGAGGTCCGGCGGTCCGGGCAGGATTTTCTTCGTGCCCATGATGACGCAGTCGGTCGGCGTGCCGCGCACGGCAAAGTGCTTCTCGCCGATCTTGCGCAGCCGGAGCGGCTCCGAGATAGAAAGCGAATGCGCATAGCCGGACTGATCCTGCTCCGGCGCGACCACCCAGACGTCGTCCGACAGCGTGCGGGCGATGCGTTCGAGCGACGCCAGCCCCTCGGCGTGGATGCCGTCGTCGTTGGTCAGGAGAATGCGCATCAAGTCATTTCGCTTCGATCTTGGCGAGACCACCCATGTAAGGCCGCAGCACTTCAGGAATCGTTACGCTGCCATCCTCATTCTGGTAGTTTTCAATGACAGCAATGAGAGCGCGGCCGACAGCGGTGCCCGAACCATTGAGCGTGTGGACGAAGCGGTTGCCCTTGCCGTCCTTGTCCTTGTAGCGGGCATCCATGCGCCTGGCCTGGAAATCGCCGCAGACCGAGCAGGACGAGATTTCGCGATAGGCGTTCTGCCCCGGCAGCCACACCTCGATGTCGTAGGTCTTGCGCGCGCCGAAACCCATGTCGCCGGTGCAGAGCGTCATCGTGCGGAACGGCAGGCCGAGCCGCTTCAGCACCTCCTCGGCGCATTGCGTCATGCGCTCATGCTCGGCGATCGAGCTTTCCTGGTCGGTGATCGAGACCAACTCGACCTTGTAGAACTGATGCTGGCGCAGCATGCCGCGCGTGTCGCGGCCGGCCGAGCCCGCTTCCGAGCGGAAGCACGGCGTCAGCGCCGTGTAACGCAACGGCAGTTTTTCATGCGCGGTGATCTCTTCGCGCACGAGATTGGTGAGCGGCACTTCGGCCGTCGGGATCAGACCAAGCCGACCGTCGCCATGCCGCGTGAAGAACAGGTCTTCCTCGAATTTCGGCAGCTGGTTGGTGCCGAAAAGCACCTCGTCGCGCACCATCAGCGGTGGAATGACCTCCTCATAACCATGCTCCGTCGTATGCAGGTCGAGCATGAACTGGCCGAGCGCGCGCTCCATGCGCGCCAGCTGGCTTTTCAGCACGGTGAAGCGCGCGCCGGACAATTTCGCCGCCCGCTCGAAATCCATCATGCCGAGTGCTTCGCCGATCTCGAAATGCTCCTTCACCCAGTTCGGGCGGGTCGGCACCTCGCCGACGATGCGCTTGACGACATTGTCGTGCTCGTCCTTGCCGACCGGCACGTCCTCCAGCGGCACGTTGGGCAGCACCGCAAGCGCGTCGTTCAGCGCCTTGTCGAACTCGCGCTCGCGCGCTTCGCCGTTCTGGATGAACGCCTTGATGTCGCTGACTTCACCCTTGAGCTTTTCGGCAAGTGCTGAATCGCCCGAGCGCATGGCGTTGCCGATCTCTTTCGAGGCGGCATTGCGGCGCTCCTGCTTGACCTGCAATTCGCTGAGATGCGAACGCCGCGCCTCGTCCTTGGCGATCAGATCATCGACCGTGGACTGCGCCTCGTCAGCCGACCACGAGCGCTTCACCAGCGCCTCGACAAGGGCCTTCGGGTTGTCGCGAATCCATTTGATGTCAAGCATGCTCGATCCTCAAAGCAATGCATGTCGCCCAGAAGTGTGTCGCGGTTCTGGGACAACGACATGCATCAAAACTAAGACTTAAAGCTCGTCGCTTGAATCCGTTTCAGCGCGACGTGCTTTAAGGATCGAGGGCGTAAACCGCATCCGCCATCGATGCAAGACGGCGGATAAGCGCGCCGCCTCGATTTCCCTGCCTCGCCGCCGGTTAGGTGGACGGCGCGTCCGGTGTCTTGTCGCCAGCGACCGAGCTGTTCGACTCCGCCTGCTCGCGCGCCAGGCGGTCGCGTGCCTGGCTGCGCTCGATCATGCGCGAAGACCAGATGGCGACCTCGTAGAGGATGATGGTCGGAATGGCGAGGCCGCACTGGCTCATCGGATCGGGCGGCGTCAGTACCGCGGCGACGACGAAGGACAGCACGATCGCCCATTTGCGCTTCTCGGCCAGCGCCTGCGACGACAGCAGGCCCACACGCGTCAAGAGGCTGGTCACCACCGGCAGCTGGAACACCAGGCCGAAGGAAAAGATCAGCGTCATGATCAGGCTGAGATATTCCGACACCTTCGGCAGCAGGGAAATCTGCACCTGGTCGTTGGTGCCGGCTTGCTGCATGGCGAGGAAGAACCACATCACCATCGGGGTGAAGAAGAAATAGACCAGCGAGGCGCCCATCAGGAACAGGATGGGCGACGCGATCAGGAACGGCAGGAAGGCATTGCGCTCGTTCTTGTAAAGGCCTGGCGCGATGAACTTGTAGATCTGCGTGGCGATCAGCGGGAAGGCGATGACCATGCCGCCGAACATGGCGAGCTTCACCTGGGTGAAGAAGAACTCCTGCGGCGCGGTATAGATCAGCTCGACCTTGTGCGGATCGAGGCCTGCCCATTGCGTCGCCCATTTGAACGGGATGACCAGAAGGTTGAACAGGCGCTTGGCGAAGAAGAAGCAGACGAGGAAGGCGACGAAAAAGCCGCCCAGCGACCAGATCAGGCGACGGCGCAGCTCGATGAGATGCTCGATCAGCGGCGCCGACGATTTCTCGATTTCTTCCCGCTCCTTGTCCGATACGCTCACTTGGCGGCTCCCGCCGTCTTCTTGCTGTCAGCTGTCTTCCTGGCGGCCGGCTTCTTGGCCGCGGCAGGCTTTGCCTCAGCCTTGGGCGCGGGCACGGCGGCTTTGGCCGGCACTGGCGTGGCCTTGGCCGGCGCCTTTGCGGGCTTCGGTGCCGTTGCCGTTTTCGCCGCTGCGCCGGTCGTCTTGACCTTCGTGGTCGCCGCTTTTTTCGCCGGCTTTGCCGCCACAGGCGCATCCGAAACGGGGGCGGTCACGGAGGCGTCCGTCATGGCGGGAAAGATTGGTGCAGCCGGAGCAGGCTCGGTCGTGCCGACGCCTGGCATGTCCGTCGCGCCGTTCTTCAACGGCTCGGCCGCCTGCGGCGTCTCTGCCGCCGGCGCCGTCGGATCGGCGGCCGGCTTTGGCTTCATCATCGTGTCGACGCCGGCGCGCACATCGGCCGCGGCCTGCTCGAACGGATTGAGCTGCTTGCGCACCTCGTTCATCGGATTGAGGCTGCGAAGGCTGTCGATCGAGCTCTTGACGTCGTCGAGTTCGGCTTCCTTCAGCGCTTCGTTGAACTGCTTCTGGAAGTCGCCGGCCATGGCGCGCAGTTTCGCCGCGGTACGGCCGAAGGTGCGCAGCATGTTGGGCAAATCCTTAGGCCCGACGACCACGATCATGACGACCGCGATCACCAGCAGTTCGCTCCAACCGACTTCGAACATGGCAATCTATTCCGACGAGTGCATGCCGCCCGCACATGCGAAGCGGTTTTGGGACAACGGCATGCTCAAACCAACAATCGGGTCAGCTCTTGCTGACCTTTTCCTTGCCCGGCGAAACAGTCTCGTCGGCGCGGTGCTCGACGGTCCGCTTGTCGTCAACGTCGTCGTCAGCCATGCCCTTCTTGAAGCTCTTGATGCCCTTGGCCATGTCGCCCATCAGCTCGGGGATCTTGCCGCGGCCGAACACCAGAAGCACGATGACCAGCACGATCATCCAGTGCCAAATCGAAAACGAACCCATAACGATCTCTCTCGAATGTTTTCCCTCGGCGATGATCTATGCGTTTTCGCTCGGGGATTCAAACACAACCGCAATGAAGTTGATAAAATGGCTAGCGGATGTCACGCACTTTCGCCGTGAGCACCTTGCTACGAATCCGCGCAGGCCTTGCTAATAGACCATTCGTGCCGGTTGCGCGGTCACTCTTCCGTGACGCGCGGCGTCAGCAGCCCGAGCTCCTCGAGATCGATATCGGTCAATTCATCCTCGTCCTCGGTCAGCGCGTCGGGATCGGCCGGCGGCACCGGCATCGAGAAATTGGCCGGCATGCGCGTCGAGAGCAGGCCAGCGCCCTTCAGCTCTTCCATGCCGGGCAGATCGCGGATCTCCTCCAGCGCGAAATGGTCCAGGAAGGCATCGGTGGTGCCATAGGTCACCGGCCGCCCAGGTGTGCGGCGGCGGCCGCGCATTCTGACCCATTCCGTTTCGAGCAGCGTGTCGAGCGTGCCCTTGGAGGTCTCCACGCCCCGGATGTCCTCGATCTCGGCACGCGTGACCGGCTGGTGATAGGCAATGATCGCCAGCACTTCGAGCGCCGCGCGCGAGAGCTTCCGTTGCTGGACGGAGTCCCGGCTCATCAGGAAAGCCAGATCGCCGGCGGTGCGGAAGGCCCAGGCATCGCCGACCCGCACCAGATTGACGCCGCGCTTGGCATAGATCTGCTGCAGATCGGCCATCGCGGCGGCGATGTTGACGCCTTCAGGCAGACGCGCGGCAAGCTGCTTTTCGCTGACCGGCTCGGCGCTGGCGAAAACGATCGCCTCGGCCATGCGCACGGCTTCCGACAATTGCAGCCGCTCGGCGGGATTCTCGATCGAACCCTGCTCGGCCATTTCGTCTTCCGGCTCATCCTCGACCCTGAACGGGATGACCGAAGCGTTGGCGCGTTCGCTCATGATACCACCTCGACTGCCCTTGCACCTTGCGCGCGGCTGCGCAGATAGATCGGCGCGAACACCTGATCCTGCCGCACTTCCAATTTGCCCTCGCGCACCATTTCGAGCGTCGCCGCGAAGGAACTGGCCATGGCCGTGCGCTTCTCTTCCGGCGCGGCCAGATATTCGATCAGGAAACTGTCGAGCGCCGTCCAGTCGCCGATCGAGCCGACCAGCCGCGCCAGCACCTCGCGCGCATCCTTCAGCGACCACACCGCGCGCCGGGCGATCGTCACATTGTTGATCGCCTGCCGCTGGCGCTGTTGCGCGTAGGCGGTGAGCAGATCGTAGAGCGAGGCCGAAAAGCGGTTGCGCTTCTCGACGATCACCATTTCCGGCATGCCGCGCGCGAAGACGTCGCGACCGAGGCGGTTGCGGTTGACCAGCCGCGCCGCGGCGTCGCGCATGGCTTCCAGCCGCTTCAGCCGGAATTGCAGCACCGCCGCCAGTTCCTCGCCGCTTTCGCCCTCCTCGCCCGGCTGTTTCGGGATCAGGAGCTTCGACTTCAGGAAGGCGAGCCATGCCGCCATCACCAGATAATCGGCGGCAAGCTCGAGCCTCAGCGCCCGCACCTTTTCGATGAAGGCCAGGTACTGCTCGGCCAAAGCCAGGATGGAAATGCGCGCCAGATCGACCTTCTGGTTGCGGGCAAGATGCAAGAGAAGATCGAGCGGGCCTTCGAAGCCGGCCACGTCGACGACCAGCGACGGGTCGCCGGTAAGGCGTGAATCGTCGTTCTCGGCCCACAGACGGTCCATCGGTGCGGCCTTCGCGGCCTTGCCTTCCAATGTCTCCGCCACTCGCCTTTCGTCCCTTCGGTTCAGGCCACCGCTTCGAAATAGGTGGCAAATTCCGCGCGTATCGCCGTTTCGTCGGCGACGTCGCGATCCTTTATATAGGTCAGCGCCCGCTCCGCGCGCTGCAAGGACCTGCCAGACAGCGCCGTCGTGCGCGACGCGATCCCCGACATTTCCTCGAAAACGCCGTTGCAGTGAAGGACGAGATCGCAGCCGGCCGCAAGGATCGAGGCCGCCTTTGTCGGGAAATCCCCAGAAAGTGCCTTCATCGACGTGTCGTCGCTCATCAGCAGCCCGTCGAAGCCGATCTCGCCGCGGATCACCTGATCGACGACCTTGGCGGACGTCGTCGCCGGATTGTCCGGGTCGACGGCGCTGTAGACGACATGCGCCGTCATCGCCATCGGCAACTGGTTAAGCGCCTTGAACGGGGCGAAATCATGCCGGCGCAACGCATCGAGCGACGTATCGACGGTCGGCAGCGCGAAATGCGTGTCGGCAAAGGCGCGGCCGTGGCCGGGAATATGCTTCATCACCGGCAGCACGCCGCCGGCCATCAACCCCTCGGCCGAGGCCCGGCCAAGCTCGATCACGGCATTGGGCTCCTTGCCATAGGCGCGCGCGCCGATAACGTCGCTGGCGCCTTCCACCGGCACGTCGAGCACCGGCAGGCAGTCGGCGGTGATGCCTAGGCGGGAAAGATCGAAGGCATGCAGCCGCGCCAGCAGCCAGGCCGCGCGGCGGCCGGCCTCGCGATCATCGCGCCACAACGCGCCAAGCGCACCCCCGGCCGGATAATTCGGCGCCAGCGGCGGACGCAGACGCTGCACCCTGCCGCCTTCCTGATCGATGAAGACCGGGGCTTCCGGGCGACCGACGCAGTCGCGCATCGCGGCGACGAGGTCGCGGATCTGCCCGGCCTCGCCGATGTTGCGCGCAAACAGGATGAAACCCCAGGGACGTTCGTCCCGATAGAAGCGGAGCTCGTCTTCGGTGAGGGATTTCCCGGCGCAGCCGAGGATCATGGATTTTGATTCGCTCATGCACGGAAGCTTAAGACTTTGAGCGAGCAAAGGGAATCACCCCTGCCCTCGGACTGGCCAAAGCCCACAACCGTCCACAACGAAAAGCCGGCGCGGCCTTGCGGCGGCGCCGGCTTTGGAAGCTGAAATCTATCAGCGCGATACGAAGCAGTTGCCGCCGGCCGCCTTGTAGCTCGTGCAAAGATTGATCGCATCGTTGCGCGACTGCGCCGGGACACGGACGCGGTAGAAGGTGCCCTTGCCCGCGACCTCGGCCTTGACGATGTTGGCGGTACGGCCGGAGAGCACGCTGCCATAGCGGCGCTGCAGATCCTGATACGTCGACTGCGCGCTTTCGACCGTCGGCTGCGAGGCGATCTGCATTGACCACGAGCCGCCGCCGGCGGCCGCCGCCGGATCGATGGAAGCGACCTGGTCCGGCTTGACCTCACCGACGATATCGACCGGCTGGTCGGACGGGCGCGCCGGCGCCACCGGCACCACCGCCGGGGTGTTGGTCGACTGCGCCTTGGCTTCAGCCTTCTTCGTGGGCTTCGCGGGCTTGACGGTCGCCGCATCGGCCTGGCTCGCATTGGCTTGGCCCGCATTGGCTTGGCCCGTATTGGCCTGGTCCGTGTCGGAAGCAACGGTTCCCGTCTGCTGACCGTCGGAGGCCGGCGCGACATGCTGCGGTGCCGGATCGCTCGGCTCGGCCGCCGCGACCTTCGGCGCGGCCGGAGCCGGATCCTCGCGCGGCACCAGCGAGCCGTCAGGCTTGACCATCATGGTCTTCACCTTGCGCGGCGCGACAGCGACGACATCGTTGTTGTTGGCGGTGTTGGCCTCATCCTGCTGCAGCACCTGGGCGATGCGGTCTTCGGACTTCGGCGCCGGTGCCGCCGGCTGCGTGCTTGCCGGCGCGGCCGGCTGGACGCTTTCGGGTGCAGCCGCCTGCTCGACGCCGGGCAATGCCGTGTTCGAACTGCCAGCAGCGTCAGTGCCGGCCGCGGCGTCGTTGTCGTTGGGCGAAAGATCGACCACGCGGCTCGGCGGCGGTTCCTTCGAGGCCAGGTCCACAGGCTGCTCGGTGGTGTTCACCAGCTTCTGCTGCACCGGCTCGGCGGGCTTGGCCGCGCCGCCGCCCTTGGCGACCGCGTCATAAACCTTGTTGTCCTGGTTCGGCACCACCGCGCCACCTGGATTTTCGGGCTTCACCTTGATCGGCGAATTGTCGGCCTTGACGATAACCGGAGCCTCGCTGCCGCCCTTGCCGCCGAAGGAGAAGGCCAGCGCGCCGAGGCCGCCGAGAACCACCACGGCGCCGACCAGGGCCGCGATCATCATGCCGCGACGGCTTGGCTGCGCCGCTTCGCGTTCGCCAAGCCCGGGGATCGCCATCGACTCTTCGAGCTCAGGATCATAGTCGAGCTCATCGGCGGCGAACTCGTCCTGCTGCTGCACCGGCCGGCTGCCGGGCAGATCGTCGGCGTCGTAATCATTGGCGGCCGCGAAGGAAGCCGGAGCGGCCGGAGCCGCCTGAGCCTCGGCCCGCAGGTCGCGACGGTCATAGCCGTTGAAGCCGGCGCCGTAGGTTTCGTCGTCATAGCCGCGGTTCTGCACGGGCGCCGATGCGATCTCCGTCGCGTTCATGTCGGTAAGCAGGCTCGCGAATTCCGCGTCCAGATCGTCATAAGCGGCGGCCGCCGGCTGATCCTCTTCGAAGCTGAGCTCCGGAATGTCGAGATCGTCGGCGAGCGCGACCACGCGCTCCGGCACATCGACCGTCTCGACGTCCGGCACCTCGTCGTGCTGGCTGGGCTGCGGCGCGTCCATCGGGGCCTGCGCCGGCTTGGCATAGGTGGAATAATCCGGTGCCGGCTCGTTGCGATAAGCAGGCGCGGTCATCTGCAGCGGCACTGAAGGCGCTGCCATCTGCACCGGCGCCGCGGGGGCCGGCTGTGCCGCAAACGAGGCTTGCACAGGCGGAGCGGCGGTCGGGGTCGAACGGCTCCACGACCTTGTCTGCTCGACCGGCGTCGGATGTATCCAATCGGACGAATTTGCCGGAGACTTCGCCCTGGCGGCCGCCTGCTCGGCCTCGATACTCTTGGCGAAAGCGGCGCCGAACGCGTCGTCGTCGAAATCAATGCCCTGTTCGGCCGCAGAAGACTCGGTCCCGGAGGGTTCGGCCCTGGCCGAGGGCGCAAAATCCTGGCGGTCGAGCTCGCTGGCGAGCAGGTCGTCCAGATCGCTCTCGACCGGCTGAGCATCCTGCCCGTCCTGCGCCGGCTGGTGCTCGTCGATATCCCAGTCGAGATCGTCGGCGGCCGCGTGCCCACCGGCGTGGCTCTCGGGTTCGGCAACCAGCCGTGGCGCGGGAGCAGGCTCCTTGACCGTGGGCATCGGCCGCGCGGTCATGGCGCCGAGCAACGCGTTGAGCTCGTCCTCCAGGCTACGCTCGCTGGCGGCCGGCTTTGCCGGCTCCACTGCCGCAACCGGAGCAGCGGCGACTGGCGGGACCGGAGCGGCAACGACCGGGGCCGGCGCGGCCGGCTGCAATACGGCGGCGGGCTCGACGGCCGGAGCTTGCGGCTCTTCGTTCAGCGCGTCGCGGAAGCTCAGCTCGAAATCGTCATCGAGGGTCAGCGCGGCGGAAGGTCCGGGCGCGACGGGTTCCGGCTCAGCGGCAAAGTGGGCGGCCTCCGCCTCTTCCACCGGCGCAGGCTCGTCGCCGAGCGACAGCTCCGGCTCCTGAAGGCCCTGATCCTGGCCGAGATTGATGTCATCGCTCAGCGCCTGGTCGAAATGACCGGCGAAATCATCCTCGGAAATCAGCGGAGCGGCTGCATGAACTTCGACCGGCTCGACGGCCTGCGCATGCTGCTCGGGCTCATGGCTTTCAAACGACAGCTCGTCTTCGAGCGATATCTGGACCGCGCTATCGAAATCGGCGTCGAACGCCTCCTCGCTCGCGGCCTGCATGGCTTCGACGGCATCCTGACGGGCGTCCGCCGGCTCGTGATGGTCGAGCCGGAAATCCTGGTCCAGCGAAGCCGCCATTTCATGATCGATCGGAAGCTCATCTTCGACCGGCGAGATATCGAGCGAACTGGCGACGGCCTTGTCGAAATCATCGTCGAAAGCGACTTCCGGCTCGGGAACCGCTTGCGGCTCCGGTGCGAAACGCTCGGATGCGAGATGCGCCTCTGGCGCGACTTCCGGCTGAGCCGCGACGCGCGGCTCTGGAGCGAACTGCGGCTCCGGTGCGGGCGCCACGGCAAAGTCGGCGTGGTCGGCCGCGTCGTCGAAGACGAAATCCTGCTCGAAGGATGCCGTCAGCTCGTCGGCATTCGCGGCGACGCCGGCAGGCTCAAAAGCCGGTTCCTGCCTGATCTGATGCACGACAGCCTGCTGCGCGACCGGCTCGCTTTCCTCGACGGAATCGAACTCGCCCATCAACTCCTTCTCGAGGTCGATGTCGAAGTCGTCCGCAGCAGGAGCCTGGTTAGCCGGCATGGCTTTCTCGGCCGCGGGGGCCGGCTGCCTGACCGGCTGGCGCGGATCGAAACCCATGATCCGGGTCAGCTCCGCGAACGGATCATCGTCGGCGATATTGTTGTGGTCGGCTGCTTTCAGCGGGGTTCTGTCTGCCATTATTGTTCCCGAACTCGCACACAGTCGGACGCCATGGACGTCGCGCAGGGTTGGCCCTTACCAGCGCAATGTGGGCAAAAGGTGACAGGTTTTTTAGTTAAACCTAACGCATTTCGGTAGGCGCGTCAGCCCCGATCAGCGTCAGGCCGGAGGTCAAGACATCCGAAACAGCCTGCACCAGCCCTAGTCTGGCATAAGTTGATTCTCGGTCGTTAACCTTAACAAAACGTAAGTCCTGGTTGTCGTGGCCACGATTCCACTGTGCATGGAAGCCTGAAGCCAGGTCATAGAGGTAGAATGCAAGCCGGTGCGGCTCGAGCGAAAGCGCCGCGGATTCGATCAGCCGCGGATATTCAGCCAGCTTCCGGATCAGCGCGATTTCGCCCTCGTCGGTCAGCGCCGCCACCGAGGCCGTGAGCCGGTTGCGGTCGAAATTCGCCTCGCCAAGCTGTTCGCTCGCCTGCCGGAAAACCGAATGGCAGCGCGCCGAAGCGTACTGGACATAGAACACCGGATTGTCCTTCGACTGCTCCGTCACCTTGGCAAAGTCGAAATCGAGCGGCGCGTCGTTCTTGCGGTAAAGCATCATGAAGCGGATCGGGTCGCGGCCGACCTCCTCCACGACATCGCGCAAGGTGACGAAATCGCCGGACCGCTTCGACATCCGGACCGGCTCGCCGTCGCGGAAGAGTTTGACCAGCTGGCAAAGGAGCACCGTCAGCTTGACGGTGTCGCCGGCCACCGCCCGCGCCAGCGCCTCGAGCCGCTTCACATAGCCACCGTGGTCGGCGCCAAGCACGTAGATGAGATCGACGAAGCCGCGCTCGACCTTGTCCTTGAGATAGGCGACGTCGGCGGCGAAATAGGTGAACGAGCCGTCCGACTTGACCAGCGCCCGGTCCATGTCGTCGCCGACCGCGGTTGAGCGGAACAAAGTCTGCTCGCGGTCTTCCCAGTCGTCAGGCTTCTCACCCTTCGGCGGCGGCAGCGTGCCCTTGTAGATATGCCCTTTCAGCGTCAGGTCGGCGATCGCAGCCCGGATCTTCCTGGCGTTGTCGGCATGCAGCGTGCGCTCTGAGAAGAACACGTCATGGTGCACATTAAGCAGCGCCAGATCCTCGCGGATCATCGCCATCATCGCATCGACGGTGCGGTCCTTGACGATCGCCAGCGCTTCGTCTTCGGGAACCTCCAGCAGGCCGAGGCCGAATTCCTCGGCCAGCGCCCGGCCCACCGGGACAAGATAGTCGCCCGGATAAAGACCAGACGGGATCTCGCCGATGTCCTCGCCAAGCGCCTGCCGATAGCGCAGCAGCGCCGAACGGCCGAGCACATCGATCTGCGAGCCGGCGTCGTTGATTACATATTCCTTGGTCACGTCGTAGCCGGCGAAGGCCATCAGATTGGCCAAAGTGTCGCCGACCACGGCGCCGCGGCAATGGCCGACATGCATCGGGCCGGTCGGGTTGGCCGAGACATATTCGACATTGGCCTTTCGGCCGCCGCCGATGGTCGAGCGGCCGTAATTGCGCCCCTCGCCAAGCAGCGCCCCCAGATGCGCGTGCCAGAACGCATTCTTGAGCCTGAGGTTGACGAAGCCTGGCCCGGCGATATCGGCCGAGGCAATATCGGCGTCGCCCCGCAGCGCTCCGGCAAGTTTCTCGGCAAGCGCGCGCGGGTTCTGTCCAGTTGGCTTGGCCAGCACCATCGCTGCATTGGTTGCGAGATCGCCATGGCTGGCGTCGCGCGGCGGCTCGACTGCGATACGCGACAGGTCGAGCGCCGCCCCGTCCTTGTCCTTCAGGTCAAGGGCTTCGACGGCCTTTACGATCCGCGCGTTGAAATCGGCGAAGATATTCATTGGATATGCTCTGGGCTTTAAGAGGCGACCGGCCCAACGGCCGGCAAAATCGAGGCTCGCCCTAGCTCAAATCCGGCGTATGGTCAAACAGACGCCGATGTTCCTTCAGCGCATAGGTGTCGGTCATGCCTGCCAGGAAGTCGGCAACGCTGCGCGCCTTGATGCGATCCTCGGCCCGATCGAGCCCCTCGCGCCAGCCGTCGGGCATGGCGCGCGGATCGGCGAAATAGACGTCGAACAGCTCGCGCACGATGCGCTCGGCTTCGGAGCGCACGCGCATCACCTCGGCGTGCCGGTAAAGATGCTTGTAGAGAAAGGCCTTCAGTTCCTTCTCGGCCGCCGCCATGCCTGGCGAAAATGTCACCAGGGTCTCGCCCGCCATCCGCACCGCATCGGCGCTGTCCGGCTTCAGGCGTTCGATATTGGCGGTGGTCGATGCGATGACATCCTCGACCATCAAGGTGATCTGCCGGCGCATCAACTCGTGGCCGGTGCGGACATCGTCAAGCTGGGGGTATTTGGCGCGCACGCCCTTCAGGATCGAGCCCGGCAGCCCGACGCCTCCCAGCATGTCCAGCGTCAGCAGACCGGCGCGCAGGCCATCGTCTATGTCGTGGGTGTTGTAAGCGATATCGTCGGCGATCGCGGCGCACTGCGCCTCGATGCCGGCGAAACGGTCGAGCTCGAGATCATGCAGTTCGGAATAGTCGCGGATCGCCTGCGGTACCGGACCTTTGAGCCCCTTCCCGCTCGCGTCGGTCAATGGACCGTTGTGCTTGACCAGCCCTTCCAGCGTCTCCCAGGTGAGGTTCAGCCCGTCGAATTCGGCATAGCGCCGCTCAAGCCGCGTGACCACGCGCAGCGACTGCGCATTGTGATCGAAGCCGCCCCAGGCAGCCATCTTCTCGTTGAGCGCGTCCTCGCCTGTATGCCCGAACGGCGTGTGGCCGAAATCATGCACCAGCGCCACGGCCTCGGCGAGATCCTCGTCGCCGCGCAGCGCCCGCGCCAGCGCACGCGCGATCTGCGCCACCTCGATCGAATGCGTTAGCCGGGTGCGGTAATGGTCGCCCTCATGCGCGACGAAGACCTGGGTCTTGTGCTTCAGCCGGCGGAAAGCGGTGGAATGGATGATGCGGTCGCGATCGCGCTGAAAGGGCGTGCGCGTCGGGCTTTCGGCCTCCGGGAACAGGCGCCCGCGCGAACGCGCCGGGTCGCTCGCATAGACGGCGCGCGGCCGGTAGCCGAACCCGATGTCGCCGAGAGCATCCTTGCCCCGCTGCTCTTCCATTGACCCACCAGTTGACTTGGCCCCGCCTGCTTCATACCTATCATGTGAAACCGAAAGCAAGGTGACGCCGATGGGCGCGGATGCCAAGACTGCCATGAAGGTCGAAATGACCGACGCCGCGGCAAAGCGGATCGCCAGGATCGTGGCCGGCGAACCCGGCAAAACGGCTCTGCGCGTCTCCGTGGAAGGCGGCGGTTGCTCCGGCTTTTCCTACAAATTCGACCTCGTTGCAGGTGCGAACGAAGACGATGTCGCCATCGAGAAGGACGGCGCGACCGTCCTGATCGACGACCTGTCGCTGGTCTATATGGGCGGCTCGGTGATTGACTTCGTCGACGATCTGATGGGCCAGTCCTTCCAGATCAGGAACCCGAACGCGGTCGCCTCCTGCGGCTGCGGCACCAGCTTCTCCATCTGATCGACCGAAAACCTGCAAGCCCATGACCGGGGTGAACCGGGGGGCGCGTGGCTGTCCCCGGCTATTGGCAGGAATGCGAATGGACGGCCTTTCGAAAGGTCCGTACAGGCAATACGATCCGCTTCGTCGAACGCCTTCCGTCCGAACAGCATCGAGGCCTGCATGAAGATCGTCACCTGGAACATCAACGGCGTTCGCGCCCGCATCGGCAACCTCACCCACTGGCTGACCGAAAGCGCGCCGGACATCGTCTGCCTGCAGGAGATCAAGACGGTCGACGACCAGTTCCCACGCGCCGAGATCGAGGCGCTGGGCTACAATGTCGAGACCAACGGCCAGAAGAGCTTCAACGGCGTCGCCATCCTGTCGAAGCTTCCCTTCGACGAGGTCAACCGCGGCCTGCCAGGCGATGACGAGGACGACCACGCCCGCTTCATCGAAGGCGTCTTTTCGACCGACCAGGGCGCCCTGCGCGTCGTCTCGCTCTATCTGCCGAATGGCAATCCGATCGACGATGAGCGGAAATTTTCCTACAAGCTCGCCTGGATGGCGCGGCTGGAGCGCTGGGCGGAAGAGCGGCTACGCCTGGAAGAGGCGCTGGTGCTGGCCGGCGACTATAACGTCATTCCAGAGCCGGCCGATGCCCGCTTCCCGGAAAACTGGCTGGGCGACGCGCTGTTCCAGCCGCAGACGAGGCAGGCCTTCCGCCGGCTGAAGAATCTCGGCTTCACCGAGGCGGTGCGCGCGGTGACGGACTCGGCCGGCGTCTACACCTTCTGGGATTATCAGGCCGGCGCCTGGCAAAAGAACAACGGCATCCGCATCGACCACCTGCTGCTGTCACCGGAAGCCGCCAACCGCTTTTCGTCGGCCTCGGTGGAAAAGCACGTCCGCGCCTGGGAGAAGCCTTCCGACCACGTGCCGGTCGCGATCGAGCTCAGCCTGCAGCCGGCCTGAGGCGCCGCGAGGACCCAGATATCGCCACAAATCCCGTCTTTGATACGGGTTGCTGTGGGGGTTGGATGGCGATCCGTTATCTTATCTGGCCGGTCGGCCTTGGTTTGGCGCTTGCCGCGCCGACGCCATCGCTGGCGGCGCCGACCTGTTTGGCCAACGGCAAGTCCTTCAATGTCGGCCAGACGGCGTGCCTGACTATTGCCGGCGAAAGCCACCTCGCCCGTTGCGACATGGTTCTCAACAACACATCCTGGACCAGGATCAAGGACGAATGTCCGGGAGACGCACCAAAACCGCACCCGACATCGATCTCGACGCCGATGCCTGGTCCCGCCCCGACGGAGCCGACCGAGAACTGAGGCGCTGCCGATCAACCCCATACAGAGTACGCCATGCACAGGTAACTGATCGGGCCGAGGCTTGATTGCCATGTGGTTCCCCCAATCCGTCGCTGCTTCGCAGCGCCACCTTTCCCCCTCCGGAGGGAAAGGAAGGGAGCGTTGCTGGACGAGCGTTGACGGCAAAAAGCTTGGCGCCTTCCTCTACCCCGTCGATCGGGGGAGAGGTGGCTCGGCGAAGCCGAGAGGAGTGGGGGTCGACCAGCGCCGCACAAGACGATGCACGCGCCAAGCTGCCATGCACGCTATCGCCAAACCTGCGGTTACTGGTCGCCGTTGTTGCCCTTGGTCAGGATATCGTCGGCGAGCGAAATCGCGGTCCGCCGATCGGCCTCGCCGGCCGCGGCGAAGGCCTCTTCCTGCATGTTGCGGATCCAGGGCTGGTCGGCCGCCGGAGCCCGCTCGAGTGCTGCCGTCATCATCGCCAGGCCGCGCACGATCTTGCCGCTCTGGAACAGGAGGTTGCCGAGCGTCGCCTGCGCGCCGGCATGGCCCTTCTCGGCTGCCAATTGCAGCCAGCGGCCGGCCTGCTTGACGCTGGCCTTCACGCCGCCCTCGCCCTTCAGGAACATGCGGCCGATCTCGAACTGGGCGTTCGGATTGCGGTAGTTGGCGGCGGCGCGCATGTAATATTCCTGCGCCGCCACGTCGTTCTCCTCGACCGGCGTGCCCGGAATGCCCTTGCGCAGATAGTCGCCGAGCGCCACCAGCGCGTCCGACACATAGCTTTCTTCCGGCGAGCCGGGCTCGACATCCTGGTCGACGATTTCCGAGAAGAACTTGAAGGCCGCATAGTCGTCGCGCGTCACGCCGTCGCCCTCGGCATACATGCGCGCAAGCTTCCAGGTGGCGCCGATCTGACCGTTCTCGGCGGCATATTTATAAGCTTCGACCGCCTGGTCCTTGTGGCCGCTCTTGTAAGCGGAGAAGCCGAACTGGAACACCGCCCAAGGGCTCGACTGCGGCTTCACGCCGGTCTTGTCGTCGAACACCTTGTCGTCGAAGGCCATGGCCTGCCCGACGGCGCCCAAGGTCGCCAAAGCGACCAGTGCCGAAAAGACAGACGACCTCAACACCTCAGATGTCCGCATAGCAGTGCGTTTCTTTGGCCGCGCCCGGATGGGTGACCGCACCGTCGCGTGCCGACCCTACCGTCTGCGCATATTTCCAGATCGCGCCGGACTGATAGTCGGTCTTGCGCGCCTTCCAACTCTTTGCCCGGGCCGCCAGCTCGGCGTCCGACAGGGCCACTTCGATCGTTCCGTTCACGGCATCGATCGAGATCACGTCGCCATCCTTGATCAGCCCGATAGGTCCGCCGACCGCCGCCTCCGGTCCGACATGGCCGATGCAGAAGCCGCGCGTGGCGCCCGAGAACCGTCCGTCGGTGATCAACGCCACCTTGCCGCCCATGCCCTGGCCGTAGAGCGCCGCCGTCGTCGACAGCATCTCGCGCATGCCCGGACCCCCGCGCGGCCCCTCGTAGCGGATGACGAGAACCTCGCCCTCCCGGTAGTTGCGCTGCGTGACCGCTTCGAAGCACTCCTCTTCCGAATCGAAGCAACGCGCCGGCCCCGAGAATTTCAGTTCCGACATGCCGGCGACCTTCACGATCGCGCCTTCGGGGGCAAGGTTGCCCTTCAAGCCCACAACGCCGCCTGTCTTGGTGATCGGCCGATTGGCGGGACGCACAACATCCTGGCTCTCATTCCAGGAAACGTGCTCCATATTTTCGGCCAAAGTGCGGCCAGTGACCGTCATGCAGTCGCCGTGCAGATAGCCATGGTCGAGCAGCGTTTTCATCAGGAGCGGAATGCCGCCGGCCTCGAACATGTCCTTGGCGACATATTTGCCGCCGGGCTTGAGGTCGGCGATATAGGGCGTCTTCTCGAAGATCGCCGCCACGTCGAAGAGGTCGAACTTGATGCCGGCCTCATGCGCGATCGCCGGCAGATGCAGCGCCGCATTGGTTGAGCCGCCAGTGGCGGACACCACGGTGGCCGCGTTTTCCAGCGCCTTCAACGTAACGATGTCGCGCGGCCGGATGTTTTTGGCGATCAGCTCCATGACCTTTTCGCCCGAGGCGAAATTGAAACGGTCGCGCATCTCGTAGGGCGCCGGCGCGCCGCAGGAATAGGGCAGCGCCAGGCCGATCGCCTCGGCGACGGTGGCCATGGTGTTGGCGGTGAACTGGGCGCCGCAGGAGCCGGCCGAAGGACAGGCCGCCTGCTCGATCTCGAGCAGTTCGGCGTCGCTGATCGTGCCGACCGAATGCTGGCCGACGGCCTCGAACACGTCCTGCACGGTGATCTGCCGGCCACGATAGCTGCCGGGCAGGATCGAGCCGCCATAGATGAAGATCGACGGCACGTTGAGGCGCACCATCGCCATCATCATGCCGGGTAGCGACTTGTCGCAGCCGGCAAGCCCGACCAGGGCATCATAGCAATGACCGCGCATGGTGAGCTCGACCGAATCGGCGATCACCTCGCGCGACACCAGCGACGACTTCATGCCCTGGTGGCCCATGGCGATGCCGTCGGTGACGGTGATGGTGCAGAACTCGCGCGGCGTGCCGTTGGCGGCAGCAACGCCCTTCTTGACCACTTGCGCCTGGCGCATCAGCGAGATGTTGCAGGGCGCCGCCTCGTTCCAGCAGCTGGCGACGCCGACAAGTGGCTGCGCGATCTCGGCCGCCGACAGGCCCATGGCATAGAGGTAGGAACGATGCGGTGCGCGCGCCGGACCTTCGGTCACGTAGCGGCTGGGCAGCTTGGCCTTGGAGATTACCCTGGCGTCCATACTCGTCCTTGCCGCACACCCCGCGGCCGGTCCCATCGCCGGGCCAACCTGGCACGCATCCCGAGACCTATCCGGGTTGCTCCGGGTTTATGGCGGGAAATGGGCAGTTCCCTCTGCCGGACTTGTAGCGCGGGGGTTGTTCATAAACTGTTGCCAAAACGTCACAATCGTACGAGGCGCCGGCTGTGACGCGAATATGCAACAGCGAGTTGGGGATACGATCTGATCGCGGTCGCACACACGAAAAAGGCCGGGCAATGCCCGGCCTTTTCGATGACTTTTCAGTAACTTAGAACTTGATCTTGATTCCGCCCGAGATCGCCGTGACTAGATCGTTGCCGACGTCATAGGTAGCATCTTCGCCCGCAATAAAGCCATTCTCATCGGTAAGCGTTCCAGAATGGCCGCTGGTCATGACGCCGACAGCACCTGCCAAGCGTAGCTCGATGTTTGGCCGAGGCGTGTAGGCAACGCCGCCGCCGAGCGTCCAGGTGTCGGTTTGGACTCCATAGCCATGAGAAGTGCCACGATCCCAGGAAAGTTGGCCTGCAGCACTCCACTCATCGTTGAACTTGTGACCGATGCCGCCGGAAATGGTCCAGCCGTCGCGATACATCAGGTCAAGCGAAGTTGGCCGGACAGCCGGGATATTCACTCCGCTGTTACAGGCGAAGCCGAGGTCCCTCGAGGCATCGCTACAAATCGGAACAATCTGCAGAACGCTCCAATTCACCCATTTTACCGAGCCAAAAGCAAGCCAACCGGGCGCGATGCCCGACTGCAGTTTGAACTCGACCGTGTCCGGCATGGATTGGGTTGGAGCGTAGATCGGGGTGGAGACGACGCCACCGATGTCCAACGTGCCGGAGATATTGTCGAGCTTCACCTGCGAATTGTAAACAAGGCTGGCGCGCAATGCGATGTCCGGAATTTCATACGCAACACCCGCGCGCCACCCCCAACCGCTGCTGTCAAGATCCACCCGCCCGACCATGGGGCCAAAGCCGATGTCCGTTAGCCCTTCCTTGAAGCCGTAGACCTTCTGATAGAATACACCGCCCAAGAACCGAAGCTGGCCTTTGCCCGCGTCAAACTTGTACGAGCAGGTCGCCGCGTAATTGTCGCTCTTGATGTCGGTTTCAATGTTCGAGATCGCGCCGTTCCAGTTACTACCAGGCGCGGTATGGGCGCCCCAAGGCTGGGAGTAATCGAACATGCAGTCGACACCCTGGACAACCTGGGCTTTGACGCCGATGCGCGGGACCCAGTAAGGCTCCGCTCCGTCTGCCGTAGAACTAAAGCCCGGACCCAAGGGAGCCCCCCCCGGACCGAGCGCATTCTTATACTTGCGATCCGGCATCACATAGGTCGCTTCCGCTTCCGACGCGACCGGCGAAGAATCGAAAAGCAGGTCGATATCGTAGCCGCCGCGCTCCAGCCCGCCAGCATGCGCGGGATGGATCACGGCGCCGAGCAGAGCCAGCGAAAAGCAGCCTGCCCCCAGCAGCGCTTTGAGCCGGAGATTGTTCATGGAAATCCCTCCCCAAATACAAGTGGCTCAAGCTAGAACCAATTCGGGTTAACGACGCAACAACGTTTTCAAGGGCTGTACACGTACACCTTGACAACGCTTATTTTTGCCATGGTGAGGGGCGCCGCGATTGGCGCATAAATCGCGCATACCGACCTCGAACGACCGAAAAAATCCGGAAAACCCACCAAAAACAGGCCAAAAACAGCCGATTTTGAGCCTCAGAAGGCCCATTGTTACATTATGGCAACAATGCGGCTCAAACTTTCCGTTTACGTCAAAATTAACGTGGCGGAATGCCTATTTTCGAGGCAGCTAACGTACCGGAAAGCACCTCCGCGCCGAGGGCGATTCTTGCCCTCAGCCGGCGTCACGAACCCTAGTCAAAGCCACCGATAGCTTCTCCTGCGCCTCGCGGTATTCGGCGAGCTTCTCGCGCTCGGCCTCGACCACCTCTTCCGGCGCGTTGGCGACGAACTTTTCGTTGGAGAGCTTCTTGTGCAGGCGAGCAATCTCTTCGGTGACCTTCGCCAATTCCTTCTGCAGTCGCGCGGCTTCGGCCTGGAGATCGATCAGGCTGCCGAGCGGCAGGCTTATCGTCGCTTCGTTGAGCACGATCTGGGCCGAGCCCTTTGGCGGCGCGTCGACCAACGCGATATCGCCGACGCGCGCCAGCCGCTTGATCGCCTGGGCGTGGCGCTCCAGCCGCTCCTGCGTCAGCGTGTTGGCGCCGATCACCATCAGCGGCGCGATCGCCGCCGGCGGCACGTTCATTTCCGAGCGCACCGAGCGGAGGCCCGAGACCAGATCGACCAGCCAGTTGATGTCGGCGGCGGCCTCCTCGTCCTCGAAGTCGGGCGACGGCCAGGCGGCATGGCAAAGCAGTGAGGAGCGCTCCTTGCCCTCGCCAGCGGTCTGCGCCCACAACTCCTCGGTCATGAACGGCATCATCGGATGCAGGAGCTTGTAGATTTCGTCGAGCACGAAGGCGACGCAGGCCCGGCTCTCGGCCTTGGCGGTCTCGTCCGCGCCCATGAACACCGGCTTCAACAGTTCCAGGTACCAGTCGCAGAACAGGTTCCAGACAAAGCGGTAGGCAGCGCCCGCCGCCTCGTTGAACCGGTAGCTGGTGATGCCCTCGGTGACTGCGCGCGCCGCCCGCGTCAGCTCTGTCAGGATCCAGCGATTGACCGGCAGCTTGGCGTCGTTCAGCCAGAAATCGTCGTCGCGCGCGACCTCGTTCATCTCGGCGAAGCGCGTCGCGTTCCACAGCTTGGTGCCAAAATTGCGGTAGCCGGCGATGCGCGCCGGATCAAGCTTCACGTCGCGCCCTTGAGCCGCCATCACGGTCAGCGTGAAGCGCAGCGCATCGGCGCCGTATTCGTCGATCAGGTCGAGCGGATCGATGACGTTGCCTTTCGACTTCGACATCTTGGCGCCGTTCTTGTCGCGCACCAGCGCATGCACATAGACGGTGTGGAACGGCTCCTCGTCCATGAAGTGCAGGCCCATCATCATCATGCGGGCGACCCAGAAGAAGATGATGTCGAAGCCGGTCACCAGCACGTCGGTCTGGTAGTAGGTCTTGAGCTCGGGCGTTCGGTCGGGCCAGCCGAGCGTCGAGAACGGCCACAGCGCCGACGAGAACCAGGTGTCCAGCACGTCCTCGTCGCGGGTCAGGATCTCGCCCGGCTGGAAATTCTCCAGCTTATCCTCGACCCAGGCCTTCCACGGCCCTTCCAGCGCCAGGTAATATTCGACCGCCGACGCCAAAGCCTCTTCCTCTGTCTTCTCGACGAAGACATGCCCGTCCGGCCCATACCAGGCCGGGATCTGGTGGCCCCACCAGAGCTGGCGCGAAATGCACCAAGGCTGGATGTTCTCCATCCAGTCGAAATAGGTTTTTTCCCAGTTCTTGGGCACGAAATTGGTACGGCCCTCGCGCACCGAGGCGATCGCCGGCTTGGCGAGCTCGGCGGCGTTGACATACCACTGGTCGGTCAGGAACGGCTCGATCGGCACGCCGCCGCGGTCGCCATGCGGCACGGTATGCCGGTGCGGCTCGACCTTGTCGAGGACCCCGCCGGCCTCCATCAGCTCGACGATCTTCTTGCGGGCAGTGAAACGGTCGAGCCCGTCCAGCTCGTCCCACACGGCCTGGCGCTCCGGCGTGGCCTCGAGACCGGCGAGGAAATCCTCGTTGTCCTTGAGCTTGATGGCGGCTTCGACCGTCAGGATGTTGATCGCCGGCAATTTGTGACGCTTGCCGACCTCGAAATCGTTGAAGTCGTGCGCCGGCGTGATCTTGACCGCACCGGAGCCCTTTTCCGGGTCGGAATACTCGTCGGCGACGATCGGTATCTTGCGGCCGACGATCGGCAGCACGACGTTGCGGCCGACGAGATCGGTGAAGCGCTCGTCCCCCGGATGCACGGCCACGGCCGTATCGCCAAGCATCGTCTCGGGACGCGTCGTGGCGACCGTGATGAAGGTCTTCGGGTTCTCCGGGTCGAACGCTTCGCCTTCGATTGGATAGCGGAAGTGCCAGAGATTGCCGTTGACCTCTTGCTGCTCGACCTCGAGGTCGGAAATGGCGGTCAGCAGCTTCGGGTCCCAGTTCACAAGGCGCTTGTCCTTGTAGATGAGGCCTTCCTTGTAGAGCGTGACGAAGACTTCCAGCACGGCCTTGGACAGGCCCTCGTCCATCGTGAAGCGTTCGCGCGACCAATCGGCCGAGGCGCCGAGGCGCTTCAACTGGTTGAAGATCGCGCCGCCGGATTCGGCCTTCCACTCCCAGACTTTCTCGATGAACTGCTCGCGCGTCAGATCGCGGCGATGGATCTGCTTTTCCATGAGCTGGCGCTCGACCACCATCTGCGTGGCGATGCCGGCGTGATCCATGCCGGGTTGCCAAAGCACGTTCTTGCCGCGCATGCGCTCGAAGCGCACAAGAATGTCCTGCAGCGTGTTGTTGAGCGCATGCCCCATATGCAGCGAGCCGGTGACGTTCGGCGGCGGGATGACGATGGTGAAGGCTTCCGCCCCTTCCTCCGCGCCCGCGCCGGCCCGGAAGGCGTCGGCCTCTTCCCAGATTTTGGCGATCTTCGGCTCGACGGCTTTGGCGTCGTAGGTCTTTTCAAGCATGGAGGAGGTCCGAACTGTCGGTAACAAGCGTCCGCTGTAAATCGGAAGGTCTTGGCCGAGTCAACCGCGAGAGCTGCGATCACTGCCACAGATAGGCCTGCCCTCGACCGGCGACAATCCCGGCCGAGCGGGAGCAAAGCGCGCTCACCTGACCAGCCTTGAACAAAAGCACCGCCCGAAGGCGGCACTTTTCAGCTTGCGTGTTGCGGCAGCCTACTGCGCGCCGCGCGCCACGCGCTCGATCTCTTCGCGCACCAGCCTTTCGACCAGCGTCGGCAGGTTGTTGTCGAGCCAATCCTGCAGCATCGGCCGCAGCATCTCTTCGGCCATTTCATCGAAGCTCTTCTTGCCGCGGCTGGCAAAGGCATCGGAAAGTTCGCCGAAGGCAGCGGCAACCTGCCTGCCCGTGTGCTCGGAAAGGATCGCGGGACGAGACGGCTGAGCCTCAGGCGCGGATGCCTGGGGAGCGCCGGCATGCACGGCGGCTTCGACCGCGGGCTCTTCCTTGTCGATCTCGACCCGCGGCACGGCTTCCGGCGCGCGGACAGCCGGCTTCGCGGTAACCGTGCTGCCGCCGGCAGCGGCGATTTCCCGCCGCCAATCGGCGACGATGGTCTCGGCGGTCTGCGGCGCGTTTGCAGCGGCGGGCCTGTTGGCGGCTGCCGGCGGGCTCGGCTCGACCGCGCGCCTGGCATCGGCCTCCGCCGGGGTCGCCGGCGCCGGCGCTGCCTTCACCGGCTCCGGGCGAGCCTCGGCGCGCGCAAGCACGGGATCGGTCGCTGCAAGTTGGGCCTGCACTTCCGCCAGCGTCGCCGGCCTGCGGGGGCCGGGTTCGGCATGCAGTTCGGAACGAAAGGCGTCGACCTCGACAGCGGGAGGCGTGTTGACGACGGCCGGTTCCAGGTCCTGGCGCAGTTCACCGGCCTCGGCCGGCTGCTTGCGACCGGTGTCGCTGTCCTCGATGATCCTTCGGATGGAAGCCAGTATCTCTTCCATGGAAGGTTCGCGCTGCGCGCTGCTTGCCGTCGCCATCGTCACATCCGCCGCCCTTGTGACCCGTTACGCAATTCCGTCCTGCCCGGACCGGAATTCGAATCAATGGTGACAGCGTAACCGACCGATCGTCATCCGAGAATCCCCAATCTGGGGACTCGTTGGATTTCAACAGATTAGGCGAAGCGCAACCCGGTCAGCCATCCAGAAAAGACAAACGCCGCGCATCCAATGGACGCGCGGCGTTTGTCAAAGCTCGGATCGGAAATCAGCGTCCGTCAGGCGTGCGCAGTCCGAACCACTTGTCCTTGACGGCATTGTAATGCTCTTCCGGCCTGTATTTGGTGACCGCCAGGCCCAAGCGATCGACCGACAGCCGGCCCATCGCCGACAGGATGGCGTAGCTTGCCACCACCACGTCGCGTTCGGAGCTCGCCTGGTTGATCTTGGCGGTGATGACGGCGTTCTGCGCGTTCAGAACGTCCAGCGTCGTGCGCTGGCCGACATTGCGCTCCTCGATGACGCCGTTGAGCGCCAGCTGAGCAGCGTCGATGACCTGCCGGTTGGCATCCACACTTTCGCGCGCCGCGACATATTGTGTCCAGGCCGAGACCACGGCCTGTCGCACCTGGTCGCGGCTGACGTCGACCTGGATGCGCGCCTCGCTGAGCGATTCCTTGTTCTGCCGCACCAGCGCTTCAGTCCGCCCGCCCGAATAGATCGGAATGGTCAGCGTGGCGCCGATATTGGCGGACGTCGAAGTGCCGTTGGTGCCCCTGAAGTCGGGAACGGAGTGGCTATAATTGTCCGAAACGCCGGCCGAGGCCGTCACTTGCGGCAGCAGCGCGCCTTCCGATGATTTCACCGAAAACGCCGCCGCGTCGACGAGGTGCTGGGTTGCCAGGATGGCCGGATGCTCGGCGGAAGCGACGGCCAGCGCCGAATCGAGGTTGCCCGGCAACAGCTTGCCCAGCGGCGAGGCCGCTTTGAGCTTGCCCGGCTCGTCGCCGACGATCTGGTGATAGGTGGCGGCGCTCGCCAGCGCCGTCGCGCGGGCGGCGCTGAGCTGCGCCACGGCCGTGGCGCGCGAGGCATCGGCCTGGGCGACGTCGGTGCGGGTACCCTCGCCGACCTCGAAGCGCGAGCGGGCGGCGCGCGCCTGCTCGGTCAGGAACTGCAGGTTCTGCTCGGTCAGCACCGCGACCTGGCGATCGCGAATCACGTCCATATAGGCGCTGGCCGCGTTGAACAGGATGTTCTCTTCGGTGTTGCGCAGGCTCTCGACCGAAGCCTTCACCTGCGATTCGGCGGCGGCGACATTGTTCTTTGTCTGAAAGCCGTCGAACAGCGTCTGATTGATCTGCACGCCGAAGCTGCCCGTGGTGATGTTCTGGGTGGCCCCCTGCGCATGGGTGCTGGTGTAGTCGATGCTGCTCGAACCGGTGACGGTCGGGCGCCAGCCCGACTTGGCGATGGCCACGCCCTCGTCGGTCACGCGTACGCCGGCACGAGCGGCGTTGAGCTGCGAATTGTACTGGTAGGCTTTGGCGAGCGCGCCCGTAATGGTCTCGGCGGAGGCGGCCAGCGGCGACAGCGCCGTCGCGGAAACGAGAATAGCTGCTAAAACTTTTTTGTGTCGGGGCGGCACGTTATTTCCCTCATTCGTTTACATGGGAACCACGCCACGTCAGCCTACCCTTACGGATCGGCCGGCGCCGCGTTGTTTATCGTTCCCCCGCTGACGGCCTCCCGCAAACGCTCGGTTAACCAAATCAGCAACGATTGTCAGGCGCAAGCGATCATGACAGCGCCTTCGCTGCAAGGCAAAAACGCTCAGAATTCAAACGCGTGAGCACGTTCGAAGCCCGGTAGTGGCTTAATTGCCGCATTAAAGGCCCGTCTTCCGGTTACAACCCCCCCTGCTTTAAAAAACAGCCGGGCCACGCCAGAGTTGCCTTGTCCTTCGACCGCAACCAGGCGTCCGTCTTCCGCAAGCTGTTCGAGCAGCGCCGGCGGCACTTCCTCGACGCTGCCGCCGATGAAGATGACGTTGTAGGGCGCTTTAGCGGCATGCCCTTGCGGCAAAGGCCCGGTGACCACCGTGACATTTTGGCAGCCGAGGCTGGAAAGCGTGGATTTCGCGGTCTCGGCCAGCGCGGGATCGCTCTCCAGTGCCACGACCGACCGCGCCAGCCTGGACAGCAATGCGGCGGAATAGCCGCTGCCGCAACCGATATCGAGCACCGAATCACTCGCGTCGATCTCGGCCAATTGCAAAAGCTTGGCGAGCGGTGACGGCTCCATCAGGTAGCGCGCGGCGCCATTCGCGCCATCGGAAATGCGGATGTCTTCGTCGATATAGGCCAGATCCTGTTGTCCGGCGCCGACAAAGGCCTCGCGCGGGACGGTCAGCATCGCTTCGATGAGCGGCGCGCTGGTGACATCGGTGGTGCGGACCTGGCCGTCGACCATCTTCACGCGGCGTTCGGAAAAATCAGCGCTCATGTCCCAACAATCCGCTCCCCGCGCCAAATGCGCGGCTAGAATTTCAACCGGAACCCCCGCCCCGGCGCGGTTGCGCTGGAGCCCGCAAGCATCTGGAGGCCTCGCCCGGAATCGAACCGGGGTGCAAGGATTTGCAGTCCTCTGCGTAACCACTCCGCCACGAGGCCTCGCAATGCTCCCGGCGTTCCGAGCGAACTCATTATGTTGACGCTCAAGGGTCGTCAAGCGCCGGCGCGTCATTCCCGACGCTTTCGCGTAGAGCGGCGAAAATGGTGATTACCAATCGGTTGTGATGGCTGGAGCATCGCAGTCGCCGAGCCGGTGGCCCGCCGCCGGGGCTCCTCAGTCGGGTCGACGCCGACGTTCCCACCAGACGACGAAACGCCGCCGATGACGCCGGATCATCGCGAATTCATAGGAAAGCACCAGGAGACCGAGCGGAATCATCCAGAAGCCGAGAATCGGCAGAAAGCCAAGAATCCCGCCAAGGGTGAGCAGCATGCCAATCACGATTCGCAAACCGCGCGAGCGCGGCATCGTGAATTCGCGGCCGAAGATCGAGATCTTCCGCGCCGGGGCGTTGTCGTCGTCAGCTGCCGTCATTCAAAACCAAATCCTATCCACGGGCAAAGCCAAAAGGCGATCACCGGCCGCTTTGTTCCCTGCCGGTGTGAAGCCCTTCATATGTGGGCACGCCGAACGATGGCACAAATAGCCGCATCAAAAACTGGAGAAAAATTGCGAATTGCTTCTTTGCAAAGCCGAAAGGTGTTTGCTATAGGCTGCGCCACTCACGTCAGAGCCTCCGTTCCCCGGTAGCTCAGTGGTAGAGCAACCGGCTGTTAACCGGTTGGTCGCTGGTTCGAATCCGGCCCGGGGAGCCAACAATTCCAAGACTGCCTACGCCTGGCCCGCTTTCGACCGCGGCCGCGCAAAAATGCGGTAAACTCGGACGGTCGCCGTCATGGCCATTATACGGCCGATTTCGCTTCGCCGCTTGGTCGCCCTGCCCGGCCTCCACTCGGACCTTTGCCCTACCCCTTGCACGCTCTGTGCGCGAAACGATCGGGCCGCCCCCGGACGCGCATCAACGTCGTCGAGCGTAGGATCGTCGCCTTCCAGCCAAATTCGCGCCATGCGCGGATGAAGGTGAAGCGGATCATAGATCACCCTTCCGCAGATCCGAAATTCTGGATCCATCGTTTGAAGGCCGGAATTTTGGCGACCATTTGCTCGCCTGACCGCCGACCTTGGTCCGCCTTGCCGCGCCTGGAGATCGCCACATATTTATGGCCAAGGTCGGGGATCACTGATGGCGGGACTGTTTATTGCTTGGGTAATTGGGACGTTTTTGTATTTCAAGATCGTGATCGATTGGGCGTTTGACGCCGATATCATGATCAGCGCAGCCGTTTTGATAGCAATACTGGATGGGTTGTCGACGATCTTCATCGGAGCCATCCATGCCGTTCAATTGTTAAATTACGACTGGAAGATAGGATCTATTTTAACTGGGTTTCGGACCACCGTTCGAAAAACAGTTTTGATCCTTGTCGCCACGATGCTCTTCAACATCATTTGCGCACGTTTGATCATTTTTGGTTTCTCGGGGGAATTGAACGAGGAAATCCAGAACTTCTGCAAGACAGGCTGCCTCGTGCATGGAACCATCTTGAAATTCAGCCTGATCATCATAATCCCGCTACTGTTGCACTATGCCGTCGTGGTCGCCGAAACATATAGGACAGCTAAGCAGGGTGACCGCTGATTTCAGGACGTGCTCGCCATTTCTGACCGACAGACGGCGAGGAGATCGGGGCATTCACGAAAGAGCCCGTCGTCGCTGGAGCATGATCCGAAAAGCGGGAACCGATTTTTTTGCTTCGCTGACCTTCGGTTCGGATAAGATCATGCTCCAGGATAGAGTCAGATCAGGATGCGATTCAACGGAACGCCATCCTGATCTAGTGCCGAAATGCCACCAGCATGGAGCAACCCTGCGGCCCATTGACTGTCTCGGCAAAGGACGCCACAGACAGAATTAGATCCAGTCTTCGTGCCATTCCATGGCACGATAAAACAGTTCGCCAGACAACTTCGAGTCGGCAAGGACGGCGGCATGAGTGCGAAGAAACGAATTTCAGCCGCACTCGGCATCCGCTGGCGAAGCGACTGATCGTGGAGAATCAGCCACCTGTATTTGGCGGGGTTGCTATGCATGGCTCGACTGGAGGCAGCCGATAATGACGCGGTCGATCCTCGAGAAGGCGAGGTCAGCGGACCTTCGGCCACAAAGCAGTGCCGGCAAGCGCCTGCGGGTGATTATCGACCGGGCGAGAGACTTTTTCGAGCTGCCTCCACGGCATGCGGACGGGACGGTCCAGCGGCACATGCAGCTGATGGAGAAGAGCATCGGGCGCAAGGATTGGCTGGCCGCCAGGGACCACGCGCTTGCGCTGGGCGAACTCGGCGAGCGCTTCGGCGACGCCGAGTTGGTCACGAAGGCAGGGCGAGCCTTGAGACGTCTCAAGGGCGGCAACCGCGCCTGGCAACTGATAGCGAGGAGCAAGCGCGTATCGGGCAGACCTGAATGGGACGGCAGCGATCTTGTCGGCCGAACGCTGCTCGTCGACCGTCGCGCCGGCGACCTTGCGATCTTCCTTCAGTTCGCATCGCTGATGGGTCCGGCTGTCGCGGCCGCCGATCGATGCGTCCTGTTCGTCGAACCCAGGTTGGCGTCGCTCTACCGCCGGACCTATCCGGCACTCGATGTCAGGATCGAAGGAGAAGACGAGCCGGATGCTGTGGGCGCCGACGTTTTCGCCTGCTTCGAGACACTGGCGGAGCACTTCTGGCCGGACGAACCGCAAATCCGTGCGCCGTTTGTTCCATTGAAGCCCAATCCAGCATCGGTTGACGAACTACGCCGCAGCTATCTTGATCGCGGCCCGGGTCCTTTGATCGGATTTGCCTGGGGCAGTTTGAACAAAAAAAAGGACCTGCCGGCCTTGGAAGACTGGCGAGCTCTGCTCGGTAGGCTGCCAGGTCGTTTTGTCAGTTTGCAATATGGCGAAGTCCGCCCAGCGCTTTCCGACTTCGAGCGCTGGGTGCCTGAGCACATCATCCAAGATAGTTCGGTGGACCAACTTGCGGACATGGATCGGTTCGCCGCGCAAGTCTCTGCGCTTGATATGGTAGTGACCGTCAGCAATACCGCTGCTCATCTGGCAGGAGCGTTAGGCGTACCAGCCATCGTAATGCTTGGAGACCGGTTCCATTTGATGTGGCCAGCTTCCGGCAATCGGATTGCGCAGTATCCCTCAGTGCACTTGATCCACAGGGCAGGAAGGGATTGGTTGGCCGCTATGAACGACGCATATGGAGAAGCGCTTTCGATCCTCTCGGAAAGGAGATGAGAAGCAGTCCCGGATTGAGGTGCCTGAAAATAGAAATTAACGATAAACGAGATCTGTTAGAAAGAGCCATCGTCGATGTGGATCTCTTCGCGGCTCAAGTCGCGACCATGGATGCCGCGTATTTGGCGAACGCGCAGGATGTTCCGTCGGTCTTATCTTGTGTGACGGCTTCAAACGCCGATGGCCGGTCGAAGGCAACCGCCGCACAGCTTATTACCCTTCTGCCGGGCTTGTCTCGAAGAAGCATCGGGACCGGCTGCGGCAATGCAAGAAGTGCCAGATAACTTGCGCGTCCTCATCGGCGGGATCTGATCACAGCACGCGGCACGCAAGGCTGCACTTCCGGTGTATGGATATTCGAGATGCGAGGGGACCATTGTCGATGCGTGGACGAAAGGCACGGACCAGAAATAGTGCATCTCCCAAGGAGAGGTTCGAGCAACGTTTCCTCACTATCTGTCGGCTGATGCACCCCAGCAATTTGCTAAGACGAGCGCGCATCTATGCTCGGGGAAAAGGGGACACGCGGACCGTATATTTCGTACCCCATAATCGCAACAACGTTCGCCTGTTGACCGAGGCCGCAGAGATTCTGACAAGGCGGGGCATCGGATGCGTGTTCGCACATCTCGACGGCCTGAAAAGCGGGGGCGTGGCACGGCCCGAGTTGGAGGCTCGCGGTTTGCGCTATATTGACTTTGCTGAACTCGAGCAGGCGATTAGACCCCGCGATATGCTGGTGACCGGAAATGATTACGCTCCGCAGTTCTTTAGGCGGTTTATAGACTCTATCAACTTTGAGATGGTTCGTGTTGTCGGTTACATAGGCGGAGCGCGGCTTTTGCAGCCGCATAGGTTTGTCAGAGCAGACTATATCCTTGCGATGGGCCCAGCGGCGCTCCGACAAAGATACCAGCCAACATATGTCGTCGGTTCTCCAGTGATCGAGCGCGCGATCAAGAACGCCGGCGCACGACACCCGGAGGGACTTTTTGTGCTGGTGAACTTCAAGGGAGACATTGACGATCCAACTGACCGGGACTCACTTGAAGCGGTAACGGCAGCATGCGCCGAGCTCGGCTTAGCCTGTGTCATCAGCGTTCATCCAACGATGTTCGCCAAGGTTGAGATGCCGAACAAATCTGCCGCGGATTTCGCTCAGCTGCTTCCAGATGCAATGGTGCTGGTTACTCGCCCGAGCACCACCGTCTATGAAGCTGTTGCGTGCGGCATACCAGTAGTCTTGTTTCCACTTGTTTCACCCATGGTCGAATTTGACAGACCCGAAGGTGCTTTCAAACCGACATCATCGAGGCACGACCTCGTCGAGGATATCCGCGCGGCGATCAGGTCGAGGCCCACCTACTTCGAGCAAGGCATGCGCTTCCTGAATGCGAATTTATCGATCGATCCAGAAATTCCTGCAGCACAGCGGATCGCCGACGCACTGCACCATATTTACAATCGCTAATTTGGACGATCAAACTGTCCACAAGCGGAGTCATGAAGATTGAGTTTGGTGTCCAGCCTTTTTGCAAAACGGCCGCGTCTGCTTGTCGTCTCGTTTCCAAAGTCGGGGCGGACTTGGTTGAGGGTCATGCTTGACGACCTCGGCGTTGATGCTGCCTATACCCATGATGGTTCCGATCACAAGGAGCTCCGCGAAATCGCGCAAATCGACCCAGACAAAACCCGCTATAGACGGGATCGTGTCCTGTTCATGGCGCGGGACCCTCGCGACACCGCGGTCTCGGGTTTTTTCCAGGTTGGCAAACGTCATCATTTGCAAGCCGGCTCGATCGGCGATTTTGTAAGAAGTGCGCAACACGGCATCGAGAAGATCGCGCTTTTCAACCTTCAGTGGTTTGCGGCCGCAAGGCAGATGAAGAACATAGCCCTTTTACGCTATGAGGACATGCAGAGAGACACCGAGGGAACGTTGCGAGCCATCGGAGACTTTATCGGACGGCATTTTGCGGATTCCGACCTTGCCGATGTGACCTACAACAGATCGTTCGAGCGCATGCGCCAATCGGAAGCCTCCGGGGAGTTGGGCTTGCGCTACGGTGGAAAACTGCGCCCGCGGGACCCGGATGATCCCGAGAGCTTCAAAGTGCGAAGAGGCAAGGTCGGCGGCTATCTGGACTATCTGGATGCCGAAGCTATTGCCTACTGTGACGGTGTGCTCGCACGGCTTGATTACTGGAGGCAATTGGACGAGGCCATTGTTCGCTATGGCATATCATATCGCGCTGACGATGAATCCAAGGCGGGTGTGAATTGATCCGCTGCCGGGGTTTTGTTTGCGGGTGCGGGCATAGCGGCACCACGCTTATAGCAACGATTCTTGCCTCGCACCCCGATGTCCACCTCCCGTTCGAGGAAACAAATGTGTTCTTCAAGTGGACTCCGATTGCTCTTTATCGCTACTCGAAGCTGCAGCGCGCGGCCGTTCTGGCGGGCAAACCTGCGTTGATCGAGAAAACACCACGCCACGTCAGGCGCGTGGACCGGATACGACGCTTAGTGCCCGGCGCGAAATTTGTGATGCCGGTGCGCGACGGACGGGATTCGGTTGCTTCGTTGACGAAGCGGCTTGGCGACGCGGCGGCGAGCCTGGATCGCTGGATTTCGGACAATAGCCTCGTGCTGGCCGAACAGGGTTGCGCCGATGTCCTGATCTATCGTTATGAAGATCTTGTCGAAGACCCGGAAACGATCGTCAGGAGGATCTGCACCTTCCTGGAATTGTCGTTCAAACCGGATCTGCTGAACTACTATCGAAAGCCGCAACGATGGTTCACGGCCCACGCGCGGCCTGAACATGCTGACTTGCGCAACAGACAGATCAACCAACCAATCTACGATGGACGTGGCCGGTGGAAGAGCGAACTCGGCGAGCCTCAATTGAAGGAGCTCACCGAAGGGCGGGGAAAGCTCCTGATGCAGGCATTCGGCTATATTTGAAACGGCGCCGATCTTACTCCGGAAGAGCGCGTGGATAACCAAACTGATCGAAGTCGCGCTCGTAGGCACGATAGATGCGGCCCGCCAGTTCCGACGTGAAATAGTCGGAGAGCCCGCGGCGAGTTGAGGTATGGAGCGGCGGCATTGCCGCGCGCCGTACCTCGTCGCTGGCGCCGACATGATCGAGAACGCGATTGAAATCTCTTGCGAAAGTCTCGGTCTTGCCGATTAGGTCGAATGTGATGCCTGGAAGTTCAACGATATCGCCTTGCTGTTGCCAATGCTTGTCGATGCGCCATGTGGAAGTCGCGCAAGTGAAGGCAACGAAGTCTTGGAAAGACAGCGTTTTATCCGGACCAACCGGCAGCGCCGGATCGGCTTTTTCGCGGTGGGCCAGATAGACCTCGACCCTTCCGTATCCGGGCACGAGTGGACGGTCGCGATATTGATCGGCCCAGCATGACAAAAGCCGGGCGTATGGATTGCGAACGAAGGTGAACCGCAAGGCCTCGGGGCTCACAGCCAGATGGTAAAACTGCAGAATGCTATGGCGTGGCGCCCGAAGCCCAGACGCCTTTCGATTGTGCACCCTCCAGTTCCGGCTGCTTGTCCAGCCGGAGATGGTGTCATTGCCAATCAAAGCCGCGAGATTGCTTCGAATACGACTGCTTGCCGCTTTGGGAACAGCCAGATAGAGAATCTTCAGTTGCGGGACCACATCAATCAGGTCGTCCGGCAAATATGCACCTCGCATGGTTCTTTGGTAGAATGACAACGCCTCAGGATATGCCCACGCAAGAAATGGTTCCTTGATCCGATCACGAAGACCTTGCAACCCTGGCCGTAAAGAGCGCTCGATGCGCCGCATCGCGCCGGCTTTGGCTTTGCGCGTGACAGACGTATCAGTAGTCTCGACTGGACCAGTGATCATTGGCAACCTCCGCGGACAGCGTCGAACGAAATCGCTGTTGCGCGGCATATCACATCAACGGGTGAGTCCGTAGTGCATCGCAAGATGATATGGCGCGGATAATCAAAGGCGCAGTGAGATCAAATGTCCGTTTCACGGCTTGATAAACGGCCTCGCCCCGATCGCGTGCAGCCCATTCTCTTCGTGCGCCGGCAATATTCCCCATTCGGCGGCGGCGAGATCATGCTCGACACAATAGCCAAGGAATTCCGCGCGAGGGACATGGCGGTCGCGATCATGTCCGGCGACTGGCCGGCTGGTGAAGGCATAGAGTTCATTCGCTGCACCGGCCGCAGTTTCCCGCGTGCGTGGCGGGCTAAATCCTTCGCCACGGCGGCGTGTCGCAGGATTTCGCAGCTTGACCCGGCGCCGGCGCTTGTCCAGAGCAACGACAGGTTGCCCTGCTGTGATATCTTTCGCGCCGGAGAGGGTGTCCATGCGGCCTACCTCGCCGAGCGCCGCCGGCTGTCGAAATTGGACGGCGCAGGGCTCAGGCTCAGCCTGTTTCACAAGGAAATGCTGCGTCTTGAGCGGCTTACCTTTCGAAGCTTGAGGCTAAGGGCCGTGATTGCCATATCGAAGATGGTGGCTGACGACATTCGTCGCCATTATGATGATTTTCCGGGCGACAGGATCCACCACATCCCCAATGGTGTCTCGCTCGCCACATATAGTCTCGAGCTGCGCGAGCAACATCGGGCAAGGGTCAGGGCGCAGCTCAATGTTCCCGCGGACAGGTCCGTCATCCTGTTCGTTGGCTCGGGTTTCACCAGGAAAGGTCTCGGACCTCTCATCGAAGCCGCCGCAAGCCTGGACCCTCTGCCGGAATTGTGGGTCGTCGGGCACGATTCCCGAATGGAGACTTTCAGGCGCCTCGCGCAAAAGCGCGGCCTGGGTGACCGTGTGAAATTCGTCGGGCCGCAAAAGGACGTGAGGCCATGGTACGGAGCGGCCGACATCGCCGCCCTTCCATCGGTGTACGAGCCCTTCGGGACCGTAGTTCTGGAGGCGATGGCATGCGGGCTGCCGACCGTGGTGAGCACGATGTGCGGCGGCCGCGAGCTGGTCGAGCGCTTCGACCCTGCCCTGGTGTGCAACATTGCGAAGCGGCACGAGCTCGGGGCGAGCCTCTTGCGCGCTCTGCAGCACTCCCGCTCCCCTGAGGCCGCATCCTTGGTCAGGCAGGCGGCGAGGCAGTACGATCTCGACACCATGATCGACAGAACCCTCTCCCTTTATGAAAGGGTCTTGGCGGAAAAGCGTGGTGAAGAGGCGGCGGCCGCACCGCGGGTATAAGCGTGACCGCGGCGCAAGGCGCTCAGCCAAGGACGACCATTGTTGCGACCCTTAGCCCTGGCGGGCTTGCGCTGGCAGCTACCGTTGGGGCATATTCGATTTCACGAATGTGCTGGAGGGACGGGATGAGGGCCGTCCGCTTATTCGTTATGCCTCGTGGTGTCGATTTTGTGCGGCGCCATTCTGGCGCTGGAGGTCCCGGGGGCGGATGCCTAATCACCACAAGGTCAACGAGCCTTGGCTGTTCATCGGAGGGGCAAGATGATGCCGAAGCTATCGGTCATCGTCATTACCCTCAATGAAGAGGCCTGCATCGAGCGTTGTCTGCGTTCGGTTGACTTTGCCGACGAAATCATCGTGGTCGACAGCGGCAGCACCGACAGGACCCGTGAGATCGCCGGTGCCATGGGCGCAAAAGTGCACGTCACCGAAGACTGGCCGGGGTTCGGCGTGCAAAAAGGTCGTGCGCTTGCCGCAGCCACCGGAGACTGGGTACTGTCGTTGGATGCCGATGAGTGGGTGGACGCTTCTCTCGCCGCGGAAATAAAGAAGGCCATTGCGGACCCGCGAGGCTGTGCAGGTTTCGAGATTCCCCGGAAATCGCGCTTCTGCGGACGCGTTGTAAACCATGGAAGCTGGTCTGCGGACTATGTCCTGCGCCTGTTTCGCAAAGATGCCGGTCGCTTCACCGACTATCCGGTCCACGAAAAGGTTGTCCTGCGCGGTAATCTGTCTCGCCTTTCGCACCCCCTGGAGCATGAATGCATCACCGATCTCGGCGACGCGCACCGTAAGATCCGGATGTATGCCGAAGCGTCAGCCAAGCATATAGAAAGCATGGGTAAGAAAGGATCGACGACAAAGGCGCTGCTTCACTCTGCCTGGGCCTATCTTAATGGGTATGTTATTCGCTTCGGTATGCTTGATGGAGCGGTTGGTTTGCTTGTCGCCGGCTATTGCGCAAGTTACACCTATAGCAAATGGGCAGCATTGCCGTCCGGCTCCTGCACCGACGTACCTGAAACTCCGGCTATAAAAACGAATTGAGCAAATCTGCGATCGCAGATCTCCTGATAACTATTGTGCGCAGGGAATTAGATGGCGGGTAAGCAGTCAATCTGGATCGGTTTCGATCCTCGTGAAATCGATGCATTTGCGGTCGCTCGCAACTCGATAAGACGCCACATGATCTCACCCGTATCGGCGCGCGGGGTGGTGTTGGCAGACCTCAGGGCTCGGGGGCTCTACACCCGCCCGACAAGCCGCAAGGACGGCCGCCTGTGGGATGAGATTTCTGAAGCTCCAATGGCAACGGAGTTCGCCTGTTCTCGTTTCCTGGTGCCGCATCTGGCGAATTCGGGTTGGGCGTTGTTTATGGATTGCGACATGCTGGTCCGCAGGGACCTGCAGCGGCTTTTCGGTCTTGCGGACCCGTCAAAGGCGGTGATGGTGGTCAAGCACAATCACCAGCCGACGATGGACGTTAAAATGGATGGGCAAGCCCAGCTCCGTTACGCCCGCAAGAACTGGTCGAGCGTCATGCTTTTCAACTGCGACCATCCGGCGAACAAGGCTCTGACGCTTGAACTTGTCAACTCCGTACCCGGGCGGGACCTGCACCGTTTCTGCTGGCTGGAAGACGATCTGATCGGCGAACTGTCGCCCGAGTGGAACTGGCTGGTCGGTCACTCCGACCCAGGGATTGATCCCTCCATCGTGCATTTTACGGATGGAACCCCCGCCATGCCCGGCTATGAGCATTGTGCTTATGCCGACGAATGGAGGTCGGAATTGATCAGGTGGGCAAGCTGATGCCTCTGGTATCCGCCAGCCATTCGCAAGACACTGAACCAGCGCTAGGAGACCCCTGCTCTTTTGGGAAAAGCTATTGTTCGATCAGGCGGCACTAATGCCTTCCTCAATTCCCTTCATGATAGCCTATCACCGAACAACCAGCACACATCACAGTAGCGGCGACCAGTATACTAGCACGGTCACTCCGACTCGCCGGCGCCAAGTGGAAATGGTTCCGGCATGCGGAGCGCCGGCGCGTGTCGCCGCTACCTTCGATCCATGCCAGCTATCAGGCGATTGTGGATGACAGCCTCAACGAACATGTTCCGGAGCTGCAGGGCGAGTAACCGCCCGCGGGATCGTCCGTCACCCTGACCGGCTCCGGCGCCGGCCTGATGGGGAACATCGGCGTCGCCGAAGCTGGTCCCCGATACGACATGTAGCCGTTTGCGACCTGCCTCGTATTCGCGAATGCGCTGGGGCTTGATCAACGGCCTTCACAGCAATTTGTGCACTGTCGCCCTATGCCGTTGTCAGGCCATATATTAGCAAAAGCTTGTATTTGTTGTCCCGCAGTTGGATAATATCGATCGGGCATCTGAGGGTTTGTCCGATGCGTTGGCCCCTGTTCGTCATCGCGCTCATTATTGGCTTCATTCTCTGGGACCGCTTCGAGAACGACGGCACCTACACCGCCGAAGTCGAGCGGAGTTTCCGTAACGCATCGTTGGACATGCCGGGAGGCGGCGGGTGGAAGCCTCCAGCCATCACCGTCAACCACGACGCATTTAAATAAATCCCGAACGCCTCGCAGGACGAGTTGATGACAATCACGAAAACCCAATCGCAGGAAAGCCGGCTGGCCCGGCTAACGACGAGATGGCATGCGCCACCGCCTCTACCCTCACCCGCATGGGCCAAAATCCCATAGGCATTGTGCCGGCGAATTTTGCTTTGCGGCTTGATCGGCCTGCCTTAGCCTCGTTGCGCAACACCTTGCCGACAAGCCGATAGCCGGACCTCTATGCCGTGCCTTTGAAAGCCACCGCCCATATCGAGGCCATGTCCGCTTTCGCGCTGGCGAATTTCGGCGGTTACGACCGGCCGACGCTGGCGCAGAACGAGAGCGCTTTCCCACCCAGCCCAAGCGCAATCGAAGCAGGCCGCGACGCCGTGGCGCGCAGCCACCTTTATCCGGATCCGGACTGGACCTTGCTGCGCGATACGATCGCCAGGGCGTATGGCGTCGAGCGCGACCTTGTCCTGTGCGGCGCCGGCTCGATGGAGCTGATCGCCTGCACTATCGCGGCCTTCGCCGGTCCCGGCGCGGCCGTGCTGGGCACGGACTATGCCTATAATTTTGCCGCCTCGGCGGCAGCCCGTGCCGGGGCGACCTACGTCAAGGCCGCGGAGCGCGGCTACGAGGTGTCGATCGACGCGATCCTGGCGGCGGTGACGCCTGCGACGCGCATCATCTTTGTCTGCAATCCGGGCAACCCCACCGGCACGCGCATCAAGAACGCCGAGCTGCTGCGCCTGCGCGCGGCGCTGCCCGGCGACGTTCTCCTGATGGTCGATCAGGCCTACGGCGAATTCGACGACCAGGATCCGCAAGCAATCTTTGCGTTGGCCGGGCGCGGCGACACGGTCGTGCTGCGCAGTCTGTCCAAGGCATACGGTCTCGCCGGAGCGCGCATCGGCTGGGGATTGTTCGCGCCCCAGATCGCCGCTGAAGTGCGCAAGATGCAGAACTCAAACCAGGTCTCGAGAGTGAGCCTCGCCATGGCCGTCGCGGCCGTCGAGGACCAGGCCCATATGCGCGCGACGGTGGCGCGCACGTCGGACATTCGCGATCGCTTCGCGCAGGGCCTGCGGGCGGCCGGCTACGAGGTCCCGGAAAGCCGGACGAATTTCGTCCTGGTCCGCTTTGCCGACACGGCGGCAGCGGCTGCCGCCGACAATGCTTTGCGCGGCGCCGACATCATCGTGCGCGGCCTTTCCGGCTACGGCCTAACCGATTGCCTGCGCATCACGATCGGGCCGCAGGACATCATGGACCGCACGCTGCGTGCGCTCACCGCCCTGCGCGGCCGGCAATGCTGGTAAGGGTTTTTATCCGAGGGGATTTCGAGACGTGACGTCAGACATGCCGTATCTGCCCGCCCGCGATTTCATCGGCTATGGCGAGCAGCCTCCACAGGCTGAATGGCCCGGCGGCGCGAAGCTGGCGCTCAACATCGTCGTCAATTACGAGGAAGGCGCTGAATACTCGATCGGCGAAGGCGACGGCGTTTCCGAGACGATCCTGTCCGATCTTGCCGTGTCGCCGGCCGTACCCGGCTTGCGCAACCGCAACATGGAATCGCTCTACGAATACGGCTCGCGCGTCGGCGTCTGGCGGCTGATCTCGCTGTTCCGGGACAAGGGTGTCATCCCGACCTTCTACGTCGTTGGCCGCGCGCTGGAGCTAAACCCGGCTGCCGGCAAGGCGATCGCTGCGCTCGGCAGCGACATCGTCTGCCATGGCTGGCGCTGGATCGACTACGCGCCGCTCAGCGAAGAGGAAGAGCGCCAGCACATCGCCATGACGGTGGATGCAGTCCGCGAGATCACCGGCGTCGATCCGACGGGCTGGTACACCGGCCGGCCAAGCCTCAACACCAGAAGGCTGGTGGTCGAGCATGGCGGCTTCCTGTTCGACTGCGACGACTACAATGACGACCTGCCCTATTTCGTCGATGTCGGCGGCAAACGGCATCTGGTCGTGCCGCACAGCTTCGACAACAATGACAGCCGCTTTTCGCGCGGCTCAGGCCTGGAGACGGGAAGCCAGTTCTTCGACTATGTCAGCGACGGCATCGACTGGCTGCTCAAGGAAAGCCAAAAGACCCCGCGCATGATGACGGTGTCGCTGCATTGCCGGCTGGCGGCCCGGCCGGGCCGCATGATCGGGTTGGAACGCTTCCTCGACAAGATCACTGCCAACCCAGACATCTGGGTCTGCCGCCGCTCCGACCTCGCCCGCCACTGGCTGAGCCGCTTCGGCGGCTGAGCCAGCTATCGGCAGTCGATTAGCCGGCGGGGCCAGCCAGCGCCGCCCGTAGGCGAAGCCCCTACTTGTTCGGCACCTCATAGACCTTGCCGTGCCAAGGCGCGGCGTCGATCTGGTCGAGCGCCATCACGTAAAGCATTTTCTCGTCCGGCCCGAAGGCGAAGTTCGGCATGGAAGGCGACGGCACCGAAAGCGTGCGCAAAAGCTTGGCGTCCTTGTCGACGACGATGATCTTGCCAGGCGCGTCGAGCGAGCGCGGGCTCTGGCCGATATACATCTCGCCTTGCTTGTCCATCTTGATCCCGTCGGGCCAGATATGCGGCTGGTTCGGGAAGAGATCGTCGAGCCGCAGGAAGACGCGGCGATTGCTCAGGCTGTGGTCGGACGAAACATCGAACTCGATGATCCGGTTGTCCTCGGTCTCGACCAGATAGAGGATCTTGCCGTCATTCGATAGGACGAGGCCGTTGGCATTGTGCAGGTCGCCGGCGACCTTCTTCACGCTGCCATCCTTGCCGATGTAATAAGCCGAAGGGTCGATCAGCGGGCCGACCTTGCCGGATCCGGTGAAATAGACGCCGCCATCCTTGTCGGGCGCGAAATCGTTCGGCCCGCTGAACGGCTTGTCATCCGTATCCTTGTCATAGGCCGGCAGCGTCTTGCCGTCGGCCGAGATACGGCCGATCGTGTTGTTGTCGTAGCAGGTGACGAGGAATTCGCCGGTCGTCGTCGGCAGCACGGCCGAAGGCCCGCAGCCATCCATCTTCCAGAAGATATCGTTCTTCTTGCCGTCCCACACGTCCACGGAGCCGCGACCGTATTCGACGTAGAAAAGCTTGTCCTGATACCAGATCGGACCTTCGGCGAACCACGCGTCGTCGTTGACCACCTTGACGTCGGCCGCCTGTGCGGCAGTCGTCAGCACCAGGGCAAGCATCGTGCCCAGCAAATGCCGTTTGATCATGCGATTCCCCTTTATTTTTAGTTGCTTGAAGTCCTCTTCAAATGTCGCGTACTCCCAGTCGCCAAGCGTTCGCGGCTTACGACCGCAGCCGCTTGCCTTCCGGATCGAAGGGCGGATGCGCGAGCAGCACCGCATCATGCGGTCGCCCGAGGATGGCGACGGTCACCTTGTCGCCGGCCTTTGCGGTTCCCGCCTTGACGTAGCCCATCGCCAGCGACTGCTCGACGAAATAGCCATAGGCGCCCGACGACACCTGGCCGATCGGCGTGCCGTCCGGCAGGAAGATCGGCTCGCCGCCGGTGGCGTCGGCATCCATGGCCGACACCGAAAGCATGATCAGCTCGTCGCGCGCCGGCTTCTCGGCGACGGCGAGATAGGCGTCGCGGTTGAGGAATTCCTTGTCCGTCTTGATCAGGCGGTCGAGCTTGACCTCCTGCGGCCAGTATTCCGGCGAATACTCGCGGCTCCAGCTGCCGTAGCCCTTCTCGACGCGCAGCGACATCAGCGCCCGCGAGCCGACCGGCCCGGCGCCGACCTCCGCGCCCGCCTTGAGCAGCGCGCGGTAGAGCTCGACCTGGTCGGCGGCTTTGCAGTGCAGTTCCCAGCCGAGATCGCCGGTGAAGGAGACCCTGAGCGCCACGACATCGACGCCGGCGACAGTGATCTGGCGCGAGCGCATGAAGGGGAAGGCTTCGTTCGACAGGTCGTCATTGGTGAGCCGCTGCAGCAGTTCGCGTGATTTCGGCCCGGCGACGTTGAACCCGCCCAGTTCCTCGGTGCGCGAGCGAAAGGTCGTGCCTTCCGGCAGCGGCACCGATTTGAAGAAGCGCCGATGAAAACGCTCGGCCATGCCTGAGCCGATCACCATGAACTCGTCCTCCGCCAGCCTGGTCACGGTGAAGTCGCCGGCGATGCCGCCGCGCTTGCCGATCAGCGGCGTGAGACAGGAGTTGCCGACCTTGGTCGGCATGCGGTTGGCGAAGAGCGCATTGAGCCAGGCTTCCGCGCCCGGACCCTTCACTTCGTATTTGGCGAAATTGGAGATGTCGATGATGCCGGCATGCTCGCGCAGCATACGAGCTTCGCGGCCGACAGGCCCCCACCAGTTCTGGCGCGTGAAGCCGATCGTTTCCTCGCGCGGCTCGCCTGCGGCCGCGAACCACAGCGGATGCTCCCAGCCGAAATTGAGGCCGAACACGGCGCCCATCTCCTTCTGCATGTCATAGGCCGGCCGCGTCCGCACCGGGCGGCCGGCGGCGCGCTCCTCGTTCGGGAAATGGATCTTGAAGCGGTGGCTGTACTGGTCCTGCACCCGCGCCTTGGTGAAGGCCTTGCCGGCCCAATGGCCGAAGCGCGCCATGTCCCAGCCGAACATATCGAGCGAAGGCTCGCCTTCGATCATCCATTCGGCCGCGAGCTTGCCCATGCCGCCCGACTGCGAGAAGCCGGGGATGATGCCGTTGCAGCAGAAATAATTGCTGAGCTCCGGCACCGGCCCGAACAGCACCGCACTGTCCGGCGACCAGATCATCGGACCGTTGATCACCTTTTTGACGCCGGCGGTGGCGGCCGCGGGCACGCGCTGAACGGCGCGCATCATGTTCTCCTCGATGCGGTCGAGATCGTCGGGAAACAGCTCGTGGCCGAAGTCCAGCGGAGTTCCCTCCTCGGCCCAGAATTTCATATTGCGCTCATAGGCGCCGATCAGCAGCCCGAGGCCCTCCTGGCGCAGGTAATATTCGCCGTCGCGATCGGCGACGGACGGCAGGCGCCGACCCATCGAAGCGATTTCGGGGATGGTCTCGGTGACGAAATACTGGTGCTCGGTGGGGATCAGCGGCAGTTGCAGCCCGGCCATGGCGGCGACCTCCCTGCCCCACAGTCCGGCGGCGTTGACCACCCATTGCGTGCGGATGTCGCCTTTCGGCGTGCGCACGATCCAGCTGCCGTCCGCTTGCGCCTCGGTCGCCGTGACCGGCGTGAAACGATGGATCTCGGCGCCGCGCTGCCGCGCGCCGGCGGCGTAGGCCGCCGTCACGCCTGAAGGATCGACATTGCCGCCCTCCGGCTCGTACATGATGCAGCGTATGCCGTCGAAATCGACAAGCGGATGCAGCCGCTCAGCCTCGTCGCGGCTGACCTCGTAAAAATTCATCTTGTAGCGCCGCGCCTTGGCTTCCTGGAGCCTGAGCTGATGCTCACGCGCCTCGGTTTGGGCGAGATAGAGCGAGCCCGGCTGGAAGATGCCGCAGCCCTGGCCTGTCTCGGCCTCCAGCTCCTTGTAGAGCGCCATCGTATAGTGCTGCAGCCGGCTGATGTTGGTGGAATCATGCAGGCCGTGGATGTTGGCCGCCGCGTGCCATGTCGAACCGGAGGTCAGCTCGCTGCGCTCCAAAAGCACGACATCCGTCCACCCGAACTTCGCAAGATGATAGAGGATCGAGCAGCCGATCAGACCGCCGCCAATGACGACGGCTTGTGCTTGAGTACGCATCGTTGAGCTTTCTTCCCTTGGTTCGGCGACTTTTTTCGCGCTCTTTGGCAGCGCTTTTGGAATTTCATCTAGCTGACTGATCGATCCCAGTCGCCGGTGAATTCAGGGGCGCTAACCGCGCCCCTGAATTGGTGCTTGAGCCGCCAGTCTAGGCCTTGTCCAGCCAGACCTTGTCCAGCTGCAGCTCGAATGTCTGATGCATGCCGAGGTTCTTCACGTAAGGGGCATGGTGGCGGTAGAGCGAGCGCCAGAACGCCTGGACGAGGATGCCGGAATCCTGCAGGATGAACTCCACCTCCTTCATCAGCTCCTTGCGCTTGGCCGGGTCGGCGACGGCCATCGCCTCGTTGAGCTTCTTGTCGAACTCCGGATTGGCGTAGCCTGACTCATTCCAGGCCTCGCCGCTGCGGTAGGCGATCGCCAGCACCTGCACGCCCAGCGGCCGCATGCCCCAGTCGGTGGTCGACCACGGATATTTCGTCCAATCGTTCCAGAACGAAGAGCCCGGGATGATGGTGCGCTTGACCTTGAATCCGGCGTCGCGCATCTGCGCGGCGACGACGTCGGCAGGGTCCTTCACATAGTCGGCATCGTAGGAGATCAGCTCGAACTCGTGATCCGTCTGGCCGGCCTCGGCCATCAGCGCCTTGGCCTTTGCCAGGTCGCGCGGAACTTTGGGCAGCGCGTAATATTCCGGATGGATCTGGCAGACATGATGGTTTTCAGCGACTTGCCCCAAGCCGCTATAGCCGAGCTTCAGCACCGTCTCGTTGTCGACCGCGAGCTGAATGGCATTGCGCACGCGTTTGTCGTCGTAAGGCTTGTTGGTCACGTTGGTGCGCAGCACGATCGTGCCGGCGGTGACCACCTGCTCCTTGACCAGGCCCATGCTGTCATAGAGATCGACCGTGCCGCCGACCGTCTGGTAGTTGCAGTCGATCTCGCCGGCTTCGAAGGCGCTGCCGATGGCGGGGTTCGAGGCGTCCGATCCGTAGTCGGTCCAGTCGACGCCGTCGAGATAGGGCTCGCCGCCGAACCAGGTGAAGTCCTTGCGCCGCCGCACCGAGGCAGACTCGCCGACCTTGTAGGAGATCAGCTCATAGGGGCCAGTGCCGGGCGTCTTCAGCATGTCGGCGCCGTTCTTGTCGAAGTCGCGATGGACGATGACCGCCGGATAGTCGGAAAAACCCGGGATGATGGTGACGTCCGACTGGTTGCATTTCAGCTTCACCGTATGGTCGTCGACCTTGGTGATGGCGCCGGCGGCGGCCTTCTTGGTGGCGGGATCGATCAGTGAGCTCATGCGGCCGGCCATCGAATTGCCTTCGGCCGCCCTATCGCACCAACGCCCGATATTGTAGACGATGTCGTCGGCGTTGAAGTCGTCGCCGTTCGACCATTTCACGCCCTTGCGCAGATGCAGCGTGTATTCGGTGGCGTCGTCGCTCACCTCCCAGCTCTCGACCAGATGGCCCTCGAAGGTGAAGTCGGTGGTGTAGCGGATCATGTAGTCGTTGCACTGGCGCATGACATTGGCGATTTCGGACCAGTCCCAGCTGCGCGGATCCTTCATATCCTTGATGATCATCTGCATCTTCAGGATGCCGCCCTTCTTGCCGGGCAAGGGTGCAGCGGCCTTGGCCGGCTCGATCCCTGCCATCGAATAGGCGAGCGCCGTGGAAGCGCCCATCACGCTTGCCATGGCCAGGAATTCGCGGCGGTCCATCCCGCCCTTTTTGACTTCGGCTGCGTAGCTTTCGATGACCGCCGGGACGCGGTCACCGTTGCTCTTGAACATCGTCATCGTTGTTCTCCGGTTCAGGGCTTTTTGCCCGTTGCATTCCCCTTGCGGCATGCATGTTAGGGGCGATGCAAAAATCCCGGAAGGGCTCGATCCTTCACAAACCGCAGAAACCCGGCCTTTGAGGCCTAAAAAAACGATGCCATTGGCCCGTCAAATTTTTGAGGGTGAAACGGGTGCTAAGGTCGCGCGGCGTCTTCCCTGGCCCTGGAAAGGATCCATTCCTTGACGGTGCGCGCGATGTTTCCCTTCGAAAGCTGGCCCTCGGTCAGATAGTAATTCCAGGGGCTTGACGGCCGCACGGGAAACGGCTCGACGAGCAGCCCGCGATCCATATAGGCGTGCGAGAGCGAACGCTGCGTGGCGACCAGGCCGGCGCCCATGGCGGCGAGCTCGAGCGCGATGTTGGAGGCATTGGTCGACAGGCCCTTGTCGTGCTCTTCCAGATCGACCCCGAGCGCCTCGGTCACCACCTGCCAGTATTCCTGGCGGCCATGCACGAAGATCCAGTCAACCTTGAGCATGTCCTGCGGTGTCTTCAGCGCATGCTCGCCCTCGAGCAGCCTGGGGGCACAGAGCAGGACCAGCTCGTCGTTCCAGAGCGGAATGGCGGCGGGCGGCCGGTCGTCGAAACGCCGCGTCGAGATGGTGATGTCGGCGATCTGCTCGCCGATGTCTTCCCAAATCGTGCCGTGCAGCACGATCTCGATCTCGGGATGCTTCTTGCGGAACGCCGCCATGCAGCCGGCCAGCCAGTTCTCGGCAAGGCTCATCGGGCAGGAAACGACCACGGTGCGGTTGCGTGAGGAAGCCACGATCGCTTCGGTCGCCTGGTCGATCTGGTCGAGCGCCTGGCGCAAGGTCGGCAGAAACGCCTCCCCCATCTCGGTCAGCTTCAGGCTGCGCGGATAGCGGATGAAGAGCTGCCGGCCGATATAATGTTCCAGCGCACGCACATGTGTGCTGACCGCGGCTTGCGTGTAGCCCAGCTCCTTGGCCGCCGTGGTGAAGCTCAAATGACGGGCCGAGCTCTCAAACGACCGGATATAGTTCAAGGGGGGTGGCGGCTTCATCCCAGTCTCCTGTTCCACAGTTGCCATAGCATGGGCAACCGGCCGTTCAATCGCAGACAGGCGACATGGCATCAATATTTTTGGCCAAAGCCGCCAAACTAATCGCGTGCCTGCGCGATGAACCCATTTTAATGATGTTGTGGAGAGACAGGGGAGAGAAGCGCGTGGCTGTGCCGTCATACCGGCGTGAGGGGCCTGTCGTCATTTCCGATACGTTCACGCGGCTCGCCGATTTCGTGCTGCGGCGTCCGGCTTCCGTCTTCCCTCAACCGGTGCTCGAACAGGCACGCTACCTCCTGCTCGACACGCTGGGCATCGCCATCGCGGCCGGTCCGATGGACGCGGGCCGGATCGCGCGCGATGCCGCCGTGCTGCTCTACGGTTCGAACGATCCGCACTATTCGGCCCGCATGCTGTTCGACGGGCGCCGCGCCAGCATTGCCGGCGCGGCCTACGCCGTTGCCACGCAGACCGACAATCTTGACGGCCATGACGGCTACAGCCCGACCAAGGGTCATATCGGCGTCGCGGTCGTGCCGGCGCTTGCCGCTCTCGCGGAGGCGCGGCCCGATCTTACGGGACCGGAAACGCTGGCGTCCCTGGTCGTTGGCTACGAAGTCGCCGGCCGGGCCGGCATCGCCTTGCATGCGACGGTGAGCGACTATCACACCTCGGGTGCCTGGAATGCATTGGGCGTGGCGGCGATCGCGGCGAGGCTGCGGCGGCTCGACGAAACGCAATTGCGCGAGGCGCTGGGCATTGCCGAGTATCACGGCCCGCGCAGCCAGATGATACGCGAGATCACCACGCCGACGATGCTGCATGACGGCTCCGGTCCAGGCGCCCTTATCGGCCTTTCGGCCGCGGTGCTGGCCGAACGCGGCTTCACCGGCGCGCCGGCGATCACGGTGGAGGCGCCGGAGGTTGCGACGCATTGGCAGGACCTCGGCGTCTTCTGGCAATCATTGCATCAGTATGTGAAGCCTTATCCGATCTGCCGCTGGGCGCATGCGGCCATCGACGCCGTGCGCGGACTTTGCCTGGCGCACAATCTTGCCCCCTCCGACATCGCCCATGTCCAGGTCAACAGCTTCCACTACGCGGTGACGCTGTTCGACGGCATGCCTGACACGACTTCGAAGGCGCAGTACAGCCTGCGCTTCGCCGTCGCGACCTTCATCCTTCATGGGCGCATCGGGCTGGAGCATATTTCCGGGGCCGGGCTCGCCGATACCGCAGTCGCCGACATGCTCACCCGCATCGCGGTCACCGAATGCGAGCGCCACAGCGCCCGCTTCCCGGCCGGCCGCTGGGCCGACGTCGTCATCACGACCAACGATGGACGCGTGCTGATGTCGGGCGACGTGCATGCGCGCGGCGGCCCGGAAGCGCCGATGACCAGGCAAGACGTCGAGGCCAAATACATGGAGTTCGCCACACCCGTGCTCGGACCCGACCGCGCTGCGGCAATCCGCGACACGGTGCTTTCGCTCGACGACCGCGACAGCCGCTTCTCCGATCTCTCGGCGCTGCTTTACGATCCTCCCACGGCTTCGAGCTGAGCCTGCAATGCCCCTCAGGCTCCTGAAATACGGTCTCAGCAGGGACTATCCGGTCAGCGGCGACATCCCGGCAACGCCGGAGCTGAAGCCGGCCTACGACGTCGTCATCATCGGCGGCGGCGGGCATGGACTGTCCTGCGCGCATCATCTTGCAAAATACCACGGCATAACGAGCGTGGCGGTGCTGGAGAAGGGCTATCTCGCCGGCGGCAACACTGCGCGCAACACCACCACGATCCGCTCCAACTACATCACGCCGGAAGGCATCGCCTTCTACAAGGAGGGCGTCGAACTCTTCGAGCGCCTGTCGCAAGAGCTCGACTTCAACGTCATGTTCTCGCAGCGCGGTCAGCTCACGCTGGCGCATACAGAGGCGACGATGCGCAGCTTCCACATGCGCGCCGAGATGGGCAAGCATATGGGCACGCACCGAGGTCGTCGACCAGAAGGGCGTCGAGGAGCTCTGCCCGCTGCTGAACATGGACTATGGCGGTCCGCTCGAAATCCTCGGCGGGCTCTGGCATGCCGATGGCGGAACGGCACGCCACGATGCCGTCGCCTGGGGCTACGCCGCCCAGGCGTCGCGGCGCGGCGTCGAGATCCACCAGCGCACCGAGGTGCAAGGCTTCGATGTCGTCGGCGACCGCGTCCAGGCGGTCAAGACGAACAGAGGCCGCGTCGCCTGCGGCCAGGTGCTGATCGCCACCGGCGGCATGAATTACGACGTGGCTCTGATGGCCGGCGTCGAGCTTCCGATCCGCTGCTACCCACTGCAGGCCATGGTGACCCAGCCTCTGAAACCATGGCTCAACACGCTGGTCTCGTCGGTCTCGATGCACACCTATTTGGTGCAATCCTCACGCGGCGAGGTCGTCATCGGCGGCGGCTCCGATCCCTACCAGCTCTATTCGACGCGCTCGACGCTCGACATGAAGGAGCATCTCGCCGAAGGCGCCGTCCACCTCTTTCCCTTCCTGCAAGGCGTTCGGCTGCTGAGGCAATGGGCCGGCATCACCGACATGACGCCGGACTACAGCCCGATCATGGGTGCCAGCCCGCTCGCCAATCTCTGGCTCGACTGCGGCTGGGGCACCTGGGGCTTCAAGGCGACGCCCGTCGCGGGAAAGCGCATGGCGCAGACCATCGCCGACGGCCGTGTGCCCGACATCCTGAAACCATTTGCATTGGAGCGGTTCGAAACCTTTCGGCTGCTCAATGAAATGGGCGCGACCGCCGCGAGCCATTGACGATGAAGCTTTTGACCTGCCCCATGAACGGCCCCCGCAACATCGACGAGTTCCAGTCTTTCGGGCCGGTGCGCGCGCGACTTGATCCGAACGCAACCGCCGACAGGGACTGGTCGCGGCACCTGTTCCGCGCCGAAAACCGCAAGGGCATCGTGGTCGAGTGGTGGCGGCACGTGCCGAGCAACTATTTTTTCCTGGCCGAGCGTGATCTGGTTAGCAATGAGGTCATCCGCACCTTTGACGCCTCCGAACTGCGGGACCGCGCATGAACCGGCTGCCCGCCCCTTTCGGAAGCCGGATCGACCGAAGCCGCCGTATCCGCTTCACCTTCGAGGGCAAGTCGTTTGAAGGCTATGAAGGTGACAGCATTGCCAGCGCGCTTGCCGCGTCCGGTCAATGGGTGCTGTCGCGCTCGTTCAAATACCACCGCCCGCGCGGCATCCTGTCAATGACCGGAGCCGACGCCAACGCGCTGGTGCAATTGTTGTCCGAACCGAACGCCGCCGCGGAGCGCACGCCAATCAGCGAGGGGCTGCGGGTGAGCGCCCAGAACGTCAACGGCTCGCTCGAGCGCGACCGCGACGCCATCATGGACAGATTCGGCTGCTTCCTGCCGGTCGGCTTCTACTACCGCACCTTCATGGGTCCGCGCCGCGACAGCTGGCTGAAATTCTGGGAGCCGATCATCCGCCGCAAGGCAGGCCTGGGCGTCGTCGACACCAAGGCTCCGCATCGGCATTTCGACAAGACGCATCTGCATTGCGACGTGCTCGTCGTCGGCGCCGGCCCGGCGGGACTGAGCGCCGCGATCGCCGCCGCCGAGGCCGGCGCCGATGTGGTGCTGTGCGACGAGAACCCCGAGATCGGCGGCGCGCTGAGCTACGGCCGCTACGATCCGGCCATCCTGTCCGGGCTGTCGTCGCGGCTCGCGGCGCTGCCCAATCTCAAGCTGCTGACCGGCACCGTCTGCAATGGCTGGTACGAGGACAATTGGCTGCCGCTGATCCAGGGCAACCGGCTTCACCGCACCCGCGCTCGCGAGGTGATCCTGGCGACCGGCGCCATCGAGCAGCCGGCCGTCTTCCGCAACAACGATCTGCCGGGGATCATGCTCGGCAGCGCTGCCCAGCGCCTGATCAGGCACTATGGCGTACGGCCGGGCCACAGTGCCGTGGTGCTGGCGGCCAATGACGAAGGCTACCGGACGGCACTGGACCTGTTGGACGCAGGCGTGTTGGTAGTCGAGCTTGTCGATCCCAGACCGGCCGCTGACGCCAGCGCCTTGGAAGCCGAACTCCGCGGCAAAGGCGTCACCATCCGTAAAGCCGCAACCGTCGAGGCGGCGGAAGGCAGGGCCGGCAACCGTCACCTCGCCCGCGTCCGTGTCGGCGGAAGCTGGATCGCCTGCGACCTGCTGGCCCTTTCGATCGGCAGCGCGCCAGCATGGCAGCTGCCGTGCCAGGCCGGCGGCAAGGTCGGCTACGACGCCGCCATGCAAATGATGACGATCACGTTGCCGCAAGGCTCCGTCCATCTCGCCGGCGCCGTTACCGGCGCGGACGAGCTCGAGGACGCTATCGCCAGCGGCCGGCGCGCGGCGGCAGCCGCGCTCTTGCGGCTCGGTCATGCAATAGCGGCAGAACCGCCGGTGACGTCAAAGAGCGCTCGGCCACGATACGTGCAGCCGATCGTCGCCGATCCCAAGGGACGCGACTTCGTCGACTTAGACGAGGACCTGCAGGTCAAGGATCTGCAGAACGCGACCAAGGACGGCTATCGCGAGATCGAGCTGGTCAAGCGCTTCACCACCGTCGGCATGGGCCCGAGCCAGGGACGCCATTCAGCGCTGGCGACCGCCCGCATCGTCGCCAAGGCAACCGGGCGGACAGTCGGCGAGATCGGCATCACCACGGCGCGTCCTCCCGTCGGGCCGGAAACGCTCGGCGTCCTCGCCGGCCACCATGAGGTGCTGGAGCGCCGCACGGCGCTGCATGCGCGGCACGTCGAGCTGAACGCCGCGATGAAGCCGGTCGGCGCATGGTGGCGGCCCTACTATTACGGCAACGACAGCAGCCCTGAGCAAGCCGTCCGCGAGGAAATCCTTGCGGTGCGCAAAGGCATCGGCCTGCTCGACGTCTCGACGCTCGGCAAGCTGGAGATCCGCGGGCCGGACGCCGGCGAGTTCCTCGACCGCCTCTACACGATGGCGCACGCCAACCAGCCCGTCGGCCGTGTCCGCTATTGCCTGATGCTCAACGAGATGGGCTCGGTGGTCGATGATGGCGTCGCCTACCGGATGGCTGAGGATCAGTTCTATGTGACGGCGACCACCGGCGCCGTGGCGCGCGTCTATGCCGACATGCTGTTCTGGAATGCCGAGTGGCGCCTCAAAGTCGACGTGCTCAACCTTACCGGCGCCTTCTCAGGCCTCAACGTGACTGGACCCAAGGCGCGCCAGGTGCTTCAGGCGCTGGAGAGTGACATCGATTTCAGCCGCGACGCCTTCCCCTATCTGAGCGGCCGCGAAGGCATGGTCGCCGGCGTCCCGGTGCGGGTGATGCGTATCGGCTTCACCGGCGAGCTCAGCTACGAATTGCATTGCCCTTCGAGCCTGGCGCCCGCGCTTTGGGATGCCGTGATGGCCGCGGGCAAGCCCCACGGCTTGCGTCCTTACGGCCTGGAAGCGTCCCGCATCCTGCGCCTGGAGAAGGGCCACATCCTGATCGGCCAGGATACGGATGCAATCACCACGCCCGATGAGCTGGGCTTTGGCTGGGCGGTCTCGAAGAAGAAGCCGTTCTTCGTCGGCAAGCGCTCCATCGAGATGCGCGCGAGGCTCGGCCAGACCCGCAAGCTCGTCGGGCTGCAATACCCCGCCGGCGCCAGCAATATCCCCGGCGAAGGCTGCCTGGTGCTGCGCAATGGCGCTCCCGTCGGTCAGATCACGTCGGTCGGATATTCGCCATCGCTTAGGCGCCACATTGCGCTGGCCTATGTCCATGTCGACGACCAGGCGGAAGGCAGCCGGGTGACGGTGAAGTGCCGCGATGGTCAACTGGTCGAGGCCCCGGTTGTCGCCCACGCCTTCTTCGATCCGACCAACGGGCGGCAGGAGATCTAGATGGCCGCCGGCACCGCGACTCGCATTTATCCTTTCATGCCCGGCGGCGCGGCCGACGGCACCAAGCTGGTTTCCGGCGCGGTCGCGCTGAGCGATCTTATAGACAAGCCGCGCTTCGGCCTGAAAGGCGGCGGCAGCGCCGCCTGGCTTGCCGCGCAGGGCATTCCTCTCCCCGCCGTCAACCGCATCGGCGAGCATTGCGGCATGCGCGTCCTGCGCCTCGGCAACGAGGACATCCTGCTTCTCGCCGAGGACGCCGGCGAAGCGCTCGCCCAGGTCAAAGCCGCCTGGCAGAGCGCGTCAGCGCCGAAGGGCTATTCGTCGTGGCGCGACGAAGGTTGGGCATGGATGCGCCTTTCCGGTCCTCGCCTCGCCGAAGCGATGAGCGCGCTTTGCACACTGGACCTGAGACCCCAAAAATTCGGCGCCGACGACATCGCCCAGACCCGCGTCGGCCACATCGAAGCCGTGACGTTCCGTTCGCCGGCGGGTTTCGACATACTCTTCGACATCACCGCTTCGGCCTACTTCGCCCGCACCGTGGCGGCGGTGGCCGGCCACACCGACCAGCACAGAGGACTTTCATGACCCGCCCGCAAGGAACAATCGCTCCCATCCTGACGCCGTTCGAAGACGACGGCCGCATCGCGCGCGATCTCTGGATATCTCACGCCAAATGGGTGCTCGGCCAAGGCGCGCATTTCCTCTCGCCGTTCGGCACGACGGGCGAAGCGCTGTCGGTTTCCTTGCGCGAACGCATGCAGGCGCTGGAATGGCTGGTCGAGGCCGGCATCGCGCCGGACCAGCTGATGCCTGGCACCGGCGTTACCGCGCTGCCCGAAACCGTCGAGCTGTCAGCGCATGCCGTCGGCCTCGGCTGCGCCGCGGTCATGGTGTTGCCGTCCTTCTTCTATACCGGCGCCGGCGACAACGGGCAGGCGCGCTATTACAGCGAGCTGATCGAGAAGGTGGCAAAGCCTTCGATGCGCGTGATCCTCTATCACATCCCGCAGAATTCCGGCGTGCCGGTCAGCCCGGCGCTGACGGCGCGATTGAGCAAGACGTTCCCGGGCACGGTGGTCGCCTATAAGGACAGCGCCGGTGACTGGAACAACACCGCCGCCGTCATCGCAGCAGCGCCCGACATCTCGGTCTTCCCGAGTTCTGAAGCGCAGCTCACCAAGGGTCTTGCGAGCGGCGCGGCCGGCTGCATTTCGGCGACCGTCAATCTGAACGCCGCCGCCATCCGCCGCCTCTATGACGCGGCCCGCAAGGGCGAGGATGTCACCGAGGCGGATGCGGCCGTCAAGGCGTTCCGCAAGGTGATCCAGGATGCCGGGCTGATCCCGGCGATGAAGGCGGTGCTTGCGGTCAAGTCCGGCGACCGGCGCTGGCTGAACCTGCGCGCCCCGCACGAGAATGCGACGCTGGAAAACGGCCAGGCTTTGCTTGCCACCCTCGGCAGCGCCGCCGACCATATCGGCCGCGATTGAGATAGCGATGTCGGCGCGCCCAACAATCATCCTGCACACCGACAAGCCGGCCGGCGCGCTTGCCGTGCTCGCCGAGACGCATCCGGACCTCGATGTCCATGCCTGCGATACCTATGCCGGCCTTCCCGCGCTGATCGAGCAGACCAGCGCCGAGGTGGTCTATTCGATCCGCTTCGACGGCACGCCGCGCTATCCGCGCCAGGCCCTTGTCGAGAGCCCGACGGTAAAATGGGTGTCGATCGGCGGCTCCGGCACCGACCATCTCGGGCGCTGGGATCCCACGCATGTCACGGTGACGAACTCGGCCGGCGTCGCCGCCGGCATGCTGGCCGAATATGCGCTTGGCGCCATGCTCTCCTTCTCGCTCGACCTGCGCGGATTCGAGCGCCGCCAGCGGGCCCGCCAATGGGGCGGCGGCCGCGTCGAGCCGATCGAGGGCAAGACCGTCTTGATCCTCGGCCTCGGCAAGACCGGCGAAGCCGTCGCGCGCCGTGCGCAGGCGATGGGCCTGCACACGCTTGGCGTCCGCGCACGGCCGAAGCCGATGCCTTCGCTCGACGAGGTTCACGGTCCCGACGCGCTGCTGGCGCTGATCGGCCGCGCCGATTTCATCGTCTGCTGCGTGCCTCTGCTGCCGACCACGCGCGGGCTGCTCGGCGAGGCCGTCTTCGCCGCGATGAAACCCTCCGCCGTGCTCATCGACATTTCGCGCGGCGGCGTCGTCGAGGAAGCCGCATTGCTCAGCGCGCTCGACAAGGGGCGGATCAGGGGCGCGGCCCTCGATGTCTTCGCGACCGAGCCGCTGCCGGCGGAGCATCCGCTCTGGGGCTACGACAACGTCGCCGTCACGCCGCATTGCGCGGCCGTCTATGACGGCTGGGACATCAAGTCGGTGCACATGTTCGCCGACAATCTGGCGCGCTACCGCAAAGGCGAGCCGCTGGAGAATGTGGTCAATCCGGAACGCGGGTACTGAAAGCCGGGAGGAAATAATCCGATGTCACAGGACAGACGTGGCGGCGGCCGCCGATCGAAACTTGGGCGCAGCGGCGGCGGTATTGCGCAACTGCCGTGGCAGAGCGTGAGAAACCCCTACCCGCCGATGCAGCTCCTCGACGAGGAGCGCATGGATCAGCTGCACAAGACGTCGATGCGCATCCTGTCCGAACTCGGCATCCGGGTCATGAGCGAGAAGGTGATGGACCTGTTCGCCAAGGCCGGCGCCATCGTCGACCGAGAGAGCAACACCATCCGCATCGACGAGAGCATCGTCGCCGAGGCGCTGCGCAACGTTCCCTCCTCCTTCACGCTGACCAGCCGCAACCCCGACAAGCAGGTTGAGTTCGGCGGCAATTCGCTGGTCTTCGGCCTGGTCGCCGGTCCGCCCAACGTGCATGACCGCATCAACGGCCGCCGTCCAGGCAACCTCCCCGACTACCAGAACTTCATCCGGCTGGCGCACCACTTCAACGCCATCCACATCATCGGCAACCAGGTGGTGGCGCCGATCGAATTGCCGGCCAATTCGCGCCATCTCGACACCTACCACGCCAATCTGACGCTGAGCGACCTCTCCTTCCATTGCACGGCGATCGGCCGCGCCAGGGCGATGGACGGCATCAACATGATGGCGATCGCGCGCGGCATCTCTGTCGAAGAGATGCGCGCTTCGCCGGGCGTTACCACGATCATCTCGATCAACTCGCCGCGCCTATTCGACGATGCGATGGCGGAAGGCCTGATCGCCATGGCCGAGCATGGCCAGCCGGTCACCGTGACGCCGTTCACGCTGATGGGCGCGATGACGCCGGTGACGCTTGCCGCAGCACTTTGCCAGCAGAACGCCGAGGCGCTGTTCGGCGTGGTGCTGACGCAGCTCGTCAGTCCCGGCACGCCGGTAATGTACGGCGCCTTCACCTCCAATGTCGACATGAAGTCCGGCGCGCCCGCCTTCGGCACGCCGGAGAACGCCAAGGCCAACATCATCGCCGGGCAATTGGCGCGCCGCTACAACCTGCCCTATCGCACCTCCAACGCCAATGCCTCCAACGTCGTCGACCTGCAGGCCGCCTATGAGACCGAGATGGCGACTTGGGGCGCGGTCCTCGGCGGCGCCAATCTCATCTACCACGCGGCCGGCTGGCTGGAGGGTGGCCTGACCGCGTCCTACGAGAAGCTCGTGCTCGACGTCGAGATCCTGCAGAACATGATGGAGTTCCTGCGGCCCTTACCGTTCCAGGAAGACGACCTCGGCTTCGAAGCGATCAAGTCGGTTCCGGCCGGCGGCCATTTCTTCGGCGCCGAGCACACCATGTCGCGCTACACCACCGCCTTCTACCAGCCGATGCTCTCCAACTGGCAGAACCACGGCGCCTGGGAGGAGGCCGGCGGCAAGGACGCGCTGGAGCGAGCGACCGAGCTCTGGCAGCAGGCGCTGCACGATTACGAGGAACCGGTGATGGACCCCACGATCCGCGAGGAGCTCGACGCCTATGTCGCGCGCCGCCGCGAGGAGATCGCGGCCAATCCGGAAGCTTAGGAAATTCGTTTAATGCCTTACGATCTCGTCATTCGTCACGCGACGCTGATTGCCGGTGATGGCTCGAAACCGTTCGAGGCCGACATCGCCGTCACCGGCGGTAGGATCGCGGCGATCGGGCGGCTCGGCGATGCGAAAGGCGTTGAGGAAATCGACGCGCGAGGCAAGGTCGTCGCGCCGGGCTTCATCGACGTGCACACCCATGACGACGGCGCGCTGCTAGCCCCGCGCGGCATGGACCCGAAGATCAGCCAGGGTGTGACAACGGTGATTGCCGGCAATTGCGGCGTCAGCCTCGCGCCGCTGCTGCTCGACAAGACCCCGCCCCCGCCCTTCACGCTGGTCGGCGGCCGCGAGAATTTCCGCTTCGACCGCTTTGCCGACTATGTCGCCGAGCTGAAGCGCCGCGGCATTGCCACCAACGCGGCCCTGCTCGTCGGGCACACCACTTTGCGCCAGCGCTGCATGGCGGTGACCGACCGGCCGGCCAATGAAGCGGAAACGGCGGCGATGCAGGAAGCGGTCGCCGAAGCGATGGCGGAAGGCGCGTTCGGCCTCAGCACCGGCCTCGACTATCCGCCGGCCGTCAACTCCTCGACCGAAGAGGTCAAGGCCCTCGCCGCCACGGCGGCAAGCCTCGGCGGCCCCTATGTCACCCACACGCGCAACTATTTCGAGACGATGGACGAAGCGATCGAGGAAGCGATCGACATCGCGGACCATGCTGGCGGCAAGCTGTTCATCTCGCACCACCAGTGCACCGGCCGCGCCAATTTCGGCAAGAGCCGGCCCTCGCTGGAAAGGATTGACCGGGCGCGCGAGACGATGGACATCGGCATGGATGTCTACCCCTATGCCGCGAGCTCGACCGTGCTTCGGCTGGAACGCTGCGACACCGGGCTGAAGATCCTGATCACCTGGTCCGATCCGCATCCGGAGATGGCCAGGCGCGAGATCGCGGACATCGCGCGCGAATGGAACTGCACCGAACGCGATGCCGGTCAGCGCCTGCTGCCTGCCGGCGCGGTCTATTTCCAGCTCGACGAGGACGATGTCCGCAACATCATCGCCCATCCGCGCACGATGATTGGCTCCGACGGCCTGCCGCATGACATCCATCCGCATCCGCGCCTCTGGGGCACGTTTCCACGCGTGCTCGGGCACTACGCGCGTGACATCGGACTGCTCACTCTCGAGGAAGCGGTGTTCCGCATGACCGGCCTGCCCGCACGGGAATTCGGCATCGCGCAACGCGGCCTGCTTGCCGAAGGCAATTTCGCTGACCTCGTCGTCTTCGATCCCGAGACGATCATCGACACCGCCACTTTCGAGGAGCCGCGCCGGCCCGCCGCCGGCATCGAGCATGTCTTCGTCAACGGCGTATCGGTGTGGCGCGGCGGCAGGGCGACCGGCGCGCTGCCGGGTTTGGTTCTGAAACCATCGGCTTCAAAACCGACCGTCAGAGGCGCATGCGGCTGCGGCGCCGATCACAGCGCCTCGTAAATCCTATCGACCGTCTCCAGCGTGTAGGCGAACTCCACCGGCCGCGTGCAGCGCCAACCGTCGAAAGGCTGCCCGGCAAGCGCCTTCAGCGCCTGGGGCAGACGAAGGATGCCACCGCCATAAAGCCGGTTCGCCATGTCGAGCATGCCGGTGCGGTGCATGGCTTCCGTCATGCTGCCGCAGGCGTCCTTGACCAGCCAGACGCGAAATCCGTGGTAGACCGCGTCGAAGACGCTTGCGGTCACGCAGCTATCGGTCAGCACGCCCGCGACGATCAGGTTCTCAACCCCGAGCACGGCGAGCCGCTGCGAAAGATCGGTCCTCCGAAAGGCGCTCGGCCAGTGCTTGTGGATGACGATGTCGCCCGGCAGCGCCGCCACCTCGGCGCAGATTTGAGCCCCCTCGCTGCCGGCGACGGCGGAGCGGAATTCCTCGGTCAGGATCTCTTCTTGCCTGGCATAGCCGTCGCGTTCTTCCGGCTTTACCCAGGCCTGCGCATGGATGACCGGCAGGCCCGCCTTGCGGGCGGCTTCGATCAACTGGGCAGTGTTGACAAGCACCGCATCATAGCCGACCACCGGCCAAGCCGCGCCGGGGCGGTATTCATTCTGCAGGTCGATGACGAGCAAGGCGGCCTTGGCGAGGTTCATGGCTGATCCAGGGGATTGTCGAAATCGGTGACGAAACGCAGGAGCAGCCGGATCGCCTGATCGAGATCGGCGATCTCCATCGCTTCATGCGGGTTGTGGCTGCCATTCTCATTGCGCACGAAGAGCATGGCGGTCGGAATGCCGGCGCCAGCAAAGGTCGCCGCGTCGTGCCCGGCGCCGCTCGGCACATGCGGTGCGCGCATCTGCAGTTCGGCCGCGGCACGATCCAAGCCCGCTATCAGCGCCGGCGACATCGTCGCCGGTTCCCAGGTGAAGCGCGGCCCAAGCTCGAAGGTCACGCCGCGCTTGCTGCCGATCTCGCCGAGAATGGTTCGCAGCCTCGCTTCGATCCGCTCCAAAACGGCTGCCTCGGCGCTGCGCACATCGAGCGTGAAGCCGAGTTCGCCGAGCACGCGGCTACCGCCATGCTGTGTCGGATCGGATTGCACGCGGCCGAAGGTGATGGTGACTTCATGCCCTTCGCGTTCGAGCGCATCCCATTCGATCTCGAGCGCGGCGACCAGATCGGCAAAGCCGAGCACGGCGTCATGCCGGGCGAAGCGCGGCTCGGCGCCGGAATGGGCATAAGCGCCAAGGCATTTGGCGTCGACATAGCGGAACCCGCCGGCAATCCCGGTGACGATGCCAACCGCCGCACCGGCGGCGACAAGGCGCGGTCCCTGCTCGATATGCACTTCGATGAAGGCCGCGATCCGGCCGGCATCGATGCCTGGCACGCCGCGCCGCACGGCATCGGGGTCGAACCCTTCCTCGCGCATGTGCTCGGCCAGTGTGTGGCCGCTGTCGGAACGCTTCGCTTCGAGCGCTTGCGGCTCCAGCAAACCGAGTGCAGCTTGGCTGCCCGGATAGGACAGCGGAAACCAGACCGCCTCCTCCGCGCGCGTCGCCAGAACGATCAGATCGCGCGGCAATCGGATGCCTTGCGCGACCAGCTCGGCTATCACTGCCAGACCGGCCACGACGCCTGCGGCCCCATCGAAATTGCCGCCATGCGCCACGCTGTCGAGATGCGAGCCGATGACGATCGCCGGCAAATCCGGGTCATGGCCTTTCAGCGTCAGATAGAGATTGCCGGCGGCATCGGTGCGAGCGATGGCGCCGACCTTTTCCCCCTCATTGCGCACGAGATCATGGGCGAAGCGCTCGCCGGGTCCATAGGCGACCCGTGTAATGCCTGGCGCATCGGTCGTCGCGTCAGCGAGCGCATCCAGGATGCGCCCGGCCAGTTCGCCTCCAGCCGTCAGGACGGCGCTGTTCATGACGCAACCTTGCTGGCCTCGGGCGAGACGTTGCGCAGCCGGTGCGGTGTGAGATCGTCCAGCGACACGCCTTGCCTCGCGACATCGTCCGGCAGGCCGCGTCCGGCGATCAGGCTGGCGCAAACGCGCGACAGCGCCGGCGACGTCTTGATGCCGTAGCCGCCCTGTGCGACCAGCCAGACGAAATCCGCAAACTCGTCATCAGGCCCGACCACCGGCGAGCCGTCGGCGACGAAGGTCCTGAGGCCCGCCCAGGAACGCGACACGCGCTGCACTTCGATCGTGGTCGCCCGTTCGAGACGCTCGGCGCCGATCGCGACATCGATGTCTTCCGCAAAGGCGTCCATCGGCTCAGACGGCGTGGCATCGGCCGGCGACACGAACAGCTGCCCGGCATCCGGCTTGAAATAGAACTCCGCGCCGACATCGTTGACCAGCGGCCAGTCGCTGATGTCGAGACCGGCCGGCGCCGGGATGTTGAAGGCGGTGCGGCGTTTCGGCAGCAGGCCGACCGGGCGCACGCCCGCCATCAGCGCGATCTCGTCGCCCCAGGCGCCGGCGGCATTGACGATCAGCGGCGCAAGGAATGTGCCCGCTTCCGTCTCGACCCGCCATTGGCCGCCCTGCCTGCCGATGCCTCTCACACCGGCCTTGGTCAAGATGCGTGCGCCATGCGCCCGGGCACCGCGCAAAAAACCTTGGTGCAGGCCGTTGACGTCGATATCCATCGAATGCGGTTCGATATACGCGCCGGCGAGATAATCCCGGCGCAGCACCGGCACGCGCGCGATCGCCTCGTCCGGCGTCATCGCGACGATCGAAGGCACCAGCGCCTGCGCCGCCGCCAGATCCTCGTGCAACAGGTCGAGCTGGTCGGCACGCCCCACGGTGATCATGCCACGCTTGCTGAGCAGTGGATAATCGCAAAAACCTGTCGGCGGCTCGGTCAGGAATGCGCGGCTGGCGAGCACGATGCGACGGATGACGCCATTGCCGTAATTCTCGGTGAAGCTCGCCGCCGACCGTCCCGTGGTGTGGTAGCCGCAATGGCTCTCACGCTCGAGCAGCACAACCTTCCTGTCGCGCGAAATCTCGAAGGCCGCACCCGCGCCGGCCATGCCACCACCGATGATGATCACGTCGGTTTGTTCGTTCATGGATCCCCCAAAACTGGTCCGCGCGGCACGGCAGGCGGCTCGCCCAGCCGGCCGCGCCGCGCGCGATCGCGAGCGCCTCGCCCTTCGGCGAGATTGTCGGCCGGCGAGTTCTGCAAGGCGCAATCCCGCAATGCGAGATCGGTGACCAAAGGCACCGGCTTGCCGGCGATTGTTATGCCTTTCAGCCGCGCCCAAACCGCGCGCCGCTTGCGCACCTGATGCGACTGCAATTCGCTGATCTCGGCAATACCGCTCTCCCGCTTGATCCGCAGCACGCCAGCCTCGACAGCCGCGTCGAACAGCTCCAGCCCACGCTTCGTGCGCACGATGATGCCGTTGAGCGCCTCGTCCTCGACCGCCGGTCCGCCGTTCAGCCAGGCATCCGAGACCGCGATGTCCGCCACCTGGCCGATCGCGTCGGGACAGATCTTGCAGCGCGGCTGGATCATCCATTTGTCCTCGTCTTCCCAGAGCTGCCGGTAGCTGATCTCGAAAGCGCGGCCGTCCTTGGTTTCGATCCGATTGAGGCCCGGGTTTCCGTGCCCCCGGTAGCGGAAGAAAGACAACTCGTCCTCGCGGAGGCCAAAACGCTGCAGCACCTGCTCCGACTTGGTCAGGTCCGAGGCGCCGCCGCAGACGAAGGCGAGAGCGTAGCGCATGTGCTCGTCTACGCGGGGATCGAGCCGTGCCAGGTTGCGCACGGCGGTGATGTCGCAGGGCTTGGCGATCAGCGCGAACGGCTCGCCGCGATCGAGGATGTCGTTGAAATCGACCAGCGTCGCCGCCGGCCCATAGCGCGAGCCGGCGCCTTCCAGCACCGAAGCGGCGTCGAAGCTCAGCCTGCGTTCCGTGCGCATCGGCATCGAGCGCGAGGCCGCGACATGCAGCACGAACTTGACCCGCCCCGAGTTGAGCAGGAATTGCCCGAGCGCCGTCAGGGTCCCGCCGCCGGAGCCGACAAACCGGACCGTGGGATCGCCGGCGGACCCAAGCACGATACGCTCGACAGGCCCCCAGACCGTGTCTGCCAACGCAGCCTCGCTTATCTGCGCCGGCAGCGGACCGGCGATGCGAGTTCCCGGGCACACGGCGTTGATCTTCGCCAGTGTCGGCTTGTCCAACGCTCGCAACGCCACCGGCCGCTCGCGCCCTTCGGGCGTCGTCACCATCTCGACGTCACCGGGACCGGCGATCGACCGGCAGAGGCCGCAGCCGATGCAAAGACCATTCTCGATGATCTCCCCGAGCGACAGCGGATCGGGCCCAAGCGGCGCTGTGTCCTGGCTGCATCTGGTCTCGATCGGGCCCATCGATGTCAGACCGGATCCGAGATGCGCTTGTACTGGTCCGGGCGGCGATAGAGCGCGAAGTTGAAATTCACCTTCCGGCATGTCTCGATCAGGTCGAGATCGGCGCGGTGCACGATCACCTCGTCGTCGAGCGACATCGCCTGCGCGGCGATCTCACCCGTCGGCGCGATAATGCAGGAGCCACCGATCAGCGCTTGGCCGTCTTCTAGTCCCGCCTTGGCGGCGGCGCCGATCCAGAGCGTGTTCTGATAGGCGCCGGCCTGCATCGGCAGGTGGTTGTGGAACATGCGTAGATGCGCCAGCGCCGGCGCTTCGTCGAGCAGCAGCGGCGTGTTGTAGCCGAGCAGCGCCACCTCGGCGCCGTTGAGACAGAGCATGCGATAGGTCTCCGGCCAGCGGCGGTCGTTGCAGATCGCCATGCCAACGCGAACGCCGCGATAATCGAAGACTGGGAAGCCGAGATTGCCCGGTTCGAAATAGCGCCGTTCGAGATGCGTGGTCGTGCCCGCCTCCGGCTCGCTCGAACCCGGCACATGCATCTTGCGATAGCGGCCGATGAAGCCGCCGTCCGGCCCGACCAGATCCATCGTGTTGAAATGACGCGTGCGGCCGTCCTCCTGCGCAAGCTCACAGTAGCCGAGCGCGAAGCCAACCTTCAGCCGCGCCGCCGCGTCATAGAGCCGCCGCGTCTCCGGGCCTGGCATCGAGGCTTCGAAGAAGGCGTCGATTTCGGCCTGGCCGTCGATGCGCCAGCGCGGGAAGAAGGTGGTGAGCGCCATTTCCGGAAAGACCGCAATCTCGGCGCCGGAAGCCGCTGCCTTTTCCAGCAGATGCGCCAGGCGCCCGACCGTCTCGGCGCGCGAGGCGCTGCGCTGGATCGGCCCGGTCTGGCAAACGGCGATGGTCAGGCATCGAGCCATGGCGTCCAATCCTCGACTGGTTTTCTGAGATGCGCCGGATCTGCCGCAGTCCGCTGGACAAAGCGTCCGAAGCCCGGCCGCGCCTGCAATTTGCCGTCGGCGACCGCCGGCACGCCGCGCACCAGCACCGTGGTCGGCTTGCCGGTAACGACCCTGCCCTCATAAGGCGTGAAATCGACGCGCGAATGCAGCGCCGCGTGCCCGATCGTCCAGCGTGTCGACGGATCCCACAGCGCCAGATCCGCGTCGAGCCCGACGGCAACGCGACCCTTGCGATCGGCGAAACCGTAGGTCGAGGCGGCATTGCGCGAGGTCAGGTCGAGATAGCGCTCGAGCGTCAGCCGGCCGGTGAGCAGCCCTTCCGAAAACAGCAGCGGCAGCCGTGTCTCGATCCCGGGAATGCCGCTCAGCGTCGTGGTGAAGCCTGGCGTTTCGGAACGGCCGATCTTGTCCGCGAAATAGTATGGCGAATGGTCGGACGACCAGAGGTCGATGCCGCCATTGATCAGCTCTTGCCACAGGTGCTCATGGCTGTGCGGCGAGCGCGGCGGCGGCGAAAAGACGAAGCGCGCGGCATCGATTGCCGGGCGGTTAAGATCGCCCGCGCCCAGGAAAAGGTATTGCGGACAGGTCTCGGCGATGGCGGCCACACCGCGCGCTTTCGCCCGCGCCACCTCCTCCGCCGACTGCCAGGACGATACATGCACGATGGTCATGCGTGCGCCGGTCATTTCGGCGAAGGCCAGCGCACGATGCGTCGCCTCGCGCTCCATCGTCTCGCTGTGGGCGACGACGTGGTAGCGGATGTCCGTGCGCCCGAGATCGATCAGCCGCTGCCGCGTGCGCCGGATCGCGGCGTCGTTCTCGGCATGGACCATGACGATCCAGCCAAGGCGCCTTGCCGCGTCGAGCACTTTGAAGAACAAATCGTCGTCGACGGCAAAACCCTGATAGGTCATGAACAGCTTGACCGAGGCGATGCCGCGCCCGGCAAGCGCCTCAAGCTGCGCTTCGACATCGGCGCCGGTGCCCATGGTGACCACGGCATGCAGCCCGTAGTCGATCACGGCGCGTCCCGCGGCGCGCTCCAGCGCCCGGTCGATGGCACCAACGGTCGTCATGTCCTGTCCGGGCATGCCGAACGGCACGATGCAGGTGGTGCCGCCAAAGGCAGCGGAGATCGTGCCGGATTCGAAATCGTCGGCATTGCCCGCCCCGCCCCAGACCGGCTGGTCGAGATGGCAATGCGCGTCGATGCCGCCGGGCATCACCCAGCGGCCGCCGGCGTCGATCGACTTCTGGCCGGAGAGATCTTTGCCGATGGCGGCGATGCGGCCGCCGTCGATGCCGACGTCGCACTCGGCCCAGCCGTCGTCGAGCGCCACGCGCCCGCCTTTGATCACCAGCTCATGCATCGGCTTACCCCTGCCGGCCGGCTCAACCGACAGCCGCCGTCACCATGATCTCGACGCGATACTGGTCGCCGGCAAGCCGCGCTTCCACCGTGGCGCGCACCGGCATGGCGCTGCGGTCGATCCACGCGTCCCAGGCCGTGTTCATCATCTCGAAGTCGGCGATGTCGCGGAGCCATATCTGCGCGCTCAAGAGCTTCGACTTGTCGCTGCCGGCCTTGGCCAGAAGCGCGTCGATCTTGGCGAGGATCTGCCTGGTCTGGCTGGTGGTGTCGCCCGAAAGGTCATCGGCGGTCAGGCCGGCCACATAGACGGTGCCGTTGTAGCGCAGCACCCGGCAGAAGCGCTGGCCGTTTTCCAGGCGTTCGATCGTCATGATGTTCCCTTCCGCAGGTTCCCGGTTCTTGGCTTTTGCCTATGGTAAGGAGGGTGCAAAACGGCTGTAAAGCCCGGCGGAAGCCAAGAAGCCGCTTTCCTTCGCGGGCATGGCCAAAAAAATTTTAGCCATAGCCGCGTCAATCTTCGTTTGTGGCAACCACGCTAGAGTGTAGCTTCTTCTCGGGCTGCCGTCGGTCAACGGTCACGCCAGGGGAGCCACTGCAGCCGCATCCATGAGGTCGATCGCTCAATCCGCGGCGCGGCTCTGGCAAAATGCAGAGCGCTCCCGCGCCATGCTGCCGATCCTGGTCGGCGTCTGCCTGGCCTGTATCGGCAGCGCCATGCTGACCACCGCCGTATCGCTGCATCTCGGCAAGCCCGGCATGTCTCCCCAGGTCGTGCAGATCGTGTTGACCGCCTACCCAGTGGGCTTCCTCGTCGGATGCTTGGTGGCCCGCCCGGCGGTCGCGCAATACGGCCATGAGCGGACCTTCGTGGTGATCCAGGTGCTGGCGTTGCTGGCGGCTTGCGGCTTCGTCTTCACCGATTTCCTGCCAAGCTGGATCTGCTTCCGCCTGCTCGGCGGCATGGCGATGGCGTCGCTCTTCGTCGTCTGCGAGAGCTGGATCAACCTCTACGCCGAGCAGCACAATCGCGGCGTGCTGTTTTCGCTCTACATGCTGACGACGGCGATTGCCGTGCTGCTCGGACAGGTTCTTGTCGGCCTGGTCGGCCCGCAATCGCCACATCTTTTCCTGGTCGCGGCCGCGACGGTGCTGCTGGCGCTGGTCTCCAAATTTGTCGGCGGACGTTGGCCGGCACTGCCTGCCACCGATCCGGAGCACGCGAATTCAGCAAGACCGGTCAAGCGCCTCGGCCCGATGGCGCTGTTCCGGTTGGCGCCGGTGACGGTCGTCGCCATCTTCCAGGGTGGCATCACCAACATGAATATCTTCGTGCTGACGCCGATCTATGGCACGCAGATCGGCCTGTCGGCGGCGACGACGGTCGGGCTGGTCACCACCGTAAGCATCGCCGGCATGCTGGCGCAAACCCCGGTCGGCTGGCTGTCGGACCGGTTTGAACGGCGCATCATACTGCTTGTCCAGGGCATCCTGTCGGTCACGCTCTGCGCCACGATCGCCTGGCTCGGCAATTCTTCGGTGCCGCTGCTCTTCGTGCTGTTCTTCGTCTATGGCTGCACGGCGCTGACCGTTTATCCGGTGGCGATGGCGTTCGGCGCCTCGCAATTGCACAGCCGGCACATGGTCGGCGCGTCCGGCACGCTGCTCCTGCTCTATTCGATCGGCAATGTGGCGACGCCCGGCATTTCCGCCGGCCTGATGCAGCATATGGGCGCGCCGGCCATGTTCCTGCTTCTGGGCGGCGGCGCCGTGCTGGTCACGCTCGCTGCCTGCTACAATCTGTTGCGCCGTCCAGTCACCACGGCGACGCTGCAGGCCATAGAGGAGCAGGTCTGATGACGAATCCAGCCAAGAACCGCCTGCAAGACAGCGTCATCCTGATCGCCGGCGCCGCCAGCGGCATTGGGGCTGCGATTGCCCGCCGCTGCATCGCGGAAGGGGCGAAGGTCGTTTGCGCCGACTACGATCTGGAGCCGGCAACAAGACTCGCTGACGCGCTCGGGCCTTCCGCCGCCGCTTGCCAGTGCGACGTGACGAACATTGACTCCGCCAAATCAGCCGTCGACTTCGCCGAGAAAAAATACGGCCGGCTCGACGGGCTGGTGCACAACGCGGCGGCGTCCTCGACCAGCGCCACCGTCGTCAATCTCGACGAGAGCGCATGGCGGCACGAGATCGATGTCGGCCTGACCGGCGCTTTCCTGATGAGCAAGTTCGCCGTGCCGCTGATCGCTGCCAGCGGCGGCGGCTCCGTCGTCTTCATCGCCTCGCAATTCGGGCGCGTCGCCACCACCAGGGCGGTCGCCTATTGCGCCGCCAAGGCCGGGCTGATCCACCTGGCCAAGGCGATGGCAGTCGACCACGCGCCCGACAAGGTCCGCGTCAACAGCCTGTCGCCGGGCGCGGTTGCCACGACGCGATTGCTGCGCCGGTTTTCCGATTTCGAGGCGGCCAATGCCGGTCTCGGGCCTGCGCACCTGCTCGGCCGCATCGCCGAGCCAGACGAGATCGCCGCGGCAGCGGCCTTCCTGCTTTCCTCCGACGCTTCCTTCGTCACCGGATCCGACATGCTCGTGGATGGCGGCTATGCGACGCGCTGAACCCGTGTTTTCAAAGGAGTTCCCATGACCCTGCTCGTCACCGGCGGCACCGGCTTCGTCATGAGCGTGGTTGCGCGCGCATGGCTGGATCGCGACCCCGAAGCCCGCGCCGTGATCCTCGACCGGTCCGGCCTCGACGCGGCGGCCGAAAAGCATTTCGCGCCGGTGCGCGATCGGCTGACGGTGATTTCCGCCGACATTCTCGACCTGGAGGTCTGGTCAGCGACGCTCGACAGGCAAGGCATCACGGCGATCGTCCATGGCGCGACGATCACGCCGATCTCGCGCGGCAGCGCCTCGGAGGCAAAACGCCAGCCGGAGGCCGAGAACCCCGCTCGCATCGTCGACGTCAATCTAATGGGCACCGTGCGGATGCTCGACTGGGCGCGCGCAAGACCGGGTATCAAGCGCTTCATCTATGTCAGTTCCGGTTCCGTCTACCGCCACAACGGCCCCGACTGGAGCGGCGAGCCGCTACCGGAGGATGGCTATGTCGCGCCGCTGACGCTTTACGGCATCTCGAAATTCGCTTCCGAGATGGTCACCAACCGCTATGCCGACCTGTTCGGCCTGTCGGCGGTCTCGGTGCGGCTTGCTTCCGTCTACGGTCCGATGGACCGCGCCACCGAGAGCCGCGATTTTCGCCATGTTCCCAACCGCGTGGCGCATATGGCCCTGGCCGGCGAGACGATCAGGCCGAACAGCCTCGAGCCCGTCGGCGATTACCTGAGCTCGACCGACGTTGCCGCCGCGATCCTGGCGCTGATCGATGCTCAGCACCTCAACTACCGCCACTACAATATCGGCTCCGGCTCCAGCCAGACCATCGGCGAGATCATCGGCTGGGCAAGGGAGCGCGTGCCGGGGCTGAAGGCCGAGGTGACGTCAGGCGAAGACGCCAATATCGTCCAGGATGTGACGCTGAAAGGCGGCATGTGGGGCGCCTATGACATCGCCCGCATCATGCGCGACACAGCATGGCGGCCACGCCCCGGCAAGGAAGCCTTCCACGCCTACATGGACTGGATCGCCGCCAACGAGAACTGAAGCCGACGAGATCAGAGGAGACCAGCCGATGCCGACCGATCCGCAGCAAGCGCAGCAGCCGCGCGACTTTGTCGGCTACGGCCCGCACCCGCCCTTCGTCACCTGGCCGGGCGGCGTCAAGCTCGCCGTCAACCTCGTGCTCAACTACGAGGAAGGGTCGGAGTACAACTGGCTGGAGGACGGCCGGAACGACAATTGGGGCGAATACAATCTGACCGGCAGCATGCCGGTGCGCGACCTCGGCACCGAGACGCATTACGAATATGGCAGCCGCGCAGGCGTCTGGCGCCTGGCCAGGCTGTTCGACCGCTACGACATTCCGGTCACCTTTTCCGCCTGCGCCGTTGCGCTGGAGCGCAACCCGCCTCTGGTCGAGTGGATGAAAGCGCGCAGACATGACCTGATGGGACATGGCCTGCGCTGGATCGACTACACGACGATGGAACGAGCCGAGGAAGAGCACCATCTGCATGAGGCGATCGCGCTCTACGAGAAGCTGCTGGGAAAGCGGCCTCTGGGCTGGAACTGCCGCTCGCTGCCCAGCGTCAACACGCGCGATCTTCTGGTCGAGGAAGGCGGCTTCCTCTACCACTCCGATCCCTGCAACGACGACCTGCCCTATTTCCTCGACCATCGCGGCACGGAGATCCTGGTTGTCCCTTACTCCAAGGCGCTCAACGACAGCCGTTATCTCGTGGCGCCCGGCTACGGCAATCCGCGCGACTTCGCCGAGGACTGCCGCTCGGCCATCGACTATATGCTCGACGAGGCGGACGAGACCGGCGGCCGCATGCTGACCATCGGCATTCACGCCCGCTGGACGGGCCAGCCCAACCGCGCCTCGGGTCTGCGTGAGGTCATCGAGCATGTCCAGCAAAGCAACGGCGCCGCCTTCATGCGCCGCGAGGACATCGCCCGCTTCTGGCACGCCAACCATGCCCGCTTCGAACAGCGCGGCTGAGGGATGTTGGAGACGCTGATCCGCGGCGCGACGGTGGTGAACGCCGATGGCCTCAGCCGCGGCGATATCGGCATTGCCGCGGGCAGGATCGCCGCAATCGTCGCGCCAGGCGAAGCCGCCGAAGCCAGGACAGTTGTCGACGCCTCCGGCAGCTTTCTGTTGCCCGGTCTTGTGGATGCGCATGCGCATCTGCGCGACCCCGGCTTGACCCATAAGGAGGATTTCTCCTCCGGAACCCATGCGGCGGCGCTCGGTGGCGTGACCACCGTGCTCGACATGCCGACCGACGAGCCTTGGACGGCCACGGCCGAGCAACTCGATGACAAGATGGCGACCGCCGCAAACCGCATCCATGTCGATGTCGGCCTGCAGGCCGTGGTCAGCCGGGACTTGTCGCTCATCCCTCGCCTGCTCGACCACGCCCCGGTTTCCTTCGAGCTGTTCACCGCCGACGTGCCGGACGCTTTCCTGTTCGCAACGCTCGACAACGTCGCCGAAGCTCTGAAGGCGTTCGCCGGCGCCGATACGATGATCGGCATCTCGCCCGGCGACCAGTCGATCCTGACCGGCAGCACGGAGCGGGATCGCTCGGGCACCATCGCCGCATTCCTGGACAGCCGGCCGCCGCTCGCGGAAGCCAATGGCATCGCGCGGGCGCTTGTTGCCGCCGCCTCGACCGAGGCAAGGATCCATGTCCGCCAGATCAACTCCGAACTCGGCGTCGAGACCTGGAGCCGGCTGCGCGGCATGGCCGACGCCAGCGTAGAAACGACGCCGCAGAACCTGTTCTTCACGGCGCAAGATTACGAAACGCAGGGCGCCAACCTGAAGGCCTCGCCGCCCTTGCGCTTCGCACACGACGTCGACGCACTGCGCGCCGCGCTGAGCGCCGGGCTGATCGATATCGTCGCCACCGACCACGCCCCGCACGCGCCGGCCGAGAAGGCGGCGCCCTACGCGGCTTTCGCTGACATCCCGGGCGGCATGCCGGGGCTGCAGACGCTGCTTGCGACCATGCTGAGGCTGGTCGACGAGGGGCTTATCGCCCTGTCCGACCTGGTGCGTATGTGCTCAACCAATCCGGCCGAGCGCTTCGGCCTCGGCCTACGCAAGGGGCGGATCGCCGTCGGTTACGATGCCGATTTGCTCATTCTAGACCCTCACCAATCCAGCACCGTCGCCAATGCCGATCAGGTATCGCGGGCGGGCTATACGCCTTTCAACGGCTGGACCGCAAAAGCGCGCCTGATCAGCGTCTTCCTGCGCGGTGATGAGATCGTGCGCGAAGGAAAACTGGTCGGCGCCGCGCAAGGAAAGATCGTCACCCAGGAGAACTGAAGCCTCATGGCCTTGCTCGCAGACAAAACCGCCATCGTCACCGGAGCGAGCTCCGGCATCGGCCGCGCCATCGCGCTGAAATTCGCCGCCGAAGGGGCCAACATCGTCGTCGCCGACACGGTGGAGCAGCCTATCGAGGGCGGCCAAGCCACCGTCGACATGATCCGTTCGGCCGGCGGCACAGCCATCTATGTCAGAACCGATATCTCGGACTGGAGCGCCGTCGACGCGCTTGTCGGCGCAACCGTCGATCGCTTCGGGCGGCTCGATGTGATGGTCAACAACGCCGCGATCTACACCAGCACCAACCTGATCGCGACCACGCCGGAACAGTGGAACCGCGTCATCGGCGTCAACCTCACCGGGTTCTTCTATTGCAACAAACGGGCCGTCACGCAGATGCTCACCCAGGCGCCGGTCAACGAGGTGCGCGGCCGCATCATCAACATCTCCTCGCAGCACGGCATGGTCGCCTGCCCCGGCGATTTTCCCTACTCCGTAAGCAAGGGAGGTATCGTCCAGATGACGCGCCAGATCGCGGTCGACCATGCTGACGACCTCATCGTCTGCAACGCCATCGCACCGGGCAAGATCATCACCGGCAAGCCGGGCGTCGCCAACGACCCTGATGCGCTCGACTATTCGCGCCGTCGCACACCCTGGCCAAGGCTCGGGCAGCCGAACGACGTGGCGAGCGCGGCGCTGTTTCTCGCCAGCGACATGGCGAGCTACGTCACCGGCATCAACCTGATGGTGGATGGCGGCTGGATGGCCGGCTGACGGTCGGGTCGGTCCCCGGCGACAGGAACCTTTGCGGAAACCGCTCGTTGACCCTCCTGCGAGGGGGCCAACGATATCTGGGACCCGTTCCCATGGACGCCAAAACTGAAAGAAAAGAGCGCGAAACCGCTCCCGCCGAAGAAACGCGGGCTCAGCCCCGCTCCGATCGACGCCCGCCGGGCGACGAAAAACGCGTGGAAAATGAGCGCGCGGACGATAAGCGCGCGCAAGACACGCAGGCGAATGACAGTCGGTCCGACAGCAACAAACCCGGCCTCATCAGACGCCATCCCTACATAGCCGCGATCGTCGCCATCCTCATCCTGTTGGTCATCGCGGCCGTGGTCGTCTGGTGGATCAACGCGCGGCAGTATGAATGGACGACGACGCCTTCATCGACGCCCGCACGGTGACGGTTGGCGCGGAAATTGCCGGGCGCATCACCGATGTCGCCGTCACCGACAACCAGCCGGTCGAGGCCGGCGCCGTGCTTCTGCGCATCGACGACAGCGATTATCGGGCCTCGCTCAAACAGGCGGAAGCCGGCGTGGTGGCGGCGCGGGCCGAGATCGCCAACGTGCAGGCGCAGACCCAGGCGCAGAACGCCAAGATCGATGCCGCCGGCAAGCAGGTGGCGCAGGCTCAGGCGGCGCTCGAATTCGCCAAATCCGAGGACCAGCGCAACCGCGAGCTCCTGGCCAAGGGCACGGCAACGCAGCAGCAGGCGCAGCAGGCCACTTCGACCTTGCGTCAGGACCAGGCGGCGCTGGACGCCGCCAACGCCAATGCCGAGGCGGCGAAAAGCCAGCTCGCCGTTCTGCAGGCGCAAGGCAAGAGCGCCGAGGCCAAGCTTCGTCAGGCTGAGGCCGCCGAGAACCAGGCCAAGACCACCCTCACCCGCACCACCGTCACCTCACCCGTCGCCGGCCATGCCACCAGCATCACAGCGGCGAAAGGCACCTATGCGCAGCCCGGCCAGGTGCTGATGATGTTCGTGCCCACCGACGTCTGGGTGAAGGCCAATTTCAAGGAGACGCAGCTCGACCTGATGCGGCCGGGCCAGCCCGTCGACATCGCCATAGACGCCTATCCGGAAAAGACCTTCCATGGCCATGTCGACAGCGTTCAGGCCGGCAGCGGCACGGCGTTCAGCCTGCTGCCGGCCGAAAACGCCACCGGCAATTTCGTCAAGGTGGTGCAGCGCGTGCCGGTCAAGATCGTCTTCGACCAGCCGCCCGGCGTGTATGTCGGTCCCGGCATGTCGGTGGTGCCGACGGTCAAGGTACGATGAGCGATGCCGCCGCAACAGCCCGGGGTGACCAGAGCCGGTCGGCGGCCGGCGGCCGTAACCCCTGGCTGATCGCCATCGTCGTCTCGATCGCGACCTTCATGCTGGTGCTCGACACCTCGATCGCCAATGTCGCGCTGCGCAACATTGCCGGCAGCCTGGCCGCCGGCATGGACGAGAGCACATGGGTGATCACCACCTATCTCGTCGCCAACTCCGTCATCATCCCGGTCAGCGGCTGGCTGACCAGCATCATCGGCCGCAAGCGCTACTACATGATCTGCGTGGCGACCTTCACGCTGTCGTCGCTGCTCTGCGGGCTGGCGCCCAACCTGCCGACGCTGATCGCCTTTCGCATCCTGCAGGGGCTCGGCGGCGGCGGCATGGCGCCAAGCGAGCAATCGATCCTCGCCGACACGTTTCCGCCCGAAAAGCGTTCGCAGGCCTTTGCGCTCTACGGCATCGCGGTGATCGTCGCGCCGACGGTCGGGCCGACCATCGGCGGCTGGCTGACCGACAATTTCTCCTGGCACTGGATCTTCTTCATCAACGTGCCGTTCGGCATCATGTCGCTGGCGCTCGTGCAATGGCTGGTGATCGAGCCCGACATCCTGGAACGCGAGCGGCAGGAGCGGTTGAGCAAGGGACTGAAGGTCGACTGGATCGGCTTCATCCTGGTGGCGATGGCGCTCGGCTGCCTCGAAGTCTTCCTTGACGAAGGTCAGCGCAACGATTGGTTCGCCTCGACCTTCATCACCACCTTCGCCGTGATCTCGGCGGTATCGTTCCTGCTGCTGGTCCCCTGGGAGTGGACAAGGCGCGATCCGATCGTCGACATCCGCCTGCTGTTCAGCCGGCAATTCGGCATGTCCTTCCTAGTCATGATGGCGGTGGGCGCCGTGCTCTTCAGCACCACGCAGCTTTTGCCGCAACTGCAGCAGACGACCTTCGACTACACCGCCACGCTCTCCGGCCTGTCGATGATGCCGGGCGGCATTGCTATGCTCATGCTGATGCCGATCTCGGGCTTTGCGGCCGGTGTCATCCAGCCGCGCTATCTCATCATGTTGGGCATGTCGGTGGTCGCGGTCGCGCTCTGGCACACGACCTCGCTGACGCCCGACGCCAGCTTCAGCTTCTTCGCCTACGCTCGCGTCTTCATGATGATCGGATTGCCGTTCCTGTTCATTCCGATCTCGACCGCAGCCTATGTCGGGCTGCCGCCACAAAAGACCGACCAGGCATCCTCGCTGATCAACGTTGCCCGCAACATCGGCGGCAGCATCGGCGTATCGCTATCCAACACGGTCATCGCGCAGAACGCCCAATTCCACCAGTCGGTGCTGGTCGGCCACACCGCGCAGTCGAGCGATACCTATCAGCAGACGCTTCGCCAGGTGACGAACCATTTCGTTGCCGAGGGCTCTCCGCTGGTCGAAGCCAGGCAGCAGGCAGTCGGCTGGATCGGCCAGGAGATCGGCCGGCAGGCTTCGCTGCTCGCCTATGTCGACGTTTTCTTTTACTGCGCGATTGCAACGGCAGTGCTGGTGCCGTTTGCCCTCTTGCTGCGGCCGCCCAAACAGGCGCCAGCGAAACGATAGCTATTCCATTGTCCCGAGCTTGCGCCTTAGCGTCCTCCGCGCCAAGCTGGCGATCTCTGGAGGAATCTCATGCGTAACATCACGGCATCGGCGCTGTTTTTGGCGGCGGCATTCTTCACGACCAGCGCGAGCGCGCTGGACAGCTCGAACACGCCGGTCGTGGTGACGCCGCTGGCGTCGAAGACGACGACCGCGTCCGGCCAGCCGATCACACTGCCGCAAAAGAACGTAGAGGTTCAGGTCTCTGCCTATCAGATCGCCCCTGGCACGACGCTTCCGGTGCACAAGCACCCCTTCCCGCGCTATGCCTATGTCGAGCAAGGCACGCTCAAGGTGACCAATGTCGAGACCGGTGTCGCCAACACCTACAAGAGCGGCGACTTCATCATCGAGATGATCGGCCAATGGCATCAGGCGACCAATATCGGCGCCGATCCGGTGAAGCTGTTGGTGATCGACCAGGTCGAGCAAGGCGCCAAGAACACGATCCTGAAGCAGTAGGGCTGAAGGCGAGAAGGCCTCCCCTTCGACGGAGGCCCATTGTGCCTACCCCCAAGCACCCACCGGTTGCCGCGTGGTGGCGTTGAGGCGGTTGAAGGCGTTGATCAGCGCGATCTGGATCACCAAAGCGGCGAGCGCCTTGTCGTCATAGTGGCGCGCCGCCTCGTCCCAGACGTCGTCGGGCACCGCGTCCGAGCGGTCGGCCAGGCGCGTCGCGGCCTCCGTCAGAGCAAGCGCCGCGCGTTCGGCATCGGTGAAATAAGGCGTCTCGCGCCATGCCGACACAGCGAAGATCCGCTCATCCTTCTCGCCAGCCTTCTTCAGCTCGCGCGCATGCATGTCGACGCAGACGGCGCAGGCGTTGATCTGGCTGGCGCGCAGGTGAATGAGCTTGCGCGTGACATAGGGCACGTCGCCGGCTTCGGTCGACTTGTCGAGCGCCAAGAGCGCCTGCAGCGCGCCGGGAATGAGCATCACCGGGTTCTTCAATCTTGCTTCCATCATCCGTCTCCTCAGGTAAGTGCGGCCGACAGGCCCGTACCAATACATAACTTTCCAGTTATGAGTTACCCATAACTTTGCAGTTATGCATTGTCAAGCGGCTCTGATGGCTGGACCGATGGTTGCGGCTTTCGCGGCGACACGCCCGATGCTAGGGCAGGACATCTCCTCGAAAGCATGGATGGAAAACGGTGGCGGACACGCAAAAACCCCTGATCGAGATCTGCGTCGAAGGCATTGACGGTTTGCTTGCCGCGCAGGCCGCCGGCGCCGACCGGGTCGAGCTCTGCGCCAGCCTGATCGAGGGCGGCATCACGCCGAGCCTCGGCACGGTGCGCGCCGCGCTCGAAAGCGCGACCATTCCCTTCCATGTCATCGTGCGCCCACGCGGTGGCGATTTCCTCTACAGCGAGGCCGAATACCGCTCGATGCTCGCCGATGTCGAGGCGCTCCGCGAGCTCGGCGTTGCCGGTGTCGTCGTCGGCTGCCTGACCGCTGACGGCGCCATCGACGAGGCGCGCATGAGCGCGCTGGTTGCGGCCGCCGGCCCGCTCAATGTCACCTGCCACCGCGCCTTCGACATGACGCGCGACCCGGCCGACGCGCTCGAAGCCCTGATCCGCTGCAAGGTCGGCCGCGTGCTGACCAGCGGCCAGCGCGACACGGCCGTCGAAGGCATGGAGCTTCTGACTGAGCTCGTGCGCCTGGCGGGCGATCGCATCATTATCCTCGGCTGCGGGGCGCTGGCGCCCGACACCATCGGCGAGGTGCGCAGGCGGACCGGGCTGACCGAGATGCATTTTGCAGCCCTTGCGGACGTGCCGAGCGCCATGCGCTACCGCAACCCGAATGTCGGCATGGGCGGCACCGATCTCGACCGCGAATACCGCAACACGGTGACTGACGAAGCCCTGGTGGCGACGACGATCGCGGCCGCGAGAGCCTAAAGGCGCAAACAATGAGCAAGGAATTGCCGCCGATCGAACAGATCTCGCCCGCCGACGAGGCCGTCATCCTGGCGCTCAACAACGAGCATGCGGCGGAGTTGTCCTGGCTCAAGCCGGAGCGGCTTTCATTCCTGCTCGGCGAGGCTTTCTACACCCGCCGCATCGGCGCGCTCGAAGCCTTCATCCTATGCTTCGACCAGGACGCAGATTACGACAGCCCGAACTTCCTCTGGTTCCGCGAGCGCTATCGGCGCTTCGTCTATGTCGACCGCGTGGTGGTCGCCGCCGCGGCGCGCGGCCGCGGCCACGCCCGCCGCCTCTATGAGGATCTGTTCGAGCAGGCGCGGCGCGCCGGCCACACGATCGTCACATGCGAGGTTAATGCCGATCCGCCCAACCCGGCTTCAGATGCCTTCCACGCCGCGCTCGGCTTCACCGAAGTCGGCGATGCGGTGATCCATGGCGGCAAGAAATCGGTGCGCTATTGGGCAAAACCAATCGCCACCTGAACACACTTGAACGCTGCTGGCCAGAAGAACAAGCCGAAGCTAATATAACCGCTCGGCTGGCTGGGGGCGCGACATCATGGCGAGCAATGTCTTCCGCTTCGACGAAAGTTGGAACATCCCTGAAGGCACGCCGCAGGAAGTCTGGGACGTGCTGTCGGACGCGGAACTGCTGCCGCTCTGGTGGGGCGATGCCTATAAGGAGGTGGAGCCGCTCGACAAGAAGGGCAAGGGCGTTGTCGGCGCCCGCGCCAGGGCGAGAGCGCGCGGCGCCCTGCCCTATGAGCTGAACTTTATCATCGAGGCTGCCGAGCTCATACCCGGCCGGCTGGTGGTGGTAAAAACCTTTGGCGATTTCGACGGGCTCTGGCGAGCGGAGCTGTCTCCTTTCGGAAGCGGCACGCATGTCGACCTGGTCTGGCAGGTCACCGTCGAGAGGCCGATCCTCAAGCTGCTGGCGCCACTGCTGAGACCGGCCTTCGCCTGGAACCATCGCTGGACGACGCCGCGCGGCGAAGCCGGACTTCGCCGCTATCTCGCCGCTCGGAGGAACGGCAAGGCCTGACCTCACCAGTTGCGGTTGAGCCAGCCGCGAGCCGGTTTCTCGACAATGTAATAGCTCGCCAGCGCGCAGGCGAACACGGCCGCCAGCATCGGCACCGGCACGCTGCCGCGCTCATCGACGAATTTGTAGAAAGGCTGCTGCCAGAGATAGAGCGAGTAGGACCACAGGCCGAGCATGACCATCGGCCGCGACGACAGCAGCCCCGTCAGGTAGCCGCCGGCGAAGTCAAGCGTGTTGACGGCAAGCGCCAGCAGCGGCACGGCGACGAGATAGTGGATCGGGGTCGGCACCGGATCGAGGAACAGCAATACGCCGGCAATTGCGGCTGCAAGCGCCACATGCTGGCTCTTCAGGAAAGCCGGCAGGCGGCCGTCGGCCTTGAGCAGGCAGATCGCGGCGGATAGCAGGATCGAGGCGATGTGCACGTCGGTGCGCCAGTAGGTGGTCTCGTAGCTCATGCCGAGAAGCCCATACGAAATGGCGCCGTTGGCCATTGCCAGCAGCGCCAGCACGACCAGAAGCCGCACGACATTCGCCCTGCCGGTGACCATCACGCTGATCAGCGCCAGCAGGATATAGGAGTGCTCCTCGACGCAGAGCGACCAGATATGGTCGAGCGCGCCGGCCCGGTTGATGAAGATGCCGGCGTAATTGTAGGTGAAGGTCAGCGCCGTCAGCGCCGCCCTCCATTTAAACATGATGAAGGTCCCGGCAAGGCCGATCATGGCGGCAATCACGAACACCACAAGCGCGGGATAGATGCGCGAAAAGCGGCGCTTGAAGAATTTCTTCAGCGGATAACGCTCGATGAACAGGATTTCGCCCATCAGCCGACCGCTGAGCACGAAGAAGAACTCGACGCCGAGCACGCCGAGATTGATTCCCGGCACCGGGAAGAAATGGCCGATCAGCACCAGGGCGATCGACAGGCCGCGCCAACCATCGAGATAGGCCAGCCTTGCGCGTGCCGCTTTGTCTTCTGAGGCCCGTGGCAAGGCACCGGCGGTCGCGGAGATGTCGGTCATGCCCGTCTTTCGCAACTCGAGGCCAGCACGGGATCGCCGTACCGGAACCGCTTCGTCTCCCGCCGCGTTTATTTTGCAGTGCGGGATATTATTGTGCAAGTGCGAAGCTGCGAATTCTCGGGTATTCCCGCCAAGTTGTTGCGAATACAAAAGGAAAAGGGGCCGCGACGAGCCCCTTCCTTTGATCCGGGTTGAAAACGTTTCAGGCGTTGGCGGCTGCCACCGCGCGCTTGGCCATCACCGCGATCAGATTGGCGCGGTAGTCGGCGGAGGCATGGATATCGCTCATCAGCCCCTTTGCCGGCACTTTGAGGCCGTCGAGCGCCGAGGCGTCGAAGCTCTTCGCCAGCGCCGCCTCGATTTCCTTGGAGCGGAAGACACCGTCCTCGCCGGCCCCGGTCACCGCCGCCCTCACCCCGTCCTTGCCCTTGGCGACGAACACGCCGACGATGGCGTAGCGCGAGGCCGGGTTGCGGAACTTCTGGTAGGCCGCCTTGGCCGGAGCGGTGAAGCTCACCGCCGTGACGATCTCGCCTTCCTTCAGCGCCGTCTCGAACAGGCCCTTGAAGAATTTGTCCGCCGCGATCTCGCGCTTGTTGGTGATGATTGTCGCGCCCAGCGCCAGCAATGCCGCCGGATAGTCGGCCGCCGGATCGTTGTTGGCGATCGAGCCGCCGATCGTGCCCTTGTAGCGCACCGCCGGATCGCCGATCAGCGATGCCATATGGGCAAGCGCCGGGCAGGCCTTCTTCAGATTCGCGTCGGCCGAGACATCGTAATGCGTGGTCGCGGCACCTATGGTGACCGTCCTGCCGGACACCTTGACGCCCTGAAGCTCCTTCAGCCTCGACACGTCGACAAGGTCCGACGGCGCCGCAAGCCGCGTCTTCATGGCCGGGATTAGCGTCATGCCGCCGGAGAGAAGCTTGGCGTCGCCGCTTTTCAGCAGCTTGGCGGCATCGGCGACCGAGGCGGCGCGGTGATAGTTGACTGAGTACATGGGATCCTCCCCTAAAATGAATGGTGAATGGTGAAATAGTGAATGGTAAATGGTCCGACCGGCGCGGTATCGCGGCCCATCTTCCATTCACCATTCACAATTCACCATTCACTCCTGTTTCAGTGCTTCTTCGCACGGATCGCCGACCACACGGTCGACGGCGACGCCGGCATGGCGATGTCGACGATGCCGAGCGCATCGGCGATGGCATTGATGATCGCGGGCGGCGAGCCGATCGCGCCGGCCTCGCCGCAGCCCTTTATGCCAAGCGGATTGCTGGGACACGGCGTGTTCGAGGTCGAGACCTTGAAAGACGGCAGGTCGCCCGCTCGCGGCATTGTGTAGTCCATATAGCTTGCGGTCAGCAGCTGCCCGCTTCCGTCATAATGGGCTCCTTCGAGCAGCGCCTGCCCGATGCCTTGCGCGATGCCGCCATGCACCTGGCCCTCGACGATCATCGGATTGATGATGTTGCCGAAATCATCCGCCGCGACGAACTGGATGATGTCGGTGACACCGGTCTCCGGATCGATTTCGACCTCGCTGATGTAGCAGCCCGCCGGGAAGGTGAAGTTCGCCGGATCGTAGAAGGCGGTTTCCTTCAGGCCCGGCTCCATGCCGGCCGGCAGATTGTGAGCGGTGTAGGCGGCAAGCGCCACCTGGAACCAGGGCAGGCTCTTGTCGGTGCCGGCGACCTTGACCTCGCCGTTCTCGATGACGATGTCGCCTTCGTCCGCTTCGAGCAGGTGGGCCGCGATCTTCTTCGCCTTGGCCTCGACCTTGTCGAGCGCCTTGGCGATGGCAGACATGCCGACGGCGCCCGAGCGCGAGCCATAGGTGCCCATGCCCATCTGCACCTTGTCGGTGTCGCCATGAACGATCGAGACCGAGTCGATCGGCACGCCGAAGCGCTGGTTGACCAGTTGCGCGAAGGTCGTCTCATGGCCCTGCCCATGGCTGTGCGAGCCTGTCAGCACCTCGATAGTGCCGACGGCGTTTACCCGCACCTCAGCCGATTCCCAAAGCCCGACGCCGGCGCCGAGCGAGCCGACCGCCGCCGACGGCGCGATGCCGCAGGCCTCGATATAGCAGCTCATGCCGATGCCGCGCAGCTTGCCGCGCTTCGCGGCATCCGCCTTGCGCTTGGCGAAACCGGCATAGTCGGCCGCCTTCATCGCCGCATCGAGCGAGGCGTTATAATCGCCGGCGTCATAGTTCATGATCACCGGCGTCTGGTGCGGGAAGGAGGTGATGAAGTTCTTGCGCCTGAGTTCCGCCGGCGACACGCCGAGCTCGCGCGCGGCGGTTTCCATCGTCCGCTCCAGGAGATAGGTGGCCTCCGGCCGCCCTGCCCCGCGATAGGCATCGACCGGCGCGGTGTTGGTGTAGACGGTGCGCACATTGGCGTGGATCGCCGGGATGTTGTACTGGCCCGACAGCAGCGTGGCATAGAGATAGGTCGGCACGCAGGACGAGAACAGCGACATATAGGCGCCGATATTGGCTATCGTGTCGACCTTGAGGCCGGTGATCCGGTTGTCCTTGTCGAAGGCCATCTCCACCATCGAGACGTGGTCGCGGCCATGCGCGTCCGCCAGGAAGCTCTCGGTGCGGTCGGCCACCCATTTGACCGGGACGCCGGTCTTCTTCGAGGCCCACAGGCAGACGATCTCTTCGGGATAGATATAGATCTTGGAACCGAAGCCGCCGCCGACATCCGGGGCGATGACCCTGAGCTTGTTCTCGGGCGCGACGTTGTAGAAGGCGCTCATCACCAGCCGCGCGACATGCGGATTCTGTGATGTCGTCCAGCAGGTATAGTGGTCCTCTGCCTTGTCGTAATGGCCGAGCGCCGCTCTTGGCTCCATGGCATTCGGCACCAGCCGGTTGTTGACGATCTTCATGCGCGTGACATGGGCCGCCGACTTGATCGCCGCGTCGGTCGCCTTGGCGTCGCCGATCTCCCAGTCGAAGATCAGATTGTTGTCGGACTCGGCATGGATCTGCGGCGCGCCCTGTTGGATCGCCTTCGTGGCGTCGACCACGGCCTTCAGTTCCTTGTAGGTGATCTCGACCGCTTCCGCCGCGTCGCGCGCCTGGCCCTTGGTATCGGCGACGACGATGACGACCGCGTCGCCGACATAGCGCACCTTGTCGACCGCGAGCGGCGACCAGGCGCCCATCTTCATCGGCGTGCCGTCCTTGGAATGGATCATCCAGCCGCAGATCAAATTGCCGATGCCGTCGGCCTTGAGCTCCTTGCCGGTGAGCACGCCGACGACGCCGGGCATGCCTTGAGCCTTTTTCACGTCGATCTTCTTGATCTGCGCATGCGCGTGCGGGCTGCGCACGAACACGGCATGCTTCATGCCGGGAACCACCATGTCGTCGACGTAACGGCCGCCGCCGGTGATGAACCTCTTGTCTTCCTTGCGCGCCACGCGGGCGCCGACGCCTTCGATACCCATTAGGAAATTCCTCCCGAAAATAGCGAGTAGTGAGTAGCCAATAGCGAGTAGTGAATTGGTGGAGCGCAGAGCGGCCGGAAAAATATCGACTATTCGCTACTCACTATTTCGCTACTCGCTCGATCCTCACGCTGCCTGCTTCGCCTTGCCCTTCGACCCCTTCGCCATCGTTTGCGATGCGGCGAGGATCGCCTTCACGATGTTGTGGTAGCCCGTGCAGCGGCAGATATTGCCTTCGAGCTCGGTGCGCACCGTCGCCTCGTCGAGGCCTTCGGGATGACGCGCGATCATATCGGTTGCCGTCATGATCATGCCTGGCGTGCAGAAGCCGCATTGCAAGCCGTGATGCTCCTTGAACGCGGCCTGGACCGGATGCAGCTCCGCGCCGTCGGCCAGCCCTTCGATGGTGACGATGGTCGAGCCTGAGGCCTGAACGGCCAGCATCGTACAGGATTTCACCGCCCGGCCATCGACATGCACGACGCAGGCGCCGCATTGCGACGTATCGCAGCCGACATGCGTTCCGGTGAGGCCCAGATGTTCCCGCAGGAAATGCACCAGCAACGTTCGGTCCTCGGCGCTCCCGCTGACCCGTTTCCCATTCACAGTCAACGACACGTCCGACATGCAACCTCCCTGGGTATTAACCTTGGTTATCACTTGCCGATGCCGTGCTTCGGCAGTGCGTTATTGGGGTAGCGTACAACGGGCAAAACAGCGCTGCCAGCGCTCCGCTCCTTGTACTTTCGGTCATGGCCGGCATGCTGTGGGGCACGCTTGCAGGCCCATTGCCAAATCAGCGATTGAGGGCAAAGATGCCCTCGACGCGGAGCGTGCCTGGCACGCATAAGAAAAGAAACGCATAAAACCGCGTTGGAGGAATTGCGGAGAAGGTAGCTGGCCAGTTCGAGCACACGCTATGCGTCGGGCCTATCGGCGCTCACCACGGACGAGCCCGACCCGAATGCCTTTGCGCGGGCCATCGCGGCCGAAGCGGCGATCGTCGACGCCGGCTTCGCGCTTCTGTTCTTCTCCCAAGGCCTGGTCGACGCGGCGGCGCTGGCGCAGGCGCTGAAAGCATACGCGCCGTCGCTCGCCTATGCCGGCTGCTCGACCGCCGGCGAGATCACGCCGCAGGGACTGGAAGAAGGACATATCCTTGCCCTGCTTTTGCCCTCGGCGTCGTTTTCAACCGTCTCCACCATGGTCGAAAACCTCTCTTCGTCCAGCATGGACAGTATCACCGGCGAGGTCGTGGCGTTGCGGCGCCTGCTGCGCGGGCGCATCGGCCACGACCGCTCCAAGGGGATTTTCGCGCTCTGTTTCATCGACGGGCTGTCCTATGCCGAGGAAGCGGTGACCTCGGCCATCCACTGGGGGCTGGACGACGTCCCGCTGATCGGCGGCTCGGCCGGCGACGACCTCAAATTCGAGACGACCAGGCTGATCGCCAACGGCAAGGTCGCCTCGGACAGCGCGATCGTCGTGCTGGTCGCGACCGAGATCCCCTTCCACGTCTTCAAGACCGACAATTTCATCCCGACCGACGAGAAGCTGGTGGTGACGGCATCCGACCCGGATCATCGCGTCGTGCGCGAATTCAACGCCACCAACGCCGCGGAGGAATACGCAGCCTCCGTCGGCATCCTGCCGCAGACGCTGACGCCGCTGAGCTTTGCCTCGCACCCCGTCGTGGTGAAGGTCGGCGGCGAATATTACTGCCGCTCGATCCAGCGCATGCACCCTGACGGCTCGCTGTCTTTCTTCTGCGCCATCGACGACGGCGTGGTTCTGTCCATCGCCCAGCCGAAGAACATGGTGGAAGCGACGCGCAGCGCCCTCCAGGATGTCGAGCACAGACTGGGCGGCATCGATATGATCCTCGGCTTCGACTGCGTGCTGCGCCGGCTCGACGCCCGCAATCGCCAGGTTTTTCGCGATATCTCCGAGCTCTACCGGACCAACAAGGTCATCGGCTTCGGCACCTATGGCGAGCAGTACCGCTCGATGCACCTCAACCAGACCTTTACCGGCATCGCCTTCGGCGAGCGCCAGGCGGCCGAGTGAACGAGATGCCGCTGCGCGACATCGCCGACGTCGACAGGCTGAAGAAGATCAACGCGGCGCTTGTCAGCCGCGTCGAGCGCTCGATGGACCAGCAGGGCAACGCCTTCTCGCTGTTCCAGACCGCGATTTCGCTGGAAAACCGGGTGCGCAACCGCACCGAGGAACTGCACGCGACGCTGCGCCGGCTCGAGCAATCGAACATCGATCTCAGCGCGGCGAAGGAAAACGCCGAGCTGGCGAACCTCTCCAAGACCAGGTTCCTCGCCGCCGCCAGCCACGACGTGCTGCAGCCGCTCAACGCCGCGCATCTGTCGGTCTCGGCGCTGGCCGAGGTCCAGACCAGCGAGGAAGGCAAAAAGCTGGTGCGCCAGGTCGAGCGCTCGCTGGAGACGATGGAAGACCTCTTACGCACGCTGCTCGACATCTCCAAGCTCGACGCCGGCGTTGTGCAGCCCGAAATCGGAGACGTCAGCCTGGAAACGCTGTTTTCGTCGCTGCGCTCGGATTTCCAGCCCGAGGCTGAGAAAAAAGGCCTGTCGCTGAAGTTCCGGCCGGTCAATGTCGTGGTGCGCTCCGACCGCACGCTGCTCAGGCGCATCCTGCAGAACATCCTCTCCAACGCGCTGCGCTACACCCGCTCCGGCGGCGTGCTGGTCGGCACCAGGCACCGCGGCGATACCATCCGCATCGACGTCGCCGACACCGGCTGCGGCATTGCCGAGGACCAGCGCGAGGCGGTGTTCGAGGAGTTCCATCGCGGCACCTCGACGCTTGCCGACGGCGGATTGGCCGGCGGACTGGGGCTGGGCCTCGCCATCGTGCGCCGCATGGCGGCCGCACTAGGCCATCCCGTCACCTTTTCCTCGAGGGTTGGGCGCGGCACCATCTTCCACATCGACGTGCCGATCGGCATGGCAGCCGAACCGGCGACGGCCATCGCCGACATGGACCGTCCGCGCGGCTACGGCCTCTTCGGCACCAAGGTCTTGCTGGTCGAGAACGACGCCGACGTGCTCTCCGCCATGACTTCGCTGCTCGAACGCTGGCAGTGCCTGGTGCGCGCAGCGACCTCCACCGACGACGCGCTCGATCTTCTGGGCGACACCGACTGGGTGCCCGACATCGTCATCGCCGACCAGCATCTCGACGGTGGCGACCTCGGCACCGCGACAATAGCCGAAGTGCGCGACTATCTCGGCCGTCCGGTGCCGGCGCTGATCGTCACCGCCGATGGGTCAGAGCTCGTCGCCAAGGCGGCGCGCGCCGCCGGCATAGAGCTGATGCGCAAGCCGCTGAAGCCGGCGCAGCTGCGCGCGCTGCTGGCGCATCTGCTGGCTTAGGATCTCTGGTCCCTTCTCCCCGTCACCATACGGGAGAAGGTGGCGGCGGCCGGATGAGGGGCGGCGCCGACGTTGCGGGAAAGCCGTCTGCTCCTAAAAATCCACGCAGTGGTGAGTGATTTTGCAAACAGCTAGATAGTCAGAGAACTAGACGGCCGGAGAAGGACAAAATGGAAAAGGAAGTGCCGTTTGAGGTTGCGGTTATCGACGACGAGTCATACGAAAATTTAGTGGCCGAGGTTAGATTTCCTTCGAAGGAATTTGGACTAATACTTAGTCAAGAGGAGTCCCGCGAAAGAATAGACGTTTCAATTTTTTCGTTCATATCAGACGGCCGAGAAAAATTCTAAGAAACAAAAACACACCGGAGGTATGTATCGAACTAAACTTACTTCTGTCAGCAATTGATGAGGCTGTTCGGAGATTGAAGCTCCTTGATATACCAAGGTAGCTTAAAATTGGAATTGCGGTGACAGTGCAGGGTTAAAATCCAGCCTGATCCCTGAACAGCTCCGCATTGTCCAGCTTCGACACTTCGATCACCGCCTGCGTGCGGCTATACACATTGAGCTTGCGCAAAATCTCCGAAACATGCGCCTTCACGGTGGTCTCGCCAACCTGCAGCTCATAGGCGATCTGCTTGTTGAGCATGCCCTGGCGCAGCATCTGCAGCACCCTCAGCTGCTGCGGCGTCAGTCTGGCCAGGCGCTGCACCATGTCGGCGCGGTCGGTGCTATCGGGGTCGGGCTTCTGGCCCTCGTAGTTCTCCGGCACGTAGACAGCGCCCTCCATCACAGAGCGTATGGCGGCGGCGAGATCGCTCTTGCGCGCCGATTTCGGGATGAAGCCGGCCGCGCCATAGGACAGCGCCTCGGAAATGATCTTCGGCTCCTCATAGCCTGAGACGATCACCACCGGCAGCCGCGGATAGCGGGTCCTCAGCTGCAACAGCCCCTCGAAACCATGCACGTCGGGCATGCTGAGATCGAGCAGCGCCAGATCGAAGGGCTTGGCGTCGGCAAGAAGCTCGATCGCTTCCGCGATCGAGCGCGCCTCGACCGTGTCGACGTCCGGATAGGCCATCTGCACGGCGCTGTGCAGCGCCTCGCGAAACAGCGGGTGGTCGTCGATGATCAGAAAGCGGGCGCGGTCGCTGACGGAGCTCATGGCAGAGGTTCGGGCATGGGTTCGATTTCGTCTGGCACAGGATAGTCCGGTGACCATGGCCAGATTATTGGCAAATAGTATATCGCCCAATGGTACAGGGCGTGCGATTGAAACGACAGGCGGACGTGCGCGTGAGCGTCCTCAGTCTTGCCCGGCCGTCGAAATCGGCCGAGAGTGCGCAGATTCATGCCAGCATAGAGACCGTCCATGCCAGAATTCGTCCTTCCGCCGCCAGCAATCGCCTCGGTCGCCATTGCCGGATCGGCGGAACGGTTTGCCGTGCGCCGTATCTTCTGCGTCGGCCGCAATTACGCAGCACACGCGCGTGAGCTCGGCAATGACGAGCGCGATCCGCCCTTCTTCTTCACCAAGCCGGCCGATGCGGTTGTCGACAGCGGCGCCGATATCCCCTACCCGCCGCTGACCTCCAACCTGCATCACGAGATCGAGCTGGTCGTCGCCATCGGCAAGGCCGGCTTCCGCATTCCGCGCGCCGATGCGCTCGCCCATGTCTGGGGCTATGGCGTCGGCGTCGACCTGACGCGCCGCGACCTGCAGGATCAGGCGAAGAAAGCCGCGCGTCCGTGGGACTGGTCGAAGGCCTTCGACCAGTCAGCACCTTGCGGTCCGCTGGTTCCGGCTACGAAATCAGGCCACCCGGAGAACGGCCGCATCTGGCTCGCCGTCAACGGCGCGGTGAAGCAGGACGGCGATCTTGCCGAGCTGATCTGGCCGATCGCCGACATCGTCTCGATCTGCAGCGAGGCGGTCGAGCTTCGGCCGGGCGACCTGATCTTCACCGGCACGCCGGCCGGCGTCGGCGCGGTCCAGGCCGGCGACAGGATCACCGGCGGCGTCGACGGCATCGGCATGGTCGATGTGGCTATCGGACAGCCGAGGCGATGAGCGACCTCGTGCTCCATAACTACTACCGTTCGTCCACCTCCTACCGGGTGCGGATCGCGCTGGCGATGAAGGGGCTGGACTACACCTATGTGCCGCACCATCTGCGCCACGGCGAGCATCTCGAGCCCGCCTATCTTGCGGTCAACCCGCAAGGCTTGGTGCCGGCGCTGGTGCTGGACGGCGGCAGGCTTTTGACGCAGTCGCTGGCGATCATCGAATATCTCGACGAGATCGAGCCCGAGCCGCCGCTGCTGCCGAAGGATGCGCCGGGCCGTGCGCGCGTGAGAATGCTGGCGCAGATGATCGCCTGCGACATCCACCCGGTGAACAATCTGCGCGTGCTGACCTCGCTGCGCGCTTTGTTCGGCGCCGGCGATGAGGACGTCGTCAACTGGTTCCGGCATTGGGTGAACGAAGGTTTCCAGCCGCTTGAAAAGATTCTCGCCTCCTCGCCCGAGACCGGCACCTTCTGTCACGGCGACACACCGGGCCTCGCCGACATCTGCCTCGCCGCCCAGGTGACCAACAACGCCCGCTTCGGCGTCGACATGGCGCCCTACCCGGTGATTTCACGCATCAACGCCGCTTGCATGGCGCTGCCGGCGTTCCAGAAGGCAGCGCCGCAGAACCAGATCGATGCCGAGTAGGGAAGCGAAAGACGCCGAGGAGGCCAAGGCGCTCGCCGACATCGAAGAGTACGGCTGCCACATCCTCTATGTGCTGGAGGAGGACGAGCATCCGCCATTCGCATACTCGGTCGGGATCGAGCACAATTTTGGCGTCCCGGAATTGGTCGTCATCGGGCTCAAGCCGGAGCTTTCGATGACCATCATCAACGAGTATTGCCGACGGGTGCGCAGCGGCGAGAAGTTCCGTGTTGGTGAGCGGGCGTCGGGCTTTCTGGGAGGTGGCTTCGACTGCCAGTTCGGTGCGGTCCATCCCGATCACTACCAAGAATATTTCGGCTGGGACATATGGTTCTACGACGGCCCGGATTTCCGGATTATGCAGCTTATCTCTCCGACAACGTCCGGTGTTTGGCCATGGGATGCCGAAGCCGACGAATGGTTTCGCAAACGGCAGCCACTGCTTGATGCCCCACCATAACTAACGCCCCACTCTGAGCGTCACCGCCCAGAACGCCAGCGCAGCCAGGCCGATGCCGGCGTGCTTGCGCCCGACGACACGCGGCTGGCCGATTTCCGCGAGCAGCCGGTTTAGCCGCGCAACCCGCCGGCCCCGACACTGGCAGAATCGATTTCCGGTCGACCGGCGGCGGAATCGGCTATCGTCACCTCAAAAATGTGGGAGTTGCCGATGAAAGCCGTTGTCTTCGAAAAATTCGGCGAGGCGCCGACGATCCAGACCGTGCCCGATCCGAAGCCGGCCCCGGACGGCGTCGTCATCAAGGTCGAGGCGACCGGTCTTTGCCGCAGCGACTGGCACGGCTGGATGGGCCATGACGACGGCATCACGCTGCCGCACGTCCCTGGACATGAACTGGCGGGCGTCGTGGTGGCCGCCGGCAAGCAGGTCAGCCGCTGGAAGGCTGGCGACCGCGTCACCGTGCCCTTCGCCGTCGGCTGCGGCCGCTGCTTCGAATGCACCTCCGGCAATCACCAGGTCTGCGAGCACCAGACGCAGCCTGGCTTCACCGGCTGGGGCTCCTTCGCCGAATATGTCGGCATCGAGCACGCCGACACCAATCTCGTGCGCCTGCCCGAAGAGATGGAATACGCGACCGCCGCCAGCCTCGGCTGCCGCTTCGTCACCTCGTTTCGCGCCATTGTGGACCAGGGGCGGGTGAAGCCCGGCGAATGGGTCGCGGTGCATGGCTGCGGAGGAGTAGGCCTCTCGGCGATCATGATCGCCAGCGCGATGGGCGCCAACGTCATTGCCATCGACCTCACCGACGAGAAGCTGGAGTTTGCCAGAAAGATCGGCGCCGTGGCGACGATCAACGCCTCGACGACGCCGAATGTCGTCAAGGCGGTCAAGCAGATCACCAATGGCGGCGCGCATATGTCGATGGACGCGCTGGGACACCCGACCACCTCGTTCAACTCGATCTCGAACCTGCGCCGGCGCGGCCGCCACGTTCAGGTCGGGCTGATGCTGGGCGAGCATGCCCGCCCGCAAGTGCCGATGGACAAGATAATCGCCTTCGAGCTCGAAATCCTCGGCAGCCACGGCATGCAAGCTTACCGCTACTCCGCGATGATGGAGATGATCCGCACCGGCAAGCTGAAGCCGGAACTGCTGGTCGGCAAGAAGATCAGCCTCGAGGAAGCGCCGGCCGCTCTCATGGCGATGGGCGGCTTCGAAGGGATCGGCATCGGGGTGGTGACGAAGTTTTAGCACGCGCTAGGCAAAGGCGGCGAGCGCCCGCGCTTATCGTGCTTGCAGTATTTTTATAAGGAACATAAAGTGAACATCATATTGGAATAAACCAATGTATGTTGGGCTGAGGGCAATGAGGCTTGCTTCGTACTTATTTTTGTTTGTGTTGCTGGTTTCTACGGTTGATGCGGCTGCTGCAGAGCAAGTAAGCCGTGGGGCAACCCCAGATTGGCCACCCGCCCCTGCGGCAGCATCGCCAGGATGGGATGCTCCGCGCTTTGAGAAATACCCTGCAAGCCGACCCCCGAAGGCCCTGGGGCAATGCCTCGCTTCAACGGACCAAACTGGACGCCGGAAACCAAAGCCAAAATTAGGGAAGCGGTGAAATCCGGCTACAATTTCGCCGGACACTATACGATCGCCGAAGTGGCATGCGGCACTGAATGTAAATCTGCTTGGGTTGTCTACGGACGAAGCGGCGCGATCCACGCCTTCCCGTTGGGTGGGGAAGGCACAAGCAGCTTGAAACTGGTCTACAATGTGAAAAGCCGATTGATAAAGTCCGCATGCCGTCTGATGAGGCGAAGATATCGCCCGGCGATGAATTGAGCTTCGAAACCTTTCCGGCGAGGGTTTTTCAAAACGGGCCTGTTAAACTGCCTCAGTTCGATGGCAGAGACCGCGGGGCGCGGGAATATCGCACAAGAATATCAGATGCGATGAAATCCGGCGCGAATTTTGCCGGACATTACACGATTGTCGAAATCGGATGCGGTACAGGTTATTTATGTGTGTATTTCGCGGATACAAATAGTGGAAAAGTTTGGGATTTCCCGCTTGGCGGTATGGAATACTCGAATTTGGAACTGAAATACTCGTTGGATAGTCGATTGATAAAGGCCCGATGGATAGACGGCTTAAATGGTAATGAGGCAGACTGTGCGGAGTCGGTTGCTGAATGGGATGGTCGCAATTTCAGCAGCTTCGGCAAGACACATCGTGGGGTGGCTGACGAAACCTACTGTTCATTTGACCCACCTCAAAACGAATAGGGCTCAATTTCACCAAGCCCCTACCGCGCGAACTTCTTCGCCCCGAACACGCAGGCCACGACGCCGAGCGTGACGACCATCATCATCGAGCTGACCTTTTCGTGCAGCAGGCTCGCCGCCAACGCCAGGCCGAAGAAGGGCTGCAGGAGCTGCAGCTGCCCGACGGCGGCGATGCCGCCTTGCGCGAGGCCGCGATACCAGAAGATGAAGCCGATCAGCATGCTGAACAGCGAGACATAGGCGAGGCCGATCCAGGCGCTTGAGCCGATGGCCGCGAAGGACGGCGGCAGCGTCAGAAAACTCAGCGCCAGCATGACCGGCAGCGACAGCGCCAGCGCCCAGCAGATCACCTGCCAGCCGCCGAGCTTGCGCGACAGCTTGGCCCCTTCGGCGTAGCCCAGCCCGCAGACGATGATGGCGCCGAGCATCAGGCCGTCGCCGACCGGCGAGGCGGTCACGCCTTGCGCCAGGGCAAAGCCGGCGACCAAAGCGCTGCCCAGGCACGAGAACAGCCAGAAAGCCGGGCGAGGACGGTCGCCGCCGCGCAGCACGCCGAAGATCGCGGTCGCCAGCGGCAGCAGGCCGACAAAGATGATCGAATGCGCCGAAGTGACATGCCTCAGCGCCAGCGCCGTCAGCAATGGAAAGCCGACCACGACGCCCAGCGCGACGACCGCGAGCGAGATCAGATCTCCTCGCTCCGGACGCTTTTCGCGGAACAGCAGCAGCATCGCAATCCCGAGCAAACCGGCGATCGCCGCCCTGGCCGCCGTCAGGAAGGTCGGGTCGAAATCCATCACCGCCACTCGCGTCGCCGGCAGTGATCCGCTGAAGATCAGCACCCCGATGAAGCCGCTGAGCCAGCCGTCGAAACTCTTTTCCATGATCTGCTCCGTTTGCGCTTCCCTACCGGCGCCGGCCATGGTGTCGCCAGAGACAATGGAGTACAATTCCACAAAACTGTAATGGTCAGCGGGGAAGTACAGATGGACGTATCAGGCCCAAATGCCAGCGGCGCCACCCTCGTCGAAACCGTCATGGCGGCAATCCGTCAGCGTATCGCGGCGCGCACGCTGACGCCCGGAGCCCGCCTGCCGTCGATACGGGCCATGGCCAAATCCATGCAGGTGTCGAAGTCGACCGTGGTCGAGGCCTATGAGCGCCTTGCGGCGGAAGGCACGATCCGTTCGCGCCCGGGCTCCGGCTTCTACGCCGCCGGCCAGCTTGCGCCATTGTCGCTGGCCGAGATCGGCCCTCGGCTTGACCGCGCCGTCGACCCGCTCTGGGTGTCGCGGCAATCGCTGGAAGCGGGCGAGGAGATGCTGAAACCCGGCTGCGGCTGGCTGCCGGCGTCCTGGATGCCGCAGGCGGCCCTGCGCCGGGCGTTGCGCAGCGCGGCCCGCGCGGAGGACGTGGCGCTTGCGGACTACGGCACGCCGCTTGGCCTGCCGCCGCTGCGCCAATTGCTGGCAAGGCGCATGGCCGAGCATGGCATCGAGGTCTCGCCGGACCAGATCATGCTGACCGACTGCGGCACCCAGGCGATCGACCTTTTGTGCCGCTTCCTGCTCGAACCCGGCGATGCCGTGCTGGTCGACGACCCCTGCTATTTCAACTTCCATGCGCTGTTGCGCGCGCACCAGGCCAAAGTGGTTGGCGTTCCTTACACGCCTTCGGGACCGGACATCGAGCTTTTCGCCGCCGCGCTCGCCGAGCACCGCCCGCGCCTCTACATCACCAATTCCGGCATCCACAACCCGACGGGCGCGATCCTGTCGCCGGTCACCGCGCATCGGTTGCTGAAGCTCGCCGACCAGGCGGATCTCACCATCGTCGAGGACGATATCTTTGCCGACTTCGAACACAGCCCTGCCCCGAGGCTCGCGGCGTTTGACGGACTGCAGCGCGTCATCCAGATCGGCTCCTTCTCCAAGACGCTGTCGGCCTCGGTGCGCTGCGGCTTCATCGCCGCGCCACCCGACTGGATGGAGGGCCTGACCGATCTCAAGATCGCCACGACATTCGGCGGTGCGCGGCTGTCCGCTGAACTGGTGCTGACCCTTTTGAAGGACGGCAGCTACCGCAAGCATGTCGAGCAGTTGCGCACGCGCCTGTCGCGCGCCATGGCCGAGACCGCGGGCAGGCTGAAGGCGATCGGCATCACGCCCTGGATCGACCAGCCGGCCGGCATGTTCCTCTGGTGCCGCCTGCCCGACGGCATCGATGCCGCCGATGTCGCCCGCCATGCACTGTCGGACAATGTCGTGCTGGCGCCTGGCAACGCCTTCAGCCTGTCGCACACCGCGGGCCGCTTCATGCGCTTCAATGTGGCGCAATGCGAAGACCAGCGCATTTTCAGGGCCCTGGACAAAGCGATGGCGGCATCCCGCCGCAAAGCCGCGTAGGCGCGACCGTCGATTGCCCAAGCGATCTTGCGGGGGGCTCAAAGCCGGATGCCGGTTGCGCTTGCCTCCCGCCTCCGGTCCAACCGGCAATTGACAGGCCTAGTCGCGCAAGACATAGATAGACAGACCTGTCTCACTACAACTGCTGTCATGACCGAACCGACCAGAACCGACAAGCGCCAGCACATCGTTGAAACCGCCTATGCGTTGTTCAAGCGCGTGGGCTTTCACGCCACCGGCATCGACCGCATCATCGCCGAAGCCGACGTGGCCAAGATGACCATGTACCGGCACTTTCCCAGCAAGGACGATTTGATGGTCGAGGTCCTGGCCTACCGTGCGGGGCGCTTCGAGCGTCAACTCGACCGTGTCGCTGAAACGGCGGCCATGCCCGAACAGAAAATCGGCACAATCTTCGACTGGTACGGTCGCTGGTTCCACAGCGCCGACTTCCACGGCTGCCTGTTCGCGCATGCCCTGGCCGAATTCGGCGATCCGGCGCACCCGGTGTTTCAGGCCGCCGCCAGGCAGAAGAATGACCTCAAGCGGCGGATGCAGTTGATCCTCGAAGAGATGATGCCCGCCGACGAGGCCGACAGTATTTCGGCCGCCCTGCTGATGCTGATCGAAGGCGCGACGCTGATGGCCCGGATGGGACAGCCAGACACCGCCATTCGCGACGCCCGCAAGGCGGCAATGGCCATCCTCGCCGCGCGGGAGAGATTGCAATGAGCGCGACAGTCATTGGCCTGGCGCTGTTCGCCGCGATCCTGCACGCCAGCTGGAACGCCTTCTTGCGAACCGGCAGCGACAGGCTGTGGACCGTCACGGTCATGAGCTTCTCGGCAACGGTCGCCGCCATTCCGCTGGCGCTCTTCCATCAGCTGCCGGTGCCATCGGCCTGGCCCTATATCGTTCTCTCGGCATGCCTCCAGGTCGGCTACAGCCTCTTTCTGGTGGCAGCCTACCGTTACGGCGAATTGGGACAGGTCTACCCGATCGTTCGCGGCTCGGTGCCGCTCCTGGTGACACTCGGCGGGTTCGCTCTGGCGGGCGAGCGCCTGAGCACGCTTCAGACCCTTGGCGTCGTTCTCGCCGCGCTCGGCATCATGAGCCTTTCGCTTGGCAAAGGGCGTGCGGCAACCACATCAATCCTGTATGCCCTGGCGACCGGCGCGATCATCGCGGCCTATGCGACAGTCGACGCCGTCGGTGTCCGGTCGGCGGGAAGCTCAGGCGCCTACACGGCCTGGGTGCTGCTGGTCTACGGCATGCTGCTGCCGGTCACCTTCATCATCTGCCGCGGCAAGCTCACCGTCGACCTTCGTTCGCCCGACGCGCTGAAGGCGCTTGGCGGCGGGATTTTCGCCCTGATTGCCTACGGCGCCGTGGTTGCGGCCTTCGCGCTCGGGCCGGCCGGCCCGATCACGGCCATCCGCGAGACGAGCGTGGTTTTCGCGGTGCTGATTGGACGGCTCTTCCTGGGAGAGACACTGACGCCGAAGCGCATTGCGGCCTGCGGCGTTGTCGCGCTAGGCGCGATCTGCCTTGGCTATCATGGATGATGCCGTTCTCAGAGACCCCTAAGCGCCTGCCCGCTTGCGGCGCTCATACATCATCACCAGCGTCTCGGCGGTCAGCGCCGGCTTCTGCTCGCCTTCGATCTCGACGGTGTTGGCGGCCTTCATCAAATACTGGCCGGGGCCGCGATCTTCCATGGAAAGCAGCGTGATGCGCAGCCTGATGCGCGCCCCGGCTTTTACCGGCGCCAGGAAGCGCACCTTGTCGAAGCCGTAGTTGAAGGCGGCCTGCGTGTTTTCCGGCACGATGCCCATCTCCAGCGCCAGCGCGCCGATGATCGACAAGGTCAGATAGCCATGCGCGATCGTGGTGCGGAACGGGCTCTGCCGCTTTGCCCGCTCGGGATCGACATGGATCCACTGATGGTCGCCCGTGCATTCGGCGAACTGGTCGATGCGCCGCTGGTCGACCGTCGTCCAATCGGACACGCCAAGCTCTTGCCCGGACATCGTGCGCAACTGTTCAAAAGTCGGCGGCGTCCTCCGCCGTGGTTCGGTCATTCCGGCTTTCCCGTCACTCTAGCCTGTCTCCCGACCATGAAGCGGCAGCCTCTGTCAATTCGACGCTTCGCAATTTTCGCCGGCAGAGTTGATGCTTTCATGGCAAGCGGAGAACGCGCCCGCGCTTGGACCGGTTGCATCGCATGCCAGTCGATGTGGGTCCGAAACCGCCGGGCAGCCTATTTCTTTTCGTAGCCGGCGCGGATTTCAGCCATCGCATCCCTGATCCGGTCGCGCAGGATCTCGACCGATTCAGTGCTGGATTTGCGCACAAGGTCAGCCACTTCGCTGGCGTTCTTCAGCGTCGTCTCGAACGCCTTGCGGGCAAATTCAGCCTGCTTGCTCATCAGGTCCTGTGGGTTGCCGGGCGTCTGGTAGTTCTGCGCCATCCGCGTGATTTCGTTTATGGCGTTCTGCACCATCTGATGCTGCCTCGCCAGCACCGAGGAGGCGCCGGCCGCGCCTGCCCTCGCCGACTTTTCCAGGGCTTCGAGGTTCTTGCGATGATGATCGAGGATCGCCTGGACATCGACATTCGGCAGTTTCAGGTCGCGGCCGAACCTGCTGAACATGTCGAGGAACGAGTCGGATTCCGGTTGTTTTGCCATGCCTGCCTCCCGTTTGCCGCGTTCGCGGCGTCCCAAGAGCAATTCCAGGAAAAGTGTGTAACGGTTAAGCTCGGCGACTTTGCCGTAGCCTTCCGTCCGGAATTGCCTAGGACCCAAGGCAGAATAGTGCACGCCGGGCCGGCGTCAATTGACCAGAAACAGCCGCTCCGCCGTATAGAGCGCCAAGCCGGCCAGCCCGCCGATGATCATGCCGTTGAAGCGGATGTATTGCAGGTCCTTGCCGATATTCGTCTCGATCAGCCGCGTCAGCTGCGCCAGGTCCCAGCGCTTGACCTGGTCGGCGATGAATTTCGACACGCCGCTCTTCTGGCTTTCCACGAACGAGGACAGCGCCACGACAAAGCCCTGGTTCATGTCGGCCCTGATCTGCGCGTCATCGGCCAGACGCCGGCCGATTTCGACGAACATATTCGCCAGGTGCTCGCGGATCGTCGAATTCGGCGCATTGACGTCCTGCTCGATGAACAGGCGCAGGCTCGCCCAGGCATCGCCGGCCAGCGCCCTAACCTCCGGGCGGCCGAGGAAATCGCGCTTCAGCTTCTCGGCGCGCCTTGCATACTGCTTCGAGGTCCTGAGCCGCTCGATGAAGGCAAGCGCGAAACGGTCGAATTCAGCCCGCATCGGATGATCGGGATCGGCCCTCACCTCATCCAGCAGCGAGCCCGCTGAGGCGACGATTTTCTTCAAGAGGTAAGCATCGGCGCGAAACAGGTTGAACAGCGACGGCAATTCCTCGCGGATTTTCTCGCGCATCGTCGCCAGCGCCTGCTCTTCATTGAGGAAGCGCCCGACGACCCTGGTGAATTCATCGAACAACTTCTGATGGCGGCGATCGTCGGTCAGCGCCGACAGCAGGTCGGCGGCCAAAGGCGCCAGCGGCACCTTTTCGATCTGCTCCAGCATGCGGCTGGTGACGAAGTCGCGCAGGCCGGATTGCTCCACCGCTGTCAGCGTCTGCGGTACCAGCCGCGCGACGAATCGCGACAGGCCGGCGGCACGCTCGGCGTCGGCCAGCCAGTCGGCGACCAGAGCGGCGAAATCGACCTCGGCAAGCTTTTCGCGCACCGGCTCCGGCGCCAGGAAATTGGCCGCTATGAAGCGGCCGAGATTGTCGGCGATGCGGTGCTGGTTCTCCGGAATGATCGCCGTGTGCGGAATGGGCAGTCCGAGCGGCCGTCTGAACAGCGCCACCACGGCATACCAGTCGGCGATGCCGCCTATGGTCGCCGCCTCGGCGAAAGCGGCGACGAAGCCGAGCCACGGATAGACAGCCTGGAAGGACTTCGCCAGCGCAAAGACAAGGATGCACAGCCCAAGCGCGGCCGCGGCGATGAACTTGGTCCGCCGCAGCGCCGAGCGCTTTGCCTGCGCATCGGCGTCGAATCGAACCGGCGCGAGGGCCGGAGCTGATTGAGACATGAAAAGGCCGTTTCCTGTTTGCACCCGCCTCTATCTAGTGCCTGCGCCTGCGAAACGCTCGCTCGAACCTTGGGAGCCATATCGGGTCACCATCCCCGCCGGCGCGCACAAAAAGTTGACACGATTATTCAGCTATGTACCGGTCCAGTCTGGAATTGTTCCAAACTATGGGCCATATTCGGCTTTAAGCTAATATTTTCGCGAGGATACCATGCGGCTCACGCGCCAGACCAATTATGCGATGCGCATCCTCATGTACTGCGCCGCAAATACCGACAGGCTGAGCCGCATCCCCGAGATCGCCGCCGCCTATTCGGTGTCGGAACTCTTCCTGTTCAAGATCCTGCAGCCGCTGGTCGAGGCCGGCCTTGTCGAAACCGTGCGTGGCCGCAACGGCGGTGTCAGGCTCGGCCGTCCGGCCGAGCAGATCAGCCTGTTCGATGTCGTGCGCGTCACCGAAGAGAGCTTCGCCATGGCCGAGTGCTTCGAGAACGACGCCGCCGAATGCCCGTTGGTCGACAGCTGCGCCCTGAATTCGGCGCTGCGCGAGGCGCTCAACGCCTTCTTCGCCGTGCTTTCCCGCTACACGATCGCCGATCTGATCGCGGCGCGCCCGAACGTGCGCCATCTGCTCGGCATCGACCTTCTGGAGCAACGCGCCCCGGCGGCCTAAGCCGCCGACTGCGGCAGCACGAACGGCACGCTTCCCGCAGGCAGCGCGCCGACCTTCAGCCTGCAGTCGAACACCTTCTCGATCAGTTCGTCATTGAGCACGTCCGTCGGCGCCCCGGCGGCCGCCAGTTGGCCGCGGGAGAGTATGAAAATCCGGTCGGCATACATGGCTGTCAGATTGAGGTCGTGCAGGATCGCCACGACGCCACCGCCGCGCCGGGCGAAATCGCGGGCGATGTTCATGATGATGAGCTGGTGCTTGACGTCGAGGCTAGAGACTGGCTCGTCGAGGAAGAGATAGCGCGGCCGCCCTTCGAGCACCGGCGCCCAGACTTGGCAAAGCACGCGGGCAAGCTGCACGCGCTGCTGCTCGCCGCCTGAAAGCTCCTGGTAGAAGCGGCCGGCAAAGCCGTCGAGGTCGACACGCGCCAGCGCCCGCTCGGGCAAACGCGCATCCTCGCCGGGCAGCACGCCGGAGCGTCCGCCGATCAGGCCGAGGCGCACGATCTCGCGCACGGTGAAGGGAAAGGACAGCGCCGTGGCCTGCGGCAGCACAGCGCGCAACGTGGCCGCTTCGACCGGCTTCATGGCCGACAGGTCGCGGCCGTTGAGCGTGACGGTGCCGGTATAGGCGAGCTCGCCGGTCAGCGCCTTGAGCAGGGTCGTCTTACCGGATCCGTTCGGTCCGACGATGGCCGACACCTCGCCCGGCCGCGCCGCGAAATCGACATCCGCCACGATGCGCTTGCCGCCGATCGCCACGGAGATGTCGCGCGCTTCGATCATGGCAGGCTCACAGATCAATGACGCCGCGCTTGCGCAGCAGGATCCACAGGAAGAGCGGCGCGCCTGCAATCGCGGTGACGATGCCGATCGGCAGTTCGGCCGGCGCGACGATGGTGCGGGCAACCGAATCGGCGAGCAGCAGCAGCGAGGCGCCGAGCAAGGCTGACGCCGGCAGCAGATAGCGATTGTCCGGTCCGATCGCGAGGCGCAGGACATGCGGCACGACGATGCCGACGAAGCCGATGCCGCCGCTGACGGCGACCGATGCGCCAACCGCGGCCGACACCCCGACGATCGCTATGTATTTCAACCGCTGCACCGAAATGCCGAGATGGCCGGCGGTCGCCTCGCCCAGCGCCAGCGCGTTGAGGCCGCTCGACAGGAACGGCATGGCGGCCAGCGCCAGGATGATCACCGGCCCGACGGTGCCGATCTTCGGCCATGTCGCGCCGGCAAGCGAACCGAGCTGCCAGAAGGTCAGGTCGCGCAACTGCCGGTCGTCGGCCATGAAGATGAGGACGCCGGTCAGCGCCATGGCAAGAGCGCTTATGGCGATGCCGGCAAGCAGCATCGTGGCGACCGACGTCCGTCCCTGGCGCGTGGCGATGGCATAAAGCAGCAACGTCACCGCGAGCCCGCCGAAGAATGCCGCGAGCGGCAAGGCGAGCGTGCCGAACGCAAGCGTGACGGGCGCAAGCCAGGTGGTGCCGAGCACGATGATCGCCACCGCGCCGAGGCTGGAGCCGGCGGAAACGCCGATCAGGCCGGGGTCGGCAAGCGGATTGCGGAACAGGCCCTGCATAACAGCGCCGCAGACGGCGAGCGCCGCGCCGATCAGCACGCCGAGCAGCACGCGCGGCATGCGGATGTCATGGACGATCAGCTGGTCGCGCGCGGCAAGCGCCGCATCCGCCGGCACGGCCCCGGTGAACCAGTCGCGAATGACGCGGACGGCGGAAGCATCGGAAGCGCCCGACGTCAGCGACAGGAACAGGGAAAGGACCAGCGCCAGGCACAAAAGCGCGATGACGAACCTTGCCCGCGCTGAACGATCGCCCTCGGCCGTCATCGCCCTGCCCGCGCCGGCAATGGACTGTTCGGACATCGCCGCTCAGTCCGTGACCTGATTGCCAAAGAGCGAGACGGCAAGATCGTGGATCGCTTCGGCCGTGCGCGGGCCGAAGCCGAGCAGATAGCCGCCCCACATGCTGATCATCTTGCGGTTCGTGCCTGCCGGGGTCGAGGCGACGGCAGGGTTGGCGAACAGCTCCTCTTCCGAGATCGGCGGCCCGCCGCCTTTCATCGTCAGGATGACATCCGGCCTGGCGCTGACGATCGCCTCGTCCGTCATCCCCTTGTAGCCGGAAAAGCCCTCGACCGCGTTGACCGCGCCGGCCAGCCTGATGATGCCGTCGGCCGCCGTGTCGCTGCCCGCGGCAAGGATCTTGCCGCCTTGCGTCGACAGCACGAACAGCACGCGCTTGCGCTCCTTGATGGCGGCCGTCTGCTTTTCCGCCGCCGTCAGCTTCGCGTCCGTCTCCGCGACGAGCTTCTCCGCTTTGGCGTCGACGCCCAGCGCCGTGCCGACGATGCGGATCTTTTCGAGGATGCCCTCATGATTGTAGTGGTCCGGCACCTCGATGAAAGGCACGCTCGACTTCTTCAGCACGTCGACCGCTTCCTTCGGGCCGCTGCCCTGCAGCGCCAGGATTGCGGTCGGGTTGACCGACAGGACGCCCTCGGGCGACAGCGCCCGCATATAACCAACATCCGGCAGCTTCGCCGCCGCCTCGGGATAATCGCTGGTCGAATCGCGGGCGACGAGACGGCCCTCCTCGCCGAGCGCGTAGACGATCTCGGTGATCGATCCGCCTATGGAGGCGATGCGCGAGGTGTCCGAAACAACGGTCGTGCCTTCTTCCGCCCTGACTGGTTGGATGGCGACGGCAAGCAGGACGCCGAGCATCGGCGCAAGCGCCGCGCGGAAATTGAGAACAAAGTGCATTGGGTGCTACCTCATGCAGCGGTCGGGCTGGGGATGCGGGGCAGGTTCTCGGCGAGAAAACGCCAATCTTCCCGCTCGCCTTCGCCTTCATGACGCTTGCCGAAGAACTGGATGATCATGCCGCCTTTGGGGTCATAAGCCTCCAGCGAGGTGACATGGCCGTCCTTGGTCGGCTTGCGCACTGCCCAGACCTCGTGGATGTGGTCGGTCCTCAGATGCAGATGGAAAGTCTCGTCGAGCACGTTGATCCACGGGCCCATCGGCTTGAACGACTTGATCGGGCCCGAATGGATCTGGATGCAGCCGCGATTGCCCACGAAGCACATGATCGGCATCCCGCCTTCCGCCGCGTGGTGGAACATGGCGCTCACCGCATCAGTGTCGAGCAGCCAGGCATAGTCCTGGCCCACCATGCGCACCGCCTCGCGGCGGCTGAGCTTCAGCGTCTTCAGCATGCCGAAGAACTGATGCACGTCGGTCAGCCGGCTCCAGCGGTCGCGCAGATCGTCGGTTGAGGCCTCCGAACCCTGCCCCTCGCCCTCTCCTTCCGCGGCGCTTGGGAGGATCGCGACGGCCGGTTCCTGGTTCGACGATTCGAGGCTCGCCACCAGTTTCTGGTAGGCATAGAGGTTGGAGGCCGGGCGCAGATGCACCTTGTGCACCGCTTCGCCCGCCGCGTCGAAGAATTGCAGGCTGCGGCGGATCTCGCCATCGTCCCGCTTCTCGACGGCGAAGCCATGCGCCCAGACCTTCGGGAAAATGCGCAGGTCGATATTTTCGCCAAGCACCATGGCGTTGTGATTGCCGGTGACGACCTTGTCATAGACGCCGATCTTTTCATGCACGGCGCTTTCGTTGCGGGTCAGCGCCATGACCTCGCCGAGCGCCTCGAGGCCGGTCAGCAGATCATTGACACGCGGCTCGACGCGCACCGCGCTGATGCCGCATTGCGCCGCCACAAGTTCCGCTTCGGAAATGCCCAGTTGCGCCGAGAGATCGCGCTCCCGCATTTTCGGATTTTCTTCTCGCGCCCGCCGGATCTCTTCCGGCGATGGTTTTACGCGCTGGTCCATGTCGTTCACCTGTATTGCCTGATGTTCGTCTCTCGCCCGCCGATTGCGGTCACTTGTTGAGGATCAGCTTTCCCTGGCGGGTGATCTTCAGGCGGTAGAGCGCGCCGTGATGCTCGATGCCGATCTCATGCTCGCCCTGGAACAGCGTGTTGCTGGACAGCGTCCTCACCGCCAGCGGTACCCGTTCGTAAGGCATCTGCGTGTCTTCCGGACGGTGGACGCGGTAGCGGAAATCATTGGGATTGTGCGTGTTCATCGGGTCGGTCCCTGTCCTCTGACGGCCGCCTTGGCCGCAGCTCATAAAATGCCGATTCAATTCTTGACTCGAATAATCATGTTTACTAGTCACTGCATTACCGGAGTAAATGAGTCAACATTTAAGACGCCGGACGTGATCAAAAATGCGAGCGAGCCACTGGCCAGCCAGCTACGAGCCTGAAAATCTGGAGTTGGGGCATGGGGTTGGTGACTTGGGGACGGACGGGCCTGGCGGGCAATAGCGCGGGTCCGGGCTTCCAATCGATGGCATGCGGCATTGCCATCTTGATGGCCGGAGCGGCGGCGATCGCAATCAGCGTATCAGCGGCAAAAGCTCAACAGGCCGTGCAGCCGGCAGCCGACCAGCAGGCCGAGCAGAAAAAGAGGGCTGATGAGAAGGCCGCCGCCGAAGGAACCCTGCTCGACAAGATCCTCGTCATCAGCCGCACCGGCGAAACGGCGATCCAGTCGCTGGCCTCGGCCAGCCATGTCGACCGGGAACAGCTCGACCGCCGCATGGCGACGACGCCGAACGAGATGCTGCTCGGCGTGCCCGGCGTCGCCGTGCAGGCCGACGCGCGGCGTGTCTCTTCGAGCATCAACATCCGCGGCCTGCAGGATTTCGGCCGCGTCGCGGTGATCGTCGACGGCGCTAGGCAGGATTTCCAACGCTCCGACCACGGCACGCAGTCGACCTTCTATGTCGATCCCGAGCTCATCAAGTCGGTCGACGTCATACGCGGTCCGGTCGCCAACACCTACGGCTCCGGCGCCATCGGCGGCGTCGTCTTCTTCGATACCAAGGACGCCGCGGATTTCCTCAGGCCGGAAGAGACCTGGGCCGGCTCGCTGACCGGGCGCTATGAAAGCAACGGCAAGGGGTGGACCACCAGCGCCACCGGCGCCTACAAGATCAACGACAACTGGGATGTTCTCGGCAACATCGTCTACCGCGACTATGGCGACTACAAGAACGGCGGCGGCGACACCGTTGCCGGCACCGGTTTCGATGTGCTGAGCGGCATGCTCAAGACCACAATACGCCCGACCGAGAACAGCGAATTGAAGCTCGGTTGGGTCGGCTCCAAGGACGGCTGGACCGAAACCAGCGGCGGCGTGCCTGCCAACGATGTCGATCTGAAGTCGAACACTTTTACCGCCCGCTACAACATCACCGACGACGCCAAGAGTTGGCTCGACCTGCACATCAACGCCTCCTACAACAAGACCTTGCTCGACCTGACGACGCTTACCGCGCAGAACCGCTTCGATCCGACCACTGGCCTGCCCGTGGTGCTGCCGGCCGGCTCGCTGTCCACCTTCGATGTCGGCACGACCGGCATCGACATCTGGAACACGTCGCGCTTCGAGATGGCGAGCGTCGCGCATGAGCTGACCTATGGCGGCGACTGGGTCGGCGACAATGTCGATACCGGCGGCAGCGCCGGCGGCGACAGCTTCTATACGCCTGGCGGCAAGCGTAACGTCTCCGGCGCCTATATTCAGGACAAGCTGACCTGGGAGTGGCTCGAGGTCATTGGCGGCCTGCGCTACGACAGTTACAGCCTGAAGGACGACACGAACGAGACCTCCGGCGACCGGGTTTCGCCGCGCATCACCGTCGGTGTCTCGCCCTTTGAAACCGTCGGCCTGGCCGGCCTGCAATTCTATGGCACCTATGCCGAAGGCTACCGCTCGCCCTCGCTGACCGAAACGCTGATCAGCGGTAACCATCCCGCCGGCGTCAGCTTCCCGTTCCTGCCCAATCCGAACTTGAAGCCCGAGACCGGCAAGACCGCCGAGTTCGGCGTCAACTACAAGCAGAACGACATCATCGAAGGCGGCGACGCGCTGCGGCTCAAGGCCGCCTATTTCAACAACAATGTCGACGACTACATCGACGGCGTGACGCTCTCGCCCGTCGACCCGACCAGCGGCTGTCCGTTCGGCCCAGGCATTCCGATCTGCTTCCAGTACCAGAACTTCGCCAAGGCCAAGATCAACGGCTTCGAACTGGAAAGCGTCTACGACGCCGGCTGGGGCTATGCCGGCCTGTCGGCCTCCGTCATCAACGGCCACACCATCTCCTATGAAGGCGAGCGGGCCGACCTCGCCACCATCCCCTCCTCGCAGGTGACGGCGCAGCTTGGCCTGCGCTTCCTCGAGGACAAGCTGACTGTCGGCGGCGAGGTGCAATACAACGGCAAGCCCAAGGGCAATCCGGTGGCCAAGGACTTCACCCTGGTCAACGCCTTCGCCAGCTACCAGGCGACGGACAAGCTCAAGCTCGACTTCCGCGCCGACAATCTCTTCGACGTCAAATACACCAACCCGCTCAACGGAAGCACGACCGCAGTTCTCTACGAGCCTGGCGTCACGCTGAAGCTGGCGGCAACCATGCGCTTCGGGGGCTGAGGGATGAAAAGCCCGACGACACCGCTTCGCCTCTTGACCTCGGCGCTGGCGATGTCGCTCGGTCTGGCGCCCGCGTGGGCCCAGTCCGCGCCTGCTCCGGCCCAAGGTGCGGCATTGAGCCTGGAGCTCAACGCCGCACAGCCTTCGGAAAAAGGCTGCCGGCTGACCTTCGTCGTCAACAACGCGCTCGGAACCGACCTGTCGAAGGCCGCGTTCGAGATCGCGTTGTTCAATGAGGCCGGCGTCGTCGACCGGCTCACCGTGCTCGATTTCAAGGACCTGCCCGCCGGCAAGACCAAGGTCACCCGCTTCGACCTTGCCGGCGCCGACTGCGGCAAGCTCAGCCGCGTGCTGATTAACAGCGCGACCGAATGCGCCGGCACCGGCGTCGAGCCGGCCGCCTGCATGCGTGGCCTGAAGACATCTACCAGGACCAGCATCGCTTTCGGGGTCTGAATCGGCCGTGGGGATGGAGCCGGCACTCGCGCGCAACGCCGTTCTCCGGCCTTCGCCTGGAATGCGTGTCGCGCCGTTTGCGGCAACCGATCTTGATTTGACAATTTCCCGCTTGTCGCGGCAGTTTCCGGCCCGCGCCATGCAGGACACCAGCGACATCCCGGATACCGACAGCGTTTTGACGGCCGCTCCCGGCGAGGCGTTGGCCGGATCTCGTCCGCGTGGCGAACATGGCAAGTGGACGATGGCGATTGCCGCCTCATGCCTGGTCCACGGCGCGGTGGCCGCCGCCTTCCTGATCTCGCCGGGCTCGAAGGCCAATCTCCAGGATCCGGCGCAGGCGGAAGGCAGCGATCGATCCGGCGCCAACGTTGCCGGCAGCGCCCTCAACCCTGAGCAGCAGTCGATCAACGTCGCCTTGGTGCCGCCTCCCCGGCCGCCGGCGAAACCGATGCCGCCAGCCGAAAAGGCGCCGCTGGTCAAAGCCGCAAAGCCGCAACCTGCGTCGGAGGCCAGCAAAACTCCGGCGGAGCCTGACATACTGGTGGCGAATGCCCCGCGTGAGGACGCCGACAGTATGGCGCCTGACGCGAAGGCGACCGAACCGGTCACTGTTCAGCATGAAAGCGCCAGCCCTCCGCCCACCCCGGCGCGTCCGCCGGTCCCGACCGTCAGACCCGTTGTGGCCAAATCCCAGGCGCCCGATGTGAAAAGCGGCGCGGCGGATGGCGAAAACCGGGCTGAGCCAACGGCGAGCAAGGGTAAGAAGAACAAGAACGAGGTCGGCAACTCTGCCGAAAACAGCTATCGCGGCGATGTCTTTGCAAGACTCGGCAAGGTCAATCGGACTCTCGCGCCTTCTTTGCAGCTGGCGGCGCGCAACAATGCGGTAGTCGCCTTCGTGGTAGGCAGGAAGGGCAACATAGACGAGTTGCGCATTCTCGAAACCTCAGGATCGGAGGTTTTCGACCAGGCCGCGCTCGGTATCGTGCGCAAGGCGGCTCCCTTCCCTCCAATCCCGCCAGAGGCAGCAAGCCCGAGCTTCGAGTTCGAAATCAATATCGGCCCATTTTGAATAGACGCGGCAACACGGCGTCAGCCATCAGCATCGCCATGAAAGGAAACCAATGTACATCGCCATGAACCGCTTCAAAGTCCAGAGCGGCTCGGAAGAAGCCTTCGAGGACGTCTGGAAGAACCGCGATTCAAGCCTCTCGGAAATGAAAGGCTTCAAGGAATTCCACCTGCTGCGCGGCCCGGTCAATGAGACCGAGGGCTACACGCTCTTTGCCTCGCACACTGTGTGGGCAAGCCAGGAGGATTTCGTCGCCTGGACCAAATCGGAAAATTTCCGCGCCGCCCATCGCAACGCCGGCGGCTCGAAAGTGCATTATCTCGGCCACCCGCAATTCGAGGGCTTCTCGGTCGTGGAAGGCGCCTGAAACGCGCCTTCGATAGATCGTTTTTGGCCTGCACCTAAGCTGCGGCGAGCAGGCTGGCGTTGCCGCCCGCCGCCGTCGTGTCGACGCAGACCGCGCGCTCATGCGCGTAGGCCGCGGGGTTCAGCACTTCGCTGACCAGCGGCACGATCGGCCCGGCGCGGTCGGCGATCACCTTGCGCACGATGCGTGCCGCTTCGGGCGTGCCGGAGAAGGCGACGACATCGACACGCAGTGAGCGCGCCTCGACCGGATCGGGCCGGCCGTCGATGGCCGCGAGCGGCAGGCCCTTGCCGGTCAACGCCGACAGCGCCGCCGGCGCGCCCGGCGCCACGGCAAGCACCGCGTTGCCGGCCGCAAGTGCCTGGATGGTCTGGGAAAGCAGCGTGTCCGCATCCGGACCGAGGCACAGCACCCGCCCGCGCGGCGCGAGCGACAAAGTGTTGGCCTCGCCGGTCGGCCCGGGCAGGTCGACCTGGCCGAAATCGAGGCTGGCCGCGGCAGCGATCGCCGCCGCGCCCTTGCCGCGCAGGTGCTTCCTCAGGATCGCGACGCGATCGGGCCGCGTCGACCAGCCGCCGAGCGTCGGATCCGGCAGATTGTCGGCAAGCTCGGTCGCGGTCACCTTATGGCCGTCGGCAACCTCGGTGCCGGCCTCCGGCCCCTTGCGGAAACGGCGCAGGTAGTGCGGGCCGCCGGCCTTCGGGCCGGTGCCCGACAATCCCTCGCCGCCGAAGGGCTGCGAGCCGACCACGGCGCCGATCTGGTTGCGGTTGACATAGATGTTGCCGGCATGGATGCCGTCGACGAAATGCTGGACGCGGCCCTCGATGCGGGTGTGCAGGCCGAAGGTGAGGCCGTAGCCCTTGCGGTTGATGGCGGCGATCACCTGGTCGATCTCGTCGGCGTCGAAGGTCGCGACATGCAGCACCGGGCCGAACACCTCGCGCTCCATTTCCTCGATGCCTTTGACGCGGAACACATGCGGCGCGACGAAGCGGCCGGAAGCCGGCGCTTCGAGCTTGGCGATCAGCCGGCCTTCCAGCCCCTTTTTCTTGCAATAGTCGCTGATCGAAGCCTGCGCCTCGTCGTCGATCACAGGCCCGACATCGGTCGAGATGGCCCACGGATTGCCGATGTTGAGCGCTTCCATCGCGCCCTTCAGCATCTCCAGCATCTTCTTCTCGACATCCTTCTGGACGTAGAGCACCCGCAGCGCCGAGCAGCGCTGGCCGGCACTCTGGAAGGCGGAAGCGAGGATGTCGCGCACCGCCTGTTCCGGCAGCGCGGTTGAATCGACGATCATGGCGTTGAGCCCGCCGGTTTCGGCGATCAGCATGGCATCAGGCGCCGCGGTCTCGGCCAGTTGCTTCTCGATCAGCTTGGCGACCTCGGTCGAGCCGGTGAAGCACACGCCCGCGATGCGCGGATCGGCGGTGAGGGGCGCGCCGACCGAGGGCCCGTCGCCCGGCAGAAGCTGGATGACATCCTCCGGCACGCCGGCCTCGCGCAGCATCTCGACGGCGCGGAAGGCGATCAGCGGCGTCTGCTCGGCGGGCTTGGCGATGACCGAATTGCCGGTGACCAGTGCCGCGGCAATCTGGCCGGTGAAGATCGCCAACGGAAAGTTCCACGGCGAGATGCAGACGATCGCGCCGCGCGCCTCGGTGCCTGCCTCGGCATTGGCCGCCTCGGCCGCGTAATAGCGCAGGAAGTCGACTGCCTCGCGCACTTCGGCGACGCCGTCGGCCAGCGATTTGCCGGCCTCGCGGGTGGCGAGAGCGAAGAACTCGGCCGCATTGGCCTCGTAGAGGTCGGCGGCGCGGTTGAGGATCGCGGCGCGCTCGGCAACCGGACGCTTCGCCCAGGCGGGCTGCGCGTCGACGGCGATGCGCACGGCGGTCGCCACCTGCTTGGCCGCCGCCTCATGCACGGTGCCGACCACCTCGTCGGGCTTGGCCGGATTGACGATCTGGCGCTGCTTGCCATAGCCGGCCGCGCGCGTGACCGGCTTTGCGTGCCAGCGGTCCGGTCCGGCAAATTCCGCCCTCGCCTTGTCGATGGCCGCGAGCGTCACCGGATCGGTGATGTCGAAGCCTTTCGAGTTGCGGCGCCCGGCGCCGAAGATCGCGGCTGGACGCGCGATTGCCGGGTTGGCCGCCGGCCCTTGCGTCTCGACCGCCGTGAGCGGGTCGCGCGCGATCTCCTCGGGCTCGACTTCCTCGTCGGTCAGTTGGTGCACGAAGGAGGAGTTGGCGCCATTTTCCAGCAAACGCCGGACCAGATAGGCGAGCAGGTCGGAATGCGCGCCGACCGGCGCATAGATGCGGCAGCGCGTGCCTTCGGCCTGCCGCACCGTCTCGTGCAGCGCCTCACCCATGCCGTGCAGGCGCTGGAACTCGAAGGTGTCGCGGTCCTTCGCCATCGACAGGATCGCGGCCACCGTGTGCGCGTTGTGGGTGGCGAACTGCGGATAGATGCGGTCGGTCATCGACAAAAGCTTCTTCGCGCAGGCCAGATACGAAACGTCGGTGTTGGCCTTGCGGGTGAAGACCGGATAGCCGGACAGGCCGAGCGTCTGCGCCCGCTTGATCTCCGTGTCCCAATAGGCGCCCTTGACCAGCCGCACCATGATCCGGCGGTCGTATTTCTTCGCCAGCGCATAAAGCCAATCGATGGCGAAGGCCGCGCGCGGGCCATAGGCTTGGACGACGACGCCGAAACCGTCCCAGCCGCCGAGCTCCGGCTCCGCCAGAACGCGTTCGATGACGTCGAGCGACAGATCGAGCCGGTCGGCCTCCTCGGCATCGATGTTGAGGCCCATGCGCGAATGCCGGGCGGCAAGCGCCAGCGACAGAAGCCGCTCGGCCATCACCGGCAGCATGGTCTCGCGCTGCGCCACCTCGTAGCGCGGATGCAGCGCCGAGAGCTTGACCGAAATGCCGTGATTGTAGCGGATGTCCGGGCCGTTCGACCCGGCATCCAGCGACGAGATCGCATCCGCATAGGCCCGGTGATAGCGCAGCGCATCGGCCTCGGTGCGGGCCGCCTCGCCCAGCATATCGAACGAATAGAGATAGCCCTTCTGCGTCATCGGCCGGCCGCGCTTGACCGCCTCGGCGATGGTGCGGCCGAGCACGAACTGCTCGCCCATCTCGCGCATCGCCGCGGCGACCGCCTTGCGGATCACCGGCTCGCCCAGCCTGCGCACCATGGCGCGCAGCGTGCCTTCGATGCCGCCCTCGCCTTCGTCGAGCACGCGGCCGGTCAGCATTAGCGCCCAGGTCGAGGCGTTGACGAAGATCGAGCTGGAACCGCCCGAATGCGCCGACCAGTCATGCGGCGCGATCTTGTCGGCGATCAAATCGTCCATCGTCTCGGTGTCGGGCACGCGCAGCAGCGCTTCGGCCAGGCACATCAGCGCCACGCCTTCCTTGGTCGACAGCCCATAGGCCGAGAGAAAAACCTCCATCAGCCTGGGGTCGGTCGAGCCGCGCACCGCGCGCACCAGATCGGCGGCGCGGACCGAGATCGCCTTGCGCTCTTCGGCTGACAAGCCCGCCGCCGCCGACAGGCGCTTCACCGCCTCGTCTTCGTCGGGCAAATAATTGGCGCGGATCTGCTGGCGGATGGCGTCGAGCGACATATCGGGTCCATGAAAGCGAGCGTGAGCGAACGGTCTGGCGGTCGCCGGACCGAATGGCGCAAGCTAGCACAGTCGCGAAATTTCAGTCGGTCCAAAGAAATCGACAAGATAGTCCGATCGATCTATCATATGGGCACCATTTGCATGTTTTTGACTGCCAAATCCGTGACCGAAGACCAATTGGACCGCATCGACCGAAATATCCTGTCCGCGCTCGGGCGCGACGGCAGGCTTTCGATGTCGGAACTGGCTTTGAAGGTTGGCCTGTCGAAGACGCCGGTGCAGGCCCGTGTGAAACGACTTGAGAAAGACGGCTATATCAGGGGCTACCGCGCGATCATCGACCGCGAACGCATGGGCGAAGGCCATGTCGCTTTTGTCCAGGTGAAGCTGTCGGACACGCGCTCGGCGGCGCTCGACGCCTTCAACCGCGCGGTGCAGGGCGTGCCGGAGATCGAGCAATGCCACATGATGGCATCGAGCTTCGATTATCTGTTGAAGGTCCGCACCACCGACATCGCCGCCTATCGCCGGGTGCTTGGCGAGCGCATCTCGGCACTCCCCCACGTCGCGCAGACCTCGACCTTCGTGGCGATGGAGACGGTCAAGGATCGTTAGTCCGATAGCGTCTTGAGGAACGCCACCAAGGCCGCGCGCTCGCGATCGGACAGGTCGAGCCGGTGCACTTCCGATACGCCTTCGACGCTGGGCGGCGCCTTCGAATAATGCGCCACGACCTCGTCGAGCGTCGAGAACTGGCCGGCATGCATGTAAGGTGGGCGATCCGCCGCGCCCCTGAGCGACGGCGTCTTGTAGGCGCGCATGATTTGCGGACCGTCCTTGACCATGAAGCGCAGCTCGCGGCAGGCGCTTTCGTCGCCGTCGCGGAACTTGCCGAAGCAGTTGAACGGGTCGGCCTGGACCTGCGCCACCGCATCGACCCGCCCGCGGTCCGGCGGCAGGCCTTCGACGGGCGGTACGCCGGTGTTGTGGAAGGCGTTGTCGGTGAAGCGCGGACCATTGTGACAGGTCACGCAATTGGCCTTGCCGATGAACAGTTTCAGCCCGAGGATCTCTTCCGGCGAGAAAGCCGCGTCCCCTTCGGGTTTGGCGCCGGTCGCGAGATCGATGGCGAAGCGGTCGAATCGCGTCTGCTGAGGTTCGATCGACCGCTCGAAGGCGGCGATCGCCTTGCCGATATTTGCATAGACGCGGTTGACTTCATCTTGCTGAGCGGCGGGCATCGCGTTCCAAGCCGCTTTCTCGGCATCGGTGCCCAACGGGCTGGCATTGGCCGGCACGGTGGAAAGATCCGCCAGCGGCCCGAAGATGCGCTCATATCGCTCGCTGAATCGCTTCTTGATGTAATGCGCAAAGGCAGCCCGGTTGCCGGCCTGCTCCAGCGGGTTTTCAAGCGGCGTCAGCGCCTGCGCCCACAGGCTGTCGCGCCTGCCGTCCCAGAAGAACCACGGATTGCGCGCCACGCCCGCCAGCGGCATGGTGCGGCGGTTGGTACGGCCGACGCCGACCGCCTGCGGCAGGTCGTCCTGGAACTGCCGGTCGATCTTGTGGCAGGTCGAGCAGGACACCGTGCCGTCACGGCTCATGCCGGCATCGAAGAACAGCGTCGAGCCGAGCGCGGCAGCCGCCGGCATATCCGCATACTGGTTCGTGGTGTCGGGTTTCAATGACGGCAGCGTATTCAGCGCCAGTGAGGCGATGGTCTTCTTCTCGGCATCGCTGAACTGCGGCTCGCCGCAGCCACCCAGCAAGGCGAGAGCAGCCAAAGCCAAAAGACATGCGACGCTCGTCAGACGCCCCATCGCCCGCTCACAGCACGATGTTGAAGACGACGGAATCGGAACCCGCCGCCGCCGAGATACCGAAGTGCAGCTGCCACCACCCGCTCATGGTGAATTTCACGCCGTCGATGCGGTAGCGCCCCTCGCCAAGATAATCGGTCGCCTGCGGACTGGTCGGCAGGCCATGATTGTGCTGCGGCATGCCGCCGGAAACGGTGATCGCCGCCCCCTCCACCGGCGCGCCGGCGGCGGTCTTCAGCGTCAGCAGCCAGGATTGCAGCTCGCCCTGCCGGATGACGCCACGCTCCGGCTCGAAGCTCGCGACGAACAGCCCGTTCGCCGTCTTCTTGGAGCGCGACAGGTCCGGACCGGACGCCGAATGCGGCAGCGTCAGATAGACGGCGGCCACGATGCCGACCAGCAGTGCGGCCAGGCCGAGCCCCGCAAGGATGTAACGCCATATCGATGCCAAACCCGTTCCTCTTCGGCTGCTAACGTCGCGGGCCGCTCGCCGCGTCCCGCCCTGCCTGTGGGAAATCGTTTCTGGCGCAAAATTCGCCGGCAGCCAAGCATGGCGCTGCCGGCCGCAAAAAGCTACAGCAACAAGACCTTAAGAAGGATAGAACCCACATGGCCGCCAAGGGTATCGCGTCGATCGGCGAATGCATGATCGAATTGTCGGGACAGACCGGCGACAGCTGGCGCATGGGCTTTGCCGGCGACACCTTCAACACGCTGTGGGCATTGCACGCGCTGAGCCCGGAGCGCCCCGCGACTTATGTCTCGGCCTTCGGCGATGATCCCTTCTCGCGCGACCAGATCGCCTTCTTCGCCCGGAACGGCATCGGCATCGGCAACAGTCCGCTCATTGCCGGCGCGCGCCCCGGCCTTTACGCCATCACGCTCACCGGAGCCGAACGCGCCTTCACCTATTGGCGAAGCGACGCGGCAGCGCGCCAGCTCGCCTCCGATCCGGCAGCGCTGGCGAAAAGCCTTGAAAACCAGGCGCTTGTCTATTTTTCTGGAATCACCCTGGCAATTCTGAACGAGGCCGCGCGGAAAACCCTCCTTTTCGCTGTGGCGACTGCCCGCAAGGCCGGCGCGCTCGTCGCTTTCGACCCGAACTACCGGCCGCGTCTGTGGCCGAGCCGCGAGGCAGCCCAGACAGCGATCCTGGAGGCGCTTGCCGTTACCGACATCGCGCTGCCGACCTTTCCGGACGAGCAGATGCTGTTCGGGGATCCGACGCCGCAGGCGACCGCCCACCGCCTCGGCAGGTTGACCGGCGAGGTCGTGGTCAAAAATGGCGAGCAGCCGGCCTTGATCGCGCTGAACGGCGCTTCACAATTCGTTGACGCGGTGCATGTTGCCACCCCTGTCGACACGACCGGCGCGGGCGACTCCTTCAACGGAGGCTATCTTGCTGCCCGGCTTGCCGGCCATGCACCCGCCGACGCGGCGCGCCGCGCGCACAAAGTCGCCGCCGCGGTTGTGCAGGTTCGCGGTGCGCTTGCCCCGTTTGAGACGTTGAGGGCTGCGTTCGACAGCTAGGACCTGTCAGATTTAGGTCAGGCCGAGTCGGAGTCGAAGACGGGCGCGAAGCGACCAAACTGGGTGGCATCCGAGAACCGGAGCGGAGCGTACTTAGAGTACGTGAGCACCGGAAGCGCAGGAAGCCGCCATTTGCAGGCCGGCCTCACCTAAATCCTAGGGCAGCCGGAACCGGTATTCGGTGACCTGATGATAGATTTGCCCGGGCCACAGCGTCGCCTGCGGGAAATAGGGCCGGTTCGGCGCGTCCGGCCAGGTCTGCGCTTCAAGGCAGAGGCCTGAGAACGCCTTGTAATGGCGGCCGTCGAGCCCCGGCGATGTCGGCGCGACATACTGCCCGCTATAGAGCTGCAGTCCGGGCTCGGTGGTCCAGACTTCCATCTCGACGCCGGAATTGGCGCCCTGCACCCATGCCGCCTGGTGCAGCGGTCCGCGGCTGGCGGCGAGGCAGTAATTCAGGTCGTATTGAAGCTGCTCGCCTTCCATTTCCATGCGCAGCGCCCGCGCCTGGCGGAAGTCGAAAGGCGTGCCGTCGACCGGCTTCACGACGCCGGTCGGGATCATCTCGTCATCGACGGGCGTGTAGGCGCCGGCGTTGAGCATCAGCCGGTGGTCGAGAATGTCGCCGGCCCCGCCATCGTCGAGATTGAAATAGGAATGCTGCGCCAGATTGCAGAGCGTCGGCTCCTCGCAAGTCGCGGTCAATTCCATGCTGAGCGTGCCAGGGATCTTCAGCCGGTAGGTGCAGGTGACATCCAGCGCCCCCGGGAATCCCATCGCGCCGTCCGGGTCGTGCAGGGTCAGCGTCACGAAATCGCGGCCATGCAGCGACACGGTCCATGGCCGGTGGAAATAGCCTTCCGAGCCGCCATGCAGCGTGTGCTTGCCGAGAAAATTCTGCTCGGTCTGGTAGCGGTTGCCGGCGATCGTGAAGCGGCCGCCGCCGATGCGGTTGGCGAAGCGGCCGACGACCGCTCCGAAGAAGGCGCGGTCGGTCTCGTAAGGTTCGAAGCGGTCGTAGCCCAGCACCAGCGGCGCATCGTGGCCGGAAAGACGCAGATCCTGGACGATCGCGCCGAGCCCGATGATGTTGGCGGTGAGCCCGCCTCCCCGGATCGTAAACCGGCGCACGGCCTCGCCCGCCTGTGTGGTGCCGAAGACCTCGCCGTCCTTCATCGCCATGCCCGAAAATGTAAGTTGTCGATCAATGGATTTAGGCCGGCGATGGATGATCCGGCAAGGGCAGGCTCAGGCAATTCCAGGTGTCTGACTGTTTTTCGCCCCGGATTTCGCCGAACCAGACAGATAGAGCCGCCCATCGTTTCAGTGAAACGACGGACGACTCTTCAAACCTATCCAGGTACGGCCGGTCGATATCAGAGCCCCAAGCCGCCGAAGCAGGCGTATTTGGTGTCGAGATAGTCCTCGATGCCCTGATGCCCGCCTTCGCGGCCGAGGCCGGATTCCTTGACGCCGCCGAAGGGCGCTTCCGGCGTAGTGATCAGGCCCTCATTGACGCCGACCATGCCGTATTTCAGGCCTTCCATGACCCGGAAGGCGCGGCCGAGATTGCCGGTATAGAAATAGGCAGCGAGGCCGAACTCGGTGTCGTTGGCCAAGGCCACCGCCTCTTCCTCGGTCTCGAACTTGAACACGGGCGCGATCGGCCCAAAGATCTCTTCCTTCATGAAACGCATGTTCGGCGTTGCACCGGAAATGACGGTCGGCTGGAAGAACGAGCCGCCAAGCGCATGGCGCTTGCCGCCGGCGACGACCTTGCCGCCCTTGGACGTGGCGTCGGCGATGAATTCCTCGACCTTCTCGACCGCCTTCTCGTCGATCAGCGGTCCCTGCTGCACGCCTTCCTCGAGGCCCGAGCCGACCTTGAGGTTGTTGCTGGCGGCGGCAAGCTTCTCGACGAACTGGTCATAGATGCCGGCCTGGACGAGGAAGCGGTTGGTGCACACGCAAGTCTGGCCGGAATTGCGGTATTTGGCGGTGATGGCGCCGGTCACCGCGCGGTCGACATCGGCGTCGTCGAAGACCAGGAACGGCGCGTTGCCGCCGAGCTCCATCGACACTTTCTTGACCGTTGAGGCCGACTTCTGGATCAGGATCTTGCCGACCTCGGTCGAGCCGGTGAAGGTGATCTTCTTGACCAGCGGATTGGTGCAGAGCTCGTCGCCGATCTCGCCGGCCGAACCGGTGACGACGTTGACGACACCCTTCGGGAAGCCGACTTCCTCGGCGAGCGCACCCCAGGCGAGGCCTGAATAAGGCGTCTGCGAAGCGGGCTTCACCACAGCGGTGCAGCCGGCGGCCAAGGCCGGGCCGATCTTGCGGGCGAGCATCGAGGACGGGAAATTCCACGGCGTGATGGCGGCGATGACGCCGACCGGCTCCTTGGTCACCAGGATGCGGCGGTCGCCCCAGGGCGAGGGCACGATGTCGCCATAGACGCGGCGGCCTTCCTCGGCGAACCACAGGATGTAGGCCGCGGACGAGCCGATCTCGCCCTTGGATTCGGTGAGCGACTTGCCCTGCTCGATGGTGAGCAGCTCGGCCAGCACGTCCTGATTGTCCATCATCGCGTCATGCAGCTTGCGCAACAGCTTCGAGCGCTCGAGCGCGGTGGTCTTGCGCCAGCTCTTGAAAGCTTCCTCGGCCGCCTCGATGGCGCGGCGGGTCTCGGCCTTGCCGGCCTTCGGCACAGTGCCGATCTTCAGGCCCGTCGCCGGATTGTTGACGTCGATGGTCTGGCCGCTGTCGGCCTGCACCCATTCGCCATTGATGAGATTGGCCTGGCGCATGAAATGGCTGGTTTTCTGAAGCATGGTCTGGCCTCCGTTCGGCGCGCTGATCGGCCGTTTTCTGGATATCCGTTGAAGCGTGCTTCAAGTGCCGCACGCCGGCGCATTGCTCTTACCTAGGGAAAGGCAGGCAAGCAATCACAAGATGGCATATAGGGGTTGGGCCAGCAAAGGCGAGCGCCTCAATCGCTGGCAGGGATGTTGAGATTCAGGTCAGGCCGAGCCGAAAACAGCGATTTTCGAGAACCGGAGCGGAGCGTACTTAAAGTACGTGAGCACCGGAAGCGCAGGAAATCTCTGTTTGCAGGCCGGACTCACCTGGAGAACGACATCCCTTATCCGAAGACGTGGATGACGACCGTCAGCCAGAATGACGTGGTCACCACCGCGCTTGCCGTGGCAAGCGTCATCTGGTTCGAGGCCAGCGCCTGGCCGGTGTTGAACTGGACGGCGATGAGGTAGGAATTGATGCCTGAAGGCAGCGCCGCAACCACCACCGCGACTTTGGCCGTCAGCGGCGGCAGGCCGAGCAGCCAGACGAAGACCAGCACCAGCGCCGGCATCAGGAACAGCTTCAGCCCCGATAGCGCCAGCGCCGGCCGGATGTTGCCGGAGATGCCGAAGCGGCGCAGGCTGAGCCCATGGCGAACAGCGCCACCGGGCCTGCCGTATCGGCAAGCGTGTCGACCAGCCGCTCGACGAGGTCCGGCAGCGGCGCGCCGGTGAGGCGCCAGGCCAGCCCCGCCAGGATGCCGATGATCAGCGGATTGATGAACAGGCGCCTGAGGAAGCTTTTGACGACGCGCAGCGGGTGGACCGTCTCGCCGCTGCCGCGTCCGAACATCTCGAACAGCACGATCGAGGCCATCATCATGATCGGCAGGTGGATCGAGACCAGCAGCGACAGCACCTCGAAGCCGCTGGCGCCGAATATGCCGAGGATGAAGGGCGCTCCGAGCAGCACGACATTGGAATAGGCCGAGGAAACGCCGCCGACGATGCCGGCCCGGGCATCCCGACCGAAGACACGCGTCGTGACCAGATGGCCCGCGGCCCAGGTGACGGCGACAGCCGCGAAATAGGCACCCCACAGCGACCATGGCGCCACACCATGGAAATCCGACTTGACCATGGTTTGGAACAGAAGCAGCGGCATCGCCACGTTGACGGCGAACTCAGAGATACCCTCTCCGCTCGCCGGCTTCAGATAGCCGGTCAGCCCGGCCAGATAGCCGAGCGCCACAAGACTGAAGACGAAGAGGACGGTTTCGGTGAGCGGAGTCATTTTGCGGGCGGAGACATTTTTCCCGTGATAGGCGAGCCCCGACCGCGGTGCAATTGGCGCCGCGCGCCTATCTCCTGCGCCTGCGCTTGTTTTCCGGCCGGCTTTGCGGTCCCTATATGCCAATCACGGCCCGCCCGGGCCGCCATAGGACTTCAAATGCTGCGACTTGTTCTGGCGCTTTTTCTGCTTGCTGTTCCGAGCCTTGCCCACGCGACCGACGCCGGCTGGGCGCTGCTGCGCGACGGCGGCCATGTCGTGCTGCTTCGCCATGCCTTTGTCACTGGGGCGACCGACCCGGCGAATTTCGACATCGGCAATTGCGCGACCCAACTTAACCTGTCGGAGCGCGGCAAGCAGGAGGCGAGCCGCATCGGCGCACTGTTCGCGGCGCGCGCAGCACCCATCGACCACGTGCTCTCCAGCCGCTACTGCCGTTGCCTCGACACTGCCCGCATCGCTTTCGAATCCGAGCCGCAGCCCTTCGCGCCCCTCGACCTGCTGAAGACCGACCCGGCTGAGAAAGCCGCCCAGATGGCGGCAATCATGAAGGAGATCCGCGGCTATTCAGGCTCCGACAATCTGGTGCTGGTCACGCATCTCGAAAACATCGAAGCGCTTACCGGCGTGGCGCCGCGCGAGGGCGAGGCCGTGGTGGTGGCGCCGGACGGCGACGGCCTCAAGGTGCTGGGACGCGTGACTTTCTGAGCTGTGGCGGCAGCCAGTGTTGCCGAAATACAACTCCCGGAAGAAGCCGCAAATTCGCTGTGACAATGCCGCTTGCGACAACCCGTCGCAGGGTCTATAGGCGCGCTCCCGGTCACGAAAACCGAAGCGAGCACAACGGTTGGAGCTTCTGCCTCCGCCCGCGCAGGCGGCTTTGCCGCACTGTGTACGGCGCCGTTTCGGGATAGGGATTGCGGGTGTAGCTCAGAGGTTAGAGCGCCGGATTTGGGTCCGGAGGTCAGGGGTTCGAGTCCCCTCATCCCACCACGGATAGCTCAGGTTGGGTAGAGCATCAGACTGATAATCTGACGGTCGAAGGTTCGAATCCTTCTCCATTGGCCTCGAAAGCCAGCACCCTCTCACGGTGTTATTCGAAAAAACGGTCCGGGGACCGGAATGCGAGGACTTCACGAACGGCAGGGCTTCGACTCTCCGGGCGGCGATGTCCTGCGCCATCGGCTCGCGGCCAGGCCCGCGGTGACGATCAAGGCGCGGCGCGGCCGGCAAGGGAAGCTTCGGCTTCCGGCGCCCGCTTCGCCGCCCCGCGATCCGCTCCCGAAGGCCCGCCACGCGCCGATGCCACCGGTCTCCGGATCATTCGTGCCCAGGAACATGAAGTACGACGACGTGAAACGAGAAACGAAAAGGATGATCGACGCATGCCGTGACGCCTCGCATGGGGCCATGCCCGACAGGAGTAAGACAATGAAGACCATTCTCGAAAAGCTTCTTGGACGCCAGCGCGTCCTCGTAAAGGAAAATGAGCGTGCCGTCGCCCTCTACAAGGGCGAGATCCAGGCTGTCCTGATGCCGGGCGAACATTGGCTCGCCAACCGGCGCGGCAACCTGGAAATCTCCAGGCACGACCTGAAGAACCCGGAATTCGTTTCGGCTTACGAGAAGGCATTGTTCGACAAGCTCCCGGACGTGGCCGCGCGTCACTTCACCGTCGTCCGCACCGGACGCATGGAGATCGCCGTGGTCGAGCGTGACGGCGCGCTGCATTCCGTGCTGTCGCCGGACCGCAAGCTTGTGCTGTGGACGGATGCCGGTCCGTGGAAGGTCACGACCGTCGACACGGCGGCCGACCTCGCCATCGATCCGGCGCTGATGCGCCGGCTCGGCCAGGCCCGGAAGACGGAACACATGTTCCTCAACCCGGTCGTGGACGGTCAGGTCGGTCTGCTCTTCGTGGATGGTGTGCTCGTTCGCACGCTTGAAGCGGGCGTGCATGCCTTCTGGAATGTCGGGCGCATGGTCCAGGTCAAGGTCGTCGACATCAAGCGCCAGTCGCTCGATGTCGCCGGGCAGGAAGTGCTGACCAGGGATCGCGTGACGATCCGCGTCAACATCGCCGCCGAATACCGGGTCGTCGACCCGGTCAAGGCGGTGAGCACGGTGAAGGACTTCTCGGAAGCCCTCTACCGCGCCCTGCAGTATGCCTTCCGCAAGACGCTTGGCGCGCTCACGCTCGACCAGATCCTCGACAAGAAGGTCACGGTCGACGAGGACGCGGCGGCCAAGGTGCGCGACGACATGGCCGCGATCGGCGTCGAGGTCAGCGATATCGCTCTCAAGGATGTGATCCTGCCAGGCGATATGCGCGAGATCCTCAACCAGGTGGTTTCGGCCGAGAAGCAGGCCGAGGCCAACGTCATCCGCCGCCGCGAGGAGACGAACGCCACGCGTTCGCTGCTCAACACGGCCAAGGTGATGGCCGAGAACCCGGTGATGCTGCGGCTGAAGGAGCTCGAAGCTCTCGAAGCCATCGCCGGCAAGGTCGAGCGGCTCACCGTCCACAACGGAACGGGCGGGCTGCTCAATGACCTGGTCTCAAGCTCCGCGAATAGCGGGATTGACGCAGCGTAAGATGAGAAGGGCCGCCGGTTCGAACGGCGGCCCTTCTTGCCTTCCCACAACCCGCTACCCATCTGCCCCCGGCGCATCAGGCCTTTTCCTGCCGGGAAAAACCGATTAGACAGCGCCCAAACAAGATGCGGACAGATTCCGCCCGCAACCGAAGGAAGAGCCCTTGTCCACCACGTTCGAGAAAGTCGCCAAGATCATTGCCGACACCAGCGAGATCGATATCGACACCATCACGCCCGAGAGCCACACCATCGACGATCTCGGCATCGACAGCCTCGATTTCCTCGACATCGTCTTCGCCATCGACAAGGAATTCGGCATCAAGGTGCCGCTCGAGAAGTGGACGCAGGAGGTCAATGACGGCAAGGCTTCGACCGACGACTATTTCGTCATGAAGAACCTGTGCGCCAAGATCGACGAGCTGGTCGCGGCCAAGGCCGCCTGAAGCGGCTCGGGCGCGGTCTTGACGCGCCCTGCCAGCTGACCCACAACAGCCGCCCATGAGTTCCCACGACGTCGTCATCACCGGCATCGGCCTTGTCTCTTCACTGGGAGAAGGGCCTGACGCGCACTGGCAGAAGCTGACGCGGCCCGGTTTCCAGCCGGTGCTCGAGGCCGAACGCTTCGCCCCTTACACCATCCATCCCCTGCCCGAGATCGACTGGAACCTACAGATTGCCAAGCGCGGCGACCAGCGCCAGATGGAAACCTGGCAGCGCCTCGGCACCTATGCCGCCGGGCTCGCGCTGGACGATGCGGGCATAAAGGGCAATGACGAGCTTTCCACGACCATGGACATGGTGGTGGCGGCCGGCGGCGGCGAGCGCGACGAGGCCGTCGATGCAGCGATCCTTGCCGCTTCCGAAAACCGCAACGATCGCGACGTGCTGCTCAACGAGAAGCTGACGACGGAATTGCGGCCGACTTTGTTCCTCGCGCAGCTCTCCAACCTGCTCGCCGGCAACATCTCGATCGTCCACAAGGTCACCGGTTCGTCGCGCACCTTCATGGGCGAGGAAGGCGCCGGCGTTTCGGCTGTCGAGACGGCGGCTGCACGCATCCGCTCGGGACAGTCGACCCATGTGCTGGTCGGCGGCGCCTTCCAGACCGAGCATTCCGACATGCTGCTCGGCTATGAGCTCGCCGGCTACCTGCATCGCGGCCCGTGGAAACCAGTCTGGCAGCGCCAGGGCTCTGAGGGCGGCGGCGTGGTCACCGGTTCGGGCGGCGCTTTCCTGGTGCTGGAGCAGCGCGAGCACGCGGAAAACCGGGGCCGCAAGATCTACGCCGAGCTCGGCCCCGTAGTCTCCGGCCGCGCCAGGCGCCGGCGCGGCGAACTGAATGCCGCAATCGCCGCATTGCTCAAGCAGGCCGCCCTTCCCGACGGCGACCTGCTGACGATTTCCGCCGCCTCTGGCGCCCATGCGGCCACCGCGGCCGAAAAAGCGGTACTCGACGCCAACCCGGCTTTGGCCGTGCGCGCCTTCTCGACGCTGACCGGCCATATGAAGGAGGCGCAGTTTCCCTTCGCCGTAGCGCTCGCCGCGATGGCCGTCGACCGTAAGGCCGGCTACCCTGTCTTCGATGCAACAGTCGAACGCCCATTCGAAGGCACACCGACTTCCGTCCTTGCAACCGCGATCGGCTATCACCAATTCGAGGGCCTTGGGCTGGTTAAGGCCGCTTAGAAAGAAAGAATCATGGCCAATCTCCGCGACCACATGGGCAGGCCGATCGTCGCCGTGACCGGCATCGGCGTGGTGACCTCGCTCGGCGTCGGCAAGAAAGACAACTGGGCGGCGCTGACCTCGGGCAAATCCGGCATCCATCCGATCACCCGCTTTCCGGTCGATCAGCTCAACACCCGCATTTCCGGCATGGTCGACTTCCTGCCGTCGAGCTCGAAGGGCGCAAGCCACCTCACTTACGAACTGGCCGAGACCGTTGCCCAGGAAGCCGTATCGGAAGCAGGCCTCGATTCCGGCGATTTCGGCGGCCCGCTGTTCCTTGCCTCGCCGCCGGTCGAGCTCGACTGGGCCGACCGTTTCTCGCTCTACAATTCCGACAAGAAGGATGGCGGTTCCGAGAGATTGCTGCGCGTCGCCCGCGCGTTGAAGGAGCTCGACATCTTCGAAACCACCCAGTTCGGCTCGATCGCCGACCGCCTGGCCGACCGCTTCGGCACGCGGGGCCTGCCGATCACGCTCTCTACCGCATGCGCCTCCGGCGCCACCGCCATCCAGCTTGGCGTCGAGGCGATCCGGCGCGGCGAATGCGACAAGGCGCTGTCGATCGGCGCCGACGGCTCGGCGACCGCCGAGGCCCTGATCCGCTTCTCGCTGCTCTCTGCCCTTTCCACCCACAACGACATCCCGGAAAAGGCGTCGAAACCCTTCTCCAAGGATCGCGATGGCTTCGTGCTCGCCGAGGGGTCGGGCGCGCTGGTGCTGGAATCGCTGGAAGCCGCGCTGGCCCGCGGCGCGACGATCCTCGGTATCATGCGCGGCTGCGGCGAAAAGGCCGACGATTTCCACCGCACCCGCTCCAAGCCAGATGCGTCACCGGCGATCGCGGCGGTGCGCGCCGCCCTTGCCGATGCGGGCATGAGCGAGGACGAGATCGAGTATGTCAACGCGCACGGCACCTCGACCCCGGAAAACGACAAGATGGAGCATCTGTCGCTGTCCACCGTGTTCGGCGAGCGTATCGGCTCGATGCCGGTCTCGTCCAACAAGTCCATGATCGGCCACACGCTGTCGGCCGCTGGCGCAGTGGAGGCCGCCTTCTCGCTGATGACCATGCGCGAAAGCGTCATCCCGCCGACCATCAATTACGACAATCCGGATCCGGCTATTGTCCTCGACGTCGTCCCGAACCAGAAGCGCAACGCCGAGGTCGGCACGGTTTTGTCGAACTCCTTTGGCTTCGGCGGCCAGAACACCTGCCTTGTCATGGCGCGGGAACCGGTCTAAGCGGACGTTTTTCCGCCAATGCATGTCGCGCAAAAGTGAAATCGGTTTTGCGACAACGACATGCATAACAAAGAACCTAAAGCGCATTGCGCTTTAGAACCGAACTGACAGGCCCTATGCGCGCATTGCAACTTATCGAGGACCGCCGTCTTGAAACGGTGGACCTGCCGCCTCCCCCGCCGCCTTCGCTCGGCGAAGTGACGCTGCGCATCAAGGCGGTGGCGCTCAACCACATCGACGTCTGGGGTTGGCGCGGCATGGCCTTTGCCAAGCGCAAGCTGCCGCTGGTCGTCGGCGCCGAAGCCGCCGGCGAGGTCGAAGCGGTCGGCCCTGGCGTCTCCAACCTCCAGCCCGGACAGTTGGTCTCGATCTACGGCGCGCGCACCTGTGGGCTGTGCCGTGCCTGTCGCGAAGGCCGCGACAATCTCTGCGAGCACGTTTCCGGCGTGCACGGCTTCCATCTTGATGGCTTCGCCCAGGAAAAGATTAACCTGCCGGCGCGCCTGCTGGTACCCGCTCCTCCCGGCGTCACCGAGATCGGCGCGGCGGTCGCGCCCGTGACTTTCGGCACGGTCGAGCACATGCTGTTCGACAACGCCAAGCTGGAACCTGGCGAGACCATTCTCGTCCATGCCGGCGGCTCCGGCATCGGCACCGCCGCCATCCAGTTGGCCAAGAAGATGGGCTGCACAGTCATCACTACGGTCGGCTCGAACGACAAGATTGACAAGGCGAAGGCGCTCGGCGCCGACCATGTCATCAACTACCGTGAGGACCGTTTCGAAGGCGTCGTGCGCAAGCTGACGAAGAAGAAAGGCGTCGACGTCGTCTTCGAGCATGTCGGCGCCGACACCTTCGCCGGCTCGATGCTGTCCCTGAAGCGCGGCGGGCGCCTCGTCACCTGCGGTTCGACCTCGGGCGTGTCGACGCAGGTCAATTTGATGCAGCTTTTCCAGCAGCAGCTGAAGCTGCTCGGTTCCTTCGGCTGCCGCATGGAGAACATGGCCAACGCCATGCAGAAGATGGCCGCCGGTCTTGTCGCCCCCGTCATCGATACCGAGGTGGGTTTCGACGGCATCGATGCGGCGCTGAAGCGCATGGAAGGCCGCGACGTCTTCGGCAAGATCATCCTGCGCGTTTCCTAAACAGGGAAGGTGGATGGTCGGCAACGCGCTCAGGAAAGCCCGCCGGGACTTCATGTTCCGCTACGGCAGGCGGCTGCGCCAGATGGAGCATTGGCTGGTCGCCAGGCTCGCCATGGTGTTGCTCTGGCTGCTGCGCCTGTTGCCGCCGGACAGCGCGCTCAATTTCGCCGACCGCGCCGCCCGCCGGGTGGGCCCGCTGGTCGGGCGCCACCGCGTCGCGGTCAACAATCTGCGCCTGGCCTATCCGCAGAAGAGCGACGCCGAAATCGAGGCCATCGCACGCGACATGTGGGGCAACATGGCCCGCCTCGCGGCCGAGTACATCTTCCTTGACGCATTGTTCGACTTCGACCCGGACGCTTCGAAGCCCGGCCGGGTCGAGGTTCGCGGCGTCGAACATTTCGTCGAGATCGCCGGCGAGAAGAAGTCTCACATCCTCTTTACGGGCCATCTCGGCAATTTCGAGCTGCTGCCGGTGGCCGCGGCCACGTTCGGCATGAACATCACGGCGCTGTTTCGCCCGCCGAACAACCCCTACCTCGCCGACTACATCCATTCGACGCGCCGCTCCTCGATGGGCGCGCTGCTGCCCTCCGCCGCCGGCGCCTCCTTCGCCCTCGCCGCCATTCTCGAGAAAGGCGGCAACATCGGCGTGCTGGTCGATCAGAAATTCTCGGGCGGCGTGGAGACGGATTTCTTCGGCCGCCCGTGCCAGACCAACCCGATGCTTGGCATGCTGGCCCGCCACTACGACTGCGATGTCTACCCCGCCCGCTGCGTCAGGCTGCCGGGCAACCGCTTTCGTCTGGAGATCGAGGACAAGCTGGACTTGCCGCGCACCGCAGACGGCAGCGTCGACGTCGATGCCACCACCCAACTGCTCACCGATGTGGTCGAGCGCTGGGTGCGCGAGGATCCAGGACAGTGGATGTGGTTCCACAAGCGTTGGGAAATCAGCGGCCGCCGCCGCAAGCGCAGACAGGCGAAACAAGCCAACCTGGATGCTCAGTAATCGTGACCTGCCGGAGCACGCCTGGACAATACCCGGCGCTTGCCGCCCAAAAAAGAAAAGCCCCGAAGATTGATCCTCGCGGCCTCGATATTGGCTAACTGTCAGGCCTGCGCGGCAATTTCAGAAGAGCGGCAATGTGAAGTTCGGCCGATAAGTATCCATGGTAGCGCCGTTGCGGTCCTCGGAAAGCAAGGTATCTGCGCCAAAGCTTGCCCTGAGGCCGACGACATACTTGTGCACGTTCACGCTATCCGAAGATCCGGTTGCCGTCAGATGATCCAGTTGGTAGCGTCCGAACACCGACCAAGGCGTACCGGAAAACCGGTAGGTGGCCTGTAGGGCAGCCGTGACAGTATCGAGGTGTCCGCCATCGGCCGAAAGTCGCGAAAAGCCGAGTTCGCCATCGAACCGAAGGTTGTCTTGGGCGAAGAAGCGCACCACGCCGCGACCGCCCCAATTGTCGAAATGTTCGGACTCGCCGCTGGCTCGCAACTGACCATAATAAACCTGGCCATAGACGGTCACATTGCCGAAATAGGCTTGGGCTTCAGGGCCGAAGGTGAAGCTATAGAGGTTCGCGTCACTGATGCCTTCGTCGCCGCCGTATCCGGTGATTGTGGCAAACCCGCCGAGCGCATAAGAGCTTGGGTCGCGCCAGTAGCCGTGGACCGCGCCTCCGTAGCTGTAGATATTCACGCCCTGGACCCAGATCGAGTCCACCACCGCGTCCGTCTGAATGTTCCAGCGGGCGTCGATCGGGAAGTTGACCCTAGCCGCGCCTCCTGCCGCGGTGCCTGTGGCGTGGTCACCAGGGACCGATATATAGAGACCGCCCACATAGAGTTCGCCGTAGCCGGAAATGTGCGGCTGGGCGAGTTCCTGATCGAGAACAACCGGCGCGTCTGCAGCGAAAGCAGCCGTTGCAGTGGCCGCGATCGCGGTGCCCAAAAGAAATCGATACATTACAGCCCCCCAGCAGCAGAACTAACACGTCGTACTTACCACCGTGGCCTCATGCAAACCAGCTTCGGCAATGCTACTGAATGCATAAGCCGTTGTTTTTCGGAGCATGTGAGGCATCGCTGCAACGCCGCGCTAACGAGCAGGCAGAAATGCTGCCCGCGACTGTCAGAGATGCGTTGTCATCCGGTTCAGTTGGTGACGACGATCCGCGTGTTGCCGAAGCCGACTTCCTTGACCATCGAATAGAAGGTCGCGGCATTGGCCGGATGCAGGCGCACGCAGCCATGCGACGCCGGGCGTCCGAGATTTCTGACCGCCCCGGTGCCGTGAATGGCGAAGCCTCCGTGGAAGAACACCGAATAAGGCATCGGCGAGTTGTCATACTTGCGCGAATACCACATCCGGGCGGTCCATTGCGGCCGGTAGCTGCCGCGCGGCGTGAAATATCCAGGACGCGCCGTCGACACGCTCCAGCGGTAGAGCACCTGGCCATATTTGCTGACGGTCATGGTCTGCGACGACACGTCGATATTGGCGACCAGCGTGGCCGCCCGACTTGCGATAGACATGCCGAACAACGCGGTCGCCAGCACGGTTGCCATGAGAACGAAGTTTTTCATGCGATCAAACCCCTTTGATTGCCCCCTGCCATTGACGCGGTTTTTCCATCTTTTTGCCGGCAGATGCGTTAAGTACCACACACTCCTTGACGATTCCGCCAATCCAATGCGGTGAATTTGAACGATTTTCCCGGCATAGTTGCCGCTGCGACACGCACCCTCTTGAGTTTAAACACGGGCATTGGGCCATGCCCGGATCGTCATGTGGCAATGAGCAACTGGTTGCTTGCAAAAGCGCTGCGTTCCTTCTTCAATCCGCCGGATGAATGAACGACTTCGCATGAATGAGCGACTTCTCGGGGCAGTCGACGACCGGGTAGACGAACTCGTTGCGCTGACGGCGGACCTGATCCGCTTCCCGACGGTCAATCCGCCAGGCGAGGCCTATCGGCCTTGCGCAGAGTTCCTTGGCGCGCGTCTGAAGAAACTCGGCTTCGAAACCGAATTCATCCGTGCCGAAGGCGCGCCAGGCGACAGCGACCGCTATCCGCGAGTCAACGTGGTCGCGCGCTTCGACGGCCGCTCGCCCGGCCCCTGCGTGCATTTCAACTCGCATATCGACGTGGTCGAGGCCGGCGACGGCTGGACCGTCGATCCCTTTGCCGGCGTGGTGAAGGACGGCAAGGTCTATGGCCGAGGCGCCTGCGACATGAAGGGCGGCCTAGCGGCCTCCGTCATCGCCGTCGAGGCCTTCATGAAAGCCTATCCGGATTTCCCCGGCGCCATCGAAATCTCGGGCACGGCGGATGAGGAATCAGGCGGTTTCGGCGGCGTCGCCCATCTGGCGCGGCTCGGCTATTTCTCAAAGCCGAAGGTCGACCACGTCATCATCCCGGAGCCGCTGAACAAGGATCGCATCTGCCTTGGCCATCGCGGCGTCTGGTGGGCCGAGATCGAGACCAAGGGCGAGATCGCGCATGGCTCGATGCCGTTCCTCGGCGACAATGCGGTGCGCCATATGGGCGCCGTGCTGCAGGCTTTCGAGGAGGAACTGTTCCCGGCGCTCGACCGAAAGATGACGCGCATGCCGGTGGTGCCGCAGGGCGCCCGGCGCTCGACCATGAACATCAATTCCATCCATGGCGGCCAGACCGAGGATTTCCGGCCCGGACTTCCCTCGCCCAATGTGCCGGATTGGTGCCGGCTCACCATCGACCGGCGCTTTCTGCTCGAAGAGGATATCGCTACCGTGAAAGGCGAGGTCACCGGCATCCTCGAGCGGCTGAAGCGCGAGCGCAAGAAATTCGATTACGAGATCCGCGACCTGATGGAGGTGCTGCCGCTGATGACCGAGCGCGACGCGCCGGTGGTGAAGGCCGTCGCGAAAGGCATCATGGAGGTGTTCGACCGCGAGCCGGACTACGTGATCTCGCCCGGCACCTACGACCAGAAGCATGTCGCGCGCATCGGCCACCTCTATGACTGCATCGCCTATGGCCCGGGCATTCTCGACCTTGCGCACCGGCCGGACGAATGGGTCGCCATCGCCGACATGGTGGAATCGGCCAAGGTGATGGCGATCGGCCTCAATGTGCTCTTGCGCGGCACGACCGGATGACAGGTAAAAACATTCCGTCCGGCGCCGCCCGGCAGCACGAAACGCAATTTACTCGCACGCCAAATCACGCTTCTATCCGCCGGCTTGAGCAAGCAATGGGAGTTCAGCGATGAAACTGTGGAAGACCACCCTGGCCGCGGCTATGCTGTCGCTTGCCGCCGCCACGTCGGCCTTTGCCGCGCGCACCGACCTCACGCTCGGCATCGTGCTCGAGCCGCCGCATCTCGATCCGACCGCCGGCGCGGCCGCGGCCATCGGCGAAATCACCTATGCCAATGTCTTTGAAGGGCTGACTCGCATCGACGATAACGGCCAGGTTCAGCCCGGGCTCGCCGAGAGCTGGACCGTCTCCGACGACGGCAAGGTCTACACGTTCAAGCTGCATTCCGGCGTGAAGTTCCACGATGGCTCGGCCTTCAGCGCCGACGACGTGAAATTCTCGCTGGACCGGGCGCGCGCCAAGGATTCGCTCAATCCGCAAAAGCCGCTGTTTGCGCACATCACCGATGTCACGGCGGTCGATCCGGCGACGGCCAAGGTCACCCTCGACGGCCCGCAGGGCAATTTCCTCTACGACATGGGCCAGGTTGCGGCGGTGATCGTGGGGAAGGGATCGGCCGACGGCAACAAGGACAAGCCGATCGGCACCGGTCCGTTCAAGCTTGATCACTGGGCCAAGGCTTCCGAGATCACGCTGGTCAAGAACCCGGACTACTGGGGTACGCCCGCCGCGCTCGACAAGGCGACATTCCGCATCGTTCCCGACGCCGCCGCGGCTGTTCCCGCCTTGCTCTCGGGCGACATCCAGGCCTTCGCCAACATGCCAGCACAAGACGCGCTCGCGCAGCTCCAGTCCGATCCGCGCTTCAGCGTCGTGATCGGCGCGACCGAGGGCGAGACGATCCTGTCCATCAACAACAAGAAGCCGCCCTTCGACAAGCTGGCGGTGCGGCAGGCGCTCGCCTCCGCGATCGATCGTAGCGCCATCATCGCAGCCGCCTCGAACGGTCTTGGAAAGCCGATCGGCTCTCATTTCTCGCCAGGCGACGCGGGCTATATCGATCTCACCGGCGTCTATCCGCACGACATCGCCAAGGCCAAGGCGTATCTGAAGGAAGCGGGGCTGGAGAACGGCTTCTCGGCCACGATCAAGCTGCCGCCCGTACCCTACGCACGCGACGGTGGCCAGGTGATTCAGTCCCAACTGAAGGAGATCGGGGTCGATCTGCAGATCATTCCGGTCGAATGGGCGGAGTGGCTGAGCCAGGTCTTCACCAACAAGGACTACGACATGACGATCGTTTCCCATGTCGAGCCAAACGACATCGATATCTATTCGCGGCCCGGCTACTATTTCCAGTATGACAATCCGAAGTTCAACGATCTCATCAAGGCGCTCGGCACCACGGTCGACAAGGACAAGAGACTGGAACTGCTGGGCGAGGCGCAGAAGATTCTCGCGCACGACGTGCCCGCCGTCTACCTGTTCGAGCTGCCCAAGATTGGCGTTTGGGACGCCAAGCTGCAGGGCATGTGGACGAACTGGCCGATCGAGGCGGATGATCTGACCAAGGTGAAGTGGAGCGAGTGAGGTCTGTCGGCCAAGGGCAAACGTTGCGCTCCGTCGCCCCCCTCTCTGCCCTGCCGGGCATCTCCCCCTCGAGGGGGGAGATTGCGCTCTCTTCTCTGCTTTCGCCAATTACCTGTGCCGCGTTGGTGCCACCGGCGCAGAAACTGCTGATCTCCCCCCTTGAGGGGGAGATGGCCGGCAGGCCAGAGAGGGGGGCGCCAGAACGCCATCCTTGCCCAGTCTCTACACCCGGCAACCAAGCCATTCCGCAATGACCGCCTACCTCCTGAAACGCCTCATCATAGCGGCCCTCACCCTGGTGCTGGCCTCGATGGTGGTGTTCGCGGTCATGGAGATCCTCCCCGGTGACCCGGCACGCCTGATGCTGGGCCTCAACGCCAGCGCCGACCAGGTCGAGGTGCTGCGCAACCAGATGGGGCTGAACGCGCCGCTGCTGCTGCGCTACCTGCACTGGGTGGCAGGGCTGCTCAGCCTCGATTTCGGCCGCTCCTACACCTATTCGGTGCCCGTCATCGAGCTGGTGCGCGAGCGCATTGCCGTTTCCCTGCCGCTGGCGCTGATCGCGCTGGCGCTCTCGACCATCATCGCCATTCCGGTCGGCGTGTTCTCGGCCAGCCGCCAGGGTCGCGCCGGCGACACGCTTGCTATGGGCGCCGCCCAGCTCGGCGTCGCGGTCCCGAATTTCTGGTTCGCGCTGATGCTGATCTACCTCTTCGCCGTCTGGCTGCGGCTGGTACCGGCCGGCGGCTTTCCGGGTTGGGGCGCCGGTATCTGGCTTGCGCTGAAGTCCCTGATCTTGCCCGCCATCGCGCTAGCACTGCCGCAGGCGGCGATCCTCGGGCGCGTCGCGCGTTCGGCGCTGATCGAGGTGCTTAACGAGGACTATATCCGCACCGCGCGCGCCAAGGGCCTGCCCTACCGCGCCGTGCTGTGGCGCCACGCGCTGCGCAACGCCATGATCCCGGTGCTCACCATCCTCGGCCTGCAATTCGCCTTCCTGCTTGCCGGCACCATCATCATCGAGAATGTCTTCTACCTGCCTGGCCTCGGCCGGCTGATCTTCCAGGCCATCACCCAGCGCGACCTGATCGTGGTCGAAAGCATCGTCATGCTTCTGGTCGCCGCCGTGATCCTGATCAACCTCCTCGTCGATTTCTCCTACGCCATCGTCGACCCGCGTCTTAGAGGCCGGCAATGACCATGCGTATCGACTTGCCCGAGGAAACGCTTGCCGGCGTGCTCGCCAAGGCCTTCGGCAACCGCTCCTTCCTGATCGGGCTCGTCATCACGCTGCTGATCGTAGCCGTCGCGCTCATCTCCTTCGTCTGGACGCCTTACGACGTCACCAGGCTGGTGATCGCCGACAAGACGCAGGCGCCCTCCTGGGCGCACTGGTTCGGCTCCGACCATTTCGGCCGCGACATCCTGTCGATGATCATGGTCGGCGCCCGCAATTCGATCGCAGTCGCGCTGGTCGCCGTCGGCATCGGCATGGGCATCGGCGTGCCGCTCGGCGCCTTCGCCGCCGCCCGCGGCGGTCTGCCCGACGAGGCGCTGATGCGCCTCAACGACCTCGTCTTCGCCTTCCCGGCATTGCTCTCGGCAATCATGATCACCGCGATCTTCGGCCCCGGCGCCGTCAACGCCATCATCGCCATCGGCATCTTCAACATCCCGGTTTTCGCCCGCGTCGCCCGCGCCGGCGCGCTGGCGATCTGGCCGCGCGAATTCATCCTCGCCGCACGCGCCGCCGGCAAGGGCCTGGCGCGGATCAGCATCGAGCACATCCTGCCCAACATCGCGACGCTGCTCTTGGTCCAGGGCACGATCCAGTTTGCGCTCGGCATCCTCGCCGAAGCCGGGCTTTCCTATGTCGGCCTGGGCGCGCAGCCGCCGATGCCGAGCTGGGGCCGCATGCTGTTCGACGCGCAGACGCGCATGGTGACCGCGCCCTGGATGGCGATCTTTCCCGGCATGGCGATCGTCATCACCGTGCTTGGGCTGAACCTGCTCGGCGACGGGATCGCCGATATCCTCGATCCGAAATCGCGGCGGCGCCGATGAGCCTGCTCGAAATCGAGAACCTGTCGCTGACGATCGGCGCCACACCGATCCTGAAAGGCGTCGAGCTGACGGTCTCGCCGGGCGAGGTCGTCGGCCTTGTCGGCGAATCCGGCTCCGGCAAGTCGATGACGGCGCTGACAATCATGCAGCTCCTCCCCCATCTGGCGCGCGCCGAAGGCCGCGTCGCTTTCGACGGCATCGACATCCTCGGCGCCACCGAAGACCAGATGTGCGCCTTGCGCGGCGACGATATCGGCATGGTTTTCCAGGAGCCGATGACGGCACTGAACCCGGTCAAGACGATCGGCGAGCAGGTGGCCGAAGGCATTCGCTGGCACACCAAGGCAGGCCGTGCCGAAGCCGAGGACCGCGCGCGAAAAATCCTCGACCGCGTCGGGCTGCCGGAAGCCAAATTCCCGCTGTCGCGCTATCCGCACGAATTATCCGGCGGCCAGCGCCAACGCGTCGTCATCGCAATTGCTTGCGCGCTGAAGCCGAAACTCCTCATTGCTGACGAGCCGACGACGGCGCTCGACGTGGTGCTGCAGGCACAGATCCTCGACCTGCTGCGCGATCTGGTCCGCGAGAATCGCATGGGATTGCTGCTCATCTCGCACGATCTCGCGGTCGTCACCGAGATGGCCGATCGCCTGACGATCCTGCGCCATGGCGAGGTGACGGAGGCCGGTGACACGGCGCGCACGCTGTCCGAGCAGCAGCATCCCTACACGCGCGAGTTGGCGCTGGCCTCCATGCATGTGCCGGCGCGGCCGAAACAGCACCTTGCCGGATCGGCAAAGCCCTTGCTCGACGTCGAAGGCGTCAGCCGGGACTATCCGGGACGGCGCAAATCCCTGTTCCGGCCGGCAGAGCCGATCCGCGCCGTCGACGATGTCTCGCTCACCATCGAGCCGGCGCAATCGGTGGCACTCGTCGGCCGCTCGGGTTGCGGCAAGTCCACGCTCGCCCGCATGATCCTGGCACTGGACAAGCCGACGGCGGGCACGATCCGCTTTCGCGGCGAGGCCATCACCGGTAAGCCGGAACAGGCGCTGAAGCCGGCCCGGCGCGACATGCAGGTCGTGTTCCAGGATCCCTACGGCTCCTTCGACCCGCGCCAGAAGGTGGAGAAGCTGGTGGCCGAGCCGCTGCATCTTCTGGAAAAACAGCCGACGCAGGCCGAGCGCCGCGAGATGGTCGCGCATGCGCTCGATGAAGTCGGGCTCGGTCCGCGCGACATGGACAAATACCCGCATGAATTCTCGGGCGGCCAGCGCCAACGCCTGTCGGTCGCCCGCGCCATCATCACGCGCCCGAAGCTGGTGGTGGCCGACGAGCCGGTCTCGGCCCTCGACGTCTCGATCCGCGCCCAGATCCTCGACCTTTTCGCCGAGCTCAATCAGAAGCTCGGCATCGCCTATCTCTTCATCACCCATGACCTGACGGTCGCCCGCGCCATGGCGGACGAGGTGCTGGTCATGCATGAGGGCAAGATCGTCGAGCGTGGCCGGACCGCCGACGTGCTCGACCATCCGCGCTCCGACGCGGCGCAGGCCCTGGTGGCGGCGGCGCCCGACCTTCACCGCGCGATCGCGCGCAAAATGCAGGAACAGGGCTAAGCAGCCGGTAACCGGCCGGGCCGGCTATTCCTCCGGCTTCACCAAATCGACAGGGCTGATATCGAGCAGGTCGAGCGTGCGGCGCAGGAGCTTCACCTCGCTCTCCGCCAGCTTGGAGTCGGCCTTGGCGATCTCGGCCATGTGGCGCGCAAGCAGTTTCCGGCGCTCGACATCGAGATCGCGGAACAGCGCGATCGCCTGCGAGCCGTTGGTCTCGTAGCCATAGTCGTTGAGATATTCGATGACGCTGTCGATCGAGGTTTCGGGGATGCCGAAGGCTTCCTTGCAGATGTGGCGGAAGACAACCATCTCGCTCTCCGAAACCGTACCGTCGGCCAGGATCATGCGGAACAGCATCAAAAGCTCCGCCGACAGCACCGGATCGTCCGCCACCTTGCGTACGCCCGGGTCACCATCGAAGATCGAACGTATCTGATCGAGCAGCGCCATCGCCATCAAGCTCCCCTTTCCGATTCAGTCGAGATTGTTAGCTTGGAATCGCTCTTGCGCAAACGGGGCAAGCGTGGTGGAAGCTGCGGTTTCCTTCCAAACATCCCTTCCCGATGATCGACCTTACCCTGCAGACCGCCCTCATCCTGATTGCCGCGGCCTTTGCCGCTGGCTTTGTCGACTCGATCGCTGGCGGCGGCGGGCTGATCACCATCCCGGCGCTGCTGCTTGCCGGCTTTTCGCCGGTGGCAGCCCTCGGCACCAACAAATTGCAGGGCATGTTCGGTTCCGGCTCGGCCACCATCCATTATGCGGCCAACGGCCAGGTCGACCTGCGCCGCCAGCTGCCGTCGGCGCTGCTCGCGCTTGCCGGTGGCGCGGTCGGGGCGCTTTTGGCGACGGTCGTGCCCGGCGATTTCCTGCGCGCCCTGCTCCCGCTGCTCCTGATCGCCATCGCGCTCTATTTCGCGCTGAAGCCGAACATGGACGACGTCGACCGCGCCGAACGGCTGTCGCCTTTCCTGTTCGGACTGATCATCCCGCCGCTGGTCGGGTTCTATGACGGTGTCTTCGGTCCCGGCGCCGGCTCCTTCTACATGCTCGCCTTCGTCACCCTCGCAGGCTATGGCGTGCTCAAGGCGACGGCGCACACCAAGCTGCTCAATTTCGCTTCCAACATCGGCGGCTTCATCGTCTTCGCCGCCGTCGGCGTCATCGACTGGAAGATCGGCCTGATGATGGGCGTGGCGCAGTTCATCGGCGCCCGTGTTGGTGCCAGCCTTGCCATCCGCATCGGCGCCAGGCTGATCAAGCCGCTGCTCGTCGTCGTCTGCCTGGCGCTCGCCGCGAAGCTGTTGGCCGACCCGGCCAATCCCTTGCGCCAGCTAATTGGTATGTGACCGCACCACTGGTACAATATGCGCGCGCGAATCATGTTGGAGGGACTAGACATGAATCTCAGTGCGCCTACCCAAATCGTGTTCATCATTTCGTTGGTCATCGCCGTCATCGGTCTTCTCGCCGCGCTTGGCGTTCTTGCATTCATTCCGCTTGCGTCCGTTTGGATCATGCTCATCGCCTATATCGTGCTCGCCGCCGGCTGCTTGATGCGCGGCGCTTGAAATTCGCAGATCTCAGGCAACTCGGGAGCGCCCGGCCCTGCCGGGCGCTTTTGATTCTTGCGAGCATGTTCTGATAGGCTCGCGCCATGTCCGACGAGACAGAGCACCATCGACAGGATAACCACTCGCCCGCCCTCCATTTCGAGATGGTGCGGCGCAAGCCAACCGCCTCGCTTTCGGGCATCGTCACCGATCTCTGCGGCTATCGCGAGACAAGGCCCGGCCATTTCCGCATCGTCGAATATGCCTCGCTCACCGTGCCGCTGGTGATCAGCTTCGCCGAAGCCTTCGCCATCGGGCTCGGCCACACGCCTGGCGACAATGACCGCCACGCCAGCTTCGCCGCCGGTCTCTATGCCGGTCCGGTCATGATCGAATCCTTCGGCGGCGCCTGCTGCGTCCAGGTCAATTTCACGCCGCTTGGCGCCAGACGGTTCTTCGGCCTGCCGATGAGCAAGCTGCGCGACCGCATGGTCGGGCTCGACGATGCGCTGGGCTTTGACGGCATGGCATTGCGCGAACGGCTTGGTGAGGCGTCGGATTGGCACGCGCGCTTCGACATAGCCGAGGGCTTCATTGCCGGCCGCCTTGCGGAAGCGAATGCGCTGTCGCCCGAAATCGCCTGGGCCTACCGGACGGTCATCGCGTCGGGCGGTCGCACCCGCATTGCGGCGCTCGCCGGCGAGATCGGCTGGAGCCGCAAGCATATGGCGGCAAAGTTCACCGACGTGATCGGCATTGGCCCGAAGACATTGTCGCGCATCGTGCGCTTCAACCGCGCGCTTTCCCTGTCGAAGCGGCAGGGCGATGACTGGGCCGGCATCGCCGCCGATTGCGGCTATGCCGACCAGGCACATCTGGTGCGCGAATTCCGCCAGCTTGCCGGCGAAACGCCGACCAGTCTCGCGGCGCTGATGTAGGTTTGAGCCGAGGTAACATTTCTTCAAGACGCCAACACGGCCGTGATGGACAGTGGGCCGATCGACGCGAACAAGGAGATCCTCATGCCCTCGTCAACCGAAGCACCCCGCATCTATCCCGCCCTTCGCTACCGGAACGCAGCCAAGATGATCGACTGGCTGGGCGAAGCCTTCGGTTTTGAAGTGCGCGCCCGCTATGGCGAGGGCGACATCGTCCACCACGCCGAGCTGACCTTCGGCTCCTCGATGATCATGCTGGGCACCGCGCGCGATGACGACTACGGCAAGATGGTCGGTGATCCAAGCGGTGGCGGCGGCAAGTCGATCTACATCGCCGTCGATGACGTCGACGCCGCCTATGCACGGGCGAAGAAGGCCGGCGCGAAAATTATCCAGGAACGGGTCGACCGCGACTACGGCAGCCGCGAATTCATCTGCCTCGACCCCGAAGGCAATGTCTGGTCCTTCGGCACCTATTGGCCGAAGGCGGCGGAGAAGTAGGCTTAAGCGGCCTGGCGCCTCTCTCGTACATAGGTCACTTCATGGACGATCTCGCGCCCGTCGAATGGGTTTTGCGAGGGAGGCGACGTGTAAGACAGCGTATGTTCGTCGACACTGCAGAACCGCACCTGCTCGGTGCCACTCCATGCCTGATTCCAACTCATGTCGACATGGTGGACGACCCGGTCCGGTTCGACCGTATAGCTGCCCGAGTAGGCGAACATCGATTCGAACAGCGCGATCTTCTCTTCGTCCGATGGTGGCAACCGCTCGGGCCGAGTGCGATTGTTCCTGAGGATGAAAAATATGACGCGCTCCGGCGTATAGATGACGATGCCTTGCGGATCCTGGCCCAGCGCCTCTCGCCGCTCCCCAGTTGCGACGTCTCTCGTCATCCACGACGTCATCTTCCAACTGCCGAGGAGGAGATCAGGGTTAAGCTGCCTTGCTTGTGTGCCTTGAGCCATTTCATACCCCCAATATCTCTGGTTGGTGAACTCTATTCGATCTGCGTGGTCTCCGTTGCTGCGTCCATCTTCCCGCAAAAGCCGCCCATCGGCCAGCGGCATCGCATTTTGCCGACGTTAGCGAATGGAAAGTGGAACTTCGATCCGCCTAACGCGCCAAGCCGAAAATCGCGTCGCAGTCGAGATGCCTCTCCAGCTCGGCAGCGACCTCATCCAGCGCCTTCTCGACCTCGGCTCGATAGTCGATGCCGCCGCCTTTGACGCCAAGGCTCCCCAGGTAAGCGGCGCGAAAAGCGTCGGCGGAAAACAGCCCGTGCAGATAGGTGCCGATCACCTTGCCGTCGGCGGAGACCGCGCCGTCCTCGGCGCCGTTGAGGATCGTCGACGGCCGCGCCGTGTCCGGACCAGTGGTGCGGCCGAGATGGATCTCGTAGCCTTCAAGCGGCAGGCCGAACTGCACCGAATGCGCGCTCGAATTGCGCACGGTCTTTTCCGGCTCCATCACTGTCTCGATGTCGAGCAGGCCGAGGCCCTTGGCCTCTCTCACACTGCCTTCGATGCCATCGGGATCGCGCACCATGCGGCCGAGCATCTGGTAACCGCCGCAGATGCCAACGACATGGCCGCCGCGCTTGCGGTGGGCGAGAAGATCGCGATCCCAGCCGTTCTCGCGGAATTTGATGAGATCACCGATCGTCGACTTCGAGCCGGGAATGACCACCAGCCCGGCATCCTCCGGCAACCTCTTGCCCGGCGGCACGAACATTACCTCGACCTGCGGCTCGGCTTTCAGCGGATCGAGGTCATCGAAATTGGCGATGCGCGCCAGCATCGGCACCGCCACCTTCAGCGCCCGTTTCTGGCCGGAAGCGAGGCGTTCGAGCACCACGGAATCCTCGGACGGCAACCGGCCGGCTGCCTTCAGCCACGGTACGACGCCGAAGCAGTGCCAGCCGGTGAACTTTTCGATCGCCTTGATGCCGTCGTCGAACAACGAGACATCGCCACGGAACTTGTTGATGAGGTAGCCGGCGATCATGCGCCGGTCGTACTCCGGCAGGATAAGATGCGTGCCGGCGACGGAGGCGATGACGCCGCCACGATCGATGTCGCCGACCAGGATCACGGGCACATTGGCGCGCGTCGCAAAGCCCATATTGGCGATGTCGCGGGTCCTGAGATTGATCTCAGCGGGTGAGCCCGCGCCCTCGACGATGACGAGGTCGGCGCCCTCTCCGACCCTGCTCCAGGAATCGAGCACCGCCTCCATCAATCCCGCCTTCATCGCTTGGTAGTCGCGCGCCCGCGCCTCGCCATGGACCTTGCCCTGCACCACCACTTGCGAGCCGATATCGCTCTGCGGCTTGAGCAGCACCGGGTTCATATGCACGGTCGGCCGAACCCCGCAGGCCAGCGCCTGCAGCCATTGCCCACGGCCGATCTCGCCTTCGCCGACCTCGCCGGGAATGTCGGCGACGGCGGCATTGTTCGACATGTTCTGCGGCTTGAAGGGCCTGACCTTCAGCCCGCGGCTCTTCGCGGCGCGGCAAAGCCCGGCCACCAGAACGGTCTTGCCGACATCGGAGCCGGTGCCCTGCAGCATGATCGCTTTTGCCATCAGCCCCTGCTCCCCGAACCGATGGTCGACTTCTGCGCCAGCGGCCCACCGCGCCAGAGATAGAGCGCCATCAGCGGGTCCTCGCCGGTGCGCATGGCGTGATTGACGTTGGAGGCGTGGTGAATGACCTCGCCGGCGTCGCGAATATGAAAATTCCCCTCGCCCATCCGCCACGCGGTGCCGCCGGTCAGCGGGATATAGATCTCCTCGGCGATATGGTGGTGGTCGGAATAGACGATGTTCGGACCGAGAATCAGCAGGCCGCCCGCGACCTCGTTATTGACGAAATGCCCGCGCGTGCCGAACACTTCCAGCCAGCCGTAATTGTCGACAAAACCCTGACCGAAATCGGCTGCGGTGTAGGTCTGCCCCCAGCGCAGCTCGTCCCGATGGTCGGCAACCAACCGCGTCAGCGGCTTCGCGTCCGCCGGTGCAAGCTCGGCGATGCGATCGAGATAGCCAAGGCAGCCAAGCGCGCGCGGTTCGAGAGGACGGGCAGGCATATCCCAGCTGATCCGCGCGACTTCGTCCGCGGCCAGATCGTTGTCGACGCCGGCGAGATAGACATGGAAGCGCTCCAGCAAATCATCGAAAATTGTCGGCACGCAAGAGCTCCGTTAGTCATTCCATGCACAGCCGGTTCTCAACGGCCCGGGTTGCGCGGCGGCATCATTGGTCTAGATTGAACGGCGCGCAAAGCCAAAAACGACAGGCCACAAGGCCTGAAACGACAGGGAGCACGCCATGGACGCGGCAGTCGATGCGGGCACTGGCCAATTCGAACTCAACGAGGAACAGCGCGCCATCCAGGAGATGGCCCAGGCCTTCGCGGCGGACCGCGTCGCGCCCAACGCGCTTGACTGGGACAAGCAAAAGCATTTTCCCGCCGATGTGATCCGCGAGACCGGGGCGCTCGGCCTCGGCGGCATCTATGTGCGCGACGATGTCGGCGGCTCGGCGCTTGGGCGGCTCGATGCCGTTCTGATCTTCGAGGCGCTCGCCCACGCCGACCCGGCCTTTTCCTCCTTCATTTCCATCCACAACATGGCGGCCTCGATGATCGACCGCTTCGGCTCGGACGACCAGCGCCAGCGCTTCCTGCCGAAACTGACCTCGATGGAGTGGCTGGCGAGCTATTGCCTGACCGAGCCCGGCTCCGGCTCGGACGCCGCGGCGCTGAAGACGCGCGCGGTGAAGAGCGGCGGCGATTATGTCTTGAACGGCGCCAAGCAGTTCATTTCCGGCGCCGGCGACAGCGACCTCTATGTCGTGATGGCGCGTACCGGCGGCGATGGCCCGAAAGGCATTTCGACCTTCGTCGTGCCCAAGGATGCGCCGGGCCTGTCCTTCGGCGCCAACGAGCACAAGATGGGCTGGCACATGCAGTCGACCCGCCAGGTTATCTTCGAGGACTGCAAGGTGCCGGCCGAGAACCTGCTCGCCGCCGAGGGCGCGGGCTTCGGCATCGCCATGGCCGGGCTCGACGGCGGCCGCCTCAACATCGCCGCCTGCTCGCTCGGCGGGGCGCAGTCGGCGCTCGACAAGGCGCTCGCCTATACGGCCGAGCGCAAGGCCTTCGGCTCCAAGATCAACCAGTTCCAGGCGCTGCAGTTCAGGCTGGCCGACATGGAGACGGAGTTGCAGGCGGCCCGCATCTTCCTCTACGCCGCCGCCTCGAAACTCGACCGCAAGGCGCCGGATGCCGGCAAATGGTCGGCTATGGCCAAGCGCTTCGTCACCGATATCGGCTTCGACATCGCCAACCAGGCGCTGCAGTTGCATGGCGGCTACGGCTATCTGCACGATTACGGCATCGAGAAGCTGGTGCGGGATCTCCGCGTCCACCAGATCCTCGAAGGCACCAACGAGATCATGCGCGTCATCATCGCGCGAGCGCTGATCGGCCGCTGAACAGACTTTGGGAGAGAGACAATGAGCACCATCGCCTTCATCGGCCTGGGCAATATGGGCAATCCAATGGCCGCCAATCTGGTCAAGGCTGACCATGCGGTGCTGGGCTTCGACCTTGTGCCCGAAAACCTTAAGGTGGCGAAAGAGCACGGCGTGACAGTGATGGCGAACGCTGCCTCGGCGGTAAAGGACGCCGACGTGGTGATCACCATGCTGCCCGCCGGCAAGCATGTGCTGTCGGTTTACGAAGACATCGCGCCGAAAGCCAAGAAAGGCGCGCTGTTCATCGATTCCTCGACCATCGATGTCGAATCGGCGCGCAAAGCGCATGCGATTGCCGCCAGGCACGGCCTGCCCTCGATCGACGCGCCGGTCTCCGGCGGCACCGGCGGCGCCACGGCCGGAACCCTGACCTTCATGGCCGGCGGCTCGGACGAAGCCTTCGCCACCGCCGAGCCGATCCTGAAGCCGATGGCCGGGCGCATCGTTCATTGCGGCGGCGACGGCGCCGGCCAGGCGGCCAAGATCTGCAACAACATGATCCTCGGCATCTCGATGATCGGCGTCGCCGAAGCCTTCGTGCTCGCCGAAAAGCTCGGCCTGTCGCACCAGGCGCTGTTCGACGTCGCCTCGACATCGTCGGGCCAATGCTGGTCACTCACCACCTATTGCCCGGTGCCCGGCCCTGTGCCGGCCTCGCCGGCCAATCGCGACTACAAGCCGGGCTTTGCCGCCGCGCTCATGCTGAAGGACCTGAAACTGTCGCAGGAAGCCGCGCAAAGCGCGGGCGCCGTGACCCCGCTCGGCGCCGAGGCCACGCAGCTTTATGCGCTGTTCGACGCGCAAGGGCATGCCGGCGTCGATTTTTCCGGCATTATTAATTTCCTGCGCGGCAACCAGGCGTAAGCCACTGCTTTTCAAAGGTTATTTGAAAAATTTGCCAGCGCGAAGCCGGCAAATTTAGATTTGCTTAAGGTCTCGCTAACCCACCGGTAACGATGTGCCTTTAAAACGGACTGCGAGGCGGACAGCGCGTCCGCCCGGCGCTCCGGATCAGGTCTCGCGTACCGGAGCCCGTAAGTTTCGCAAGTGTTTCGTAGCGAAACGCCATGCGTATCTGGCAAAGCCGCGTTCCCGTTGGGGCGCGGTTTTTGCGTTTGGAGACATCAGCAGCGTCGTCATCCCAGGGCGGAGCAGGAGCGAAGCTCCGTCGCGGAGACCCTGGGATCCATTCCGTTACCTCGGACGCAGGGCGCAGCGGGGCAGAATTCTGCACTGCTGGCGGAGCGTCGATGTAACGGCATGGATCCTCGGGTCTGCGCTGCGTCGCTTCGCTCCTTGCTTCGCCCGTGGATGACGACGGAGCTTGGATGCCCCTCAGCGCTTACGCAAATCCGCATCCGCGAGATCGAGCGCCTTGGCGATGCGCTCGCAGGCCATGTCGATCGTGTCGCGCGTCCAGATCAGCGGCGGCGAGAGAATCATCGTGTCGCCGGTAGCCCGCAGCATCATGCCGTTCGCGATCGCATGGTCGCGCACCACGACCGCCGCACTTCCCGACGGCAGATAACGCTCCTTGGTCGCCTTGTCCTTGACGATCTCGATCGCGCCCATCAGGCCGATCGAACGCACCTCGCCGACCAGCCTGTGCCCGGCGATCCGCTCCTGCAGCGCCTGCGCGAAATACGGCCCGGTGTCGTTCTTGACGCGCTCCACCAGCCCTTCCTTCTCGATGATCTCGAGGTTCTTGAGCGCCACCGCGCAGGCCACCGGATGACCGGAATAGGTATAGCCGTGATAGAACTCGCCGCCCTTTTCCACCAGCGTCCTGGCGACGCGGTCGCCGACCAGCAGCGCCGACAGCGGCTGGTAGCCCGAGGTCAGGGCCTTGGCGGTCGTGATGGTGTCGGGCTCGATGCCGAAGGTCTGCGCCGCGAACCATTCGCCGGTGCGGCCATAGCCGGTGATGACCTCGTCCAGCATCAACAGCACATCGTATTTGCGGCAGATGCGCTCGACTTCCGGCCAGTAGCTCATCGGCGGGATTTTTACCCCGCCGGCGCCCATCACCGGTTCGCCGATGAAGGCGGCGACCTTATCGGCGCCGGCTTCCAGGATCGCGTCCTCGACCGCCTTGGCCGCGCGGATGCCGAAATCGTGGTCGCTCTCGCCCGGCAGCGCCAGCTCATAGGCGTAAGGCATCATCACATGGACGATGTTGGGCACCGCGCCGCCGAGCTGCTTGTGCATCGGCTCCATGCCGCCGAGCGAGGTGCCGGCGATGGTCGAGCCATGATAGGCCGACTTGCGCGAGATGATGCGGTTCTTCTCGGGCTTGCCTTCGAGCGCCCAGTAGTGGCGCACGAGCCTGAGCGCCGTGTCGTTGGCCTCCGAGCCGGAGGAACCGTAGAAGGCCTGGCTGACATGCTTCGGCGCCAGCTCCGCCAGCTTCTTGGACAACAGCACCGGCGTCGGCGTCGAGCATTTGAAGAAGGAGTTGTAGTAAGGCAGCTCCTTCATCTGCGCGTAAGCGGCCTCGGCCAGCTCGTCGCGACCGTAGCCGACATTGACACACCAAAGGCCTGCCATGCCGTCGAGAATCTCCATTCCCTCGGAATCGTAGATGAACGGGCCGTTGGCGTGGGTGATGATGCGCGAGCCCGCCTCGCGCAGTTCCTTGTGGTCGGTGAAGGGGTGAAGGTGATGCGCGGCGTCGATTTGCTGAAGCTGCTTCAGCGAATAGTTCTGATAGGTCATGGATTTGGTCTTTCCTCTTGAATCAATCCGGCAACGGCCGGGGCGGATTCTCAGAGGAAAGCGGGCGGCGAATAGCCGATGCGGGCGCACAGCCGCAAAAGCTCGGCGCGAAGGGTCCGAGGTGACGGCGTCACCGCGACCCCGAAGGCGCCAGATGTGCTGAAGCGGATCATGGCGGCAGCTTATGCCGCCCGAGGCCCAAAATTCAAGCCACCCCAGTCATGCAGTCTTACGGAGCGACCGCTGCAGAAAGATGTAACGCATCGCCGTCTGCGCCGCCTGCGGCCGACGGTCGCCGCGCCCACCATGGCCGCCCTCGGTCTCCTCGAAGAAGAGCGTCCGGCCATGACCTGCCTCCTGCAGCCGCGCTGCCATCTTACGCGCGTGGCCAGGATGGACGCGGTCATCGGCGGTCGAGGTCATCAGCAGCACCGGCGGATAGGCGACATTGGCAGCGACATGCTGATAGGGCGAATAAGCGCTAAGCCAGGCCGCCTCCTCCGGGTTCGACGGATCGCCATATTCCGCGATCCACGAGGCGCCGGGCGGCAGTTCGGTGTAGCGCAGCATGTCGAGCAGCGGCACGTCTATAATGACGGCGCCGAACAGTTCCGGCCGCTGCGTCAGCGACGTGCCGGTGAGCAGGCCGCCATTGGAGCCGCCCTGGATGCCGAGCTGCGCCGCCGTGGTGATTCCGCGCCTGACCACATCCTCGGCCACCGCCGCGAAATCGTCGAAGGCGTTCTGGCGCTTGCCCTTCAGCGCCGCCTGGTGCCAGGCCGGACCGAACTCGCCGCCACCGCGGATATTGGCCTGGACATAGGCATTGCCCTTGTCCAGCCAGAGCTTGCCGCGAATGCCGGCATAGCCAGGCAGCAGCGGCACTTCGAAGCCGCCATAGCCATAAAGCAGCGCTGGCACCGGTCCGTTCTGGTCGCGGCGCCTGACCACGAAATACGGGATCATCGTGCCGTCCTTCGAGCGCGCCTCGAACTGCTCCGAAACATAGGGCGAGGCATCGAAGCGGGCCGGCTGCGACTTCACTGTTTCAAGCGTCTCGCCATTGTCGTCCGACCAGATGATCGAGCTCGGCGTCAGGAAGTCGGTGAAGGAGAAAGACACGCTGGAGCCGAAATGCTCGGCATGGCTGATGCCGACATTGCCGTTGTCGGGCAGCGCCACAGGCTTCAGCGACCAGCTGTTGCCGATACGATCGCAGGCGATGACCTTGCCGCGCACATTGTCCATCAGGTTGATGAACAGCCGGTCCTGCGTCCTGGCCAGCCCCGCGATCGAAACACGATGCGCCGGCGCGAGCACGGTCTCGAACGGACCGAACTCGCCCGTGTCGATCCACCGGTCGAAATCGAACGAGTAAAGCCCGTCAGGCAGGCAACGTGTGCCGTCAGGCGCCGTCCACGGGCTGCGCACCCCGAAGACGAGCTGGCCTTTGAAGATCGCCGTATCGGTGGCGTCGTCGGGCAGCGGGATGCGCCTGCTTTCGCCCGAAGCCAGTCGCAGGAAACTGTGCGAGGTGAAGAAGTCGAGCGTCTTACCGAGCAGCACATGCCGCTTGTCGCCGTCATATTCGACACCGCCGCCGACCGCGAGATGCTGCTTCTCGCCCTCGAAGATCGGCGCCGCGTCCTCGAGCTTCGTGCCGCGCCGCCAGAGTTTTATGACGCGCGGATAGCCGGACTGTGTCTTGTCTTCCTCCTCGAACGCCGCCGAGACGAGCACCGTGTCCTTGTCCAGCCAGGAAAAGCCCGACTTGGACGCGCGCGCGGAAAAACCGCCCTCGACAAAGGATCTCGTCGCGATATCGAACTCGCGCATCTCGCTGGCGTCACCGCCGTCTGGCGACATGTAGAGCAGGCAGCGGTTGAAATCGGGATAGAGCCGGCTGGCGCCGCCGAACACCCATTTCACGCCTTCCTTCGCCGAGAGTTCATCGAAATCGATGATCGTCTCCCAATCCGGCTTCTCGGTCTTGTAGGAAGCGACGGGCGTGCGCCGCCACAGGCCCAGCGCATTGGTCTTGTCCTGCCAGAAATTATAGACGTGACCGGCAAGTGCAGCCCCGACCGGCATATTGTCCTCGGCCGTCATCAGATCGAGCGCGGTCTCGAAGGTCGGCTGATAGGAAGGGTCGCCCTGCAATTCGGCCACCGTCAGCGCATTCTGGCGATGAACCCAGTCCAGCGCTTGCTTTCCGTTGCGATCCTCCAGCCAAAGGAAGGGATCGTCAGCCGTCGACTCGGGCTGGGTTTTGGTCATCGTGCTGGTCATGCGGGTCTCCATCTGGCGGCCCCGCCTACATCGCGTTCGCTGCTTGGATATTCAAGAGCCTTGGCGAGATCGGTCACAAAACCCGCCGGCGCACGACCGTCGCCACCGCTAGACCGGCGCAAATCACGCCCAGCGTGACCGGCAGGCCTGGGGCGCCAATCACATCCATGACACCGCCGGTGAGCGGCGGCACGATGATGCCGCCAAGGCCCCACATCAGCGAGAAGGCGGCATTGCCGGCGACCAGCGCCGAGCCGCTGAAACGTTCGCCGAGCTCGATGATCGACATCGTGTAGATGCCGTAGGACACCGCGCCCCAGACGAAGACGCAGACCCAGATCAGTGGCGTCTCGATCAGCGCCGGCAAGAGCACGCATCCAAGGATGGTCACGGCCACGCAGCCGAAGCGCACGAGGCGCGCCGTCAGCCTTTCGGCGAGCAGGCCGAGCGGCACCTGCATGGCGATGTTGCCGGCGATCATCACCGAAAGCAGCGCCGACATGCGCGCTTCGGGAATGCCGTGATGCGTTCCATAGACCGGCAGCAGCGCCAGTATCGCCTGCTCGAAACCGGCCGCGACGACGACCGACGACAAAAGCAGCCAGGCCAACGGTATGAAGCCCAGCACCGAAACCTTGTTCTCGGCCTCGTCGACCTTAGGCAGCCGGCGCACCACCGCGGCCAGGCAGGCGCCGCAGAAGAGAAAGGCGCCGATGCCAACCAGGAAAGGCGGCCAGCCTTCGGTGCCGACGGCGAGCAGGCAGAGCGGCCCGGCCGCGAAGCCCGCCGAGATGATTGTCGAATAGATACCCATGACGCGGCCGCGCCGCGACGGCGGCGCCAGCGCGATCACCCAGATTTCGCTGAGCACATAAAGGGGGTTGGTCACCACGCCGATCAGGAAGCGCAGCGGGAACCACAGATAGACATTCTGCGTCCAGCCGACCAGCGCCAGCACCAGCGCCGAGAGCGCCGCGCAAGTGAGCGCGGTGCGCCCCGCTCCGAAGCGGCGCGCCAACGCCGGAATTGGCGGCGAGGAAACGATGAAGCCGATCGGCGTCATCGCCGCCGACAGCCCGATCATCGCCGGCGAAACGCCCTGCCGCTGCAGGATGAAGCTCAGCAGCGGATAGGAGAGGCCCTGCGCGATGGCGAACACCGACACCGTCGCGATCACGCCGGTGATCGCGGCCCACTGTACCCTCTCGTTGCTCTTTGAATCCGCCGTGCTCATGGCTGTCCTCGGCCGGCAGCCTTAGCCGTTCGCCTGGGCAGCCGTAAGCCCTCGCGCGCGAAAACCGCTTGCTCCAGCCAAACCCTGTCAGGAGCCTCGGCCGGGCCGGTCAGGCCGGCGGCGAAATCCGCTTGCGTCAACCGCCGCCCGCATGGGCGGGGCCGGCGGAGGCTGCTACGGGAAGTAGCGGGCGATGGCCCCCTTCTTGCCGTCGGCATAGGGCTTCAGCCATTTGTCGTCGACGGAAATCCCGTCGTCGTCCGAAGGCCCCTTCCCGATCGTCCGGCGCCAGGCGCGGAACTTGTAGTGGTCGAAGACATCCAGCATGTGCACCGCGTAGGCGGCGGCAAACGTCTTATCGCCCTCCACGATCACCAGGTTCTCGTCATTCTCGTAGGAGGCCTTGTAGCCGAGGTTGTGGCTGCCCGTGATGACGGTGGCATTGTCTTCCATCGGATCGATGATGACGATCTTGTCGTGCACGATGGCGTGACCGACGGTCAGCACTTCCGCCTGGAAATCGCGGGCGATCGTCGCGCCGGTCAAGTTCGCCGCCCTGACGATCGAGACGTTCGGCGCCTCCCAGACCTTTTCCGGGAACACGAAGGGCGACTTGCCGTCCTTGTTCGACTTGTGGGTGACCGGATCCTTGGTCGGCGCGACGTAGTTGGGCATCGCCGTTTCGTCGCTGATCGCCCCCTGCACGATCAGCTTCGGATCGGCTTTCGCCGCCGCCACCGCTTGGTCGACGATCGAGTTCTCGCCGAGCAGCGAAGGATTGAACACGAGAAACAGCACCGCGCGCTTCGCCGCCTTGATGCGGGCGAAGACGTCCTCGAGGTCGACCGGGCGCACCGAGATATCCTTCTTGTTGCGCTCCGGGTCGTTCGGCGAGAACCAGACCGTCATGCCGTCCAGCGCTGCCGTCGCGCCGTCGAACGGGTTCGCCATGTGATTGTCCTTGCGGAACGGCACGCCTTGGGTCTGCGCCGTATGTCCGGCGGCGCTCTCGCTGGCCGGCGGCGGGAAAACGTCGGTCTTCATGCGCTCCCAATAGGCATTGAACACCTTGGCCATTGCCGGATCGTCGCGGACGAAGGCGTTGTTCGACTGGCCGCAGATACCGGTCGAGGTCCAGTTGGTGCTGCCGGTCATCACCGCCCGCGGATCGCCCTGGGCATCGCGATAGACGGCGAATTTGTTGTGGCCGATATGGTTGTTGTTGAACAGGCGATCGGTCACCACGACGCCGGCGTCATGCAGGCGCTTCCTGAACGGCGCGTTGCCCAAGTCCCACTTCCCGGTCTTGTCGTCCCGGCCCGAATTGGAAAGGATGACCTCCACGACGTCCTTGGCGGCGATGATCGCGTCGCACAATTCGCCGTCACCGAGCTCGTAGAGCGCAAGCCTGACGGTGCCGCCTTCGCTCTTGGCCCGCTTCATCAGGCTGGTAAGCACGTCAGGCACATCGCCATGCAGATAGGCGCGTATCTTGCTTGCCGGGTTCTGCAGCTCGGCCGCGATCTTGTCGCGCTGCCCGACCTTGATGCCGGCTTCCGCCAGCGCGCGCGACATCCATTGCGTCGACAAGACACCATTGGTGAAGGCGACCCGCGCCTTGCCGAACATCTGCCCGAGGAAAATCGGCGGACTGACGGCGCCCTGCCCGAGATAGCCGAGCGGACGCGGAGTACCCGTATAGGCAGGCTTGCCATCCACGACCTGATCGGGACGCACCGGCACTGGTTCGAGGCCCGGCTTCATGTCGCCGACGGGCCGCACGCGGTAGGCGATCATCTCGCCCTCCGGCCTGAGATCGATACTATCGCGGCGTCGGCGCACCGTCAGGTCGCGCCAGAACGTCTTCTGCACCGGCCACACCCCGGTGTCCTGCGGTATCCATCTTGGATTGCGCTGTCCCTTGAACGGCACCCACGCCGCCAGGCAACGCTCCTCCCCGCTATCGGGATAGAGGCGGACGATCTCGAAGCCGAGGCAGCCGGGGATCATCCCATCAATATCCCATGCCAGAAACGCGACCTCGTTGTTGGTCGCCGCGCGCACTTTAATGACGTCAGGCATCGCTATCCCCCTCAAGATGCTCGGCCAGCAAGTATAGCAAAAGTAAAAGACGGGAATGTAACAGGCTTCACGTAGCGAAACGGCAGGCGCCCGGTTGCCGTCCCGGCATGTCGCTTCCCTCGCCCTAGTGGTCGCCGCCTCCTCACCGGCTGCATGGCCGCCGGTCCATTATGCCGGCCAAATACGGACCCTGACGAGGCATTTCATGACCGCTGCCCTCCTTCCCGCCGAACCGGCACCGGCTACCGATCGCGCCCGCCGTGGCGGCCGCGCGGGCAAGCGCGCCGGCGGCGCGGCCGCTTTCGAGCAGCCCGCCTTCCGGCAGTTGAAGAACCCGCTGACGCCGACCAAGTTCGTCTCCGACGACGAGTTGGAATCGATCCACCTCGCCTCGCTGCGGGTGCTGAAGGAGATCGGCGTCGACGTTCTGCACGACGAAGCCCGCCGCATCATGAAGGCGCATGGCGCGGATGTGCGCGAAGGCTCGGAGCGCGTGCGCTTCGACAGCGACATGATCCTCGAGCTCGTCTCGCACTGCCCGTCGGAATTCACGCTGCACGCCCGCAACCCGGCGCACAATCTGCGCTTCGGCGGCAACAACGTCATCCTGTCGATGATGGCCTCGGCGCCGAACTGCTCCGACCTCGACCGCGGCCGCCGGCCCGGCAACCAGGCCGACTACCGCAACTTCCTGCGCCTGGCGCAGATGCACAACATCCTGAACTGCACCGGCGGCTATCCGGTCGAGCCGATCGATATCCATCCCTCGGTTCGCCATCTGGAATGCATCCGTGATCTCGCCATGCTGACCGACAAGGTCTTCCACATCTATTCGCTCGGCAAGGAACGCAATGTCGACGGCATCGAGATCACCCGCATCGCCCGTGGCATCAGCCGTGAGCAGCTGATGGCCGAACCCTCGGTCTTCACCATCATCAACACCAACTCGCCGCTCAAGCTCGACGTGCCGATGATGGAGGGCATCATCCAGATGTCGAGCATGGGCCAGGCTGTCATCGTCACGCCGTTCACGCTGTCGGGCGCCATGGCGCCAGTCACCGTCGCCGGCGCGCTGGTGCAGCAGAATGCCGAGGCGCTCTCCGGCATCGCCTTCGCGCAGATGGTGAAGAAGGGCGCGCCGGTCGGCTATGGCGGCTTCACCTCCAACGTCGACATGAAGTCCGGCGCGCCGGCCTTCGGCACGCCCGAATACATGAAGGCGCAGCTCGTCGGCGGCCAACTCGCCCGCCGCTACAACATCCCCTATCGCACCTCCAACACCTGTGCCGCCAACACGGTCGACGCGCAGGCCGCCTATGAGAGTGTCTTTTCGCTGTGGGGCGCGATCCAGGGCGGCGGCAACCTGATGATGCATGGCGCGGGCTGGCTGGAAGGCGGCCTCCGCTGCTCCTACGAAAAGACGATCCTGGACATCGATCTTCTGCAAATGGTGGCCGAATACCTCACCCCGCTCGACCTCTCCGAAGACGCGCTCGGCTTCGACGCCATCCAGTCGGTCGGTCCGGGCGGCCATTTCTTCGGCACCCAGCACACGCAGGCGCGCTACAAGACCGCCTTCTACTCGCCGATCGTCTCCGATTGGCGCAACTTCGAGACCTGGACCGAGGCCGGCTCGCCGACGGCAATGGAACGCACCAACAAGGTGTGGAAGGAGCGCCTTGCCGCTTACGAGGAGCCGTATATGGATCCGGCCATCCGCGAGGAACTCAACGACTTCGTCGAGAAGCGCCGCGCCGAAGGCGGCGCGCCGACGGATTTCTGATCTGCGGTCGGTCGGGCAACTGCCCGCCGCTCGCCTTCATTTCTGACTCCACATTGCACAAGACGGACCTATCTGTATGAAATCTCATGTAAAAGCGGTTGTCATCGGCGGCGGCGTCGTCGGCTGCTCGGTGCTCTATCATCTCGCCAAGGCCGGCTGGACAGACATCATGCTGATCGAGCGCTCGGAGCTGACCTCCGGCTCGTCATGGCATGCGGCGGGTGGCTTCCACACGCTGAACGGTGATCCGAACGTCGCCAAGCTGCAGGCCTACACGGTCCAGCTCTACAAGGAGATCGAGGAGCTCTCCGGCCAGTCCTGCTCGCTGCACCTCACCGGCGGCGTGATGATGGCCGACACGCCCGAACGCATGGACTTCCTGCGGCTGGCACACGCCAAGGGCCGCTATCTCGGCATGGACACCGAGCTGATCACGCCTTCGGAAGCGAAGGCAATGTTCCCGCTGATGGACGAGAAGAATTTCGTCGGCGCGATGTGGGATCCCGTCGAGGGCCATCTCGATCCTTCCGGCACCACCATCGCCTATTCCAAGGCGGCGAAGAAACTCGGCGCCGAGATCGTGCTGCGCAACCGCGTCGTCGACCTGACGCAGCAGCCGGACGGCACCTGGAACGTCGTCACCGAGCAGGGCACGGTACATGCCGAGCATGTCGTCAACTGCGGCGGCCTGTGGGCGCGTGAGATCGGCCGCATGGTCGGCGTCGAGCTGCCGGTGCTGGCGATGGAGCACATGTATCTCCTCACGGAGCCGATGCCGGAGGTCGAGGAATTCAACAAGTCGACCGGCCGCGAGATGATCGGCGTGCTCGACTTCAAGGGCGAGATCTACACCCGCCAGGAGCGCAACGGCATCCTGCTTGGCACTTATGAGAAGGCGTGCAAGCCGTGGTCGCCGGTCAACACGCCGTGGGATTTCGGCCATGAACTGCTGCAGCCCGACATCGACCGCATCGCGCCGTCGCTGGAGATCGGCTTCAAGCATTTCCCCGGCATCGAAAAGGCCGGCATCAAGCAGATCATCAACGGCCCCTTCACCTTCGCGCTCGACGGCAATCCGCTGGTCGGCCCGGTGCAGGGCCTGACCAATTTCTGGTGTGCCTGCGCCGTCATGGCGGGTTTCAGCCAGGGCGGCGGCGTCGGCCTGGCGCTGTCCAACTGGATGGTGCATGGCGATCCGGGTTTCGACGTCTGGGGCATGGATGTCGCCCGCTTCGGCGAATGGGCGAGCCTGCGCTACACCAACGCCAAGGTCCGCGAGAACTATTCGCGCCGCTTCTCGATCCGCTTCCCGAACGAGGAACTGCCGGCCGCGCGTCCGGCACAGACGACGCCACTCTACGACACCATGCTCGCCAACAACGCCGTCATGGGCGATTCATGGGGCCTGGAAACCCCGCTCTGGTTCGCGCCGAAGGGCACGGAGCCGAAGGACATTGTCTCTTTCCATCGCTCCAACGATTTCGGCCCGATCGGGGAGGAAGTGCGCGCCACGCGCGAGAAAGTCGGCGTTACCGAGATCGCCAACTTCGCCAAATACGAGGTGTCCGGCTCGGGCGCGGAGGATTTCCTCAACCGGCTGATGACCAACCGCATGCCGAAGACCGGCCGCATCGTGCTGACCCCGATGGTCAACGAATTCGGCAAGCTGATCGGCGACTTCAGCATCGCCAAATCGGGCGAGGACCGCTTCATGATCTGGGGCTCGTCGGCAGCGCAGAAATACCATATGCGCTGGTTCGAGAAGCATCTGCCCAAGGACGGTTCCGTCCGCATCCATCGCTTCGACCAGACGCTGGTGGGTCTCTCCATTGCCGGTCCGAAATCGAGGGACCTGCTGCAGAAGCTGGTCGATGTCGACGTCTCAACCAAGGCCTTCCGCTTCATGGATTTCCGCGAGATGGCAGTCGGCGGCGCGCCCTGCATGGTCAACCGCATCACCTATACGGGCGACCTCGGCTATGAGATCTGGATGGCGCCGGCCTACCAGCGCCTGGTCTATAAGGCGATCAAGGAAGCCGGCGCGGAATTCGGCATTGTCGATTTCGGCATGCGCGCGCTGCTCTCCATGCGCCTCGAAAAGAACTTCCCGACCTGGTTCCGCGAGCTGCGTCCGATCTACGGACCGTTCGAAGGCTCGATGGATCGCTTCATCAAGCTCGAGAAGAACGACTTCATCGGCCGCGAGGCTTCGGCCAAGGAGCATGCCGGAGGTCCGAAGCTGCGCCGTGTCTCCTTCATCGTCGACGCCATCGATGCCGACGTTATGGGCGACGAGCCGATCTGGGCCAGGGTCAGCAAGGACTTCGGCACGGTCGAGAAGCCGCATGGCTATGGCGCGCCGCGCTTCGACACGACAGGTAAGGAAGTGCGCGGCTCCAAAGCGGCCGAAGGGGCATCGGCCGTGCGCGGCATCGTCGATGGCGAGTGGCGTGTCGTCGGCTGGGTGACCTCGGGCGGCTATGCGCATTACGTCCAGAAGTCGATGGCGCAAGGCTACGTGCCCGCTGCCCTCGCCGAGGACGAAAGCGCCGGCCTGTTCGAGATCGAGATCCTCGGCCACCGCCGCCCGGCCCGCATCAATGTCGAGCCGCCCTTCGACCCGAGCGGCGAGAAGATGCGGACCTGACGCGCCCGCTATTGTTGGATTGAGCCGGTTGCCATGGCATGGTCGAGCCTGCTACCGGCGCATCAGCATGAGAAGACGATCCCTTTGCGGCAGTTAGAGAAATGGACCGACTGGCTCTGCGATGAATGGGTCGGTCCCTTCAGCGCCGCGGTCGCATTTGCCCTCCTCTACTGCTTGATCCAGATCGTGGTGATGGCGCTGTTGTCCCATGTCGCGGGCACCGGCGTCGGCGTCGACGATTCCGAGCAGCTGATGGAAATGCGGTTCCTGTCCGCCGGCTACGGCAGCTCGCAGCCGCCTTTATACACCTGGCTCGCCATGCTCGCGGCCTCGGTGGTCGGAACCAGCGTCCTTGCCCTCAAGATCGTCAAATACGGCCTGCTGGCCGCCGGGCTGGCGGCGTATTTCACCGCGATACGCCGCCTCGGCTACTCGAACCGCGCCGCAGCCGCCGGCATGTTCGGGCTGCTTCTGTTTCCTCAGATCTTCTGGGAGATGCAGCATGCCCTCACCCACTCGGTCGCCATATTCTGTTTCACCTCGGTGCTGCTTCTCGCGCTGGTCGAGGTGGAAAAGCGGCGATCGGCCATCGCCTATGCGTTTTTCGGCCTGGCGACGGCGGCTGCGATGCTGTCGAAATACAACATCGTCATCTTCCTTTCCTCCCTGTTCCTGGCATCCCTGTCGGTTCGCGAGACGCGTGAGGCGATCTTCGACCGCCGTTTCCTGGTCAGCGTGGCCGTGGCGGCCCTCGCCTGCCTGCCGACGCTTTACTGGAACATCGCGCACCCGGATGACTTCCTGGCGCATAGCGGCGGCTTCGGCGCTGGCCAAGGCGACAGCCTCCTGGAGACGGCGGCGTTCGCGCTGCGGGGGCTTGGCAACGCGATGCTCAATTTCGCGGGTCTGCCGATAGCTATCGTTGCCGTCGCGTTTTTCCTGGTCGCACGAAAAACCGTGACAACGCCACAGCCGGCGCGCTGGCCCGAAAAGCTGCTGTGGCGCACGATCGCCCTTGCCCTGCTGGTCACGCTGGTGGTGGTTCTGGTCGGTGGCATCACCCAGTTTCGCGATCGCTGGGTGCTGCCCATATTCGTCCTTTTGCCCGCCGCCCTTGCCATGCGTTTTGACGCGATCGGTCAAAGAGGCGGAAAAGCGCAAGCAACCATCGTCTTCGTCGGCGCGGTGCTCGCCATCCTTGTGCTGCCGGTAAGCTGGTACATGCACGTGAACGGCGGCGACAGCCGTGGCGGCATCGTGCGCATGGACTACCGGTCGCTTTACGACCAGATCAGCGCCGACGGTCCGGTCAAGACCGTGGTCTCGAGCTGGTTCTGGGTCGGCAATCTGCGCCTCGTCGACGCAGACCTCATCGTGCTTGATGACGAGATACCGGATTTCGCCCGCCTCATCCGCGAGCCGGCGGTGCTTGTGCTCGCTAACGACAGGGAACCGGTCTCGGATGTTTTCGTGGAGATGGCGAAGGCCGGCTATGCGATGGACACCGTCCACCGCACTGTCGAGGTGCCGCAGGCGCTCGGCTTCCCGCCGCGCAGGGTCACGATCACCAGACTGCACAAGAAGACCGCGCCGTAAGTTTCAGGGGAACGAATGGACAAGCAACGCTTCGGCCGCCACCGCAAGATCATGCCCTTCGAGCCCGGCTCGGTCGAAGCGCTGCGCGAAGCCTCGCGCGAGAAGGCGGCCTCGCTCAACCAGCATGTGCTGGGCTATGGCGCGCAGGCCGAAGCCGAATGGGCGGCGGCCGGCATTGCGGCGCCCAACCTGCCCGCCATGCGCAAATACCGGCTGGAGCGCATCCGTGCCGAGCTGAAGCGCCGCGACTATGCCGGCGCCCTGCTCTACGATCCGGTCAACATCCGTTACGCGACGGACTCTACCAACATGCAGCTCTGGGTCGCGCACAACCCGACGCGCCACTGTTTCGTCGCCACCGAAGGCCCGGTGGTGCTGTTCGACTATTTTTCCTGCGAGCACCTGTCCGATCATTCGAGCGTCGTCGACGAGGTGCGGCCGGCGGTGTCTTGGATGTATCTCTACAGCGGCGAATTGACCGATGCGAAGGTCCGCCGCTGGGCCGGCGGCATCGCTGAACTCGTTGCCGAGCATGGAGGCGGCAATCGCCGCATTGCCATCGACCACATCAATCCGGAAGGGGTTGAAGAACTCGCCCGTCGCGGCATTTCCGTCGGCAACGGCGAGGCGGTGATGGAAGATGCGCGGCTTATCAAATCGCCGGACGAGATCCTTGCCATGCGCCGTTCGATCGTCGCCTGCGAGGCGGCGGTGGGCGAGATGGAAGCAGCTTTGAAGCCCGGCATCTCCGAGAACGAATTATGGGCGGAGCTGCATCGCGGCAACATCGCGCGCGGCGGCGAATGGATCGAGACGCGGCTGCTGTCGTCCGGCCCGCGCACCAATCCCTGGTTCCAGGAATGTTCCTCGCGCGTCATCGAGAGTGGCGACCTCGTCGCCTTCGACACTGACCTCATCGGCCCCTATGGCTTCTGCGCTGACCTTTCACGCACCTGGCTCTGCGGCGACGGGCAACCGTCGAACGAGCAGCGCGACCTCTTCCGCATCGCCGCCGACCAGATCGCCCACAACACGGACCTGCTGCGGCCGGGCATCTCCTTCCGCGACCTCGTCGAGCGCTCGGCCGTGCCTCCGGGCGACTGTTTCCCTGCCCGCTACGGCGTGCTCTACCATGGCGTCGGCCTGGCCGACGAATATCCGACACTGCCGCACGCAAGCGATTGGACCGACGACACGCCGGACGGCGTGCTCGAACCCGGCATGGTGCTTTGTGTCGAAAGCTATATCGGCAGGCTGGGCGGGCGCGAAGGCGTCAAGATCGAGGAGCAGATCCTGATCACCGAGACCGGCAACGAGAAACTGTCAGCCTACCCTCTGGACGAGCGGCTGCTCTGACGCGCCGCCTTCGACCGCCGCGACGGCCTCGCGCATCGCGGCAACGACCGAGGCCGGGATGGTCCTCGCGGTGATATAGGGCAGGCCCTTGCGACGCGCCGTCCAGCCAACGACTTTGACGCCCCGCGCAGCCGGTTCGAAACGCTGCGCCAGCGCCCAGCTTTCGCAGTCGATCGCCGCGATATCGGCACGGCCTTCCGCGACCGCCACGATCGATGACCGGTGGCCTCCGCTCTCGCCGCACGAGGCGAAGATATCCAGGCTTTCGCCCATCGCCTGCAGGTCGCGCGTCAGCGCGATCAGCCCGGACATCGAATCGGGATTGTTGAAGGTGAAGCGCTTGCCGCGCAGAAGATCGATCGGGATGAGCGCCTTGCCGTCCCGCGGCGAGGCGACCGAGGATCCGCCATCCGCGGCCATGACCAGCGCGCTGGAATAGAGTTCTCCCTGCCCGCCTTCGAAGGCATCGTAATTCGGCTGGGCAACCACCCGCACATGCCGGGCAAGGCCGAGCTCCATCGGCCCCCAGCAGGTCTGCCCGAAAAGCAGCGCCGGGCTCAGCCACAGCTGGTGAAAATCGAACTCGTCCGGGGGCAGCGTCGCCGGGTCGGGCGCGATCAGCTCGCCTGCAGCGTCGAGGATGCCGCCGGGCACCGCCGGCAGCTCGCGATTGCTGCGCACGACAGACTCCGGCGCATCGATGCCGCGTTGCCGGAAGGCGTCGCGGAGAAGCGCCCATTGCGCGTCGACCTCGCCACGCGTTTCGGGCCAATCATACATCGGCAGGGCCGCAACGAACTTGCTCATGTCGAATAGCTTTCAAAGACAGGCGATCTTCGGGCGCCTGCGTTCCGCCGCGAAAAAGCGGTCGCGGAAAGCCGAGATTACTCCTTCGGCGGCTCCGCCGGAACTGGCGCCGTTCCGAGCCCGTTGACATTGCGCGCCCTGACGCGTGGCTTGAAGGCGCGGCCAGGTTCGGGCGAACGGCGCAATACCGGATGGATGACCGGCTCCTTGGCCTTGAAGGCGAAGGATTTGATCAGGGCCAGATAGTTCGGATAGACATAGCCGTTGTTCATCCGCAGCCATTCTTCGCGGCGCTCGCGAAACAGCTTCGGCAATCTGTACCAAGCAACCGTCGGGCTCTTGTGATGCACGAAATGCAGGTTGTTGTTGAGGAACAGAAACGACAGCGGCGAGCGTTCGACGATGATGGTGCGGCCTTCGGGATGTTCGGACCACTGATGCTCGGCATAGGTGCGCACCGAAATCAGCGACTGTCCGAGCCAGACCGGCACCAGCACGTAGAGCCAGAGCGGGATGCCGAAGCCGAAGGTAACGATCGGCGCAACCACGGCAATGCCGATGGCGTGCAGCAACCATGCCTTGCGGATTGCCTTGTCGCCCGCTGCGATCTGCTTGGCGTCATCGATGAAGAAGCCGACCGACGACAGCCACGGGCCGAGGATCAGGCGGCCGACCATGGTGTTGTTGACCTTGAGCAGGAACTTCATCGCCGGCGGCAGTTCCTCATGCATCCAGAGCGCCTGGTAGTAGCTCTCCGGGTCGTCGAGCGGATCGGTGAGTCGCTCGTCGGCATGGTGGCGAAGGTGGATGGTCTTGAAGCGCCGGAACGGCCAGACAAGTCCGATCGGCAGGAAGACGAAGGCTTCGTTGATGCGGGCGCTGCGGGTCGGGTGGCCGTGCAGCACCTCATGCATCAGCGAGGATTGCAATGCCAGGATCACTGCCAGGACTATCAGTGCGATCAGCGGATGGGATGGCCAGAGGAGCAAGCCCGCGGCGAGCCATGCGCCGTAGCAGAAGAGTGCGAGGAATACCGTCGGCCATTCGATTGCCGGTGTGCTGCTACGTCTCTTGTTCATGCCGGTATTCACGCTTGCCATGCTATCGACCACTGCCTTTCAGTCGCCGGAACCCCTCGATTCCTGACAGCATTGTGTCAGGAGCCTATCGTGACATCAACGCGACAATGCGCACAAACTGTTGCGAGTGCGCATTTTCAGCCGCATATGTTATACATTGTAAACAAATATGGGGATTCATTTCCGCCTGAGCCGTGTTCAAAGCGGTCTCGGCGCAAATTTTTCCTCTCCGAAGCAGGAGCAGCGTGATGGACAAGCGCGATCTGTCGACCCTCTTCCGGGAGCGGTTGAAAATGCTCTTGACAAGATCCGACCTTAACCAGTCGGCCTTCGCGGCCACCGTCGGCATCGATCGTTCGGCGTTGTCGCAGCTCCTGTCAGGCGCCTCGACCCGCCTGCCCCGTGCCGAGACGCTTCTCAACATCGCGGCCGAGTTCAAGGTGTCGCTCGACTGGCTGCTGGGCCTCTCCCAGGACGAGGGCGTCACTGGCGAAATCAGAGAGAGCTTGGAGATCGAGGAGGCGCCGGACGGTTTCGACCGCACGTTGCTGGCCAAGTGGCATGCCGAGGCGGCAGGCACGAAAATCCGCTACGTGCCGGCAGGCATCCCCGACCTTTTGCGCACCGAGGCGCTGGTCGAATATGAGGCCGGGATAACCAACAAGAGCCGTGAGGCGCAGGCCGGCGAAACGCAGTACCGCATCGATTACAACCGTCGGCCGGAGACCGACATGGAGGTCTGCATGCCGCGCCACACGCTGGAGATCTTCGCGCGCGGTCTCGGCGTCTGGGATCGTTTTCCCGAAGCCGACCGGCGTGCCCAGTTGCTGCACATGGCAGCGCTGCTTGACGACCTTTACCCGACCTTCCGCCTGTTCCTCTATGATGGACGCATGCGCTATTCGATCCCTTACACGATCTTCGGCCCCTACCGCGCTGCCATCTATGTCGGTGACATGTATCTGGTGTTGAACGCCACCCAGCCGATCCGCACCCTCACCAGCCATTTCGACAATCTGATCCGCGCCGCCGACATCAACGCGCATGAGGCGGCGAGCTTCGCGCAGAAGCTGGCCGCAATGTCCTTCCCGTCAGGCGCTGTCTGAGCGCTTGCCTGCCTCGTCGACCACCATCCGACCAATGGTGACGCCTGCACTGAGATCGAGGTCGAGATCACGCCGGCCTATAAGGTCTTCCCGGCCGCAAGCTCGTTGACTGGACATAAAGACTTCTTTATATCGTTATTTGAATTCCAAATACGAAAGCTAATGGCCATGACCGCGACCAACCCCATCCACGCATTGCTGGCCGAAAAGGGTGTGCTTCTGGCCGACGGCGCCACCGGCACCAACCTGTTCGCCATGGGTCTGCCGGCCGGCGAAGCGCCCGAACTCCTCAACGAGACGGCGCCCGAGACCATTGCCAGCCTGCATCAGAACTTCGTCGATGCCGGCGCCGACATCATCCTCACCAATTCCTTCGGCGGCACCCGCCACCGGCTCAAGCTGCATCATGCGCAGGACCGTGTGCACGAACTGAACAAACGCGCTGCCGAGATCGCCCGGTCCGTCGCCGACCAGGCCGGCCGCAAGGTCATCGTCGCCGGCTCCGTCGGCCCGACCGGCGAGCTGCTGGTGCCGCTCGGCGCGCTGACCTATGACGACGCCGTCGATGCCTTTGCGGAGCAGATCGAAGGCCTCAGGGCCGGCGGCGCCGAAGTCGCCTGGATCGAAACCATGTCGGCGCCCGACGAGATCCGCGCCGCGGCCGAAGCCGCCATCCGCGTCGGCCTGCCCTATACCTATACCGGCTCCTTCGACACTGCCGGCCGCACCATGATGGGCCTGCTGCCGAAGGACATCCACGGCGTTGTCGATGGCCTGTCGCAGGCTCCGCTCGGTGTCGGTGCAAATTGCGGCGTCGGCGCTTCCGATATCCTCGCTTCGCTGCTTGACATGACCGAGGCGAAGCCGGAGGCGATCGTGATCGTCAAGGGCAATTGCGGCATTCCGGAATTCCGCGGTAGCGAGATCCATTATTCCGGCACGCCGGAGCTGATGTCCGATTATGTGCGGCTGGCGGTCGATGCTGGCGCGAAGATCGTCGGCGGCTGCTGCGGCACCTCCTTCGCGCACCTCGCCGCCATGCGCAAGGCGCTCGACGCGCACACCAAGGCGTCGCGGCCGACCGTCGAGACGATCATCGAGCGCATCGGCCCCATGCGCAACAAGACGGCAAGCGCTGGTGAAGCCGGCGAAGGCAGGCGCGAACGCAGGCGCAGCCGCGCCTGACGGGCCTGCTTATTTGCTGTTTTCGGCGTAGCGCGACAGCGCCGTATTGAAATCGACGACGTTCTGGCTGTCGGCGCCCATCGTCATCAGGGTGCCCGATGCGCCGGGGTCGCTGATCTGCTCCAGCATCACGCGAAACCGGTCATTGTTAAGTGCCGAGAGCGCCGTGTTGCGGGCGGCATCGACATCGTTTCGGATGCGCGCCGATTCAGCCGAAGCCGCCGGCGATCCCCGCACCGGCGCATTGGCCGCCGTCGCGTTCGCATTGCCGATTGTCGTGATATGCACTGCTGGTCCCCCAAAATTCCATGAGTACGAACTAACAAAAGTTAATTGCGACGAGGTTCCGGAAAAGCCGCGCAATTTAATGATCGCAAGAAAGGCCGGCGGGACAATGCATGTCGCCCAGAAGTGTGCAGCGGTTCCGGGGCAACGACATGCATCAAAAAAGACCTAAGCGCGTCGCACCGCGATGCGCTTAGTCCCGCCGGCCCTTCATTAAACTCGCCACGCTCTACTTGTTGCCGTCCAGCGATGAGGCCAGGCGCACCAGCGACAGGAACTCCGCCCTGTAGCCGAACGGATCGGCGCCGCGCGCGGCATTGGCGATCTCGGCGATCCGGTCATAGCCGAAATTCGCCGTCTGATCCTCGTCGCGCAGCTTCTGCCCGAAGGCGGCGACGGCGACCGAGAAACGCTGGTCGGCGCCGGCCGCGTCGAAGGACTTGACCTCGTTGGCAGCTGTCACCGGCGTGGTGAGCAGCTTCGAGACATTCTCGCTCGGCAGCTTGTAGCGGATCTTGACGAAGGCATATTCGTCGGCACTGGCGACCCCGCCATTGTCGACCTTGGCCTGACCGTAGCGCAGCGGATCGACCTGCTCGCCGCCGCTGCCCTTCGGCGTGATCTCATAGACCGCCGTCACCGAATGGCCCGAGCCGATATCGCCGGCATCCACGCGGTCGTTGTTGAAATCCTCGCGCTTCAGCGCCCGGGTCTCATAACCGACGAGACGATATTCAGAAACCTTGGCCGGATTGAACTCGACCTGGATCTTGACGTCCTTGGCGATGGTGAACAGCGTCGAGGAGGCATCCTCGACCAGCACCTTCTCGGCTTCGGCCAAAGTGTCGATATAGGCGGCCGTGCCGTTGCCGTTCTGGGCGATGCTCTGCATCATCTGGTCGTTCAGGTTACCGCGGCCAAAGCCGAACACCGAGAGAAACACGCCGGTCTTGCGCTCGCTCTCGATCAGCCGCTTGAGATCCTCGTCATCGGTCTGGCCGACATTGAAATCGCCGTCGGTGGCAAGCATCACGCGGTTGACGCCGTCCTTGACGAAGGATTGCTGCGCAAGCTTGTAGGCTTCGCGAATGCCTTCTTCGCCCGCCGTCGATCCGCCGGGCTCGAGATTGTCGATGGCCGCGAGGATTTTCTGCTTTTCCGCCGCCTTGGTCGGCATCAGCACCGTGCCGGCATTGCCCGCATAGGTCACGATCGAGACGGTGTCGTCGGGTTTGAGCTTGCTGACCAGCAGGCGGAAGGCCGATTTGAGCAGCGGCAGCTTGTCCGGCTCGTCCATCGAGCCCGACACATCGATCAGGAAGACAAGGTTGGCCTTGGGCTGCTCGGCCGGCTTCACGTCGAAACCCTTGATAGCGACATGCATGAGCTTGGTGTGCTCATTCCACGGCGTCGGCATGACGGTGACTGTCGAGTTGAACGGCGTCGACGCCGAATCCGGCCCCTTCCAGTCATAGGGGAAGTAGTTGATCATCTCCTCGACGCGAACCGTGTCCGGGTCCGGCAGACTGCCTTCCTTCAATGAGCGCCGCACGAAGGAATAGGAGGCCGTGTCGACATCGATCGAGAAGGTCGAGACCGGGTCCTGCGCGGTCTCATGGACCGGGTTGGTCTTGAAGGTCTCGATGCGGTCGCGGTTTTCCTCCTGGGGCTGCATCTGATCAGCCGGCATGGGCGCGGGCTGCACCATCAGCTTGGAATCGGCGGCCGTGGGCGGAGATGCCGGTATGGCGGCAGCGACACCGGCCGGTGCCTTGTCGGCCCGCTGCAACTCGTCGGCGCTCCGCTTCGCGGAATAGCCCGCAATTACCCCTACCCCGTCTTTGCCGCCGGCCGCGAGCTGGCCACTCTCCGCTGGCGCGGGTTGCAGGGCAGGCTCGGCTTCAGGCGCCGCCTCCTGCTTGAGCAGGCTGTCGACCTCGGTCGCCGGCTTGGGAGCTGCCGGCACCATTTGTGAATTGGCCCGGGTCTCAGCGTCAGCGTCGGTCTTCTTCTCCTTCGCCGGCGCCGCCGCCAGCGGCTCGTTGATCGCCGGTTGCGCCGGCGCGGGCTTCTGCGCCACCGGCTTGTCGGCCAGCGTCTCGGTGATCTTGCCGTTGCCGGTAATGACGGGCGGCTGCTCCTTCAGTATCTCGAAAGCGGCATAGCCGGCGATAGGCAGCGCAACCAGCGCGGTAATGGCCGGGGTGGCAATGAGTTTCCGTTGCATGATGTCTCTCCAGAGCTTTTGTGCTCGCTCCGTGAGACGAAGGCCTGCGGACGTTCCTTGGGAGGCCGTCGAATTTTTTTCATCGAGGTCGAACGCCTGCATTGCGGCGGCCAGCGCGCGCGCCTTCGCCTCGCCGTCCGGCGCCGGTACAGCGATGTCGCTCAGCCTTTCGAGTTCGTTGTCGTCGACCATGGTCACACTTCCCCGGCTGAACGCATCAGCACCTTCAGCCGTTTCTTCGCTTCATGGATGTGCCAGGAAACCGTCGTCTCCGAGATCGCCATCACCTCCGCCGCCGCCGCGTGATTGAGACCTTCGCCATAGACGAGCAGCACCGCATCGCGCTGCTTGTCGGGCAGCATCCGTACCGCGGCCCACAACACTTCGGCGGGATCGTCACTCTCCGCCCGCGCTTCGCCCGCGATCGACGCATAGGCGCTATAGGCATCGGTCTTGGCGGTGTCGCGGGCGCGCTTGCGCATCATGTCGCGCGAAGCATTCAGCGTCATGGCGTAGAGCCATGTGGTGAAGGCGCCGCTGCCCTGATAGTCGCGGATCGCGCGGCCGAGCCGCACACAGACATCCTGGGCGATGTCCTCGGCGTCGGCTTTTCTGCCGCACCAGCGATAGGCGGCGCGATAGACGAAGCCATAGTGCCTTTCGACCAGTTTGCCGAAAGCCCCCCTGTCTCCGCCCCTCGCCCGCCCGATCAAATCGGCATCGGAGGCTTCGCTGTCGTCCAGCATCATCGCCGTCATTTGCCTGTTGGACGAACGCTAATGACCAATCCTTGGGGTGATGGAAAGATTTTTCTGCGGCAGCGTTTTTTCCTTCTCCCCGTTTCACGGGGAGAAGGTGTCCGAAGGACGGATGAGGGGCAGCGCGAACCGTCGAAGGTTCGCACTACGAGGTGCCCTTCCGGCAATTTGCAAAAGAAACCTAACTCAGCGTCTCGTTAAAAAACGTCGTCAGCCGCTTCCAGTGACGTTCGGCGCCCGCTTCGTCATAGACGCTATGATCCGGCACGCACCAGCCATGGCCGACGCCGACATAGTTCTCAATCACATGGTCAACCTCGGCCACCCTCAACGCCTCCGCCAGCCGCGCCGACTGCTCCGGCGGGAAGCTGCGGTCGATGCCGGCGACGCCGACATAGACGCGAGCCTCGATCGAGGCCGCCCTGCGGTGCGGGCTGTCGGGCGCGTCGCTGGCCAGGTTGCCGCCGTGGAAGCTTGCCGCGGCAGCAATGCGGTCGGGATAGGCCGCGGCCGCGTTGAGCGCCCGCGCGCCGCCCATGCAATAGCCGACGACGCCGATCGGCCCCTCAACCCCTTCGGCCGCGAGCCCGTCGAGGAAAGCCTCGCCGTCGCGGATGGTCATGCCCTGCGTCGTGCCGCCGCTCAACGCAGAGAGCGCGGCCTTGCTCTTTTCCTCGGCAAAGGCGGTTTTGGGATCGAACGGACCATAGGGCGCATTGCGGTAAAAGAGATCAGGCACCAGCACGGCGTAGCCAAGCCCGGCGATGCGCTCCATCTGGTCGAGCACCGGACGCGGACCGAAAATATCCATGTAGAAAATGATTCCGGCCTTGGCCGGCGCGGCTGGACGAAATAGCCGTGCTTTCGCCGTACCGTCCTGGGTTTTGATCTCGACGTCCTGCTTCGTCATTGCGCGCTCCGCTTGTTGCCACGCGATAGATATCCGCGTCGCCCGTCAGGGCAAGCCACGACATCTCAATGGTGGTCAAGTTTCCGTGCGGATCAGAAGAGTGCCTACACCCCGGCGAACGCCGCCATATGGAAAGCCTGCACGTCAGCCGGATAGCGATACTCAGCGCCATAGGGACAGGCGTTGCGGTCAAGGCAGCCGCCGGCGCGGCAGGGCGCGCCATGCGTGCCACGCACATGCGCCAGGCACGCCTGGTGCGCAAAGCCATCCACCGAATAGGCGTCTACCGGACAGGATTTCAGGCAGGGTTTTTCGACACATGCGTCGCAAAGGTGAATCGCTTTGTGAGCTTGGGCGAGAGAAATCTCGTCCTCGAACAGCAGCGCCCCGCGATAGGCATGCCATAGCCCGTAGGTTGGATGCATCAGAACGCCGAGCGGCGACGGCTTCAGCCCCTCAGCCCGCATCGCCCATTGCTGGAACGGCAGATAGGGCCGATCCGAAGGCGACACCGCGCGGGCGCCGAATTCCTTCGCCACCGCGCCGATCACCTCGCGCGACCAGCTGTCGAGCGGATTGGCAATGTCCCTCGCCTGCTGCCCCAGCCAGCGCTGGAAATGCGGCCAAGGCGCCGCGCCCGCTTGCCCGACCAGCAGGACGGATCTGGCCAGCGCAGCAGACCCTACGGCCGGCGCCGTCTCATCGTCGCCAAAGCTGAAGCCGCCGCGAAGGATCAGGCCATGGGCCGCGAGCGCGGCCGCAATCTCCTCGACCGGGCCGCGCGCAAAAATCATCGCTTCCGGTCCGGTTCGGAGAAAGCGCTCCGCCAGACTTCCTTGTGGATGATGTCGGCCACTTTAGCCCGGCCTGACTCGGGCTCCTTTCAAGTGAAGGCGTCGGGCATCGAGCCCTTCTTCTTGGCGATGAAATCCTTGAGTGCCTCATCGATTGCCGGATCGAGATGGGGCGCTTCGTAGCTTTCCAGCCAGCGGCGGGCGAGCTCGTTGGCGCGCTGCGGCGCGGTCTTCTCGCCCTCGGCCAGCCACTGCTCGTAGGAATTGTTGTCAGCGATGTTGGAGCGGTAGAAGGCCGTCTGGAAGTTCGCCTGGGTATGGTCGCAGCCGAGATAATGGCTGCCCGGGCCGACCTGGCGGATGGCATCCATCGCCTGGCCGTTTTCCGACAGATCGACGCCCTCGGCAAACTTCTGCTGCATGCCGAGCTGGTCGATGTCCATCATGAATTTCTCGTAGCAGGAGGCGAGACCGCCCTCCAGCCAACCGGCCGAATGCAGCACGAAATTGGTGCCGGCGAGGATGGTCGAGTTGAGCGTGTTGGCGCTCTCATAGGCCGCCTGCGCATCCGGGATCTTCGAGGCGCAGAGCGAACCGCCGGTACGGAACGGCAGGCCGAGCCGCCGCGCGAGCTGGGCCGCTCCATAGGAGACGAGCGACGGCTCCGGCGTGCCGAAGGTCGGCGCGCCCGACTGCATCGAGATCGACGAGGCGAAGGTGCCGAACAGCACCGGCGCGCCGGGCTTGATCAGCTGCGTGAACGAGGCGCCAGCGAGCACTTCTGCCAGCACCTGCGTCAGCGTGCCGGCAACCGTCACCGGGCTCATCGCGCCGGCCAGGATGAAGGGCGTGACGATGCAGGCCTGGTTATGGCGCGAATAGACTTTCAGGGCGCCGAGCATGGTCTCGTCGAATACCATCGGCGAGTTGGCGTTGATCAGGCTGGTCAGCACCGTGTTGTTCTCGACGAAGTCGTCGCCGAACACCAGCTTGGCCATCGCCACCGTGTCCTCGGCCCGCTCCGGCGCCGTCACCGACCCCATGAACGGCTTATCCGAATAGCGGATGTGGCTGTAGACCATATCGAGATGGCGCTTGTTGACCGGCACATCGACCGGCTCGCAGACCGTGCCGCCCGAATGGTGGATCGACGGCGCCATATAGGCGAGCTTCACGAAATTCTGGAAATCCTCGATCGTCGCGTAGCGGCGGTTGCCGTCCAGGTCGCGCACGAAGGGCGGGCCGTAGACCGGCGCGAACACGGTCGCATTGCCGCCGATCTGCACCGAACGCTCCGGGTTGCGCGCATGCTGGGTGTAGATCGAAGGCGCGGTTTTCAAGAGCGAGCGGCAGAGCCCCCTGGGGAAGTGCACGCGCTCGCCCTTGACGTCGGCGCCCGCTTCTTTCCACAGCGCCAGCGCCTCGGCGTCGTCGCGAAAGATGATGCCGATCTCTTCCAGCACCGTGTCGGTGTTCTTCTCGATCAGCGCCAGGCCCTCCTCGTTGAGGACCTCGTAGACGTTGATCTTGCGCTTGATGTAGGTGAGCTGGGTGCCTGGGCCGCCGCCCGAACGGGCAGCACGGCGTGCCGCCGCGCCGCCGCTGGCGCCGCGTCCGCGCCGTCCGCCCGACGCTTCCTGCTCGACTGCCGCGTTATCGCTCATGATCGTTCTTCCTATAACTTGGCCTGAATTGGCTGGGGCGGCTCATCGTCGCCGCTTCTTGCCGGATCGTAGCCATGCACCCTATTGGAAACGGCCAGCCAGCGCCAACGCCTGTCGCAAAATCGACAAGAAAAGCGCCAACTTTTCAGTCGCTTTCCTTTTGCGGGAAGTCGCAAATCAGCTATGGCTAGCTTGCCCTCGCGGGTTAGGTATTGGCGCATCGATTTTTAGGCTGCCGCAGTCATTCCGAGCAGCAAGGAGCCCGAGAAAAATGTCCGACGACGAGATCATCCTTTCCGAGCTTTCCGACGAGGAGCTTGTGCAGCAGATGCACGACGACCTCTATGACGGGCTGAAGGAAGAAATCGAGGAAGGCACGCATATCCTTCTCGAGCGCAATTGGGCGCCCTACAAGGTGCTGACCGAAGCGCTCGTCGAAGGCATGCGCATCGTCGGCGAGGATTTTCGCGATGGCATCCTGTTCGTGCCGGAAGTGCTGCTCTCGGCCAACGCCATGAAGGCCGGCATGGCGATCCTGCGTCCGCTGCTTGCCGCCACCGGCGCGCCGAAGCAGGGCAAGATGGTGATCGGCACCGTCAAGGGCGACATCCACGACATCGGCAAGAACCTCGTCGGCATGATGATGGAAGGCGCCGGCTTCGACGTCATCGACCTCGGCATCAACAACGCGGTCGAGAAGTACCTGGATGCGATCGAACAGCACCAGCCCGACATCATCGGCATGTCGGCGCTGCTCACCACCACCATGCCCTATATGAAGGTCGTCATCGACACGATGAAGGAAAAGGGCATCCGCGACGATTACGTCGTGCTGGTCGGCGGCGCGCCGCTCAACGAGGAATTCGGCAAGGCCGTCGGCGCCGATGCCTATTGCCGCGACGCGGCGGTGGCCGTCGAGACCGCCAAGGATTTCATGAAGCGCAAGCACAACGTTCGCGCTTCCGCCTGACCCAAGGCATCAGGATGGATCAAAAAAGCCGCGCCTTGCAGCGCGGCTTTTTTGTTCCCAGATGATGGGAGAAGATCAGTTGACAGTGTCTTTGACCGCCCTTGCCGTCGATTTGACGTCCTTGCCGACGCCCCGGATGGTGTTGGCGCAGGCGGTGAGTGCAAGCGCGCAGGCCAGGATGGCGATCGGCGCGACGCGTAGCAGTTTCATGGACGGTGTCTCCCTCGACAAATATTAAGCCCCAGCGAAAGCCGGCCCGACTTGGTCAAGACGCAAAAAACGGAACCGAATCAAACAGACAGGCTGCTCGTCATCGCCTGCGGAATGATTGCGCGCGAAGTTTTGGCCGTCAAGCAACAGCTAAAGCTCGACCATCTCGAACTGACCTGCCTGCCGGCCGAGTTCCATTTCTATCCGGACCGCATCGCGCCGGCGATGGATAAGGCGATCGAGAAGGCCAAGGCCGAAGGTTACGATCACATCTTCGTCGGCTATGCCGACTGCGGCACCGGCGGCCTGCTCGACCGTGTCATCGAGAAACACGGCGTCGAGCGCATGGCCGGGCCGCACTGCTTTGCCTTCTACCAGGGCATGGACGCCTATGCGAAGGTGGCCGATGGCGACATGATGTCGTTTTACATGACCGACTTCCTCTGTCGCCAGTTCGAGGCCTTCTTCATCAGGCCGCTCGGCCTCGACCGGCATCCCGAGCTGATCAAGGATTATTTCGGCAATTACGAGAAGCTCATCTATCTCGCCCAGACCGACGATCCGGAGCTCGACAAGGTCGCCGAGAAAGCCGCAATTATGCTCGGGCTTACCTATGAGCGCCGACCGACCGGCTACGGTGATCTAACGAGCGAACTTGCGCGGGTGGCGGTTCGCGCCTGAGGGGGCTTCACGCCTCCGCTTCCAGCGCCGCAAGCACATCGGCGAAGCTGGTCTTGCAGACGAAGCCCAGTCGCTCCCTCGCCTGCGACGGATCATAGACGCGGTCGATCGAGGAGAACATCGTCCAATCCCTTTTGGCATAGAGCCGCGGATAGTCGGGAAAATAGCGCGCCACGACGGATGGCGCATCGGCGATCAGTTCCGCGCAATCCTGCGGCCTGAACGGCGTCGGCGCCGAGACGATAAAGACGTCGAAGCCGAGTTCCGGCGCCTTCTTCAATGCCGCGACATGAGCTTCCGCCGCATCCTCCACCGTCAGCCTGCGGAACAGCAATTCGTTGGCCTTGGTGTTGGCATCCGATTGCTCGATCGGATGCGCCATATCGTCCGCTTCGGGAAAGAAGCGTGCCGTGCGCAGCACCACCACCGGCAATCCATGCTGAAGGTTGTAAAGACGGCACAGATGCTCGGCCGAAAGCTTCGTCACGCCATAGATGTTGCGCGGCTCCGGCGACATCTCCTCCGTCAGCCAGGCCGCCTGGCGCGCGCCGCCCTGGAAGCCGGCGCGGATCGCCTGCGAGATCATCAGCGACGTCGTCGAGGTGAAGACGAAGCGCTGCACGCCGCAGGCAACCGCTGCGTCGAGCAGGTTGAGCGTGCCCTGCACATTCGTCGCGACGAAGGCGCTGTTCTCATAATGCTCGATGTTCGGCTTGTGCAGCGCGCCGCTGTGAATGATGGCCTCGGTGCTGTGCTCGCGGACGGTTCTCAGGACAAGATCGCGATCCGCGATCGAGCCGACGACTTGCGTGCGCGCCGAGGCAACCGGATCGAGGCCGATGACGTCATGGCCGAGCGCCCTGAGCCTTGGTTCAAGCTCGCTACCCAGCCAGCCGGACGATCCCGTCAGCAAGATCCGCATCGATCGAACACCATTTTTCCGAGCCCACGCTGTTAAGCACGGATGACAGACGATCGCGAACCGGTAAGTTGTGCGCCAGTGACAGAAAGAACTTTGTTCCAGCCATTGATTGAGGAAACGGATTTCATGACCCCTCGCCTGCTTTTCGCTGCCCTCGGCCTCATCGTCCTCACTTTGCCCGCTCATGCCGATGGCGAGGTGCAGAAGCTGATTACCGCCGCCGACAAGGCGCGGCTGGACAAGTACGGCGAGACGCGCAAGGCGGCCCTCGACGAGGCCAAGGCCGGCGATCCGGCCGAGGTCAAGCAACTGGATGAACTGCTCGCCAAGCCGCTCGTCGCCTTCTCCGACAAGGATCTCACCGGCAACTGGAAGTGCCGCACCATCAAGGCAGGCGGTATCAGCCCGCTCGTCATCTATGGCTGGTTCAAGTGCAAGGTGACAGACGACGGCTCGGGCTGGCGGCTTGCGAAGATCAGCGGCTCGCAGCGCACGACTGGCCGCTTCTTCGACGACAATGAGAAGCGCGCCATCTATCTCGGCTCGTTCTCGGTCAATGACGACAAGGCCAAGCCTTATGGCAGCGGCCCCGAGAGCGACCAGGTCGGCTACGCCTTCCGCAACAGCGCCACAGAATGGCGGATCGAATTCCCCGCGCCCTATTACGAATCGAAACTCGACATCATGGAGTTCAAGCGCTGAGCCGGGCCTGACGCCTGACTGAAAGCCTTCGGCACACCAAGGATTAACCCGCGCCGAATAGCATCCGCCGGTCTTCAGAGCGGGTGCTTGCCATGGCAGCGTCGGAATCGAGTACGCGACCGATCGTGGTCGTCACCGAAGGTGGCCCGCATATCTGGGCCATCGTCAATGCGATTGCCGATCGGGTCGGCCCCGTCAGCGTCATCCTCGAAGCGCCCGAATCCAAAAAGCGCCTGCTCATGGGCCGCGCGCGGCGCCAGGGCTGGATCTCGGCCATCGGCCAGTTCGGCACCATGGTGCTGACCAGGCTCGGTAAGCGCTTCCTTGCCGACCACGCCGAGCGGCTGATCGCCGAGGAGAAGCTCGCGACCGAGCCGCGGCAAGGCCAGGCGATCATCCATGTGCCGTCGGCCAACGGGCCGGAATGCCTGAAGGAAATCACGCGCATCGAACCAGGCGTCGTCCTGCTGGCCGGGTGCAGGCTGCTGTCGAAAGACACGCTCAGGGAGATGCCCTGCCCGGTGCTCAACTATCACGCCGGCATCGCGCCAAAATATCGCGGCATGAATGGCGGCTACTGGGCGCTGGCCTCCGGCGACGCGCAGAACTTCGGCACGACCGTTCACCTGGTCGACGCCGGCGTCGACACCGGCGGCGTGCTGAAGCAGGCGCGCGGCAAGCCCAAGATGGGCGACACAATCGCCAGCTATGCGCTGCGCCAGGCCGCCTTTTCGCGCGATATCTGTGTCGAAGCGGTCGGCAACGCATTGGCTGGCAGACTGGAAACGATCGATCCCGACCTGCCGTCGAAGCAGTGGTATCACCCGACGATCTGGTTCTATCTCTGGACCGGCCTGACCAAGCGCGTCTGGTGATCGGCAGGTAACGGATTCCAGCATTCGCTTTGCGCCATCGCCAGCGTCGCTTTTGAAGGCGCGCGCGTCGTCCCATAACAAGCGGCCTCATGGCGCTTGCGGCAATGCTCGCAGCATCAAGGAGCAAGAGTTTTATGGCCGATCTGATCGTCGTCTATTGGCGCGACATTCCTGCCCAGGTCATCGTCAGGAAGGGCCGGCAGAACGCCAAGCGCGAGCTGCCGCTGCGCTTCACCGAGGCGATCGACATGTGCGCCATGCGCACCGGCGCCGGCGGCACCGACGACTATCTGGCGGAATGGCGCAAGGCCGACCCGATCCCTGTCGGCGATGACATCGAGGCCGAGGTCGAGAAGGCTTTCCAGGAACTCGACGCGAAATATGACCGCGAGCGGCTGGTCGCTCTGGTCAAGGCTGGCGGGAAAGAAAATGTCTGACAAGCAGCCGACGGTTACCCAGGCCACATTGGTCAAGAAGGCAGCGCCGAAATCCGACTACAAGCCGGCCGACGTGTCGCCGCAGCGCCGCGTCCAGCGGACCTTCGCCGTGCGGCTTTGGTCCATCCGGCACTCGCGACTGCTCGAATGGTTCTACGGTCGGTTCGCCGACGCCTTCCTGCTCCTGCATCCTTTGTGGAAGGGTATCGGCTACAGCCGCGTCGAGGCCCCGGTGAAATTCGTCGAGAAGCGCGTCAAGGGCTTCATGTTCGACTGTCGCATGTGCGGCCAGTGCGTGCTGTCGTCGACCGGCATGTCCTGCCCGATGAACTGCCCCAAGCAGTTGCGCAACGGCCCGTGCGGCGGCGTGCGCGCCAACGGCAATTGCGAGGTCGAGCCGGACATGCCCTGCGTCTGGGTCAAGGCCTGGGAAGGCTCGCGCAACATGGTGCATGGCGACAAGATCCTCGACGTGCAGAAGCCGGTCGACCAGTCGCTGCGCGAAACCTCGGCCTGGCTGCGCGTTACTGCGCAAGCTGCCTCCACCCGCGAGGCTGCTCAGAACACGCCCAAGCCCGGAGCCTCCGCATGACCGTCCGCCAGCGCGACGAGAATCCGGCCGGCATCCACCTGCCGCTCGATCCCCTGCCCGGCCACACCTCGCGCGGCCGGCTGGAGCGCGTGCTGCGCCGCGGCGAGTTCGCCGTGACCACCGAGCTCAACCCGCCAGACAGCGCCGATCCGGAAGACGTCTACAACCGCGCCAAGATCTTCGACGGCTGGGTCGACGCCATCAACGCGGTCGACGCTTCCGGCGCCAACTGCCACATGTCTTCGGTCGGCATCTGCGCGTTGCTCACCCGCATGGGCTATGCGCCGATCATGCAGATCGCCTGCCGCGACAAGAACCGCATTGCCATTCAGGGCGACGTGCTGGGCGGCGCCGCGATGGGCGTCGCCAACATGCTCTGCCTCACCGGCGACGGCGTGCAGGCCGGCGACCAGCCCGGCGCCAAGCCTGTCTTCGACCTCGATTCCATGTCGCTGCTCGAAACCATCCGCATCATGCGCGACAATGGCAAGTTCCTGTCCGGCCGCAAGCTGACGACGCCGCCGCAGGTCTTCCTCGGCTGCGCGGTCAATCCCTTCGCGCCGCCTTACGACTTCCGCCCGATCCATCTCGGCAAGAAGATCGCCGCCGGGGCGCAGTTCGCGCAGACGCAGTACTGCTTTGACGTGCCCATGTTCAAAACCTTCATGCAGAAGGCCCGCGACCTCGGCCACACCGAAAAGCTTTTCCTGCTTTGCGGTGTCGGTCCGCTGGCTTCCGCCAAGACGGCGAAGTGGATCCGCTCCAACGTGCCGGGCATCCACATCCCCGACGCGGTGCTCAAGCGGCTGGAAGGCGCGCAGGATCAGAAGAAGGAAGGCAAGCAGCTCTGCATCGACATCATCAACGAGGTGAAGGAAATCCCAGGTGTCGCCGGCATCCATGTGATGGCCTACCGCCAGGAGGAATATGTCGCCGAGATCGTCGATGAATCCGGCGTGCTGAAAGGCCGCCAGCCCTGGCAACGCGAAATCCGCCGCGACGACCAGATCGTCGCCGAGCGTCTCGACCACATACTGCACGACGAGCTTACCGAAACCCAGGTGGACATGGTGAAGACCGCGCATTGAGACGTGGTCGGCACCATCCGCTTGAACAAAATCAGATAACGATATAAAGAACTCTTTATATCCCGACGGAGAGATCGCATGACCCGCACCATCGTCGCCTCAGCGACCCGAGAAATCGTCATCGGCTTCGATCAGCCCTTCTGCGTAATCGGCGAACGCATCAACCCGACCGGCCGCAAGAAGCTCGCCGCCGAGATGGTGGCCGGCAATTTCGAAACCGTCATCAAGGACGCGCTGGAGCAGGCCGCCTGCGGCGCCACCATGCTCGACGTCAATGCCGGCGTCACCGCCGTCGACCCCAACGCCACCGAGCCGGCGCTTCTGGTGCAGACGCTCGAGATCGTGCAAGGCCTAGTCGATCTGCCGCTGTCGATCGACTCTTCGGTCACCGCCGCCATCGAGGCCGCGCTGAAGGTTGCCAAGGGCCGCCCGCTGGTCAACTCCGTCACCGGCGAGGAAGAAAAGCTCGAGGCCATCCTGCCGCTGGTCAAGAAATACAACGTCCCGGTCGTCGCCATCTCCAACGACGAGACCGGCATCTCGATGGACCCGGACGTCCGCTTTGCCGTCGCCAAGAAGATCGTCGAGCGCTGCGCCGACTTCGGCATCCCGGCGCATGACGTCGTCGTCGACCCGCTGGTGATGCCGATCGGCGCGCTGGGCGATGCTGGGCGCCAGGTGTTCGCGCTGCTGCGCCGCCTGCGTGAGGAGCTCAAGGTCAACACCACTTGCGGCCTCTCCAACATTTCCTTCGGCCTGCCGCACCGCCACGGCATCAACGCCGCCTTCATCCCGATGGTGATCGGCGCCGGCATGACCTCGGCAATCATGAACCCGGTCCGTCCGCAGGAAATGGAAGCCGTGCGCGGCGCCAATGTGCTGAACGGCACCGACGAGAACTGCACCAACTGGATCCGCACCTACAAGGATTACAAGCCGGCCGAAGGTGGCCATGCCGTTGCCGCTCCGGTCGCGGTCACCGCTCCTGGTGACGGCGCTGCCGCCGGCGGCCGCCGCCGCGGCGGCCGTGAAGCCCGCATGGCCAGGGGATAAGCAAGGAGCTTTGCCTCCAAAGATGAAGAAACCTGATCAAGAAATGGGAAAACAGCCGATCTCCGTAGGCAAGGTCCAGCTTGGTCTGCTTGGAATCCTATCGGTCCCGGGCATTGCCATTTTTTGCGCAACGCGATTCTTCATCTTCCCTGACAAGCAGCATTTTGACTTGTTTTCTGCTGGCGTGCTGCGGTTAGGGCCTTATATTGTCTACGCTGACGTCCTGCTTTTCTTATTGTTCGTCGGATGGGCCGTTAGAATAAATAAGACACTTCCCCGGCATGTGGCATATGCAAGAAATTTCCCCAGATTTTTCCTTACGTTCAATATATTAGCTTTTGCTGCGCTTACCGCCTATTTCAAATTGACAATCGACAGTACGGGCGGCTGAACGGCAAACCGATGAATTCTCCTGCAAACATCATCTATCCGACCGTGCTGCCGATGCGGTCGGACAGCTCTGCTTTGCGTTCAGGCCATACCCACTATGGCGTCGAACAGCGCCATGCCCGTCCACGATCCGAAAATGCCCGTGACGCCGCCGACGATGAAATCATCATCATAGGCTGGCCAGTAGGCGTGCAGCAGCAGCGCGCCGACGACCGCGCCGAGAATTCCGGCGGCAAGGTATTGCGGGTTGCGCAGCCAAGAGCCCTTGATCACGCGCACCATGGTGAAGGCGGTGAGGACGGCGGAGAGCAGCAGATCCGACATGGTTGGCCCCTGGACCAGCAGACTCTCCACCCAACAGTAAAACGATCCGTTAAACGGCATCGGCAATTGCCATCGAGACACGTGCCAGCATGAACCCTCCGCCCAACATCACCGATCCGCTCGTGCTGTTCATGCCATCGGGCAAGCGCGGCCGGTTCCCGGTCGGAACGCCGGTGCTCGATGCCGCGCGCCAGCTCGGCGTCTATGTCGAAAGCGTGTGCGGGGGCCGCGCCACCTGCGGGCGCTGCCAGATCGAGGTGCAGGAAGGCAATTTCGCCAAGCACAAGATCGTCTCGTCCAACGACCACATTTCGCCCAAGGGCGCCAAGGAGGAACGCTACGAGCGCGTCCGCGGCCTGCCCGAGCGGCGTCGCCTCTCCTGCTCCGCCCAGATTCTCGGCGATCTCGTCATCGACGTGCCGCAGGACACGGTCATCAACGCCCAGACAATCCGCAAGGACGCCGACACCAGGGTGATCGCCCGCGATACGGCGATCCGCATGTGCTATGTCGAGATCGAAGAGCCCGACATGCACAAGCCGCTTGGCGATCTCGACCGGCTCAAGATCGCCCTGATGAAGGACTGGGGCCTCAAGAATCTCGAATTCGACTTCTATCTGCTGCCGCAGGTGCAGGGAATCCTGCGCAAGGGCAACTGGACCGCGACGGCCGCCATCCACAAGGATGCCGACAGCGACGTCGCGCGCGTCATCGCGCTGTGGCCCGGCCTCAAGAACGAAGCCTATGGCCTCGCTTGTGATATCGGCTCGACCACCATCGCCATGCATTTGGTGTCGCTGCTGTCGGGCCGCGTCGCCGCATCCTCCGGCACGTCCAATCCGCAGATCCGCTTCGGCGAGGATCTGATGAGCCGCGTCTCCTATGTGATGATGAATCCGGACGGCCGCGAAGGCATGACGGTGGCCGTGCGCGAGGCCATTTCCAGCTTGGTCGACAAGGTCTGCGCGGAAGGCAGTGTCCACCGCGCCGACATCCTGGATTCCGTCTTCGTCGGCAATCCGATCATGCATCATTTGTTCCTCGGCATCGATCCGACCGAGCTCGGCGGCGCGCCCTTCGCGCTCGCCGTCTCCGGGGCGGTGCGCATCAAGGCCTCCGATATCGGTCTCAAGCTCAACCAGGGCGCCCGCCTCTACATGCTGCCTTGCATCGCCGGCCATGTCGGCGCCGATGCCGCCGCCGTTACCTTGTCGGAAGGTCCGCACCGGCAGGACGAGATGATGCTGATCGTCGACGTCGGCACCAACGCCGAGATCGTGCTCGGCAACTCCACGCGGGTCGTCGCGGCCTCCTCGCCCACCGGTCCGGCCTTCGAGGGCGCGGAAATCTCCGGCGGCCAGCGCGCCGCGCCAGGCGCCATCGAGCGCGTGCGCATCGATCCCGACACGTTGGAGCCGCGTTACCGCGTCATCGGTTCGGAACTGTGGTCGGATCAGCCGGGCTTCGCCGAAAGCGTGCAGGCGACGGGCGTCACCGGCATTTGCGGCTCCGGCATCATCGAAGTGATCGCCGAGATGTATCTGTCGGGCATCATCTCCGAGGACGGCGTCGTCGATGGATCGCTAAGCATGCGCTCGCCGCGCATCGTGCCCAACGGCCGCACCTTTTCCTACGTGCTGAAGGAAGGCGAGCCGAAGATCACCATCACCCAGAACGACGTGCGCGCCATCCAGCTTGCCAAGGCAGCGCTCTACGCCGGCACCAAACTGTTGATGGAAAAGCAGCATACCGATCATGTCGACCGCATCCATTTCGCCGGCGCCTTCGGCTCCTTCATCGATCCGAAATACGCCATGGTGCTCGGCCTGATCCCGGATTGCGATCTCGACAAGGTCTCGGCCGTCGGCAATGCCGCGGGCGCCGGCGCACGCATGGCGCTGCTCAATCGTGGCTACCGGCGCGAGATCGAGGAAACCGTGAGCAGGATCGAGAAGATCGAGACAGCGCTGGAGCCCAAGTTCCAGGAACACTTCGTCTACGCCATGGCGCTGCCAAACAAGGTCGACCCGTTCCCGAAGCTGGCTGCAGCGGTGAAGCTGCCGCCGCGCAAGGCAATGAGCGAGGACGGCACCGCCGGCGACGCCACCCCGCGCCGGCGTTCGCGCGAGGAGCGCGCGGCACGCCGCGGCCGCGATTAGAACAAGGCTTTAGCCGGCCTTGCCGCGGCCCCTGCGGCCGCGGCGTTGCTTGCCTTGGCGGCGCCCTTGGGACCTTGCGGGTGCAGCAGCCCGATCAACGGCTTTTCGACAGTCAGATAAAGCATCGCCGAGAATGCAAGCGTGGCGACCAGGATCGTCGCCGGCTGCAAAGCCGCGGGAATTCCGATCCTCAGGACGACGCCCGTCGCCAGCACGCCAACCGCGACGTGCCACAGATAGATCGAATAGGACGCGTCGCCGAGAAAAGTGGGCAAGGCAGCCGGCTTGAACGGCCGCGCCCGCTCGGCAAAGACCGCGCCCGCCACGATCAATGCGGCCGGAAGCCCCCAGAGCAAGGCGCGAGGCAAATCGGCATCGAACGGCTGGCCGGCCGCAAGCAGAAAGAATCCCGCGCCAGACATCGCCAGCCCCGCCCCGAGCGGCAGCCTGGTACCGTGAAGCCACAAGCGCCCCGCGACGACGCCGGCCGCGAACTCGATCACGACAGGATCGGTGAAGGCATGCGCATATCCCTCGGGAAGGACGAAATGCAGCGCGACGATGGCGACAAGTGCGCCCACGAGAACGCCGAACCGCCAGCGCTCGCCCAGAAACAGGACGAGCGTGAAGACGAGATAGAACATCATCTCATAGCAAAGCGTCCAACCCTGTATGACGATGGGATGCAGCGCATCGTCCTGCAGGACCGGCAGGAAGAACAGCGAGCCGGCGAAATTCGCCACACTGAGGAAATGGCCGTAGAAGAACTGCGGCTTGAGCAGGATCCCCGCCGCGGTCAAGAGCGTGACGATCCAGTAGAGAGGCACGATGCGGGTTATACGGCGCCCCATGAAGCGCCAGGGATTGGCCGGCCTGCCCGCCGTCGTCACCCACATGATGAAGCCGCTGATGACGAAGAAAACGTCGACGCCGGCTGCTCCTACATCGAACGGACCGCCGAACTGCTCGCTGACATGGAAGCAAACCACCGCGCATGCGGCGAGGCCGCGCAGATATTGGATGCTATGTATGCTTGTCACGATGCCCTGACCCATCTCGCATCATGCTGCGGTGCACTTACCCCACGCCGCATTGCACACTAACTATGCAGCCACTCGCCCCCGTCAACCGCCCATGGCAGCTATTCGGACCGGACTCGGCATGCCGATCGGCCTAATTCATTTGCATGCGAATGTTTCCGGATCCGCGCGATCCCGAAACCGAAACCCTGTTCTCGCGAAATCGACCCGATACATGCATGACGCATTTAGCGGCCATCGCATGGCGGCAGCGACAATTTCGGCCGCCGTTGCTCTTCAAGGGAGATGAAAATGTCGATGTTCGGAAATCTCAGCCGCTTCGGTGTCACCGTCAGGCAGGCTCATGCCAGGAACAAAGCGATCCGCGCGCTCAACGATCTGCCGGCGCATGTCCAGAAGGATATCGGCTGGCCGGCCTCGCCGCCGAGCGACCCGCAGGCAGCACTGCACAAGCTGCTTCTGGGCACGCCGCGCTGATGACCTTCGCCGACAAATGCAAGCTGCTTGGCAAGCGCCGGGGTCGCAAGGCGGCCCTGGCGACCGGCGACAACAAACTGCGCGCCGCGCTGCTGCCGAGGCGGCGCCAGGCAAATCCAGGAAAAGCGCGCAGCGATTGAGCTCGGCGGCTTGCCGTAGTTCGTCCAGAATTGCGCAAACAAGGAACTGGTGCCATCGGATCACGCCGATGTGCCAGCGTGAATCCTTGACATTTTTAACTGCGGTACGATCTTCGCGGAGCGGGGGAATTCTCTTAGTCGGCTCTGCCGAGATCCGTGTATCCGCATGCCCAGTTTGAAAAGCCATCTCGTTTCGTTCGTTCTGCGGCACAGCCGCAAGAAAGCCTTTTCCAGTCCCGAGAACCTGCAGCGCTGGATCGCCTACGCCCGCAAGACCGAGGACTATCACCCGCCGGCCTTGCTGAAGGCGCGGCTGGACATCACCGAGACCGAGATCGGCGGCTTTCCCGTCTATGAGATCGCGCCGAAGGCGGGCGAGCGCCGGCGCATCCTTTACATGCATGGCGGCGCCTATGTCTTTCAGATCACGTCCTACCACTGGCGGATGATCGCCGAGATGGCCGAGCGTCTCGGTTTCGGCATCACCGTGCCGATCTACCCCATCGCGCCCGAGCACGATTTCCACGACATGTTCGGCATGGTCGGCGACGTCTACCGGCGCATGCTTGAAGAGACCGACGCCGAGGACATCGTCTTCATGGGCGATTCCGCCGGCGGCAACATGGCGGTCGTGCTCACCATGATGGCGGCCGAGGAGGGCCTGCCCTCGCCGTCGCATCACGTGCTGATTTCGCCCGGCCTCGACGTTTCGCTTGCAAATCCTGAAGTCTTCGAGGCCGAGCGGCAGGATCCGTGGCTGGGTATTCCGGGGGGGCTGGAAGCGGTGCGGCTCTACAGCGCCGGTTTCGACCGCAAAGACTGGCACATCAGCCCGCTTTACGGCGACTTATCCGTGCTGCCGAAGACGCTGCTGCTGACCGGTTCACGCGACATGCTGACACCAGATAATCTCATCTTCGCCGAAAGGGCGCGGGCTGCCGGCGTCGAGGTGGACGTGGTCTATGAGGAAGGTATGTTCCATGTGTGGCCGCTGATCGAGATGCCCGAGGCTCGCCGCGCGCGCGACAGCATCGTCGCATTTCTGAGCAGCGGCAAAACCACTGGTCAGCGCAAGAGCGAGCCGATCACCTGGTCGGTCGAAGCTTCATCAGGCAACCCATTCAAGACCGGATTGGCCAACACGTAGATCGCTTGCAATATTTCCTCATAGCGATCTGACTGATAGTCGATGTCCTCCCTGCATTCGATCAGATCCGCCCAACCTTCCACATCGGCCGCGGTGAGTGCTCCCGACCGAAACCGTTGGAGAACGCTCACGATATATCCGCCGTCAGGACAGCCACTGGCGTCTCGGACCAACCCACGTCGCCCATCATTTCGGTCAGAAGATTGAGCGGCTTTCTGAACGCGATGAGATCGTCGAGAACTGAGGCACGGCTCACGACAAGGCTCGTCAGAACTTGCCGGTTTCGCGGAACAATTCGAACGTCGCGCGGATATGGTCGGCAACAGCCTTCACCGGCGCGCTGGCGTCGGGCGCCACCACCATGGCGAGATTGTAGGTGCCGATCTCCGGCATGCCGTCCTTGGCGCCCAGCGAGACCATCTCATCGCCGAGGAAGGACTTCGGCAGCGGCGCCACCGCGAGGTCGGCCATGATAGCGGCGCGCTGGCCGGCCGTGTGGGCGCTCATATAGGCGATGCGGTAATTGCGGCCTTCGCGGCCGAGCGCTTCCAGCGCCCCGGCCCGCCAGGCGCAGCCCTCCTCCCACAGCGACACCGGCAAGGGTTCGCGCAGATGCGCGCAGCCGCCCTTGGCGCCGGCCCACACGATCGGTTCGGTTAGCAGAACCTCGGCGCCGATCGCGCTGGTCTTGTAGGAATTGGTCAGCAGCGTGATGTCGAGCGCGCGGTCGTCCATACGCCGGCGCAGATTGATGCTCTGGTCGATGGTCACATCGACGGCGATCGAGGGATGCGACTGCGCGAAGCGCTTCAGCACATGCGGCAGCACGCGCTCGCCATAGTCGTCGGGGGACCCAAGCCGTACCACGCCGACAATGTCGGGGATGATGAACTTCGACACCACCTCGCGGTTGATCGACAGCAGCCGGCGCGCATAGCCGAGCAGCATCTCGCCATCCGTGGTCAGCGTCACCGAACGCGCGTCGCGCGCGAAGACGGAACGGCCGAGGATATCCTCCAGCTTCTTGATCTGCATGGACACGGCCGACGGCGTGCGGAACACCGCGTTGGCGGCGGTGGTGAATGAGCCGGTCTCCGCGATCGCCACGAAGGTGCGCAGCACATCGAGGTCAAGCAGCGGCAAGGGATGATTGAGCGGGGCATTCATGGGAGCGTGCCTTCAATTTTTCTGATGCAATCCATCATTCCATTTCGTTTGATTGAACATCACTCCAGGCGCATAGTCAACTCGATCGATGCAGGATGCTGCCAAAAACAGCCATGAAACGACCCTGACACAGTCCTGCAATCGACATGAAATGAAGCTGAAACAGACCTGACTTAACGCAGTGACGGGCGCCTCCCTGCCCGCATAGAGGAGAAAGAAATGTCTATCCTGTCGTCCATCGGTCGGCTTGCGACCGAATTCAGCGCGGCCCGCGCCCGCTACCAGACCGAACGCGCCATCCATGCGCTGCCGATCGAACTGCAGAAGGATATCGGCTGGCCGGAAGCGGCCGACGTCAAGACCGGCCTGCGCCACGGTGTCGGAAGCTGGGCCGGAGCAAAGTAATCACGTGTGTATGGAGTTCTGAAGGCCTGCCGCGTCAGCTCGGCGGGCCTTTTTGTTTGTTTAGGCCTTTTTTGTTTGCACTCAAACGACTTTTCCAGCCATGCCGCCGCTGCATGACGCATATGAACCACTCGCATAGCGGGTTAACGGATCGGCTAAAGCGCTGTAAACAATAGGAAATTATGGGCACACTGCCCAAAAATGTCGCAAATCGTGTCGCTTTTCATATCAAGCGCTTCGTTTTTGCGATTTAGTTTTTGCCGAAGCGAGCCTATATCAGCGCCAGCAAAAACGAGCTGCCCCACTCCATCAAGCGAAGGCGACCCGTCTGAGCAACCAAATGGAGATGATGATGAAGCTCTTTGCCCGCCTTTTCGCACGCCGCGAAATGAACCTGACGACCGCTCTCGAGCGTCAGCGCCTTGCCAAGACCATGCCCGGCCAGACCGGCGCCGTGGCCGCTGCCCGTCTCGGCTTTGTTGCCTGAGACAATCCAGCACCGATAAGCTGAATTCAACGCCGCCCGGCTTGCCGAGGCGGCGTTTTCATTTGGGCCCGGAAGTTGCCGCCCGCGCAGTGACGCCCTGCGGTTGCACCTATTGCCCATTTGCGACCCGTGTCGCAAATTTAATCTTCACTTAGCCGCCTACCCGATTGACAGGAATGGTTTTTCCTGTTGTCGCTATGCTGTTCGCGACATCCTGTTCGCGTCATGGCTGCGTGAGGTTTCACCGTGAATGCCGTAAAGCACCCGATCAAGAGATCGTTTGTATTCTTCCTCATTCCCGATTTCACCATGATCGCTTTCGCGACAGCGCTCGATCCGCTGCGCTCGGCCAACCGGATGCTCGGCTATGAGGCCTATAGCTGGCGCCTGGCAAGCATCGACGGCAAGCCGGTTCGCGCCTCGAACGGCGTCGAATGTGCCGTCAACACCTCGCTCGAGGAGGAGCGCAGGAAGATGGCCGGGCCGGACCGGCCGAACATGGCGATCGTCTGCAGCGGCATCAATGTCGAGCGCTACCACAACAAATCGGCCTTTGCCTGGCTGCGCGAGGAGTATAATCGCGGCGTCGCCGTGGGCGGCCTGTGCACCGGCGCCCATATCTTGGCCGCCGCCGGCCTGCTCTCCAACAAGCGCTGCGCCATCCATTGGGAGAACCTTCCGGGCTTCTCCGAGGCCTTCCCGAAAGCCAATGTCTTCGCCGACCTATTCGAGGTCGACCAGAACATCTACACCTGCGCCGGCGGCACCGCCGCGCTCGACATGATGCTGAAGCTGATCGGCGATGATTTCGACGAGAGCCTCGTCAACCGCGTCTGCGAGCAGGTGCTGACCGACCGCGTGCGCAGCCCGACCGACCGCCAGCGCCTGCCGCTGCGCGCCCGCCTCGGCGTCCAGAATTCCAAGGTGCTCACCATCATCGAGCTGATGGAGGCCAACCTCTCCGAGCCGCTGTCGCTGATCGAAATCGCCGACCATGTCGATCTTTCCCGCCGGCAGATCGAGCGCCTGTTCCGCACCGAGATGGGCCGCTCCCCCGCCCGCTACTATCTGGAGATCCGGCTCGACCGCGCCAGGCACCTGCTCATCCAGTCGTCGATGCCGGTGGTCGAAGTGGCGGTGGCCTGCGGCTTCGTCTCCGCCTCGCATTTCTCCAAATGCTACCGCGAGCTCTATGCCCGCTCGCCGCAGCAGGAGCGCGTCGACCGCAAGCAGCTGCTGGCGGCTTAAGCAGGCAGGAGCGCAGTCGTCTAGGCCGACTGCGTCTGCGCCGTTCGCATCGCCTCGATGCGGATGTCTTCGGTGAGCTGCGCCTTGAGCGCCGAGAATTCCGGGCTGGTCTTCAGCGTATAGTGGCGCGGATGCGGCAGGTCGACCGGCACGTCCGACTTGATGCGGCCAGGCCGCGCGCTCATCACGATCACCCGCGACGCCATGAAGATCGCCTCTTCGATGTCGTGGGTGACGAACAGCACCGTCTTCTTGCGCCGCTCCCAGATGCCGAGCAGCAATTCCTGCATCAGCCCGCGCGTCTGGTTGTCCAGCGCGCCGAACGGCTCGTCGAGCAGCAGGATTTCGGGATCGTTGGCCAGCGCCCGCGCGATCGCCGTGCGCTGCTGCATGCCGCCCGAAAGCTGTTTCGGCCAGTGGTTCTCGAAGCCTTTCAGGCCGACGAGATCGATATAGGAGGCGACGATCTCGTTGCGCTCGCGCTCGGGCCTGCCTTGCTCACGCAGGCCGAAGCCGATGTTTTGCGCGACCGTCAGCCAGGGAAACAGCGTGTAGGACTGGAACACCATACCGCGATCCGGTCCCGGCCTTGTGACCGCCTTGCCGTCGAGCAGCACGCGGCCCGTGCTCGGCGCTTCCAGCCCGGCGACGATCCTGAGCAAGGTCGACTTGCCGCAGCCTGATGGCCCCAGGATGGTGATGAAATCATTGGCCGCGACCGCGAGGTCGACCGGCTGCAGCGCCCGCACGGGCTGCCCGCCCCCGACCCCGGCAAAGGTCCGCGAGACGCCTTCGATCAGAAGTTTGCTCATGCCAGGCTCCATGGATAGAGCCAGCGGTTGAGCGCCTTGAAGGCGAAGTCGGACAGAAGTCCGATCAGCCCGATGACGATAATGCCGAAGATGATCTGCCCGGTCGCCAGCCGCGATTGGCTGTTGATGATCATATAGCCGATGCCCGACGACGACCCGATCAGTTCGGCGACGATGACGTAGGTCCACGCCCAGCCGAGCACCAGCCGCAGCGTTTCGGCGATCTCCGGCGCATTGGCCGGCATGATCACGCGCTTGACGATGCCGTTGTCGGTCGCCCCCAACGTATAGGCGGCTTCGACGAGGTCCCGCCGCGTGCCGCCGACCTTGACCGCGACGATCAGGATGATCTGGAACACCGAGCCGACGAAGATCACCAGGAGCTTCTCGAATTCCCCGATGCCGGCCCACAGGATGAGCAGCGGGATGAAGGCCGATGCCGGCAGGTAACGCGCGAAGGACACGAACGGCTCGAGGAAGGCTTCGACCGGCTTCCAGGCGCCCATGGCGATGCCGATCGGCACCGCGACGATCGAGGCCAGCACGAAGCCGCCGAAGACGCGCCAGATGGTAATCAGGATATCGAGCCAGAAGCGGTCCTCGGTGAGCAGCCGCCAGCCATCCTTCAGCATGGACAGCGGATCGGCGAGGAAGATCCGGTTCACATGGCCGCCGAGCGTGATCCATGCCCAGAACACAACGAACAGTATGAAGAAGGCGATGCCGAGCACGGTTCGAGTGCCCGGCTGAACGGGATGCAAGGGACGCAGCATCAGGCCCAGTCCTTAAAGCGTGTCTCCCGGAAGTGGGAACCGGTTTCGGGTAAGACATGCGCAAAATCAAAGAGCTAAAGCGCGAGGGGCGTATCCGGAGGATCGCGACGCGCTTTAGAGAAAAGGGACCGGCGGCCTTGCGCCGCCGATCGGATGATGCGCGATCAGTTGGCCACCGCGCTGGTGTCGGCAAGCGTCGACACGTCCGGGACCTCCTTGATCAGTCCCATCTGCAGCAAAAGCTCGGCAGCCGTCTTGGAGAAATCCTGGAACTCCTTGGTGAAGAACTGCTTGTTCTCCTCCTTGTCGGCCCATTTCAGGTACTTGGCCGAATCCTCGAACTCCTTGGCCGACTGCTTCACATCGGCGCCCATGATCTCGTAGGATTTCTGCGGATCCTTCTTGATCAGGTCGAGCGCGTCGAAATAGCTGTCGGCAAGCGCCTTGGCAGCGTCGGGGTTGGCCTTGAGGAAATCCGGCGTGCAGCCGACGGTGTCCAGCACCATCGGGTAGTCGAGCGTGGTCGCCAGGATGTGGCCCTGGTCGGCCTTGTCGCGCACGGCCGAAATGAATGGCTCGTAGGTCACGGCGGCATCGTTCTGGCCGGCCAGGAAGGCCTGCGCCGCCGCGTCCGGCTCCAGATTGACGACGGTGACGTCCTTGGTCGACATGCCGTTCTTGTTGAGCACCCAGGCGAGCAGGAAATAGGGCGACGTGCCGGGCGCCGACGAGGCGACATTCTTGCCCTTGAGGTCGGCGACGGACTTGATGTCGTTGCGCACCACGATACCGTCGGCGCCATAGGATTTGTCGAGCTGGAAGATCTGCTTGGTGGTGACGCCGCTGGCGTTCCACACCATCCAGGTCTCGACCGTGGTCGCCGCGCATTGCAGGTCGCCGCTGGCAATGGCCAGCGGGCGGCTCGCCTGCGGCACTTTCTTCAGCGTGACGTCGAGCCCGTGCTTTTCGAAAAGCCCGGCCTGCTTGGCCAGAGTCAGCGGCGCGAAGCCGGTCCAGCCGCTGATGCCGATGGTGAGCGAGGTGGCGGCCATCGCCGGCGCGCCGAGCACGGCGGCCACCGTCAGCGCCGCCGCGAAAATGGTGGTTCTGTTCATTGTGGTTCCCCTTTTTTGTGGTGAGCTCAGATTGTCTCACAGACGCCAAAAGGCTTGTCAATGAAGCAGAAGCCGCAGTCGACGATGGTCCAATCGCCGGCGTTGCGCCGGTTCATCGCGCGCTCCGCGTGTCAGATTCGCGGCGAGCTCAGGACAAGGATCGGGCAGCGCTCGGCGACCGGATAGCCGCCGCTGGCGACCAGGCGGAAATCATCAAAATAACGTGAAGCCTCCCCCACGTGGATGTCTTCGTTCAGCCAGCAGCAGATCGTGTCGGAGCCTTTATAGAGGTCTATGAAGGCAAACGCCCCTGGCTGCCACCCGCCCGCCGCCATCAGTTCCGTCCGGTCGCCGAACATCTCGTTGATGCCATCAAGGACGGCCGACATCTTGAGGCCGTAGTCGGGCGCGGCGGCCGGCAACGACAGCGCCGTGCGCAGCACGATTTCGGCCAGCGCCTTTATCCTGCCAGCCAGGGCATCGGCTTTGATGGCGCTGAGCGGCTCTGTCTCTTTCGGCCTTGCGAACAGCCGGATGGCGGCGCGACCGCCAGGCTTCAGCACACGAGCCATTTCTTCCAGGCATCTGAGGCGCTGGGCTTCGGTGATGACGGCGGAAAGGCAACCGTCGCCGATGATCGCATCGACACTCCGGTCCGACAGAGGCAGGTCGAGCCAGTTGCCGACCACCGCCTTGCGGCTGGCATCGTCGCCAATCCACAGCGCCCCGATCATGTTCGGATTGGCATCGATAGCGGTGAGCGATTTGCCGAGCCTGGCGAACTCAGGCGTGACGCCGAGCAGCGCCATCTCCGCGTCGTCGGTCCTCAGCTCGCGTTTCATGACCGCGACCGCATCGGGGTGCGGCCGCAAGGGCGCCCCGATGAGATCCCACGTACGAAAAAGATTTGCCCACAGATCGGACATGCCTCTCGCCCCCTTTTGTAGTGCATTGCACTTCCCCTGACGCAGTCCTCTATATTATCGATAGCTTGGACGGAAGAAGGCCGGGGGGCCAGAGTGGCGCACATTGTGGTAATCACGCACGAGCACGACCGGTTGCTCGAGCGCAAGCTGTTTCGGCGAGCCGAAAGCAGCTACATGATCCATGCAATCCTCGAGGATCTGCGCCGCCGCGGCCATTCCTGGACCATTGCCCAGGGCTTCTCGGCGAAGATCGCCGGGGATGCCGCAATCCTTCACGTCGACTCAACGACTGTCGATTCCGCCTACATCGAATTTGGGAGCCGCTTCCCTTTTTGCCTCAATGTCGGTGTCACCGACATTTCGAAATCACGCGTCAGCATGGCCAGAGTTGCTCCGCACGATGGCTGGGAAGGCCCTGTCATCGTCAAAGGGGATCTGAATTGCGGCGGCATGCCGGAGAGCCGCCTCAACCATCGCGCCCGGCGAGCCGGCCGCCCTCCACCGTTCCCCGGCGCCCGGGTGTTGAAGGAGTACCAGATCTTCGACCACGCTGCCGAAGTGCCGCGAGATGTCTTCGACGACCCCGACCTTCTGGTCGAACGTTTCCTGCCGGAAGTCGAGCCCGATGGCTTTGCGCTGCGCTACTGGCTCTTTTGCGGCGACTATGATTTCTGCGGCCGTTTTGTCTCACGCGACCGTATCGTGAAAGGCGCGGGCGTGTTTCGCAGCGAGCCGTGCCCCATTCCGGACGATCTTCGCCGAAGACGCAAGGAACTGGGCTTCGACTACGGCAAGTTCGACTTCGCCGTGCATGACGGCAAGACCTATTTGATGGACGCCAACAAGACGCCCGGCAGAGTGCCTCAAGACGCCGGCGAAGTCGCCTCCATGCCGCGCATGGCCGACGCCCTTGAGCGGATGCTGAGGCAGGCACTTGCTTGAGCGTTGCTCACGGCATGCCCCAGCCGCGGTTGCGCCACATCTTCTCGCCGGCCTGGCAGTCGGCGGCCGGCCTGTCGTCGATCCGCACAACCGGCGGGTGAGCGGCCTCTTCCGCCGCCCATTGCGGTGAAGCTGGACCAGCAAGCTCGAGCACCAGCTTGCGGCGGATCGCTTCGGGAAATTGCGTCCAGTCATTGACAGGAACCATGAATGCGCCCGGTCCGCCGATGACGCAGTCGCTGTAATAACGGTCGAGATTTTCAACATCGAAGGCGCCGCTGAAGCCGCCGCGCGTCATCAGCGGCAGGCCGTTGATGGTGATGCCTTGCTTGACCACCTCGTCCCGCGTGAGGTCGACCGGCGCGCCCTGGTTGTTCGGTCCATCGCCGGAAACGTCGATGACGCGCTTGGTTCCCTGGAATCCGCTCTCTGCGAACAGGTCGCTGCCGAAGCTCAGCGCCCCGGAAATCGAGGTGCGCCGGGCGCTGTCCGGCGGGTTGGCGTCGAGCTTCGCGACGAACCCATCGGCGTCGGCGCGGTTGGCGATCACGGTCCACGGCACGACGACTCGTTGCCAGGTCGTGCCCGCCCATTCGACATAGGTGACGGCGATCTTGCCATAGGCGCCGTCGGCGATGGCCTTGAGCACATTGTCATGCGTCAGCGCCGCCGCGTAGCCGTGACGCTGTATCTCCAGCTCCGCCGGCGACATGGAGAGAGAGACATCGACCGCCAGCACCAGCTCGACATCGACAGGCTCGGCGGGAGAAGCCGCTTGCGTCAGCCAAAGCGCCAGCGCCAGCGCGGCGCCGCCTGGAAAGATATGCCTTGCGCGGGCATAAGCAGACATGACGGAAGGTTAGGCGAAAATCACCGCGTACAAAAGCCGGGAATTCCCGGGCGCCGAATCCGACGGCGCGCAACCTCAAAAATACCGCGCGAGGTTCGAACGGATACGCTCCAGCACCGTATCGCCGGAAAGGTCGGGCACGAATTTCGCCCCCGTGATCGCTTCATAGGCCTGGACATAGACCGCCGAGGCCTGGTTGATGATCTCGTCGGGAATTGGGGGGATCGGATCCTTGTAGGGGTCGCAGCGCGCCGACACCCATGACCGGACGAAATCCTTGTCGAAGCTCTGCGGCCGCCCGCCGCTTGCGAACGCCTCGTCATAGCTCGCAGCGATCCAATAGCGGCTGCTGTCGGGCGTGTGGATTTCGTCCGCCAGCACGATGGTGCCGTCCGGCGCGGTGCCGAATTCATATTTGGTGTCGGCCAGGATCAGGCCGCGTTCGGCGGCGCGCTGCTGGCCGCGGGCGAACAGCTGCAGCGCATAGCGCGATACCGTATCCCACTGTTCCTGCGTGAGCAGCCGCCGGCCGATGATCTCGGCTTCCGACAGCGGCTCGTCATGGCCGCCATGGGCGGCTTTGCTGGTTGGCGTGATGATCGCTTGCGGCAGCTTTTCATTGTCGCGCAGCCCGTCGGGAAAGCTGTGACCGTAGAAGCTCCGTTCGCCTTTCCGGTACTTGGTCAGGATCGAGGTGCTGGTGGTCCCCGCCAGATAGCCGCGCACGACCATCTCGACCGGCAGCATGTCGAGCCGCGTGCCGACGACGACGTTGGGGTCGGGATATTCCAGCACGTGGTTGGGACAGATGTCGGCGGTCTCCTCGAACCAGTAGCGCGCTGTCTGGGTAAGGACTTCGCCCTTGAACGGGATCGAGGCCAGGATGATGTCGAACGCGCTCAAACGGTCGGTGGCGATGATGACGCGGCGCCCGTCCGGCAGATCGTAATTTTCGCGCACCTTGCCGTGATAGTGATTGGGAAGTTCGGGAATGAAGGCGTCGGACAGGATGCGCATGGGCGTTAGGCTTTCGCAGGCTTCTGATCGGGCCACATAAGCCGCTGGCCCCTGCACATCAAGCCGGATGCTGCGGAACGGGCTTCTTATTGCCGGCGGCGCGAAACGCCCGCCAGTTCGGCCTGAAGGAAGGCGGAAACCACAACAGAATTCCGGCCATGGCGGCTGGCACGATGACCGCGAAGCGCAGGATCGAAAGCACGACGCCGCAGAAACCGACGATCCGTACGGCGGTATCCGCGCCGAAACGCGGCGCAAGCAGATGCCGGGCGATCGCCCCGCCATCGAGCGGAAAGGCCGGGAGCAGGTTGAGAATGGCCAAAACCGCATTCACCAGGGCGCCAAACCAAAGCGTCCATTCCAAAAGTGTGTCCGGTCTCGGCGGCGGCGAACTGAAAAGACCGTCCGGATCGACAGGCAGCAAGGGCCGGGCAAAAAGGCAATAGGCAGTTGCGAAACCTGCCGCCAGGATGATGTTCACCAACGGCCCGGCGAAGGCGATCCATGCCCAGCCATAGGGCGAAGCCGTGCCGGGCTTGAACCAGGCAATTCCGCCGAACAGGTACAGGTCTATCCGCTGGGTGCCGATGCCGCGCCGTCGCGCAGCCCAGACATGGGCAAGTTCATGCAGAAACACCGACAGGAACAGCAGCGCGGCGAATATGGCGGTGTGGATCAGGGCGACCTGGGGACGTCTCGACCACTCATGCAGGAACGGCAAGGCGGCGGGGATGGCAAACGTCCAGCTGACGTGAACGGGAATGTTCCCCTTCATCGTGAAGACGAACGCATCGTTCTTCCTGTCCCAGCCGAACCGTTGCAAGCCGCTTCCTCCGCCCGGTGCGACGCTAGAGCAATTCCAGGAAAAGTGTGAGCGGTTTTCCGTCCGGAATTGCGTCAAAACAAAGAGCTGGAGCGGTTCGCCGTTTCCTTCGACGGTGACCCGCTCCAGGTGACATTCTCGGTCCGCACAAAAACAAAAGCCCGACCGAAGCCGGGCTTTTGCATCGACGCTCCGCGACGTCCGCGATCTCAGCTCCTCGGCTTGCGGTTCTCCGGGTCGTAGAGCGGCTTGTAACCCACTCCCGCAACCTCGACCGGATAGGTCTCGCCGAAATACTCGACCTGCAGCTTGCGGCCTTCTTGGGCATAGGCCCAGGGCAGATACGCAAGCGCGATGTTCTTGCCGATGGTCGGGCCGTAGGCGACCGATGTGGTGAAGGAACGCCGGCCGAGCTCGTCGACCAGCGTTTCGCCCGTCGCCGGGTCCATCACCGGCATGGTGCCGACCGGATAGCGCGCGACGCCCTTGGAATCGGTGTTCTCGGTCATCACCAGCGTGCATAGCATCGCCGGCTGATGCTGGCGGGCGCGATACTCCAGATGCTTGGCCTTGCCGCAGAAGTCGTTCTCCTTGACCTTCGGACGGGCAAGGTCGGCCTCGAGCAGATTGTACTCGGTCAAGAGATCGGCGTTCTGCAGCCTCAGGCTCTTCTCCATCCGGCGCGTGTTGGCATAGGTCTCGACTCCGAACGGCATGACCCCGGTGGAGCGCAGCGCGTCCCAGACGGCAAGACCGTCCTCGTAGCGCATATGCAGTTCCCAGCCCTGCTCGCCGACATAGGAGATGCGGAAGGCCGTCACATCCTTGCCGCCGATCCTGATCGGCTTGATCGCCGCGAAGGGGAAATTCTCCGGCGTCAGGCCGTTCGGATCCTCGACCACCTTCTGCAAGGTCGTGCGGGCGTTCGGCCCCCAGATACCGATGGTGACGTATTTCTCAGTCACGTCGGTGACGGTGACATCGAAGCCTTTGTCCTGCGCGGTGCGCTGCATGTAGCGGAAGTCGCGCGGGCCGGCGTCGGCGCCGTCGATCACTCGGCAGCGGTCGGCCATGCGGATGACGGTGAAGTCGGCGCGCACCATGCCTTCCTCGTCGAGGAAGTGGGTGTAGATGCCCTTGCCGATATTGTTGTCGCCGCCGATCTTGGCCGCGCATAGCCATTCGAGCAGCGCGACATGGTCGGGCCCTTCGACGTCATACATCGAGAAATGCGACAGGTTGACGATACCGCAATCCTCGCTCATCGCCAGATGCTCGGCATTGGAGACACGCCAGAAATGGCGGTTGTCCCACTCGTTCTCGCGCACCGGCACGCGGTTGCCGTATTTCTCCAGGAGATGCTCGTTGGCGGCGTAGCCATGGGCGCGCTCCCAGCCGCCGAGTTCCATGAAATAGCCGCCGAGTTCCTTCTCGCGCTCCCAGAAGGGCGAGCGGCGGATGTTGCGGCCCTTCGAGAAGGGCTCGCGCGGATGGACGGCCGGATTGTAGACCTTCATCGCCGTCTCGGTGCAGCGATCCCAGATGAACTGTTCCTGCGTCTGGTGCGGGTAGAAGCGCGAATAATCGATCTGGTGATGGTCGATCGCGGTGCGGCCGTCGGTCATCCAGTCGGCGATGAGCTTGCCCATGCCGGGGCCATCCTTGACCCAGATGGCGACGGCGTACCACAGGCCCCTCACCTTCTGGCTCTCGCCCATGGACGGGCCGCCATCGGTGGTCACCTGCAGCAACCCGTTGAAGGAATGGCCTTCATTGTAGCCGAGCTCGCCCAGGATCGGAGTCAGCTCCATGGCCCGCTCCAACGGCGCCAGGATCTGCTCCATGTCGAGGTCGCGCTGCGATGGCGACAGCCGCGCCTCATGCTTTTCGAGCAGATCGCGCGGGTGGCAGAGGCGCGGGTTGGTCTCCTCGTAATAACCCCATTCGATCTGCCCGCCCTCGGCGGTCTTCGGATCGCCTGTGTCGCGCATATAGGCCGAATTGCCCTGGTCGCGCAGCAGCGGCCAGCCGATCTCCTTGCCGGTGCCGGCAAACTCGTTATAGGGGCCGAAGAAGGTCAGCGGATGGTCGATCGGCATGACCGGCAGGTCCTCGCCGACCAGCGCTGCGGTGAGCCGCCCCCAGATGCCGGTGCAGACCACGACATAATCGGCCTCGATCGTGCCGCGCTCGGTCACCACGCCCTTGATGCGGCCGTTTTCGACGATCAGTTCCTTGGCCGAGGTGTTGGCGAAAGCCTGCAGCTTGCCGGAAGCGACGCCCTGGTCGACCAGCTTGCCGGCCACCGTCTGCGAGCGCGGAATGACGAGACCGGCATCCGGGTCCCACAGGCCGCCCTGCACCAGATGCTCCTCAATCAGCGGGAATTTTTCCTTGATCTCGGCCGGCTCGATCAGCCGCGCACGGGTGCCGAACGCCTTGGCAGAGGCGATCTTGCGCTTGATCTCGTCCATGCGGGCATCGTCGCCGACGCGCGCCACCTCCAGGCCACCGACGCGCGCGTAATGCCCCATCTTCTCGTAGAAATCGATGGAGTAGAGCGTCGTCCAGCAGGAGAGGAAATCGTGGCTGGTCGTGTAGCAGAAGTCCGAGGCATGCGCCGTCGAGCCGATATCGGTCGGGATACCCGACTTGTCGATGCCGACGATGTCGTCCCAGCCGCGCTCGATCAGGTGGTGGGCGACGGACGCGCCGACGATACCGCCCAGACCGACGATGACGACCTTCGCCTTTTTCGGAAACTCTGCCATTGCCCGCGACTCCAGAAGCATAAAACGGGCGCGCCTGCGCCCTTTCGAATGGCGCACAATATGCAGAGGACGCGGATCGGGCTACCGCCTGTTTGCGACACGCCGCAGGTGCGGCGCGACCCCGCGTCCGGACTTGGCTCGGAATGGAATTCCTCTCAGGCGAAGGCCCAGATGTCCTCGGCCTGGAAGCCGACCTGATAACCAGCGGTCTTGAGCTTGACCACGACCTGGCCGATCTCGGCGGCAGGCAGCGCGCCGACCTCGATCTTGATCATGCGGGGGCGGTAACGCTCAAGGTCGAGCTGCTCGAACACCATCCAGTCGGCGCCCTCGCAGTCGACCAGGAAGGCGTCGATATGGGCAATGCCGTTGCGGTCGAGCAGCGTCTGCAAGGTCTCGGACGGCACTTCGATGTCCTTCAGATGCGGCGCGAACTTGTTGAAGTTGGCGTCGGCCTCGCCCCAGGCATTCTTGCCCGACATCAGATTGGTGTCGGTGACCGACGAGCAGCCGATGAACTCGATCGGCAGCGTGCCCGCTTCGAGCGCCGCGGCATCGAAAGTGTGGACGGTGATCGTGCCCCTGGTCTTCGTGACCGCCACCGGCTCGATGACGAAGCGGCTGGTGTCCGGGTAATTCGCGCGAAGCCGCTTCTGATTGTAGGGGATCGGCTCGACCAGCATGGCGCGCGCCCCGGGGATCCGGTGCAGCCAGGGCGTCACGTCGTCGAACAGCGCGCCGTCGCAAGCGCCGACATTGACCATCTGGAATGGCCGACCACCGAAACGTGCCCCCAAGGCAGCTTTGGCGAGGAATTTCGTGCCGTGCAAAGCCGGGCCGCGATCGAGCAGGCCTGCCGGGAGAACGAGCGACAGGAGAACGCGCGCGAGGCTGGAAAGCGAGCTCATGACTTGTCTCCGGGAACGGCCTGCAGCGCCGCGCGGCGCCCGCTCTGACTTGCGGCCGCCCACAGGGCCATCAACGGCGCGGCGAGCAGCAGGAAGGGCGGCAGGAGGTTGGGGAAGTAGATGCGGGTGTCGTGGATCGGGAAGACCGCGAATTTCGCCAGCACGCCGAGCACCAGCGCGGCCAGCAGGATGCTGGCGCGGCGATCCAGCCGGAAGCCGGCGCGCTCCAGCCCATACCAGCCGGCCAAAGCCAGTACCGAGACACCGACCCAGCTGTTGACGCTGATGGCGCGCACCACCGAAGCGGCGAAGGCCTTTAGATAAGCCGCGATCGAAAAAGGCGGTTCGAACCCGTCCATATTGTAGTGCTGCTCGATGCTGGAAAACCACAGATGCGGCCACCAGCCCGGGTGTTGCGCCCAGTGCGAGATGGCGAAATAGGCGACAAAGGAAGCAACGAAGCCGGCCAGCGCGCCCCATGCCCTCTCGCGGAAGGCGACGAGCAGCACCGCGAAGATGGCGAGGAAGACGATGTTGTCCGGCCTAGCCATGAAGGCGAGGAAAAGGAGGGCCGCCGTCGCTGCCTCGCGCCTGCGCACATAAGCAAAGAGCCCGCCAAGGAACAACGCCGAGCACAGAAGGTCGGGCGTCGAGGCGCGCGCCGCGTCGCCGAAATCGGCCATGATCAGGATCGCGCCGACGACCGGCGCCAGCGCCAGCGCGCCTTCCGCGCGCAGCCAGGCGAGCGTGATGGCGCCGAACAGCAGCACCGAAAAAACCTGCACCAGCCGCATCGCCTCGACCGGCGAGACGACTTGGCTGAGGCTGGACAGGATTTCCGCATAAAGGAACTTGATTCGGTACATGCCGAGCAGCGAATGAAAGTCGGCGGCGTTCTGCGCCATGTGGCTGCGGAAGCCGCCGCCATCGTCGGTCAGGGTCTTGTAGTCGCCGGCCGACACGCCGGCCTTGACCGTGCCGTAGGCGTAGTCATGCAGCGCCTGTTGATCGGGATAGGCGCCTTCCTCGGCGATCGCCAGATAAGGCAGCATGTCCCAATTGGCGTCGGCCATGAACCAGGCGGTCGCGGCGGTGAGCAGGATATAGAGCGAGAAGGCGACCGCTCCGATCGATGCTGCCCATTTCGCGTAAACCCCCTCGCCCCACGCCAGGCCGGCGCCGGTCAATCGTTCCAGCGGATTGGTCGGAGCGGACGGCCTGGTCAGCATGCTCGGCGGCCTCTTATTTACCGACCTGGCTTTTCACGAAATCCTTCACGATCGCCACGATGCCGCGCGACAACAGGCTGTCGAAGGCGTCGACGAAGCGGTCGACATGCTCGGGCCGGCAGATCAGCGGCGGCTCGAGCCGGATGACGTTACGGTTGTATTCGGTGAACGCGACGAGCACGTCGTAATCGCGCAGCAAGAGCGAGCCGACGAAGCCGGACAGCGAGCCCTTGAGCTTGTCGTCGAGCACGCTCACCACCGGACGCAGAACCATCGGCAGGGTCTGCGAGAAATCGTGGAACTCGAGCCCGATCATAAAACCCTTGCCGCGCACATCCTTGATGATCTTCGGATATTTTTCCTTCAGCGCCTTGAGCCGCTGCAGAAGGTACTCGCCGGTCGAGGCGGCGTTGTCGATCAGCCCCTCGTCATAGAGAACATTGATGCCCTCGATCGCGGTGACGCAGGCCTCGCCCATGCCGCCGAAGGTCGCCATCGCATGGATCATCGCCGTCTTCGGCGTGCCATAGGCCTTCATGTAGACGTCGCGCCTGGCGATCATGGCGCCGACCGCCGCCTTGCCGGCGCCCAGCGATTTCGCCAGCGCCGTCACATCCGGCACCACGCCGTAATGCTCAAAGGCATAGAAGCGGCCGGAGCGGCCATAGCCGCATTGCACTTCGTCGGCGACCCACAGCACGCCGTGCCGATCGCACAGCGCGCGCAGCTTCTGCCAGTATTGCGCCTCTGCCTGGATGATGCCGCCGCCGCCCTGGATGGTTTCCAACACGATGACGCCGATCTCGGGATCGCTCTTGAACAGCCGCTCGACGGCGTCGATGTCGGCGAAGGGCACGCGCACGACATTGTCCGTCACCTTGAAGTCGGCGCGGTAGAGCTGGCCGTCGGTGATCGCCAACACGCCCTTGGTCTTGCCGTGGAAGGAATTCTCGGCATAGACGATTTTCGGCCGCTTCGGCCCTGCGGCGCGCTCGGCGAGCTTCACCGCCGCTTCCATGGCTTCAGAACCGGAGGAGCCCAAAAACACCATGTCGAGGTCGCCGGGCGAGCATTTGGCGATGTTGTGCGCGAGCGCCGCCGCATATTGCGACATGAAGGCGATGGCGATCTCCTGGCGTTTCTCCTCCTGGAACTTTTTCCGCGCTTCCAGGATGCGCGGATGGTTATGGCCGAAAGCCAGCGATCCGAAACCGCCGAAGAAGTCGAGGATCTTGCGGCCGTTCTGGTCGATATAGAACATGCCCTCGGCGCGCTCGATCTTGACCTTGTGGAAGCCGAGCAGCTTCATGAAATGCAGCTGGCCAGGGTTGAGATGCGCCTTGAACAGGTCAGTGATGCGGGCGACGTCCATCGCCTTGGCCTGCTCGACGCTGATCAAATCGGGCTTGGCGATCGAAGCGGGCGACAGTGCCGGCGCTTCGACCAGCGTGCGCGCGCCTGTCTGTTCCGGCTTGGCCATGACAGTCATCTGAAAAATCTCCCCTTCGTCGCCCTATTCGGCAGGCACGTGTTCGGTGGCGAGGGCGTGGCCGTCCTTCTTGGCGCGGTATTCGCTGTAGGCGGCGATCAGCATGTCCTCGTCGTGATATTGCGGCACCCAGCCGAGCTGGCGCTCGGCCTTGGACACGTCGAGCACGCATTCCTCGTCGGCGATCAGATACTGCTCCGGGTCCATGATCGGCATGTTCAACAGATCGAGCAGGTCGAGCGTGCGCTTGACCGCCCAGCTGGGCGTCGGCAGCAGGATCGACTTCGAGCCGGCATGGCGGATCAGATCGCCCAGCAGTTTTTTGACTGGCGGCGGATTGAGCGAGCCGAGATTATAGGCCTCGTTCGGCACGCCGGCCTTCCAGGCCGCGCGGGCGGCCTCGGCGCAGTCGAACACCGAGATGAACTGGTAGGGATTCCGGCCCGAGCCGATCATCGGCACGGGAAGGCCCCAGTCGATCAGCTTGAACAGCTTTTCCAGGATGCCGAGGCGTCCAGGACCGATGATCAGGCGCGGCCGAAACAGCGAGATCGACATGCCGCGCTTGCGCCATTCGGCGGCGAGCTCTTCGGTCTTGAGCTTCGACAGGCCATATTCGCCGAGCGGCGCGACCGGATGGTCCTCGGTCATCGGCAGCACCACCGTGTGGCCGTAGATCATGTCGGTCGTGTAGTGGACGAGCTTCGAGGCGCCGGCCTTGTCCATCGCCTGGATGATGTTCTCGGTGCCGTGGAAATTCACCGGGAAGAAGAAGTCGTGCCGCTTGGCGCGCACCTGGATCGGCGACAGCATCTTGGCCGACAGATTGTAGACCATGTCGTCGGCCCTGAGCCCGACCGCCGCGACCGAGACCGGATCGGTGACATCGCAGGTGATGAAGCGCATCGAACGGTAATGCGGCAAATCGCTCTTGACGATGTCGGCGACCACGACGGTCTCGCCATCCGCGACAAGCTTGGGGGCAAGATGACGGCCGACGAAACCGTCGCCGCCGAAAATCACATGTCTCATCGAACGATCTCGCTTGTGCCGATCTTGTCGGGATTGATGGACGCGGTCCGATCCTCATGCCCGCGCCCACCCATTTCTCTGCCACTCTGGGCGATCAGGATCGTGCCGACGCAGACGCAGGCGATGCCTGCTATGCGCCAGCCATTGAGGTCCTCGCGGAAGACGAAATAGGCAAAGATCGCCACGGCGACATAGGCGAGGCTGAGGAACGGATAGGCGAAGCTGAGCTCGACCTTGGACAGCACATAGAGATGTGACGCCATCGAGATGACGAAGGTGCACAGGCCGAGGAACACCCAGGGGCTGAACACGATCTGCAGCAGCTTGACGAGCGGATTGACACCTTCGAAGGAGATCGGCCCCATCGACATCATGCCCTGCTTCAGCATCAGCTGCGCCGCGGCATTGGTCATGACCGTGAAGAGAATAAAGATTATGTATTTCATTGTTGCCACCCCGCCCTCGGGCGGTCCTATTACAAACCTGCAAATATTTCGTGAAGTCTCGACTTTGTTTTGAGTAAACCATGGCGTAACACTTCGCTTACCATGATCTATTCGACTTTTAGCTATTCCGCGGCTTCAGCTGTCCCTTGTCCGATCTCCAATCTCATGGCGGTACGCGCCCAGAGGCTTGACAGGAAAGCCGGGTCGCGAAGCGCCTCCAGCCGCTGCCATTGCGGGAACGACGCGGCGAATGTCTCGGGCCCCATCCTGGCGTCCTTGTAGGGGTTGACCGCCCCGCCCGCCTCGACCGTAATGCGGTCAAGCTCGGCGAGCAGCCGCAATGTCCTTTCGCCCCGGTTCGGGAAATCGAGCGTCAGCGTGTAGCCGGGCCGCGGGAACGACAGCAGCGCCGGCGAGCGGACATCGCCGAAGCGCTTGAGCACCGTCAGGAACGATCCCTGTCCCGCCCGCCGGGCCGTCTCGAGCTGCGCCGGCACGATGCGGCGCGCATTGGCCTCCGGCACCACGCTCTGATGCTGGAAAAGCCCACGCGGCCCGTAGAGCCGGTTCCAGTCGCGGACGCCGTCGAGCGGAAAGAAGAAACCCTGGTAGCCCGCCTGGCGTGGGGCCGTGGACTTGCCCTTTTTCCAGCGGTAGGCCGCGTTGAAGACAGTGAGGAAGGGCCGGTTCAGCACATTGAATGGCGGCTGCACCGGCACGGAAAGCCGGCTGCCGGCATTCGCGGCGGCGTGCGAGCCGTGCTCTGCGTGATTGCCGGTCAACAAAAGCCCTCGCCCGCGCCCGTGGCCGCCGGCAAGCTGGTCGATCCAGGCGACGGCATATTCGTTGGCCTGGTCGGCCGCCTCGGCAAGATCGAAGAATTCGCCGAGATCGCGAAACTGCGTCGCACTTTCCGTGATATCGAGCGACGGCACCCGCATCAGCTTGATCGATGCCGAAAGGATCAGCCCCGTCAGCCCCATGCCGCCGATCGTCGCCCCGAACAGGTGGACATTGTCGGTCTGCGAGCAGCGATAGGTCCGGCCGTCGGACCTGAGCAGCGTCAAGACCTCGACATGGCTGCCGAAGGTGCCTCGCCGGTGGTGGTTCTTGCCGTGAACGTCGTTGGCGATCGCGCCGCCCAGCGTCACGAACTGCGTGCCTGGAACCACGGCTGGGAAGAAGCCGTAGGGCGCGGCATAAGCGATGATGTCGCAAAGCAGCGTGCCGGCATCCGCTTCGAGCACACCGGTCTCTGCGTTAAAGGAACGGATGCGGTTGAGCGACCGCATGTCGACCACCACGCCGGCAGCGTTCTGGCAGCTGTCGCCATAGGAGCGGCCGTTGCCGTAGCCGAGCAGCGATCCCGGCCTTGCCGTGCCGCCTTTCAAAAGCGCGATAGCCTCATCCGCTGCAATCGTGTTGCGCGCAGGCGGCGTCGCCCGTCCAAAGCTGCCGAAGCGCTCTTGGCCCATCACCAGCCTCCGGCGACGAGGAAGACCGCGCCGATGGCGACGACGATCTGGCTGCGCCAGTCGCGGATGATGAAGACGACCGGGTCGTCATGCATCTCGTCGCGCCGGGCGAGGATCCAGACGCGCATCGTGAGATAGAGCACGATCGGCGCCAGCGGCCATATCAGCCAGGGATGCGGGTAAAGCTCGCGCACCGCCGGGCTATCCATATAGAGCGCCAAGACCAGCGCCGAGGAGAAGGCCGACGCCATGCCGGCCTGGGCGACGATCTCCTGGTCCTCGGTGCGGTAGCCGCGGCCGGCGATGCGCTCGCCCGGCGGAATGGCGGTGGTGCGCAATTCGACGAAGCGCTTCACCAGCGCCAGCGACAGGAAGAAGAAGATCGAGAAGGCGAGCAACCAGAAGGAAACGTCGACGCCGGTGGCGGCCGCGCCCGCCAGCACGCGGATCGTGTAGAGGCCGGCAAGCGTCAGCACGTCGATCAGAAGCATGCGCTTGAACGATAGCGAATAGGCAGTGGTGACGACCAGATAGCCGGCAAGCACGCCGAGGAATTCGATCGGAAGGAAGAGGCCCGCCGCGACGCCGATCGCAAGCAGCGCCACGATCGCGCCCATGCCGAACGGAATGGACAATGCGCCGCTGGCGAAAGGCCGGTTGCGCTTGGTCGGATGCTTGCGGTCGAGGGCCAGGTCGAAGAAATCGTTGAGGATGTAGATGGCGGACGCCACGGCGCTGAAGGACACGAACGCCAGCAGGCATTCCCAGATCATATTGGGATTGAAATATTCGTGCGACAGCACCATCGGCACGGCGATCAGCGCGTTCTTCAGCCACTGATGCATGCGCAGCATCTTGACGTAGGTTGTGAGCGTCGGCTTCGGCGCCGGCACGGCCTCGGCTTGATGCGCCTCCCGCCAGCGCCGGGCGCTGCGGTCGGGCGCCACCACCAGCGCGTTGCGCGCGGCATCGAACACTTTGAGGTCGTGGCGGCTGTTGCCAGCATAATCGAAGCCGGCATCGCCATAGGCGGCGACCAGAGCGGCGCACTTGCGGCCCGAGGTCATATTAGTCGGGCCGTCGGTCGCCAGCACGCGATCGAAAATGCCGAGATGTGCCGCGATGGATTCCGCAAACTTGCGGGGGGTTCCCGTCGCCAGCACGATTTTGCGGCCCTCCCGATGCTCGGCGCGCAAACGGTCGATCAATTCCTGGCGGTAAGGCAGCGAGGCCGGGTCGATGTCGACGCGCAGGGATATTTCCTGCTTAAGCCGCGCCGGACCGCCCGTCAGCCAGAGCGGCAGCAGAAGGAAATAGAGCGGATTCTTCTTGAGGAGGATGAACAGGCCTTCCCACAGAAGGTCCGTTGCAACCAACGTACCGTCGAGATCGACCGCGAGCGGAATTGCGTTCCTGTCCGACCTCGCGTCCATTGTCCTGCCCCGATCGAGCGCAGGATCCCGGAACTCCGCTCTCGGAAAGGACCACGCGCCAATTCAACCCACGCCGTGTGCCGGCGTCCTTGGGGCAGATATAGCCGGGGATGACGCAGCGAACGTTAAAACGTCCGGTTGCAGAGCATGGTCATACCGGTTTTTCGGGTGTCATCGTTAAGCGTCGGCTACCGGAAACGATAAAAGGCCGGACATCGGTCCGGCCTTTGCCAATCTTGTCGCGCCGATCCGTTGCGCGTTACTTGATGCGGGCGGTCCCGCCCGAAATTTCGACCGTCTCCGAACCGGTCAGCGCTTCGAGGTCACCATTGGGGAGGGTCACGAAGCAGCCGTTCGGGCAGAACTCCACCGTCTCGCCGGCACCGAGCGTCAGCTCGCTCTTGGCGCCGCCTTCGGTCACGACCAGGGTCCGCGTCTGAGCGTCCCTGTTGATCGCGCTGGCGGCGAAAGCCGAACCGCCCAAGGCCAAGAAAGCGATGGCGGCAACGACAGACTTCCACATTGCAATTCCGGTGTTTCACACACCGCCTCTGTTCAAATTTGCAAGGCATTCTCGCCCTTTGCGTCGGAGCTTATATGAGATGTTACATGAACCGCAACTGAATGCCGCATTCATGCCACAATCGGTTTGGGCTGCGCAGGCGACACCACAGAAGGTCGGGCCTTGCCGAAAATGGTGGTCTCCGAGAACCGGCCTACGCCGACTGTAGCCTTCATGGGGCGGAAACATTTATGAGGGCTTCGGCCGGCGAAAGCTGGAAGCGCAGGAAGCCGTCATTTGCAGGCCGGCCTCACCTGAATATCAATGCGCCTTAGCCCGGATCTGGCTTGCGGCCCCTCCGCTTCATCTTGGCGAGCCGTTCCCGCTCTGCCGCGGCTTCCTCTTCCAGCCTCTCGCGCTCCGCGAATTCGGCTTCGATCTTGTCGTCGTCGATCGGCCAGGCTTCGTGCTTGTTCGTCTCGACCACGGCGCGCGGCGTCGACGGGATTTCGATCCGCTCGTCCTCGAAGATATCGAAGATGGCGAAACGAATATCGTTCTGCACGACGCTGCTGTTCATGATGTCGGCAATGAAGACGCGAATTTCGAACTCGAGCGCGGCAGCCCCGAAATTGGCGAAGAGGACGAACGGCTCCGGATTCTTCAGCACCATAGGATGGGCGCGGGCAATATCCAGCAGGATGGCATGGACGCGCCTCACGTCGCTGCCATAGGCGACGCCGACCTTGATTTCGACCCGCCCCAGCTTGTTGCGATGCGTCCAGTTGCCGACCGCGTTGTTGATGAGGTTCGAATTGGGCAGGATCACCGACTGCCGCTGGAAGGTCTCGATCTCGGTGGCGCGCACGCTGATCTTGCGCACCGTGCCGCTGACATCGCCGGCGACAATCCAGTCGCCGACCTTGAAAGGCCGCTCGGCAAGCAGGATGAGACCCGAAACGAAATTCGAGACGACATTCTGCAGGCCGAAGCCGATGCCCAGCGAAAGGGCGCCGGCAACCAGCGCCAGGTTGGAAAGATCGATGCCGGCGGCCGAGATGCCGACGAGGCCGGCGATCGCCACGCCGGCATAGCCGACACCGAGCCGGATCGAATTGCGCACGCCGGCATCGACCTTGCCGCGCGCCATCACCGAGCCGTCCAGCCAGCCCTGGAACCAACGCGTCAGGAAATAGCCGATGAAGAAGACGACGATGCCGCTGAGGATACCGAGGAAGGAGATCGTCACCGAGCCGATCGTGATGCCGGTCGCGAGCTTGTAGGCCCAGGCCTCGATGTCGCCCGGCTGAAAACCCCACATCAGAAGGATCAGCGGCAGGAACACCAGCACGATCATCAGGTTGATGGCGATGCTGACCACCAGGCCGAGTTGGTCGAGGGCGGTATCCTCGTAGCTGGACTTTTCCGAAAGCCAGCGCCCGACCGACGTGTCGGCGAAGCCGCCTTCCTCGCCGATCGCGCGCGCCGACAGGAAGCCGATATAGGCCGTCACCAGCGCGGTGCCGGTGACCACGACCTGGAACGAAACGAAAAGCGCCAGGCCGATATAGCCGAGCAGCGCCGCGGCGATGGTGAACAGGCCGAGCCCGATGGCGATGAAGCGAAGCCAAGCCGGCCACGGGCGCCATGAACCGTCGGCCGCCCTGAACGGCCGCAGCAACCCCATCAGGATCAGGATGACGCCGACGATGATGGTGGCGACGAAACTCCTGGCGATCGTCAGCGAAAGCGGCGACCCCATCTTCTCGTTGACTACCGACAGGAAGTAGTTGAGGCCCAATACGATGGCCATTGCCGTTGCCAGACCAACGAGCCAGCGCGCCGGACCGGTCGCAATCGGGATCAGCCGCCAGTTGGGCAGGCGTGGCTCGAGCGCCGCATTGGTCAGCCGGTTGACGCAGAACACCGTGCCGATCACGGCCAGCAAGGCGTTGAGGAACGTGCCGATATCGCCACGCAACACGGTGTAGTAGTTGAAGAAGAACACGGCCGAAGCGAAAAAGGCGCCAAGCGCCGCGGTCGGCAGCAATGTCGACCAGAAGGCGACGGAAAGCCGGCTGAGATAGGATGGCTCTTCAACGGTTGGATCGGGCTCGAAGATGCGGCCGAACAGGCGCCTGCCGCCGATGAAAAGCACCGCCGCCAACGCCAGCGCCATGAACGTCGCGGCAAGGATTGCCTGGAACTTGAACTTGAGCGCGAAGCTCAGCCAGGACGACACCGCCTTATAGAGACCCGTGAACTGGTCATGCGCGTCGGAAAAAGCCTGCGGGCTCAGCGCGTCGGTCAGGTCGTAGTGCTTGGTGATGACGTTGCGGAAAAGCTCGCTGCGCATCACCGCGATCTTGTCGAGCAGCCCGTTGACGCGGATCGACAGGTTTTGCGCGCTCGCGACGACGGCGTTGATCTCGGCCTTCTCCGAGGCAAGCGCGCCGCGCTCGTTGCTGACGATCGCCGGCTCGGGTGGCTGCCCCTGCGCCGGCGGCGGTCCAAGCACTTGGACGCGAGCGTTGATGTCGTTGAGGCGTTGCCGGAACGCCAGCGCGCTCGTCAGCGCCGCCCGCGAAATATCTTCCAGCTGCAACCGAATGTCGACCAGCCCTGCATCGTCCTGGTCGGGGTCGCTGAGTTTTTTCTCCAGGCCGTCGGTCTTGGTCGTCAGGTCCTGGATGACCTTGGTCTGGTCGGCAATGAGCTGCGACGAGCCGTGACCGATCGCCTGCGCCGACGCCTCGAACGCCGGCTGACCGAAGACAGCGACGATGACGACCAAGATCAGGCGTAGCAGTCGGAAAAACATGGCGTTGTGGCGACTCGCGGCCGAAAAATCCTCGAAATTTCCGCCCTTGATAAAGACCGGCCTATCGGGCGGCAAGCCGTCCCGGTCGTGTCGGGCGGAGTCGGCCTGTCGAAAAGCGATGGCGTAATCTTGGCTTTGCGCTTCCCGCCTGCTCTATAGTCTGCCGCCTCGCATCATAAGGACGATAGGAAGAATGGCGGAATATTCAGCCTTTTCGCTGCTCAAGAATGCGCTGGCCGGCAACAAGGATTGGAAGCCCGCCTGGCGCAAGCCTGACCCCAAGGCTTCCTATGATGTGATCGTCATCGGGGGTGGCGGCCACGGCCTTTCGACCGCCTATTACCTTGCCAAGGAACACGGCATCACCAATGTCGCGGTGCTGGAAAAAGGCTGGCTTGGCTCCGGCAATGTCGGCCGCAACACCACCGCCGTGCGCTCCAACTATCTCTTGCCGCAGAACACCCGCTTCTACGAACATTCGATGAAGCTGTGGGAAAACCTCTCGCACGACCTCAACTACAATGTCATGTTCTCGCAGCGCGGCTGCCTGAATCTTGCGCATACGCCTGCCCAGCTCGACGATTATGCGAGGCGCGGCAACGCCATGCGCCATCTCGGCGTCGACGCCGAATTGATGAGCGTCGACCAGATCAAGCGGCTCGTGCCGGCGCTGGACGTCTCGGGTTCCGCGCGCTTCCCGGTGCTTGGCGGGCTGATGCAGCCGCGGGCCGGCACGGCCCGGCACGACGCGGTCGCCTGGGGCTATGCGCGCGGCGCAGACCGGCGCGGCGTCGACATCATCGAGAATTGCGAGGTCACCGGCTTCCTGCGCGACGGCGACCGCATCACCGGCGTTTCGACGACGCGCGGCGAAATCCGCGCCAAGAAGGTCGCGCTTGCTGTTGCCGGCAGCACCGGCCACGTCATGCAACTTGCCGGCATTTCGCACATGCCGATCGAAAGCCATGTGCTGCAGGCTTTCGTCTCGGAATCGCTGAAGCCGGTCATCGATACCGTTCTCACCTTCGGCATGGGCCATTTCTACATTTCGCAATCAGACAAGGGCGGCCTCGTCTATGGCGGCGATCTCGACGGCTACAACAGCTACGCCCAGCGCGGCAGCCTGCCGATCGTCGATGAGGTGATGAGCGAGATGCTGGCGCTGTTCCCGGGCCTGGCGCGGGTGCGCATGCTGCGCTCCTGGGGTGGGCTGTGCGACATGACGATGGACGGCTCGCCGATCATCACCACCGGTCCGCTGCCCGGCATGTATCTCAATTGCGGCTGGTGCTACGGCGGCTTCAAGGCAACGCCCGCCTCGGGCTGGTGCTTTGCCTACACCATCGCGAAGGACGAGCCGCACGAGTTCAACGCGCCCTTCACGCTCGACCGTTTCTACCGCGGCCTGATCATCGACGACAAAGGCCAGGGCGCGACGCCGAGGCTGCACTAGGGGAACCATGATCCCAAAAAGTGGAAGCCGGTTTTTGGAAAGATCATGGTTGAACGAAAAGATACATAAAAGATGCTGATCACCTGTCCCTATTGCGGCCCGCGCGACGTCATCGAATTCACCTACCAGGGCGACGGCAACCGCGAGCGGCCGCAGCCGGCCTCGCAGAATCTCGACGCCTGGAACGCCTATGTCTACGACCGGCTGAACCCGGCCGGTGATCACAATGAGATCTGGCAGCATTCCGGTGGTTGCCGCGCTCATCTGAGGGTCGTGCGCAACACGCTCACCCACGAAATTCGAAGCACAGCCTTCGCTCGTGGCGGTCATCACAAGGCGGAGGGCCGCTCGTGAGTCCGCGCCGCACGGAGACCGGCGGCCGCATCGACCGGCTGCGCACCATCCGCTTCACCTTCGACGGCGCGCCTTACACCGGCCATGCCGGCGACACGCTGGCTTCGGCGCTGCTCGCCAACGGCGTGACGCTGTTCGGCCGTTCGTTCAAATATCACCGCCCGCGCGGCCTGCTGGCAGCCGGCGTCGAGGAGCCGAACGCGCTGGTGACGGTGCTGCGCGGCGACGTGCGCGAACCCAACATCGCAGCCACCATGGTCGAGATCTATGACGGGCTGGTTGCCGTCAGCCAGAACCGCACGCCTTCGCTCGCCTGGGACATCGGCGCGGTGAACCAGCTCGGCGGCAAGATCCTGTCCGCCGGCTTCTACTACAAGACCTTCATGGGTCCGGTGATCGGTCCGCTGAAGGGCACGCGCTTCTGGATGTTCTGCGAGCATTTCATCCGTCGCGCCGCCGGCCTGGGCAAGGCCGGCACCGCCCCAGACCCGGCCCGCTACGAGCGCATGAACGCGTTTTGCGACGTGCTGGTGGTCGGCTCCGGCCCGGCCGGCCTGATGGCGGCGAAGGCGGCCGCCGACCAGGGCGCCCGCGTCATCCTCGCCGATCTCGAAGCCAATTTTGGCGGCTCGGCTAACTGGTCTGGCGAAACCATCGACGGCATGCCCGCCGCCGACTGGGCCCAGCGCATGGTGGGACAGCTCGAAGGCAATGACAATGTGCGGCTTTTGCCGCGCACGACCGTGTGGGGCTATTACGACGGCAACACGCTGGCCGCCCTGGAACGGGTGACCGACCATAAGGAAGTGGCCGCCACGGGCGAGCCGCGCCAGCGCTATTGGGCGATCCGCGCAGGCACGGTGGTTCTCGCCACCGGCTCCTTCGAGCGGCCGCTGGTATTCCCCGGCAACGATCGTCCCGGCGTCATGCTGGCCCATGCGGCGGAACGCTACGCCAATGAGTATGGTGTGCTGCCTGGACAGCGCATCGCGCTCTTCACCAACAACGACAGCGCCTACCGCTCGGCCGTCGCCTTGAAGAAGGCCGGCGCCGCGGTGGTCGCCATCATCGACGTCCGCGGCGATGTCTCGAACGAGATGCGCCGGCTGGCAAGCGACGCGGAGGCCGAGCTGCTTGCCGGTCACGCCGTGATCGCGACCGAAGGCGGTAAGGCGCTCAGCGGCCTCAAGGTGCAGCGTTTCGACGCCATGAGCGGGGCGCTAACCGGCGACGAGCGCAGCATCCATGCCGACAGCCTCCTGATGTCGGGCGGCTGGTCGCCAACCATCCATCTGGCCAGCCAGGCCGGCGCGAAGGCCGAATGGGACCCGGCGAGACAAGCCTTCCTGCCGCCGAAGCCGACGCAACGCTGGATTGGAGCCGGCGCCTTCACCGGCAGTTTCTCGACTGCCGAGGCGATCGCCGAAGGCCGCGCTGCCGGTCTGCAGGCGGCTGGCGGTGCGGTTTCGTCCGCTCCTCTGCCCGTCGTCGAGGCGGCTCCGGGCGATCCCAATCCCGCGCCGGTCTTCGAGATCAAGGCTAAGGGCAAGAGCTTCGTCGACTTCCAGCACGACGTGACCGCCGAGGATGTGCGGCTTGCGCATCGCGAAGGCTTCGTCTCGGTCGAGCATCTGAAGCGTTACACCACGCTCGGCATGGCGACCGACCAGGGCAAGAACTCCAACGTGCCGGGCCTCGCCATCATGGCCGAGGCGCTCGGCAAGCCAATTCCCGAAGTCGGCACGACGCGCTTCCGCCCGCCCTACACGGCAGTGTCGATCGGCTCGCTGGCGGCCGAGCGCTTCGGCGATCTCAAGCCCGAGCGGCTGACCCCGATGCATGACTGGCACATCGCGAATGGCGCAAGGATGTATTCGGCAGGCCTCTGGTACCGGCCGATGATCTACGGCCTCCCCGGCGAGACGGTCGAGCAGGCCTATGTCCGCGAAGCCAGGGCAACGCGCGAGAGAGCCGGCATCGTCGACGTCTCGACGCTGGGCAAGATCGCGGTGCAGGGACCGGACGCGACCGAGTTCCTCGACCGCGTCTACACCAACATGTTCTCCACGCTTGCGGTCGGCAAGGCCCGTTACGGCCTGATGCTGCGCGAGGACGGGCTTGCCTTCGACGACGGCACGACCTGGCGGCTCGGCGAGCAGGAATTCCTGATGACCACCACCACCGCCAATGCCGGCAAGGTGATGCAGCATCTGGAGTATTTCCTCGACGTTATCTGGCCGGAGCTGAAGGTCACCGTCACCTCGGTCACCGACGAATGGGCGGGTGCTGCGATCGGTGGCCCGAACGCGCGGGCCATTCTTGCCGCTTGCGTCACCGGCACCGCCGTCGACAACGCCACCTTGCCCTTCATGGGCATCGTCCACGGCCGGATCGCCGGCGTGCCGGTGATGATCTGCCGCCTCTCCTTCTCCGGCGAGATGGCGTTCGAGGTCTATTCCGGCGCCGGCTACGGCACCCGCGTCTGGGAAGCCTTGATCGAGGCCGGCAAAGCTTTCGGCTTGGTCACCTACGGGCTCGAGGCGCTGGGCACGATGCGCATCGAGAAGGGCCATGTCACCGGCGCCGAGATCGACGGCCGCACCACGGCGCGCGATCTGCATCTCGACTGGATGCTGTCGAAGAAGAAGCCCTTCATCGGCTCGGCCATGATGGACCGCGAAGGCCTGATCGCGTCCGACCGGTTGCAACTCGTCGGTGTGGTCGCGCTCGACAACCGGCCGCTCAACGGCGGCGGACATATCGTCGAGGAACTGGACGAGGCCAACCCGCACGATTCGCTCGGCCACATCACCGCCTGCTGCTATTCGCCGGCGCTGGGCAAATACATCGCCTTGGCCTTGCTCAAGGGCGGCAAGGCGCGTCACGGAACCCGCGCCTTCGTCTCGGATCCGCTGCGCAACCGATTCGGGCCGGTCGAGATCGTCTCCAATCATTTCTACGACCCGGACGGGAGCCGCATGCATGGCTGAGCATTTGCCCGAACGCCAATCGCCGCTCGAGCCGGAGTATCATCCTGGCTCGCATGGCAATTTCGAACATGGCGTCGATGTCATCCTGTCCGAGACGCGGCCAGGCTCGATCCTGCAGCTTGCCGCCTGGCCGGGCGAAGAGAAGCGGCTGATCGAGGTTATCCGCAAGGTCACCGGTCTCGCGCTGCCCGACGGCGCCGGCGGCGGCGTGAACAGCGGCGCCCGCGCCGTCTTCGGTTTCGCGCCGGGAAAGTTCACTGTGGTGGATGAGGCTGAGGGCCTGGCTCAAGCCTTTGTCGGGTCGATCACGCCGGCCATCGGCACGCTCACCGACCTGTCGCATGGCCGTGCCGCGATCCGCATCGCCGGCCCGAAGGCCGAATGGGTGATGGCGAAGTTCTTCGCCATCGACTTCGCCTTGCCGGCCTTCTCTCTCGGCGCCGGCCGCTCGACCAATCATCACGACATCTTCGCCCAGATCCAGCGCAGCGGCGCCGACCAGTTTGACATCTACGTCTTCCGCTCCTTCGCGCGCTCCTTCTGGAAGGCCTTATGCCACGCCAGCGAGGAAGTCGGTTACGAGGTGCAGTAGAGCACTTAAGGTGTGTTGAGATTCAGGTCAGGCCAAGGCCGGCTCACCTGAAAATCAACGCACCTTTGGTCCAGCCGCTATCTGGCACTATGGACGGCTACAACTGCTGCTTGAGGCTTGGGCCAGCAGGCGCGATAGGTAAGGAATCACGGGCGTTTGCCAGGCAAACGTCCGCTCAGGCAACCAATTCGACCATACCCTTCCATGACTGTTGAGACTTCGGCGACGGCCACGACCCGCTTTGCTCCGGCGGAGGGTCCGTCGATGCTGTTGCCGGCAACCGTCGCTTGCGGCGTGTTCATGACCAGCCTGGACCAGAACGTCGTGGTCACCGCGCTGCCCGGCATCGGCGAGAGCCTCGATCGTCCGCCAAGCCAGCTTGGGCTGCTGATCACCGTTTATGTCGCCAGCCTCATCGTCACCATGCCGCTCGGCGGCTGGCTGGCCGACCGCTTCGGACTGCGCAACGTCTATTGCTTCGCCCTGCTCGTCTTCGCCAGCGCCTCGGCCTTGTGCGGCCTTTCGGAAAACATCTGGATGCTGGTCGGCTCGCGCGCCTTGCAGGGCTGCGGCGGCGCGCTGATGGGCACGCTCGGCCAGGTCGTGATCCTGTCGAGCTTCCCGCGCGACCGCACGCTCAAGATCAACATGTATATCTCGCTGGCCGGCCAGTCCGGGCCGCTGGTCGGGCCGCTCGTCGGCGGCGCGCTGACCACTTACGTCTCGTGGCGCTGGATCTTCTATATCAACATCCCGATCGCGCTGACCGCGGCGCTGCTCGCCGCCTCGCTGTTTCCGACGACCACCAAGCCGGTGCGCACGCCGTTCGATTTTCCGGGCTTCCTGCTCGTCGGCAGCGGCATGGGGCTGCTGGTCTTCGGCATGGATTCGCTTGCGGCCAAGGATGCCGCGGGCAGCCTGATCGGCATCGAGCTTGGCCTGGCGATCGTCATCCTGGCGGTTGCCGCTTTCTACTGCCTGCGCGCCCGCAACCCGCTGCTCGACCTCAACCTGTTGCGCATCCGCACCTTTCGCATCTCCTTCCTCACCGGCGGCAGCCTCGACACGATCGGCCTCAGCTCCGTGGTCTTCCTGCTGCCGCTGATGTTCCAGCTCGGCTTCGGCATGAGCGCCGTGCAGGCCGGATCGCTGACCTTCGTCGCCGCGATCGGGTCCTTGATCATGCGCTTCTTCATGCCGCGGCTTTTGAACCGCTTCGGTTTCAGGCGCGTGCTGGTCACCAACACGCCGATCGTGGCTTCTCTGGTCGCCGGCTTTGCCCTGATGCAGGCGAGCACACCGGCCTGGATCGTTCTGGCCTACATCTTCACTTTCGGCGTCTTCCGCTCGGTGCAATGGGCCTCGACCGGCAATCTTTCCTATTCGGACATCGCGCCGGAGCAGCTCGCTCGCTTCAGCGCGCTCTATTACATCCTGTGGCAGCTTGCGGTGGCGATCAGCGTCGGCCTCGCGGCGGCGCTACTGTCGCTGCTTGCCGGCGGCGGCAAGGCCAGCGTCGACGACTATCGCATCCTGTTCGTCGTCGAAGGGCTGATCACGCTTTGCGCGCTGTCGGCTTACCTGCGGCTGACGCCGCGCGACGGCGCGCATGTCAGCGGCCACGGCGCGCATATGAGCACCGATTAGCTGGCCGAGATATTCGGCGAGCGGGTTACTCCGAGAAAGTCACCCAGTCCTCGAGCGGCGCGCGGTCAGTGCGGAACTCATTTTCGGGCTTGGACGTGTCCTCGTAGCCGAGCGCCATGCCGCAGACGACGATCTCTTCGTCGGGAATGTTGAGCACCGGCCGGATCTGCCGATGGTAGGGCGCGAAGGCCGCCTGCGGGCAGGTGTGCAGCCCCCTGCCCCGTGCAGCGACCATGATGTTCTGCAGGAACATGCCGTAGTCGATCCACGAGCCCTGGTTCAGTCTCCGGTCGATCGTGAAGATCATGCCGACCGGCGCATCGAAGAAGATGAAATTGCGGTCATGCTGCGCGCGCATCTTGTCGACCTCGCGCCGGCCGATGCCCAGCGCGCCGTAAAGGCCGAAGCCATTGGCGCGCCGGCGCGTCAGATATGGCTCGAAGAACTGGTCGGGATAATAGCGGTACTCGTCCCATTCCGCCTTTTCGGCGCGGATGCCGGAGTTGAGGATCGCGTCGCTGATGCGCTGCTTGACCTCGCCCTTGGTCACATAGACGCGCCAGGGCTGCATGTTGGTGCCGGACGGCGCGCGCGCGGCGACCGCCAGGATCGCCCGGATCGTATCGTCATCGACCATATCGGGCAGGAAAGCGCGCACCGACCGGCGCGAGGTGATCGCCTCATCGACGATCTCCGCATCCGACGCGATCCGGATGTTCTTCTCAAGCATGGGTCGTCCCTTTCGGCATGGCCAGAAACCCGCAACCCGGTTTCCTTGACGACCATCCGCAGACTATAAACTAAAACTGGTCTCCGACCGGGCACCCCACTCGCCGCTCGTGCGCGAGCCTTTGCATCAACCGCCGAAAACGCGCAAGCAAATCTTGTGGCCTATGAAAATCTCCTTGATTTTTTCATGGTTTTGCCCTCTCATGAAATTTATCCGGATTTTTTCACGAGAAGCCTTTGAGCTCGACCACGGCCCGATCGGAGCAGGACAATGGCGACCGGCTGCTGGCCGGCGACATCCGCGCGCTGCGCAAGGCACGCGGCCTCACGCTCAGTGAAATTGCGCTCAAGTTGGGCCGTTCGGTCGGCTGGGTCAGCCAGGTCGAGCGCGGCCTCTCGGTGCCTTCGGTCGGCGACTTGCGGGCCTTCGCCGACCTCTTCAATGTACCGATCAGCCTTTTCTTCAGTCATGACGTGCCGGCCGAGGAAGAGCGTGGCGTGATCGTGCGCGCCGGCCGCCGCCGCGTGCTTGGCACAAGCGAATCGGGTCTGGTGGAAGAGCTTCTGTCGCCCGATCTCGGCGGTAGTTTCGAGGTGGTTCGCTCGGTATTCGCGGCCGGCGCCGAGATGAAGGCCGCGGCACTTCGGCCGACCGAGGAGGCCGGATACATCGTCTCCGGACTGTTCGACATCGAGATAGCGGGCGTCTGGCATCGGCTTGGTGAAGGCGACTCGTTTCGTTTCGAGGGCAAGCCTTATCGCTGGCGCAATCCGGGCACCGAGCCGGCGGTCGTCATCTGGGTGGTCTCACCGCCGGTATATTGATTTATTTTGGAGGACAAATATGGCCGGTTTACCGACCACGGCACGCGTAGTGATCATCGGAGGCGGTGTCGTCGGCTGCTCATCGCTCTATCATCTCTGCAAGGCGGGCTGGACCGACTGCGTGCTTCTGGAAAAAAACGAGCTGACCTCCGGCTCGACCTGGCATGCCGCCGGCAATGTGCCGACCTTCTCGTCGTCCTGGTCGCTGATGAACATGCAGCGCTATTCCACCGAGCTTTACCGGGGTCTGGCCGAAGCGGTCGACTATCCGATGAACTACCATGTCACCGGCTCGCTGCGGCTCGCCCATACGAAGGAGCGCATGCAGGAATTCCAGCGCGCCAAGGGCATGGGCCGCTACCAGGGCATGGATATCGACGTCGTCGGCCTCGACGAGATCAAGCGCCGCTACCCTTTCATCGAGACGCATGAATTGAAGGGCGCGCTCTACGATCCGAGCGACGGCGACATCGACCCGGCGCAGCTGACACAGGCTTTAGCCAAGGGCGCGCGCGACATGGGCGCAAAGATCATCCGCTTCTGCCCGGTCAGCGGCGTACGCCGCGAGAACGGCGAATGGGTGGTCGAAACACCGCAGGGAGATATCCGCTGCGAGATCGTGATCAACGCCGCCGGCTACCGCGCCGCCGAGGTTGGAAAAATGTTCGGCCGCGCCGTGCCGATGATGGTGATGAGCCATCAGTACATATTGTTCGAGGAGATTCCCGAGCTTGCGGCCTGGACGAAGGAGCAGGGTCACAAGCTGCCGCTGCTGCGCGACGTCGATACGTCCTACTACCTGCGCCAGGAAAAGAGCGGCATGAATCTCGGCCCCTATGAGCGCAATTGCCGCGCGCATTGGGCGACCCACAACGATCCGATGCCGGAGGATTTCTCCTTCCAGCTTTTCCCCGACGATCTTGACCGTCTCGAGCACTATCTCGCCGACGCTGTCGCCCGCGTGCCGATCCTCGGCACCGCCGGCCTCTCCAAGGTGATCAACGGGCCGATCCCTTACGCGCCGGACGGCAACCCGCTGATCGGGCCGATGCCCGGGGTGCCCAACGCGTTCGAGGCCTGCGTCTTCACCTTCGGCATCGCGCAAGGGGGCGGCGCCGGCAAGGTGCTGGCCGAATGGGTCACCGAGGGCCAGACCGAATGGGACATGTGGTCCTGCGATCCGCGCCGTTTCACCAGCTTCGCCTCGGCGCCTGACTATTGCGTCGCCAAGGGCATGGAGATCTACGGCAACGAATACGCCATCCAGTTCCCGCGCCATGCCTGGCCGGAGGGGCGCAATCGCAAGCTGTCGCCGCTGCATGAGCGCATCAAGGCGCTGGGCGGCCAGTTCGACGCCTATAATGGCTGGGAACGCGCCACCTGGTATGCGAGGCCGGGCGACGATACCTCCGAAGAAGCGACGCTCACTTTCCGACGCGAAGGGCCGTGGCACCGGGCCGTGCGGGAGGAATGCCTCGCCGTGCGCGATGCCGCCGGCATCCTTGATCTACCCGGCTTCTCACGCTTCAACCTCGAAGGTCCGGGCGCCGCCGACTGGCTGTCGCTGCAGGTCACCGGCCTTGTGCCGAAGCCTGGCCGCATCGGCCTCGTCTATTTCTCCGATGACAAGGGCCGCATCGTCACCGAAATGTCGGTCGTGCGTCACGGCGAGGACCAGATGACACTGATCACCGCCGCTGTGGCGCAATGGCATGACTTTGAATGGCTGAAGTCGCGCATGCCCGCAGACGCTGCCTTCACGCTGACCGACCGGACCGAGGAATACTCGACGCAAATCCTCGCCGGCCCGAACTCGCGAAAAATCCTGGCGGAGGTCTGCGACGCCGACTTGACCCTGCCCTGGCTGACGCATCAGGAAACGACCATCGCAGGACGCTGGGCAAAGCTGGTGCGCGTCTCCTTCGCCGGCGAGCTCGGCTGGGAAATCCACACCAAGGTTGCCGACACGACGGCCGTTTTCGACGCCGTCTGGGCCGCCGGCCAGAAGCACGGCCTGAAACCCTTCGGCATGTATTCGCTGGATTCGCTGCGGCTCGAAAAAGGCTACCGCGCCTGGAAGGGCGATCTGTCGACCGACTATTCGATCCTGCAGGGCGGACTCGAGCGCTTTGTCAAATGGGATAAGCCCGAGTTCCGCGGCAAGGCGGCCTTGCTCAATGAGAAGCAGCAAGGCGTGAAGAAGCGCTTCGTCACGCTGGTCGTCGAGAACCCCGGCGACTGCGACGCGCCCTATATGTCGACGCTCTGGCATGACGGCAGGATCGTCGGCGAGACGACATCCGGCGGCTGGGGTCACCGTGTCGGCAAGTCGATCGCGCTAGGCATGCTGCGAGCCGATCTCACGGAGCCGGGCACGGCGGTCGAGGTCGAGATTTTTGGCGATCGCTTCAAGGCCGTCGTGCAGAAGGACGAGCCGCTCTGGGATCCGAAGAATGAGAGGCTGAGAGCCTGATGCCAAGACCATCGAAGCGCATTACCGCTATCGTTCCTTCCGGAAAGGACGGCTGGGAGGTCCATTCGGCCGCCTGGGCCCGTCAGCAAGCCGGCGAGGACATCATCATGCTGTCGGTCGGCGACCATGACTTCGACACGCCGTCGGAAACGATCGAAGCCTGCGTCAACGCCGTGCGCGGCAGCAACCATCATTACACGCCGCTGCCCGGCCTGCCGCGCCTGCGCAAGGCCATGGCGGCGGCGTCCACCGCATGCACCGGCATCGAGACGGAGCCCGACGAGATCATCGCAACGCAAGGCGGCCAGGCCGCGCTTTATGCCGCCGTGCAGACCGTGCTCGATCCCGGCGACCACGCCATTGTCGTGGCGCCCTATTACGCCACCTATCCCAACACCTTCAGCGCCGCCGGCGCGACTTTCACCGTGGTCGAAACGCCTGCGGAAGACGGTTTCCAGCCCCGCGCCGACATGATCCGCGCAGCGCTGAAGCCCAACACCCGTGCCATTCTGATCAACACGCCGAACAACCCGACCGGTGCCGTCTATTCACGCGAGCGGCTGGAGGAATTGGCCAAAATCTGCAAGGAGCACGATCTCTGGCTGCTGTCCGACGAGGTCTACTGGACGCTCGGCGGCGGCGAGCATATCTCGCCGCGCTCGCTGCCCGGCATGGCCGAGCGCACGCTGGTCGTCAATTCCATGTCGAAAAGCCATGGCATGACCGGATGGCGCATGGGCTGGCTGACCGGCCCGACAGAGATGATCCGGCTGCTCACCGACCTCAATCTGGTGACGACCTACGGCCTGCCGGCCTTCATCTCGATCGCCTGCGCCGAAGCGCTCGAGAACCACTATGGCGTGAAAGAGATCGCCGAGCGCTACGCGGCGCGCCGCGCCCTGATGCTGGAGGCCGTGCGCGGCATGAACGACGTCACCGTGCACGGCTCGGAAGGCGGCATGTATGTCATGCTCGACATCTCGTCCATCGAGCCCGACGACGAGAAATTCGCCTGGGGCCTGCTCGACAAGGAGAAGGTCGGCGTGATGCCCGGATCGAGCTTCGGCGAAGCCGCCGCCGGCCACATCCGCATCAGCCTCTGCCAGCCCGAGCCCATCCTCAAGGAAGCAGCGCTTCGCTTGCGCCGCTTCGCCTCCAACTACCGCCGCGAGGCCGCATGACCAAGACCATCCCCAGCAAAGCCCGCGCCGTGATCATCGGCGGCGGCGTCTCCGGCTGCTCGGTCGCCTATCACCTGGCCAAGCTCGGCTGGACCGACATCGTGCTCTTGGAGCGCAAGCAGCTCACCTCAGGCACAACCTGGCACGCGGCCGGCCTGATCGGCCAGTTGCGCGCCTCGCAGAACATGACGCGGCTGGCGAAGTATTCCGCCGACCTCTACGTCAAACTCGAAGCCGAAACCGATGTCGGCACCGGCATGCGCCAGGTTGGCTCGATCACCGTGGCGCTGACCGAGGAGCGCAAGCACGAGATCTACCGGCAGGCCTCGCTGGCCCGCGCCTTCGATGTCGACGTGCGTGAGATTTCGCCGCGCGAGGTCAAGGAGATGTACCCGCATCTCAATGTCGCGGATGTGGTCGGCGCGGTGCACCTGCCGCTCGACGGCCAGTGCGATCCGGCCAACATCGCCATGGCACTGGCCAAGGGCGCGCGCCAGCGCGGCGCGACAATCATCGAGAACGTCAAGGTCACCAAGGTTCATACGAAGAACGGCCGCGTCTCCGGCGTGTCATGGGCGCAGGGCGAGGATCAGGGCACGATCGAGACCGACATCGTCGTCAACTGCGCCGGCATGTGGGCGCGCGAGCTTGGCCGGCAGAACGGCGTCACCATTCCGCTGCATGCCTGCGAGCATTTCTATCTCGTCACCGAGCCGATCCCCAGCCTCTCTCGCCTGCCGGTGCTGCGCGTCCCGGACGAATGCGCCTACTACAAGGAGGACGCGGGCAAGATGATGCTCGGCGCCTTCGAGCCGGTCGCGAAACCCTGGGGCATGGACGGCATCCGCGAGGATTTCTGCTTCGACCAGTTGCCCGAGGACATGGACCATTTCGAGCCGATCCTCGAAATGGGCGTCAACCGCATGCCGATGCTGGGCACCGCCGGCATCCATACCTTCTTCAACGGCCCCGAAAGCTTTACTCCCGACGACCGCTACTATCTCGGCGAGGCGCCGGAGCTCGCCGGCTACTGGATGGCGACCGGCTACAATTCGATCGGCATTGTCTCCTCCGGCGGCGCCGGCATGGCGCTGGCGCAATGGATCAATGACGGCGAGGCGCCCTTCGACCTCTGGGAAGTCGACATCCGCCGCGCCCAGCCGTTCCAGAAGAACCGCCGCTACCTCAAGGAGCGCGTCTCCGAAACGCTCGGCCTGCTCTATGCCGACCATTTCCCCTACCGCCAGATGGCGACCTCGCGCGGCGTGCGGCGCTCACCCCTGCACGAGCACCTGAAGGCGCGCGGCGCGGTGTTCGGCGAGGTGGCGGGCTGGGAGCGCGCCAACTGGTTCGCCCGCGAAGGCCAGGAGCGCGAATACCGCTATTCCTGGAAGCGGCAGAACTGGTTCGACAACCAGCGCGACGAGCATCTCGCCGTGCGCAACGGCGTCGGCCTGTTCGACATGACCTCCTTCGGCAAGATCCGCGTCGAGGGCCGCGATGCCTGCGCCTTCCTGCAAAGGCTCTGCGCCAACGACGTGGACGTCGCGCCCGGCAAGATCGTCTACACCCAGATGCTCAACCAGCGCGGCGGCATCGAGAGCGACCTCACCGTGACGCGGCTTTCGGAGACGGCCTATTTCCTCGTCGTGCCCGGCGCCACGCTGCAACGCGACCTTGCCTGGCTGCGCAAGCATGTCGCGGATGAGTTCGTCGTCATCACCGACGTCACCGCCGCCGAAGCCGTGATCTGCGTCATGGGTCCGGAGGCTCGGAAACTGATCCAGAAAGTCAGCCCGAACGATTTTTCCAACGAGGCCAATCCGTTCGGCACGTTCCAGGAGATCGAGATCGGCATGGGGCTGGCCCGGGCTCATCGCGTCACCTACGTCGGCGAGCTCGGCTGGGAGCTCTATGTCTCGACGGAGCAGGCGACCCACGTCTTCGAGGCGATCACCGATGCCGGCGCCGATGTCGGCCTGAAGCTCTGCGGGCTGCATACGCTGGATTCCTGCCGCATCGAAAAGGCTTTCCGCCATTTCGGCCACGACATCACCGACGAGGATAATGTGCTGGAGGCCGGCCTCGGCTTTGCCGTCAAGACGAGCAAAGCAGGCTTCATCGGCCGCGACGCCGTGCTCAGGAAAAAGGAGGCCGGCCTGTCACGCAGGCTGGTGCAGTTCCGCCTGAAGGACCCCCAGCCCCTGCTCTTCCACAACGAGGCGATCCTGCGCGACGGCCGGATTGTCGGCCCGATCACCTCGGGCAATTACGGCCACCATCTCGGCGGCGCGATCGGGCTTGGCTATGTGCCCTGCCACGGCGAAAGCGAGGCGGACGTGCTGGGCTCATCCTACGAGGTCGAGATCGCCGGCGAGCGGTTCGCGGCGGAGGCTTCGCTTAAGCCGATGTACGATCCGAAGGCGGAACGGGTCAGGATGTGATCTCTTCCTTCTCCCCGTTCCACGGGGAGAAGGTGCCCGAAGGGCGGATGAGGGGCAGCGCCAGCCTCTCGCAAGTTCGCGCCGCCCCTCATCTGGCTGCCGCCATCTTCTCCCCGCAGAACGGGGAGAAGATGGCTAACCTCAAAACCGCTCCAGCTTCGCCCTCACCTTCCCCAAAAACGCCGCCCGGCTCTTCGGCGTGGACGAATCCATCAGATAGTGCGCCAGGAAAAATGTCTTGCAGCGCGTGGCGCACAGCGCCCGCATGCCGCGTAAAATCGTCTTGCGGCCCGGCTGGCCGACGACGACGCTCCACCACGTCGGCGCGCCGCAGGTGGTGATGACGCCGACCTTCGTCACATGCCGCATCAGCGATGTGATCCGCCCCTTCCCCGTCGGCAGCTTGAAGGCAATGTCGGTCGCCCAGACCCGGTCGAACCAGCCCTTCAGCATCGCCGGCAACCCGTACCACCAGGTCGGATAGATGAAGAGGATCGCCTCTGCCCACATAAGAAGGTCGAAATGCGGCTTGAGCGCCGGATCCTCAGGTGCCCGGTCGTTGTAGAAGCGCCGCTCCTCGCAGCTCATCACCGGATTGAAATTCTCTGCATAGAGGTCGAGCAAACGCACATCCCAGCCTCTTCGCGTCAGCACCTCGATCGCCGTGTCGCGGATCGCTGCGCAGTAGCTTTCGGGAACCGGATGGCAATAGACCACCAGCACGCGCATCAGAAGGCGTCCATTGTCGCTGCGACCCTCGCCATGAAGGCCTTGCGCGTCTCATCGGTCGAAAGATTCATCGAATAATGCGCGAGATAGGAGACGGGAGCGCCGGGCAGAATCGTCGCTCGCAGCATGCGCTTGACGATCTTGCGTGGCGGGTCGCCCATCAGCATGGCGCGAAAGCGGCTGCCGCCATAGGTGGTGACGGCCGCCATCTTGCGGATGTTATGCAGCGTCGGCCGCACCTTGCCGTCGACCAGCTTGAACGACACGCCTGGCAGGAAGACGCGGTCGAAAAAACCTTTCAGGATCGCCGGATAGCCGTAGTTCCAGACAGGGAAAGACAGCACCAGCGCTTCGGCATTTTGCAGCCTTTCGACATAGCCGGCGACTGCGTCTGCAGGACTGCGCTGGTCGTGATAGCCGAGCCGCTCAGTCCGTGTCAGCCGCGGATCGAAATCCTCGGCATAGAGATCGCAGTCATCAATCGTATGACCCGCCGCGGTCAGGCGCTCGACGATCGTCCGGTGCAGGCCGGCGTTGAAGCTGGTCTCCACCGGATGCGCGTAAAGCACTAGGATGTTCATCAGCCCGCCTTTTGCAGGCCCTTGAACAGGAAGGGCTTGCCCGAGCGATAATCGTAGGCAGGGTTTTCCCAGGCGATCATCTTGCCCGGGTTCAGCAGGCCTTGCGGATCGGTCTCGCGCTTGAAGGCAAGCTGCACATCGTCCGTCCGCTTCATGCCGCCCTCCTCCAGCGTGTAACGGTGCGGGTTGAAGATCCAGCAGCCATTGTCCTCGTGGATGCGGATGATCTCATTGAGCCGCTCTTCCGTGGTGTAGCGCACCAGCGGCAGGCCGGCGGCGCCGATCGCGCCGTCGAAGCGTATGAATTCGAGATGCGCCGGCACCTCATTGCCGAAGCGGTCGACCATCGCCTTGACGTGGGCGAGGTGATCCGGCGACGGATAGCGCGCCTGCAAGTAGGTGATCGTCGGATCGACCCGGATCGCCCGCAGCGTCGTGTGGTTCCAGGTCAGTTCATAGGCCGGCGGGAGCCCTTTGAGATCGGCCTCCTGGTCGGCCCGGAACACGATCTCGCCCCTGGTGCTGCGCACGAAAGCGACAAAGGCGTCCATCGCGTGCGGCGCGATCATGCACACCACGATGCTCTGCTCGCGCCGGAAGAATTTCTGGTGCCGCTTGAAATAGTCGTAAGGGATCGGCGCGGCGATCGGCGTGATCAGCTTGGCCAATATCCCGTCCTGCACGGCGAGGTCGTTGCCGAAGCCGGCCGCATCCATGAAATCGTCGAAGCCGACGATGACGTCGATCCAATCGTAGGAAGCCGTCAGCGGCATCTCGACCTCGGTGATGATGCCGTTGGTGCCATAGGCGTGCATCACCCTGAGCACCTCTTCGCCGGTCAGGTCCATGACGCGTGGCTCGGCTTCCATCGTCACCGTCCGCAGGCGAATGACGTTGCCGAGGTCGCGCAACCCGCCCCAGCGGATCGAGCCGACGCCGCCCGATCCGCCGGCGACGAAGCCGCCGATCGAGGCGGTGTTGTAGGTCGAGGGCGACATGCGCAGTTCCTGGCTGGAATGCGCCCGGGTCGCCTTGTCGATCTCGGCCAGAACAGCGCCCGGCCCCGTCACCACGCGTCCCGGCGCGATCGACTTGATCGCGTTCATTTCGGCGAGGTTGAGCACCACGCCCCCCGACAACGGCATCGCCTGCCCGTAATTGCCGGTGCCGCTGCCGCGCGGCGTCACCGGAACCCCGTGCCGATGGCATGCTGCAAGCACGCGGACCACCTCGTCCTCGGTCTTCGGTGTGACGATCAGGTCGCCTTTGACATGATCGAGTTGCGCCTTCAGCACCGGGCTGTACCAGTAGAAGTCGCGGCTCTTCTGCTGGACGATGGCCGGATGGTCGTCGATCTTGATCCCGTCGAGATCGCGCTTCAGCGCTGCGATGTCCATCATCCCACCATCAATTCGTCGAGTTCGGCATAGTCGGGCAGTTGGCGTTCGATCGCCCTGCCCTCGCGCACCACGATGCGATCCGATTCGGGCCGCGACAGCAATTCGGTCCAGCTCCGTCCCTTGAAGACGATGAAGTCGGCGCTGCCGCCGGCGGCAAGCGTGCCGGCGCCGTCGAGCCGCATCACCTCGGCCGGCGTCGCCGCGACGGCCCTCGGCCAGTCGCCGACCGGATGGTCGAAATGCAGGATGCGCGTCGCCATCCGGTAGACTTCGAGCATGTCGAGATCGCCATAGGCGTAGAACGGATCGCGCGTGTTGTCGGAGGCGACCGCCACCTTGATGCCGCGCGCCTTCATCTCATGCAGCAGCGTCACGCCGCGCCAGCGCGGAGTGGTGTGGTTGTTGCGCCGGTCCTGCAGATAGAGGTTGCACATCGGCAGCGACACCACGGCAAGCCGCGCCTTCGCCACCTTGTCCAGTGTATCCAAAACCTCGAGGTCCGGCTGGCGCGCCAGCGAGCAGCAATGGCCGACCAGGATGTTGCCCTCGAAGCCGTTCCACAGCGACGCCTCGGCGATCTTCTTCAGTGAAACGGCAGCGACATCGTCGGTCTCGTCGGCATGGAAGTCGAGATCGAGCCCATGCGTGATCGCTTCAGCGAAAACCTGGTCGAGCAGTTCCTCGAGATCCGGCACCATATAGGTGACGACGCCAAGCACCCCCTTGGCCGCGGCGACGCGCTTCGCCAGCCGCTCGAACCAGGCTTTGTCACGCACGCCTTCGACGCCGAGCAGGCAGGCGGCCTGCAGATCGATCCTGCCGCGCCATTTTTCGCGCATCGTCTCGAACACCGGCCAGGAGATCTCTTCTTGCGGTCGCACGCTGTCGAGGTGGGTGCGCACAGCCTTGGTACCATGCGCGTAGGCCGAGCGCAGCGAGAAATCCATGCGCCGCGCGACATCTTCCGCGCTCCACCGCGCGGTGCGGTCGGCGCCGGTGGCATTCAGCGCCCCCATGAAGGTGCCGTCGGGATTGGGCTTGCGCGGCCAGATATGGCCCTTGTCGATATGGGTGTGACAGTCGACGAAGCATGGCAGCACGATCCGTCCCGCAAGATCGATCGCATCGGCCGGCGCGTTGGATTTGGCTTGGGCGACGATGCTCGCAATCTTGCCGTCGGCGACGGCCAGTTCAGCGAGCGCAAAACCGTCCGCGTCGAACGGTGCTGCAAGGCCGGGCGTCAGCGACCGATGAACACGGGCATTGGCAAGCCGGTAGGAACCAGAGGCAGGTATCAAGATCTGGTCCTCTTCGCGATTTTCCCTGTCACCACCCTAGCGCTCCTGCTTGAGCGCGCTCTCGTGCCAGCGGCGCAGGATCAGATGCGACACCAGCGACAGCACCAGGAAGATCAATATGCCGGTGAGCGAGATCAGGATCAGCGCCGCGAACAGGCGAGGCGCGTTGAGCCGGTAGCCGGCCTCGATGATACGCGAGGCAAGTCCCGACGATTGCCCCTGCGCGCCTGCGACGAATTCGGCGACCACGGCGCCGATCAGCGACAGGCCGCCGGCGATCTTCAACCCGCCCAGGAAATACGGCATCGCCGCCGGCAGGCGCAGATAGCGCAATTGCTGCCCGCGCGTCGCGCCGTTGAGCTTGAACAGGTCGCGCAGGTTCCGGTCGACGGAGTTCAGCCCGAGCGTGGTGTTGGAAAGGATCGGGAAGAAGGCGACGATCCAGGCGCAGAGCAGCAGTTTGACGGTCTGGTTATTCACATAGATGTTGATCAGCGGGAAGATCGCGACGATCGGCGTCACCTGCAGGACGATGGCGAAGGGGAAGAACGACATCTCCACCCATTTCGACTGCGCGAACAGCACCGCCAGCCCGACGCCGCCGATGACCGCCAGAGCCAAGCTGAGGAAGGTGATCCTGAGCGTCACCAGCAGCGAGGAGAACAACAGCCCGGCATCGCTATGCAGCGTCTGCAGCACCACGCCCGGCCGCGGCAGGATATATTGCGGAATCTCATTCCAGACGCAGATGCGGTCCCACAGCCAGATCGCCAGCACCATGATCGCCAGCGGCAGCACCCATTTGCCGATACGCTCAAGACGCTCCTGGCGGGCGCGGCGCGCCTCCTCGGGGTCGAGCTTCAATGCATTGTCTTCAATGGCCGTCATGGTGCGGTCCGGCGGTTGAGTTGATGGCGTTCACCAGCACGTCCGAGGCCTGCCGGCAAAGCGCGGCATAGTCGGGCGAGGTCCGGAACACCTCGTCGCGCGGATAGGGCGCGCTGATGGGGAGCTCCCCGAAAACGCGGCCCGGCCGCGCGGCCATGACGACGACGCGGCTGGACAGGAAAACGCTTTCGAAGACGCTGTGGGTGACGAAGGCCACGGTGAAGCGCTCGTCCTGCCACAACTCCAGAAGGTCGTTGTTGAGCTTGAAGCGGGTGATCTCGTCGAGCGCCGCGAAGGGTTCGTCCATCAGAAGGATGCGCGGCTTGGTCACCATGGCCCGTGCGATCGAGACGCGCATCTTCATGCCGCCGGAAAGCTCGCGCGGCACAGCATTCTCGAAACCGTTGAGATGGACGCGCGCCAGCATCTCCATGACGGCGGGTTCGGCCTTGGCGCGCGACACGCCCTTCAGCCTCAATGGCAGCCAGACATTGTCGAAGACGCTCGCCCAAGGCAGCAGCGTCGGCTCCTGGAAGACGAAGCCGATGTTCGAGCGGTCGATCGATCCGCGCCAGTCGAGCTGGCCGGAGGTCGGCGTCGACAGGCCGGCGATCAGCCGGAGCGCCGTCGACTTGCCGCAACCGGACGGGCCGAGCAGGCTCAGGAAATCGCCCTCGCGGATCGCCAAGTCGACCTTGCTCAGCGCCGTCACGCCGTTGGAAAAGACCTTGCCGACATTACGCAGCGACAGCAGCATCGGGGCCTCGCCCGATGCCGCTTTCTCAGCCACTTTCTCCTGGATCATCTCAGGCAGGCCGCCTTACTTCTTCAGCTCCAGCCCGACACCCTTGTTGACGAAGGCCAGCGTGTAGGCCTTCTTGATGTCGATACCCGGCTGCGCGACCTTGGCCTTGACCATCTTGTCGTAGAAGCTCTGGATGCGCGCGTCGGTCATGGCGCCGATGCCGAGCTTTTCCGTATCGCCGGAATCGACGACGCCGAACTTCTTTAACTGCTCGATCGAGAAGGCGATCTGCTCATCCGTCATGTCCGGATTATCCTTCTTGATCATGTCGTTGGCGGCTTTGTTGTCGCCGTAGAGATAGTTATACCAGCCCTTGGCCGAGCCATCGACAAAGCACTGCACGACCTCCGGCCGCTTGTCGATCGTGTCCTGCATCACCTCGACGGTCGTCGCATAGGTATCCCAGCCATAATCAGCGAGCAGGAACTGGTTCGGCACGAAGCCGCCCGCCTTCTGCACCGCGAATGGCTCGGACGTGACATAGCCCTGCTGAATCGACTTCTTGTTGGCGATGAAGGGCGCCGGGTTGAAGGTGTAGGGCACGCGCTTCGCCGCATCGAAGCCGAGCTCGGTCACCATCCACTGGAAGAAAGTCTGCGCGCCCTCGTCGCCGAGGATGTACTGGTCAGCGTTCTTGAGGTCTTCCCACTTGTCCAGCCCCTGCCCCGGCTGGGACATGATGACCTGCGGGTCCTTCTGGAAATCGGCGGCGACGACGCGCATCGGGATGCCCTGCTGCACGGCGTCGAAGGCCGACAGCAAATTGCCGCCCATGTAGAAATCGATCTTGCCGGCAAGCAGCATCGGCCGGCCGCTGACCTGCGGGCCGCCCTGCATGATGGTGACGTCGAGGCCGCACGCGGCATAGGTGCCGTCGGCAACGGCCTGGTAGTAGCCGCCATGCTCCGGCTCGGCCAGCCAGTTGGTGCCGAACGTCACCTTCTCGTTTGCGGCAGCAGCCAGCGTGCCCGCCACCAGCAAGGCGATCGAGCCCGCCAGGATCTTCCCATTTCCGATCATAAACTCACCCTCTCTTGGCTCCGGCGCGCAGCGCGCTGGGCTCGACACCATTGGTTCAAGAAGCAAGACACATGCCACCGCCCGGGCCGCCCGCTTGCGCGGCAGTCATTGCCGAGACCGGAAGGGTCATGCTGTACGAAAGGCATCGTGCCTATTTTTTGGACGCCTGTCCATAATCGCCCCGGCGGCATGCACCGCATCTTGTAGCTTTCATGAATCGAGCCTTAGTCTCAAGGCGCAGGAGAATGCCATGCTGAAATACCTCGCCCCCAAGACCATCAAGCCGCCCTTCGCCCGTTACACCCACGGCGTTGAAATACCTGCCGGAAAGCGGCTTGTGCTATGCTCCGGTCAGTTGGGCATCGGGGCTGACGACCATGTTCCCGAGGACGCCGGCGCGCAAGCCGAACTCTGCTTCAAGAACATCGCCGCAATCTTGAGCGAAGCCGGGCTGACCTTGAACGACACCGTGCGCATCAACGCCTTCGTCACCGATCGCGCTTATCTGCAGGCCTATATGGATGTCCGCAACCGGCTCTTTTCCGATCCCGCGCCGGCCTCGACGCTGATGATCGTCTCCGGCTTCGCCCGTCCGGAATTCAAGGTCGAGGTGGAGGTTCTGGCGGCAGGATAGCGTTGCCCGTGGTCAACAAGCGCATTACACCGACCGGAGCGGACGGCAGAGCAATCGGAGACAGAAGTGACTAAAAAACGTGTGTGGTGGGGCGATTACCGGACGACCGAATATGCCTCGATCGACGCGGAGGCGACCATCGCCGTGCTGCCGCTGGCGGCGATCGAGCAGCATGGCCCGCATCTGCCGGTCTCGACCGACACCTCGATCATGATGGGCATGCTTGAGACGGTGATCGCGCGCCTGCCTGACGATCTCGACATCCGCATCTTGCCGGTGCAGGCGGTCGGTAAATCGAACGAGCACCTGCATGCGCCGGGAACGCTGACCTTGCCCGCCACCACCTTGGTCGACGCCTGGACCGAACTCGGCGTGTCGATCGCGCGCGCCGGGGTCAGGAAACTGATCATCGTCAATTCGCATGGCGGCAATGAAGAGATCATGGGCATCATCTCGCGCGAACTGCGCGTGCGCGCGAAGATGCTGTCGGTGAAGACGAGCTGGCAGCGTTTCGGCCGCCCGGCGGGCATGTATACCGAGCTGGAGGACCGTCACGGCATCCATGGCGGCGATGTCGAGACATCGCTGATGCTGCATTTCCGGCCCGACCTCGTCGACATGGGCAAGGCGGACAATTTCGTCTCCAATGTCGGCCGCGCCGAGAAGGAATTCGCCCTGCTGCGCCACACCGGCACGCATGCCTTCGCCTGGATCGCCAGCGACCTCAACCCCAACGGCGTGGTCGGCGATGCCTCGATCGCCACGGCCGAGAAGGGCCGGCTCACCGCCGAGCATCAGGCAGACGGTTTTATCAGCCTGGTCAAGGATGTGCGTAAGGCGAAGCTAACCGACTGGCTGTCGTAGCGGTGCGTCCGCTGTGATCTAAGCTTCGATCCCCAATTCGAAGGGGACTCCTTCGAACGCATCGGCGCCCCGGCCGATCGCCTCGATCGCAGCGATCATGCGGCCGTCGCGCTGAAGCAGCGCGTCGGCGACGGCGATCAGCCTTGGATTGGGCGTCGCGGTCGGCGAGAGAAACCGCAGGGTCTTGGCCAGTTCCATCTCGTCGCGCTTCGGCGCCAGCGCCGCCGCGATGATGTAAGCCGACGCCGTCGAGCGGCTGACGCCGGCATAGCAATGCACGACCAGCGGCTTCGCGCGATCCCAGCGATAGGCGAAATCCAGCAAGGCCCGCACATGCTCCTCGCCGGGCATGGTCATGCCTTCCTGCGCCACAGCGATATCGTGCATGACGAGGTGCAGATGGTTTTCCGCCAGGATCGAGGCCGGGCGCGTCACTTCCGTGCCCGCGGCAAGCAGCGAAAGCAGCCGCTGCGCACCGGTCCTTGCCACGGTCTCGTCGACCTTCGACAGCGAACAGACATGGATCATTGTGCGAACTCCTTCGGCGCATCCTTGCGCCTAGAGCATGATGCCGAAAAGTGTGAAGCGGTTTTCGGGCGACATCATGCTCTTTCTCTTTGATTTTGGGCCCAAGCGGCAAGAGCGCTTTCAAGGCGCTGCCATTCCGCCTCGCTGCCCGGCAAGCCGACACGCAGCACTCCAGGCCGCTCGGCAAAATGCCGGACCAGCACGCCACTTGAACCAAGTGCCGAAAACAGGCTCTGCGCCTCGGCAAACGACAAATAGCGGAACAAGCTGGTGCCGCCGGCGACTGGCACATCGAATCGGCCAAGCAGGACGTCGAGCCGCCCGGCATCTTGCGCCAGGCGTTGGCGCATATCGGCCTGCCACGCCGTGTCGGACAGGGCGCGGATGCCATATTCGAGCGCCGGACCGGCCACCGCCCAGGGCCCGAGCTGCGCATCCAGCCGCTCGGCCGTCAGCGGGTCCGCCAGCGCGAAGCCCAGTCTCACCCCGGCAAGGCCAAAGAATTTGCCGAAGGAGCGCAGCACCACGACGCCCCCTGAGCCTACATCGCCGGCTAGGCTTTGCTCGATCGGGCCGACATCCATGAAAGCTTCGTCGACGACGAGCAGCCCGCCCTTGGCGCGAAGCCGCGCGGCAAGCTCCAGCATGCGCGCCTTTTCGATCACCCGACCGTCCGGATTGTTGGGATTGACCAGCACCGCGAGATCCGCCTCGACCAGCGCGTCGAAATCGCTGACCTCCGCAACCGCATGGCCGGCTATCGCAGCAGCCCGGGCGTGTTCGGCATAGGTCGGGCCGAGCACCAGCGCCCTACCGGGCCGCACCAGCGAAGCCACGCGCGGCAGCAGAATCTGCGTGCCGGGCGCCGCCGCTACATGCGCCGCCGACGGCGCGCCATAGGCCGTGGCCGCAATTTCGGCCAATTCGCGCAGTTGTGCTGCCTCCGGCAATCGGGTCAGGGCGGTGGCGGGCAGTTCGAAAAGCGGATAGGAGTGCGGGTTGATACCTGTCGAGAGGTCCACGAAAGGTTGTGGCGCATGAGGAAAAAGCGCGCTTGCCCGGCCAAGGCTGCCGCCATGATCAACCGCCGCGATCGCGCCGCTTAGAAGCTTCATGTCAGTCCTGATCGCTTTCCTGTCACTCGCCGCCGAACGGATCCTCGGCTATCCGGACTGGCTGTTCAATGCCATCGGCCATCCGGTCACCTGGATCGGCAGGCTGATATCCTTTCTCGATCGCCGGCTCAACCGCGCCACAGATTCCGACGAAATACGTCGCCGTCAGGGTGTGGGGGCGTTGCTCATTATTTTGCTGGTGCCAGGCCTTATCGGTCTGGCGCTGCATGTCTTGCTCTGGCTGATCTTCCCGTCGGGTCTGGTCATTGCCGCCATCCTCGGCTCCACGCTGCTGTCGCAGAAAAGCCTCGCCGAGCATGTCGAGGAAGTCGCCGACGCGCTGGAGACCGGCGGCCTGACGCTCGGCCGCATCGCCGTTTCGCGCATTGTCGGCCGCGACCCCGAAAAGCTCGACAAAGCGGGCGTCGCCCGCGCGGCGATCGAAAGCCTGGCCGAGAATTTCTCCGACGGCATCGTCGCGCCCGCCTTCTGGACCGGCGTCGGTGGTCTCGCCGGCGGCGCTGCTTACAAGGCCGCCAACACCGCCGATTCGATGATCGGCCACCGCACGCCGAATCACGAAGCCTTTGGCCGTGCGGCCGCTCGTTTCGACGATCTGATCAACCTGCCCGCATCGCGGCTGACGGGCTTGCTCATCGTGCTGGCGGCCTTTCTGGTCCCGGGCGCCGACCCATACGGCGCCTGGCAGGTGATGCGGCGCGATGCCAGGAAGCACCGCTCGCCCAATGCCGGCTGGCCGGAAGCCGCGATGGCTGGCGCGCTGGGGCTTTCCCTCGCCGGGCCCCGCAGCTATGGCGGCGAGGTCGTGGAGGACGCCTTCATGGGCGAAGGCGGCCGCCGCGAGGCCGAAAGCACCGACATCCGCCAGGCGCTGAAGCTCTATCTCGTCGCCGACCGGCTGCTGCTTGGCCTGTTCGCGGTGCTGTCGGCGATCATGATCTATCTGACCATCCAAATCAGCGGCCAAGGCGCCAACGCGTTTTAGAACTCAATTCCTTGCTGCGCTTTCACGCCTGCGGAGAAATGGTGCTTCGTCAGGCCCATCTCAGTGACCAGATCGGCCGCCTCGACAAGCAGCGGCTTGGCGTTTCGGCCGGTGACGATCACATGCAGATCGTCCCGGCGCGCCTTCAATGCCGCGACCACCTTTTCCAGGTCGAGATAATCGTAGCGCAGCGCGATGTTGAGCTCGTCGAGCACCACGAGGCTGATCGACGGATCGGCCATTAGTTCCAGCGCCTTGACCCAGGCCGCTTCAGCGGCGGCGATGTCGCGTTTGAGATCCTGGGTCTCCCACGTGAACCCCTCGCCCATCGCATGCCAGACGACGCGGTCGCCGAAGGCCGCGAAGGCGTCCTTCTCCCCTGTATGCCATTTGCCCTTGATGAATTGGACGACGCCGACGCGCTTGCCGTAGCCGAGCATCCTCAGCGCCAGGCCGAAAGCCGCCGTGGTCTTGCCCTTGCCCGGACCGGTGTTGACGATCAGCAGCCCCTTTTCGATCGTCTTGCCGGCGACTTCGGCATCCTGCACCGCCTTGCGCTTGGCCATCTTGGCGCGATGGCGCTCGGCGTCCTTTTCCTCGATTTCGGCCATGTCATTTCACCTTGAGCGGCAGCCCCGCCACCATCATGAAAACGCTGTCGGCTGTCGCCGCGACCTTCTGGTTGAGCCGGCCGGCGGCGTCACGGAAACGGCGCGCCAGCGCATTGTCGGGCACGATGCCGAGCCCGACCTCGTTGGAAACCACGAACCAAGGCCCGCGCGGCCGCGACAGCACGTCGGCCAGCCGCCGGCATTCGGCCTCGACATCATGCTCGGCCAGCATGTGATTGGTGAGCCACAGCGTCAGGCAGTCGATCAGCACAGGTTCGTGATTCGGCAAAGCCTCGATTGCGCCCACCAGGTCGAGCGGAGCATCGACGGTGACCCAGCCTTCGCCACGCCGCGACCGGTGCAGCGCGATGCGCTCGCGCATCTCGTCATCATAGGCCTGCGCCGTGGCGATGTAGGCCCAGGGCGCTGCATAGGCGGTCGTCAGGCTCTCGGCATGCGAGCTCTTTCCCGAGCGCGCGCCGCCCAGGATGAGGGTCAGTCTCCGATCGGAAGTTTTGTTGCCGCTCGCGGCTGTCGCGCCGGTCATTCCCTGCCTTTTGCCTTCGGATAGATCCTGTCGCGGCCGGAAGCCGACGGCGCGCGACCTTAGGCGGAACCGCTATGGCCGGCAAACCAAATTCCGCCGTGTCCAGGCGCGATTGCGGCAATGCTTTCGATGCTACGAAGCCGCAATCCGGGCGGCGACGAGCTGCTGCAGCCGCCACAGATGCGCGTCATGGATACCGCGCTGCTCGAGGTTTTTCACCGTGTTGTAGAGATAATCGGCGCCCGAGCCCCAATGGCCGCAGGACGTCGCAAGCCTTTCGACGACCTCCTCCTCGGTGAGCGGGCCGGCATAGGTAGTGCCCTGCCGGTTGATGACGAAGGCCAGCGCCCGCAACGGACCGGCATCGCTCATCATATTGAGCAGGCGCGGATGATAGCTGGTCGGCTTCAGCGTCACCTCGCGCCGCAGGATCTTGTCGAGTTGCGCGCGCCTGTTGCCGTCGCCGATCCGAAAGGCGACGCCCTTGCACTGTCCGCCGCGGTCCAGCGCCATCATCAGGCCCGGACTTTCCTTGGTGCCGCGCCAGCGCGTCATCTTCATGCAGAAGGATCTGTGCCAGCCGCGTAGCAGGGCGACGCGCTCCTCGACATGCTCGATCTCGGGCTTCCAGATCAGCGAGCCGTAACCAAACAGCCAGAGCGGTTCGTTGGCGGGGAGCTGAGTCTCCAGCGTGCGCACCATCGCGTCATAGTCGGCGTCATCCAGATGCTCGGCATCAGGATCGGGCCCGCTGTCCTCGACGACGCGAAAGCAGCGAGCAACCAGCTCCTCGGTAAGCGACATGGCTCTTGGCAGCATGGGCGCGACCTTAAGGTTCCTGCGCGACTGAAACAATGCGGCCGCCTCGCGATTGACAACTCCTTGGCCCGGGTGTCGGCTGTTGGCAGCTAGGGAGACGCCCATGCAGCCCAATCCGAGCGAACGCGATCCTTACAACGGCCTGACCAGCCTTCAGCCGACCTTGCCGTCGGCGGCCTATTGGGACGCCAACGCCTACCGGCGCGATCTGGACGCCATCTGGTATCGGAGCTGGCTGATGGTCTGCCGCGAGGCCGATCTCGCCGAGCCGCTTGCCTTCCGCACGGTGCGCATCGGCACGCAGGAGATCGTGGTGCTGCGCGACGAGACCGGCGCGCTACAGGCCTTCCACAACACCTGCCGGCATCGCGGCTCGCAGCTTTGCCAGGACAGCGCCGGGCGGCTGAAGGCCAGGCTGCTCACCTGCCCCTACCACGCTTGGTCCTACTCGCTGCGCGGCGATCTGGTGCGCGTGCCGTCGAAATCGCTGCCGGAAGGCTTCGACAAGACCGACTATCCGCTTTACCGGGTGGCGCTCTCGGTCTGGCGCGGCTTTGTCTTCGTCAACCTCGCCGAGGACCCCGAGGGCTTTGCGGAGACCTCCTTCGATCGGGCCTCCGGCAATCTGTCCAACTGGCCGCTGGAAAGCCTCGTCACAGGCCACCGGCTCACCAAGGTGATGAACTGCAACTGGAAGATCTTCTGGGAAAACTTCAACGAATGCCTGCATTGCCCGGGCGTGCACAAGGATTTGTCGCGGCTGGTGCCGATCTATGGCCGCGGGCTGATGGCAAGGCATGACGATCCGGAATGGGCGCGCCACGCCGACAATGACGATCCGGAATTCTCCGGCCGCCTGCGCGCCGGCGCCGAAACCTGGTCGCGGGACGGCCACGTCCACGGCCCGGTTTTTTCAGGCCTGACGCCGGCCGAGCGCGCCGCCGGCCAGACCTACGCCACGTCACTGCCCTCAATGTTCATCGTCGGCCATGTCGACTACATGCGGACCGTGCGGCTCGCCCCGCTCGGCCCCGAGCAGACCGAGCTCACCGCCGAATGGCTGTTCGCGCCGGAAGCGTTGGGAAAGACCGATATCGACAACATCGTCGCCTTCGGCACGCAGGTGCTGGAGGAAGACGCCGCGATCTGCGAGGTCAACCAGAAAGGCCTGCGCTCGATGCGCCACGAGGTCGGCGTGCTGATGCCGGAAGAATACGACCTGCACCGCTTCCACGATTGGGTGCGCGAGCGCCACGCGGCGTTCAAAACGTCTTCGGCAGATAGCGCCAGGTGACGAAGCCGCAGAAGGCCGCAAGGATGCCGAGCGTGACGAACACCGACCCCAGGCCGAAGAAGGTGAGCACCACCGAATAGACGAGCGGCGGCGTCAGCTCGGAGAAATCGAGATAGGTGCGGTAGACCGCCGCCATCTGCGCCTTCTCGTAAGAACGCACCGAGCGCATGAAGGCGGTCGAGCCGAGCGCGTCGAGCGCGATGGTGAAGAGCGCGCCGAAGAGCAGCAGCACGGCCGTGAGCAGCGGCGCGGCCTCGCCGATACCGCCTGCCGCGAACAGCATGGCCGCCATGGCGAAATAGGCAAAGGTCATGACCCGGCGCCCGCCGAAACGCCTTCCGGCCCTGCCCCAGAAGATCGCCATGAACAGAAGCGCGTTGCCGGCCGAAACCAGCAAACCGCCGGCAAGCTTGCCCTCGCCGGTGATCACCATGAACAGCGGGCCGTAGACGAAGAACGTCGTCCAGAAGCAGGAGCGGCCGAAGGCGATCAGCCAGGCAAGTCTCAGCCTCGGCTGCTTCACGAAGCGACCGATATTGGCGAGCGGATTGGCGGGACGCGACTTGCCGGGCCGGATCGACTGGTTGTCGCTCAGCCGGTAGAACCAGAACAGGCAAAGCAGCGCGAACGCAAAGACCACGACCGCGCCATGCGCGGCATAGATGCCGAAATGGGTGTAGAGGAAGATGCCCAGCGTCGGCCCGCCCGTCCAGGCGAACATCGACCATGCCATGCGCAGCGATTCCGCCTGCATGAAGTCGGTCTTGCGGATGTGATCCATGATGTAGAGGTTGAGCGTGATCGACAGCGCGCTCGCCCCCATGACGCGGCAGAGCATGCCGGCGATCTGCCCGGGCAGCGTGTGGGTGACGAAGAAGGCGGAGCCGATCGCCAGCAGCACGCAGCCGGCCGTGTAGACCCAGCGTCGCGCGAAGCGGCGGATGAGCATCGGCATGAACAGCGTCACCGAAAGGCCCATCAGCGACACGATGGTGTAGAGGATCGAGACGATCCGCTCATTGTGCAGGATCTCGTAGGCCTGAATCGGGATCACGCTGGAGATCGTGGCGCGGGCGAAGGATTCCGTCGCATAGAGCGAGGCGAAGGTGCGCGCGTCCGCCGGCCGCAGGGCCGGAAGCCAGATCGGATGGCGCACATGGGTGGACATCGGCCCTCCGGGACGTGAATCGCAATGCATGTCGCCCAGAAGTGTGCTGCGGTTCTGGGGCAACGACATGCATCCAAACTTTGCCAAATCTGGCCGGACCAGCCGCCGGCCAGTAGCAGGAAACCGACCCCCGGAGGCCGAAAAGCGAAGCCTGCCAAAGGCTTTCCGCCACTGGCCTAAAGCGGAATTTGATGGCTGCCATGAAACGCATTGAGGGCCGCCTGCTTCTGTCGTCGGCTTGAACCGTGATAGTCGTTTGGCACGACTGAATCGGATTGCCAGACATGAGCCTTCAAACGACGAGCGAACCCGTTCAGGACGCGCCCAAGCAGGGCCGCATCGCCGCCTTCGACATCCTGCGCGGCATCGCGCTGATCGCTATGGCGAGCTATCACTTCACCTGGGATCTCGAGAACTTCGGCTATACCGCGCCCGCGCTCACCGCTTTCGGCTGGTGGAAGTTCTACGCGCGCTGCATCGCCTCGACCTTCCTGTTCCTGGTCGGTGTCAGCCTGTTCCTCGCCCATGGCAGGAAAATCCGCTGGCCGAGCTTCTGGAAGCGCTTTGCCATGGTCGCCGTGGCGGCGATCGCCATTTCGGCGGTCACCTATCTCGTCACGCCGGACGGCTTCATCTTCTTCGGCATCCTGCACGAGATCGCGTTGGCCAGCCTGCTCGGCCTCGCCTTTCTCAGACTGCCCTGGCTGCTGACGGCAATCATCGCGGCCGCCGTCATCGCGGCCCCGTACTATCTGCGGTCGGAATTCTTCGATCATCCGGCGCTGTGGTGGATCGGCCTTTCCGCCACCAACCCGCGTTCCAACGACTATGTGCCGCTCTTTCCCTGGTTCGGCGCCGTGCTTGCGGGCATCGCCGCGGTCAAGCTCTCTTCCGCCACAGGCCTGCTTGCCCGCTTGGGAACATGGGGGCCCGGCCGCTGGTCGAACCCCCTGACCTTCATCGGCCGTCACAGCCTGGCCTTCTACCTCATCCACCAGCCGCTTCTGTTCGGCTCGGTCTGGCTGTTCTCGCAAGTCATGCCCGCCGCCCCCCAGGACAAGGAAGCCGGCTTCCTGCCGGCCTGCCAGGCGCAGTGCGAGCAGCAGCGCGACAGCAAGTTCTGTACGAGCTATTGTGGCTGCATGCTGGACACGCTGAAGGGCGAAGGGTCTCTCGACAAGCTCTACGCCAACGACCAGTCCAGCGTCTGGAAATCGCATCTGGCGGACCTTGCGGAAACCTGCACCGCAGCGACCGAGGACCAGAGGGAGGGAGGGCAGCAATGACAGGCATCGCAAAGCCCAGACACGGGATCATTCCCTGGCCGCCGGTTATCTATGTCGCGGCGATCGCGGCGAGCATCGTGCTCGGCATCCTCTACCCGCTGCCCTGGATCGGCGACATTTTTGGCGATCTCATGTTCGGCGTCGGCTGGGTAGCGCTGTTCGGCGTCGCCATGCTGTGGATCACCGCGATCCGCGCCATGTTCAAGGCCAGGACGACGCTCGACCCCAATGCCGAGCCCGACCATCTGGTGACGTCCGGTCCCTTCGGCATCACCCGCAACCCGATGTATCTCGCCAACACGCTGCTTTTGATCGGCGTCGCCTTCATCACCGGCATCGCCTGGTTCCTGGTCTTCGCTTTCCTCGCCGCTTTCGCGACGCAGAAACTGGCGATCGAGAAGGAGGAAAAAGTCCTTACGGCGAAGTTCGGCAAGAAATACCGCGACTATGCAAAGAGGGTGCGGCGCTGGATCTGAGCAGGTTTAGGTATTCACGCCCAGTTCCGCCAGCCGCTCCACGCAGGACTCCTCGGCCTGGTCGAGCTCGGCCAGCGTCTCCTCCAGGTCGCGGCGCTTCTGGCGCAGGTCCTCGCGCTTTTCCTCGATACGGCGAATCATCAGCTTGAGCTGGCCGACCTCGCCGGGCGGCTCCTTGTACATCTGGATGATCTCGCGGATCTCGTTGATCGAGAAGCCGAGCCTTTTTCCCCGCATGATCTGACGGATGAGATGCCGGTCGGATGGGCGAAACAGTCGCGTACGGCCGCGCCTTACAGGCTGCACCAGCCCTTCGTCTTCGTAAAAACGCAACGTCCGCGTCGACACGTCGAACTCGCGTGTCAGCTCGGTGATCGTGTAATATTCCCGCATTCCCACTCCCCAGCCCGAGCATCGCCGCCTTAAGCGTCGCCCTTCCCTCCGATGATACCCATGCAGCGCCGGAATCGGCACCTGACCCCGCGGCAACCTCGCACGGCATTTACGTAAAAGTCAATTAACGCGACTTGCTGATTTTAGGGCACTCTAAACCACCACGTCGCCAGCCCAAGAAAGGCAAAGAAACCGACGCAGTCGGTGACCGTGGTGACGAAGACCGCCGAGGCCACTGCCGGATCGATCTTGAAGCGGTCGAGAACCAGCGGAATCAGGATCCCGGCAAGTGCGGCGGCAAACATATTGATGATCATCGCCGCCGCGATGATGCCGCCCAGATTGGGATCGCGGAACCAGAAGCCGGCGACCATGCCGATCAGCATGGCAAAGACCACGCCATTGATGAACCCCACGCCGAGCTCGCGGCGGATGATGCGGGCGGCGTTGTAGATGTCGAGGTCCCTGGTCGCCAGCGCGCGCACGGTCACCGTCATGGTCTGCGAGCCGGCATTGCCGCCCATGCCGGCCACGATCGGCATCAGCACGGCCAGCGCCACGATATGCTCGATCGTGCGGTCGAACAGGCCGATCACCGAAGCGGCGAGAAAAGCGGTCAGCAGATTGACCAGCAGCCAGGGCACGCGTGAGCGCGAGGTGGCGAGCACCGTATCCGACAGTTCTTCGTCGCCGACGCCGCCCATGCGCAGAAGGTCTTCTTCCGCCTCTTCCTGGATGACGTCGACCACGTCGTCGATGGTGAGCACACCGACCAGCCGCCCGTTCTCGTCGACCACCGCGGCGGAGAGCAAATTGTATTGCTCGAACTCGCGGGCCGCCTCTTCCTGGTCCATCGTGGCCGGGATCGCGTGCAGCGTCTCATGCATCACCTCCTCGACCTTGACCGCGCGCTTGGTGCGCAGGATCTGGTCGAGGTCAATGGCGCCGAGCAGCTTGAAGCTCGGATCGATGACGAAGATCTGGCTGAAGCGGTCGGGAAGGTTCTTGTCCTCGCGCATGTAGTCGATGGTCTGGCCGATCGTCCAGAATGGCGGCACGGCGACGAACTCGGTCTGCATGCGCCGGCCGGCCGTCTCTTCCGGATAGTCCAGCGCGCGCCGCAGCCTGATGCGCTCGGTGAACGGCAGCTGCGACAGGATCTCGTCCTGGTCTTCCTTCTCGAGGTCCTCGAGAATGTAGACGGCGTCGTCGGAATCGAGCTCCTGCACCGCCTGCGCGATCTGCGCGTTGGGCAAATTGTCGACGATGTCGAGACGGATCGCCTCGTCGACTTCGGTCAGCGCGGAGAAGTCGAAATCGGAGCCGAGCAACTCCACCAGCGCGCGGCGCTGTTCGGGATGCAGCGCCTCCAGCACGTCGCCGAGTTCCGACTGGTGCAGGTCGTCGACTTCGCGCTTGAGGGTGATCGTGTCGCGGTCGGCGATCGCCGCGCCGATCTGGGCAAGGAAGGAGGCACGCACGGCGCCGTCCTCGCCATAGATGTCGGCGTGGTGCTCCTCGGCGGGCGCGACGTCGATCGTCTGTCTGTCCTGGCCTTCCACCAGCGCCTCCCGCCAACAGGGATTCGGAAAGGGTTCAAAATCAGGTCTAGCGCATGACTCCAAGAACGGGAAACCGCTTTCGGAGAAATCCCAGACCTTTGCGGCAGATAGCGCGGCATTGGGATTCGTCTTGGGAAGATGTCACGCTAGAGCCCGGAATAGCCGAAGAAATATCGCGGCGATCTTGCCCACGGAGTCGCTGGCTCACTACGCGTCGCGGCTGTGACAATCCCTCCAGCCGACGCGACAGCGCATGTCGCTGGGGAAAGAGCACCCCTTCCCCGTTGAGGCAGAATTGTCGTGATGCAGGATCCATCAGGGGTCTGCACATCCCCTAACCGGTCGAGGACAAACGCTGCCCTTGAACATCAAGTCCGCAAAGACGAGCGAGGCAAATACCGAGCGGCGCGTTCGCGTCGTCGTCGCCGAACGCAATCCTTTCGTCGTTTCGGCGCTGCGTGAAATGCTGGAATGCGACGGCCGCTTCGATTTGCTCGGGACCATGCACAGCGGCGCGCAGTTCCTGGAACTGGCCGCCGGCACACAGTTCGATGTCGGGGTCATCGGCTGGAAGCTCGCCGATATGGACGGCGCCGACGTGCTGACGGAAGTTCAGAACCGCGAGCTTGGCGTGCGCATCACGATCTTTTCCAACGACCACGATATCGGCATCCTGAAGCAATGCGTGCGCCTAGGCGCTCAAGGCTATTGCTTTCAGTTCGACGATCCGCCGGTGATCTTCGAGACGATCCTGGCGGTCGCGCATGGCCGCATCTGCATCCCCTATATCGACATCAACAAGGTCAACGACACGCCTTTGTCCCGGCTTACCGTGCGCGAGCGCGAGTTGCTGGCGGTGCTGTCCGACGGCTGGACCAATTTGCAGATCGCCACGCGGACAGGGATTTCCGAGAACACGGTGAAGTACCACCTGAAGAATCTCTACGATAAGCTCGACGTGCGCAACCGCGCCATGGCCGTCGCGCTCTATTCCAGCGAGAAACAACGCGCAGCCAAATCGCCTATCGGGTAGGCCGCCGAGGTCGCCAATCGGGTAGGACCAGCCCACCCGCAAGGGCCAACAACTTACCCGGCAAGGTGTTGTTGGCGAGCCTGTTCAAAACGAGAATTCCTCCACAATCCAAAAACGATCGGAGGAATTTCGCGCATGGCTGGGTTCACGCATCTTTTCATCCCGGGGCCCACCAACATTCCCGAGCAGGTGCGGCAGGCCATGAACCTGCCGATGGAGGACATGCGCGCCGGCTCCTTCCCCAACCTGACACTGCCTCTATTCGAGGACATCAAGAAGGTCTTCAAGAACGAGACCGGCCGCGTCTTCATCTATCCTTCCTCCGGCACCGGTGCCTGGGAAGCGGCGATGACCAATGTGCTCAGCCCCGGCGATCACGTGCTGATGTCGCGCTTCGGCCAGTTCTCGCATCTGTGGGTGGACATGGCCGAGCGCCTCGGCTTCGATGTCGAAATCATCGACTGCGAATGGGGCACCGGCGTTCCGCTCGACCTCTATGCCGAGAAGCTTCGCGCCGACAAGGCGCACCGCATCAAGGCCGTCTTCTGCACCCAGAACGAGACCGCGACCGGCGTCACCAGCGACATCGCCGGCTGCCGCGCCGCGCTCGACGCGGCGAACCACCCAGCGCTCCTTTTCGTCGACGGCGTCTCCTCGATCGGCTCGATCGATTTCCGTCAGGACGAATGGCGCGTCGACTGCGCCGTCAGCGGTTCGCAGAAGGGCTTCATGCTGCCGGCCGGTCTCGGCTTCCTGTCGGTCAGCCAGAAGGCGCTTGCCGCTTCGCGGGTCGCGACGCACCGGCATTGCTACTTCTCCTTCGAGGACATGATCCGCACCAACGACACCGGCTATTTCCCCTACACGCCGGCGACGCAGCTGCTGCGCGGCCTGCGCGCTTCGCTCGACCTCATCGCTGAGGAAGGATTGGAAAACATCTTCGCCCGCCACCATCGCCTCGCCGAAGGCGTGCGCAAGGCGGTCGACGCTTGGGGCCTGAAGCTTTGCGCAAAGGCGCCGCAATGGCACTCCGACACGGTCAGCGCCATCCTGGTGCCGGAAGGCATCGATAGCGCCAACGTCGTCAAGCGCGCCTACAGCGCCTACCAGACGTCGCTCGGCGGCGGCCTCAACAAGGTTGCCGGCAAGGTCTTCCGCATCGGCCATCTCGGCTGGCTGAACGAGGTGATGGTGCTGGCCTCGCTGTCGGCCGCCGAAATGACGCTGCTCGATTGCGGCGTACGCTTGGCGCCGGGCTCAGGCGTGGCGGCGGCGATCGAGCACTTCCGCCGCACCGCCGACATGCCGGTCGCCAAGGCGGCGTGAGGAGCGGACCATGAGCCACACCATCAACCACCTGAAGAAGCTGCGGCTCCAGCGCAGCGAGCTGGCCGTGCCGGGCTCCAGCCCGGAGATGATCGACAAGGCGGCAAACAGCGCCGCCGACTTCGTCTTCCTCGACATCGAGGACGCCGTCGCGCCGCCCGACAAGGAGCGCGCCCGTAAGAACGTCATCCAGGCGCTGAACGACATCGACTGGCGTGCCAAGGGCAAGACCGTCTCGGTCCGCATCAACGGCCTCGACACCCATTACATGTACCGCGACGTCGTCGACGTCATGGAACAGGCCGGCGACCGTCTGGACACCATCCTGGTGCCGAAGGTCGGCGTTCCCGCGGACCTCTACATGGTCGAGGCCATGGTCAACCAGATCGAGATGGCCAAGGGTTTCAAGACCCGTGTCGGCCTGGAAGCGCTGATCGAGACGGCGCTCGGCATGGCCAATGTCGAGGCGATCGCCGCCACGCCGGGGCGTCTCGAAGCGATGCATTTCGGCGTCGCCGACTATGCCGCCAGCAACAAGGCGCGCACCGTCAACATCGGCGGGCTCAATCCCGACTATCCCGGTGACCAGTGGCATTTCGCTTTGTCGCGCATGACCGTCGCCTGCCGTGCCTATGGCCTGCGCGCCATCGACGGTCCGTTCGGCGATTTCTCCGATCCGGAGGGCTACAAGGCGGCCGCCAGGCGCGCCGCGGCGCTCGGCATCGAAGGCAAATGGGCGATCCACCCTTCGCAGATCGCTTTGGCTAACGACGTGTTCTCGCCGCCTGAGAAAGAGGTCACGCGCGCCCGCCGCATCCTCGAGGTGCTGAAGGAGGCCGAGGCGGCCGGCAAGGGCGCGGCCGCGCTCGACGGCAAGATGATCGACGCCGCGTCGGAACGCATGGCGCGCAATGTGCTGGGGGTCAACGAGGCGATCGAGCGGGCACACGCCGCCGCGCAGTAGAAAATACCGGGAGGACAAGATGGACATCCACGAATACCAGGCCAAGGAACTGCTTGCCCGCCACGGCGTGCATGTGCCGCGCGGCGGCCTCGCCTACAGCCCCGAGCAGGCGACGTACCGCGCCCGAGAGATCGGTGGCTCGAAATGGGTACTGAAGGCGCAGGTCCATTCCGGCGCGCGCGGCAAAGCCGGCGGCATCAAGCTCTGCTCGAACGACGAGGAGATCTCCAACGCGGCGGAAGCCATGCTCGGCCGCAAGCTGGTGACCCACCAGACCGGCCCGCGCGGCAAGCTGATCTCGCGCCTCTATCTCGAGGAAGCCGTCGACATCGCGCAGGAGCTCTATCTCGGCTTCGTGCTCGACCGTAAGGAAGAGCGCGTCATGATCGTGGCGTCGGCCGCCGGCGGCATGGAGATCGAGGATATCTCCGAGAAGCAACCGGATTCGATCATCCGCGCCACCGTCGACCCCGGCGTCGGTATGCAGGGTTTTCAGGCCCGCGAGATCGCCTTCGGCCTCGGCCTTGAAAGCAACCTGATCGGCAAGGCCACCGAAACCATCCTCGGCTGCTACCAGGTGTTCCGCGACTACGACGCCTCGATGCTGGAGATCAATCCGCTGGTTGTCACCCGCGACGGCAGCCTGGTCGCGCTCGACGCGAAGATGTCGTTCGACGAGAACGCGCTGTTCCGCCGCCCGGAAATCTCCGAGCTGCGCGACAAGAGCCAGGAAGACCCGCGCGAGACCTTCGCCAGCGACCGTGGCCTCTCCTATGTCGGGCTGGATGGCAATATCGGCTGCATCATCAATGGCGCCGGCCTCGCCATGGCGACGATGGACATGATCAAGATCGCCGGCGGCGAGCCGGCCAACTTCCTCGACATCGGCGGCGGCGCCTCGCCCGAGCGCGTGGCGAAGTCCTTCCGCGCCGTGCTCGGCGACAAGAATGTCGAGACGATCCTGGTCAACATCTTCGCCGGCATCAACCGCTGCGACTGGGTGGCCGAAGGCGTCATCAAGGCGATCCGCGAGGTTGGCGTCGACGTGCCGCTGGTGGTGCGCCTGTCCGGCACCAAGGTCGAGGAAGGCCGCAAGATCCTGGCCGATTCCGGCGAGGCGGTGATCGTCGCCGATACGCTGGCCGAGGCCGCCGAAAAGGCCGTCGCCGCCTGGCGCGAAGCCACCAAGAACAAAAAAGCAGCCTGAGGGAGGTCGAGAAAATGGCAATCCTGCTCAACCGCAGCACGCGCGTGATCGTGCAAGGCTTCACCGGCAAGATCGGCAGCTTCCATGCCGAGGACATGAAACGCTACGGCACCAAGTTGGTCGGCGGCGTCACCCCCGGCAAGGGCGGCCAGACGCATCTCGGCCTGCCGGTCTTCAACACCGTCAAGGGCGCGGTGCGCGAGACCCGCGCCGAGGCGAGCATCGTCTTCGTGCCGCCGCCCTTCGCCGCCGATTCGATCATGGAAGCGGCGGATGCGGGGATAAAACTCTGCGTCTGCATCACCGACGGCATTCCCTCGCAGGACATGATGCAGGTGAAGCGCTACATGCGCCGCTACCGCTTCGAGGATCGCATGCGCCTGGTCGGCCCCAACTGCGCCGGCGTCATCACGCCCGGACAGGCGCTGATGGGTATCATGCCGGGCAGCATCTATCTGCCCGGACGCGTCGGCATCGTCGGCCGCTCCGGCACGCTGGGCTACGAGGCCGCCTCGCAGATGAAGGCGCTGGGCATCGGTGTGTCGACCAGCGTCGGTATCGGCGGCGATCCGATCAACGGCTCGTCCTTCAAGGACATATTGCAGCTCTTCGAGCGCGACGACGACACCGACGCCGTGGTGATGATCGGCGAGATCGGCGGCCCGCAGGAAGCCGAAGCCGCGATCTGGGCGCGCGATAACATGAGGAAGCCCCTGATCGCCTACATCGCCGGCCTGTCCGCCCCGAAAGGCCGCCGCATGGGCCATGCCGGCGCCATCATCTCCGCCTTCGGGGAGTCGGCTCAGGAAAAGGTCGAGATCCTCAAGGAAGCCGGCGTCGTCATCGTGCCCACCCCCGCCTCCTTCGGCGAGGTGGTGGCTGACACGCTGGCGCGGACGAAGAAGGCGGCGTGACGGCCGGCCAGGCGAAAGTCGCGGAAAGCGGAATGTGAAGCCGGCGGGCGATCTTCGCGATCGCCGGCACCCGATCGGCTCGCCTTGCGGCAATTCGAGGCAAGCTGCGCAGCAATTTCTATCCGGACAGCGGCTTTGGAACAGAGCAAACGCATAAAATTTCGCGAGGACGAGCGCAGCCTGCTGTTGCGCCTGCTGCTCCAGGTCGCAAGGGCGCGCGAGCCCGAGATCGCCGCGGTCCTGAGCGGACGCAGGTCGCTTGTCTCTCTTGCCCCCGGGCAGCGCATCCCGGCGCTTCAGGCGAGCGGCGTCTGGTTCCAGTTGCTGACGATTGCCGATGAACTGATGGCCATGCGGGCGCGGCGCGAACTCGAACAGGGCGCGGGTGCCGACGAGGTGCCCGGGTCGTTCTCCAGCGTCATCGCTGAGATGGCGGCCGCCGGCCACTCGGCGGCGGAAGCCCAGGCGGCGCTCGACGCGCTTTGTGTCGGCCCGACCATGACCGCGCATCCGACCGAGGCCAAGCGCGTCACCGTGCTGGAGATCCATCGCCGTATCTATCGCAAGCTAACCGAGCTCGACCAGCCGCGGTGGGCGCCGCGCGAACGCGACCTGCTGGTCGCCGATCTGGAGAGCGAGATCGAGCTTCTATGGATGACCGGCGAGTTGCGGCTGGAGCGCCCGACGGTCGAGCGCGAGATCGCCTGGGGCCTCCATTTCTTCCGTGAAGTCATCTTCGAGGCAACGCCGCAGCTTTATGGCAAGCTTCAGAGCGCCTTCGAACGCCACTACCCGGGCGAGTCGATCAAGATTCCCTCCTTCATGCGCTATGCCTCGTGGATCGGCGGCGACCGCGACGGCAACCCCAATGTGACGGCCGAAGTCACCGCTCACGCCATGGCCGAATACCGCGACACCGCCATCGGCTGGTACCTGGCGCAGGTGCAGCGGCTGGTGTCGGTGCTCAGCGCCAGCTCGAACGTCATCGAGCTGCCGGCGAGCTTCAAGCCGGTGCTGCAAACCGCGCTTGAGAAGAGCGGCGATGCGCAAGAGATCGCCGCGCGCAACCCCGACGAACCGCTGCGCCAATTCGCTTCGGCCCTGCTTGCCCGGTTGGTCGCCACGCGCGACGGTGGCGAGGCGGCGTACCTGTCCGCCGAGGCGTTTCGCGCCGATCTGAGCGCGCTGTCTTCGGTTCTCGAAGCGATCGGCGGGCGCGCGGTGGCCAGGCGCTTCATCCAGCCGCTGCTTTGGCAGGTCGGAAGTTTTGGTTTCCGCACCATCTCGCTCGACATCCGGCAGAACTCCACGGTCGTCAACCGGGTGCTGGCCGAACTGTTCGCGCTGATGGACCCGGCCGATCCCGTCGTCCCCGGCACGCCGCAATGGTCGGCGCGCATTCGCGGAGCGCTCACCCAGGGTGAGCGGCTGGAGATCGACGAAGGGCGGCTCTCGTCGGAAGCAGCCGAACTGCTGTCGACATTTTCGGTTATCGCCAGGCAGATCTCGGGCTCCGATGCCGACGCGATCGGTTCCTTCGTGCTCAGCATGACCCGCTCTGCCGACGATCTGCTCGCGGTCTACCTGCTGGCGCAATATTGCGGCCTATCGACCGCGCCCGGCAGTGGCACGATCAGTCTGCGGATCGTGCCGTTGTTCGAGACCATCGCCGACCTGCGGGCCGCCCCTGCTATCCTGAACGGGCTGCTCGGCGTTTCGCTGGTGCGGCGCACGGTACGCGATTTCGGCGCGCGCCAGGAAATCATGCTTGGCTATTCCGATTCCAACAAGGACGGCGGCTTCCTCGCTTCCAATTGGGAACTGGCAAAAGCGCAAAAGCGCCTCGCCGCCATCGGCCGCAAGCACAACATCAGGATCAGCTTCTTCCACGGCCGCGGCGGCTCCGTCAGCCGTGGCGGCGCGCCGACCGGCCGCGCGATCGCGGCGCAGCCGCAGGGCACCGTCGCCGGAGCCATGCGGGTGACCGAGCAGGGCGAGGTCGTGTCGTCGAAATTCGCCAATCGCGGCACCGGCCTCAACCAGCTCGAGGTTCTCGCCGCCGCCGTGCTGGCGCACGGTGTCCGATCTAGCGGCGATACTGAGACAAAGGAATCACCGGAGTTCGACGAGGCGCTGGAAGCGCTGGCCGGCATGTCACAGGCATCCTACGCCGGATTGATGGCCGAGCCCGGCTTCCTCGATTATTTCAACCAGGCGAGCCCGATCGCCGAACTGGCGCTCTTGAAAATGGGCTCGCGGCCGGACCGCCGTTTCGGCGCCAGCGGCATTGCCGACCTGCGCGCCATTCCATGGGTGTTCGCCTGGAGCCAGAACCGTCACCTTTTGACCGGCTGGTACGGCATCGGCAGCGCGCTGAGCGCCTTCGTCACGGTGCGCGGCGAGGCCGGACGCGAGCTTCTGGCCCGCATGTTCGAGCACTCGCGCTTCTTTCGCCTGATCGTCGACGAGGCCGAAAAGACGCTTTACCAGTCCGACATGGAGATCGCCGGGCTCTATGCCGGCCTGGTGTCCGACAAAGATGCGGCCAGTCGAATCCACGCCCGCATCGCCGCCGAATATGAGCTGACGCGACGCCTTATCGGCGACCTCACGGGCGGCGATCTTTCCGCGCGCTTCCCGATGTTCAAGCGGCGCTTCGACAATCTGCGCCGGCAGATGGACGACATCCACCGCCTGCAGGTCGATCTGCTGGGTGAGGTCCGCGCAAGCAGCGGCACAGCGGATCGGAAGCGGGCGACCGACGCTCTGCTGGTATCGATCAACTGTATCTCGGCCGGCTTGGGTTGGACTGGGTAGCCTCGGCCTTTTTGCTCAGTGACTGACTGGAAAACTCAAAGCACCGGCGCGGTCCTCAGGGCCTGGCGCCGCTTCTGTTTTGGCCCGCGCAATACAGACGCAGCGCCAACCGTCCGTCGGCTTGCGAGGTCATCCAAGTAGCACATTTGGGAGAATGGTGCGGTCGAGAAGACTCGAACTTCCACGGGTTGCCCCACAGCGACCTCAACGCTGCGCGTCTACCAATTCCGCCACGACCGCACGTGGTAGGAGCCGGAACCGTCCGGCCCGGGGCCTGTAGCAAATCGTTTCCGGCGAAACAAGTGCGCTGTGCGGAATATTCGTCGGTCATTTGCACAACCCTCTGCAGGCAGGCGGCGCACGGCCGGAACTGGACGTTTCGGCAGATTGCCGCCATATAAGCGCAGACGCATGCCGCCCAAAGGTGAAACGCGATTTTGGGATCGCGGCATGCATAGCCGATAGACGAACAACCCATGACAGAACGCAGCCAGATCGCCACGTCGTTCCTTCCTCTCCCCGGTTCGGCGCCGGTGGAATGGGTGATCGAACCCGGTCTCACCGCCTATCCGGACGCGCTGGCCTTCATGGAGGCGCGCGCCGAGGCGATCCGCAGCGGCGCGGCGGGCGAAATGGTCTGGCTGGTCGAGCACCCGTCGCTTTACACGGCCGGCACCAGCGCCCGCAGCGAGGATTTGATCGATCCCGACCGCTTCCCGGTGTTCGCGGCAGGCCGCGGCGGCGAATACACCTATCACGGTCCCGGCCAGCGCGTGGCCTATGTCATGCTCGACCTCAAGCGCCGGCGCGAGGATGTGCGCGCCTTCGTCGCGGCGCTCGAGCAATGGATCATCGCCACGCTCGCCGCCTTCAATGTGCGCGGCGAGCGACGCGAGGACCGCGTCGGCGTCTGGGTGGTGCGGCCGGATCGCCCTGCCTTGCCGGATGGCACGCCGGCCGAGGACAAGATCGCGGCCATCGGCATCCGGTTGCGGCGCTGGGTGAGCTTTCACGGCATCGCCATCAATGTCGAGCCGGACCTCGGCCATTTCGGTGGTATCGTGCCCTGCGGCGTCTCGGACCATGGCGTGACCAGCCTGGTCGATCTCGGCCTTCCCGTCACCATGGCCGATCTCGACCTGGCGCTGAAATCAGCCTTTGAGGACGTGTTTGGTCCCGCCGCCGTTCCAGTCGCCGAGCCTGCCCGCAAGGCCGGCTGAACTGTCTCCGGCCCAGGGTGTGTTGAGATTCAGGTCAGGCCGAGTCGAAAACGGTGGCTTCCGAGAACCGGAGCGGAACGTACTTAAGTACGTGAGCACCGGAAGCGCAGGAAGCCAGTGTTTGCAGGCCGGCCTCACCTGAATATCGGCACACCCTTACATCAACTGTGCGGAAGCCCACAGCATCCCATAGCCATGGATGGCAAAGACGGCGAGCAACGCGCCGGCCATGGCCAGTCGGTCGAAGGTCTTGATCGGCTTCAGCTCGTGACGTGGCTTCACGCCACTGCCCATGGTGATGAGGCTGAGGATCGAGAACACCGCGCCGGCGATCAGCAGGAAGCTCGGCGAGAAACCTGCCCGCCAGCCGAGCGCAAGAAGCGCGGACAAGAGCAGGAAGGACGCCAGCGCGAGCGCTGCCGGGCCAGGACAGATCTGGCGCAGCACCTGGCCGCCGTCGAACTTCCACACCGGCACCAGATTGGCGATGTTGAACAGCGATGCGCAGCCGGCAAGCGTGGCCAAAAGCGCCGCGGCCAGGCGATGTCCTTCGCTGCCGGCAAGGCCGCTGGCGGCGATCAGCACCGGCACCAGGAAAGCCGAAAAGCCGGCCCCCATCAGCGCCACGAATGCCACCTCGAAGCGGCTGTCATAAGGCCTGCCGCCGATGGCAATGCCGCCAAGCAGCGGTATGAAGATCATGCGCGCCCGGCGATGCCCCGTCAGCCGGAAAGCGGCCATATGGCCAAGCTCGTGCAGGGCGACCACCGAGGTCAGGATCGCGGCCAGGGCCAGGCCGCCGATATTGAGGCCGAAGAACGGCCACAGGATCAGGGCCGAGAGCACGGCAAAGCCGATCTGGCTGAGCGGATGCTCGAACCAGCCGCCCTTGCGATAGGTGCCGGTTGCCGCCCAGACATCCAGCTTGCGTATCTCGCGGCGCATGGCGAAGAAGCGGAAGACCAGGAAGGCAACCCCGCGATAGCGATCGGTCTGGGTAAGCGTGACCCGCGTAGCATCCCCCTCCGGCACGAGCTCGGCGGTTTCGCGATAGTTCGCCCAGAACGACGGATCGAGCGCCGTGTCCTCGATGACGGTCATCGAGAAGCGGCTGCCTTCGCTGACATCCTCGAACCGCGCCTTGCGTTCGATCGGTCGGCCGTCCCGGCCGTCCCAGGACAATCTGATCAGCGCCGTCCCCTCTTGGTCCAGCGGCTCGGCTGAAAGGATTTCGCCGGACCATCCGGCATCGCTGCCGAACGGCCACAGCGCCTGCCAGAGGCGATCGCGGTCGGCCTTGATGACGCGGCTGACCGTCACCGTGCGCAACCCGAGCGGCACGGTCATCAAAAGAAAGATCAGTCCGAGATTGCAGGCCACGAGGGTGACCGTGACGATGACCGACACTGAAGCCGCTCCCTAACTTAAGAGAGGAGCCTAACGGTGCGTAGCCAAGAAAGACTTAACAATAATGGGCGGGCCCTTGCCCGTCCCAAGGCGGGCCCTTGCCCGTCCCAAGGCGGGCTCTTGCCCACCCCAGCAGGCCTTGCCCGTCCCAAACGGGCGGGTCTTCCCGGCCCGCAAAGGGCAGGCCCTGCCCGCCCGAAAACAGCGGCGGTCAAACCGCCTGATCACATGGCGCCGATCCAGATCGCCATGGAAACGAGAAAGGTGCTCATGCAAACCAGCGAGACGACATCCTGAACCAGATCAGACATAACTCTCTCCGTTGTTAGTATGTTCGTAATTTGTTCTAATTTTGTTCGAATGTCAACGATCGCCAATGGCCCGTCGGTGCGAATCCGGGCGGCGCGTTTGGGCAGGGTTAAGGAAAGGTTAGCGGGCCGCTGGGCGCACTTACGCGGAGCCAGGCCAAGCCGAGATTCGGATCAGGCTGAGTCGAGGACGTTAGGTTCCGAGAACCGGAACGGAGCGTACTTAAAGTACGTGAGTACCGGAAGCGCAGGAAACTACCGTCCGCAGGCCAGCCTCATCCGAATATCGGTTTGGCCTACAGAGGCACGACCTTGCCCTCGGCCAGCGTCACCCGCCGGTCCATGCGAGAGGCCAGCTCGTGATTGTGCGTGACGATCAGCGCCGCCAGCCCCGATTGGCGGACCAGCGCTTCGAGTGCGTCGAAGACATAGGAGGCGGTCGTCGGATCGAGATTGCCGGTCGGCTCGTCGGCCAGAAGCACCAGCGGCGCATTGGCGACCGCGCGGGCAATGGCGACACGCTGCTGCTCGCCGCCGGAAAGCTCGGCCGGCCGGTGCTGCGCGCGCTTGCCGATCTGCATGTAGTCGAGAAGCTGCGCCGCCCGCTCCGAAGCCTCCTTGCGTGAAAGCCCCTTGATCAGCTGCGGCATCATGATGTTTTCGAGCGCCGAGAACTCGGGCAGCAAATGATGGAACTGGTAGACGAAGCCGACATCGTTGCGGCGGATCGCGGTGCGTTCCTCGTCCGACAGCCGCCCGCAGGCGCGGCCGGCGAGGATCACATCGCCGGCGTCAGGCCGCTCGAGCAGTCCGGCCGTGTGCAGCAAGGTGGATTTGCCGGTTCCCGACGGCGCCACCAGTGCCACCATCTCGCCGCGCCTGAGCGAAAAGTCGGCGCCATTCAAAATAGTGAGCTTGCGCGGCCCCTGGACATAGTGCCGCTCGACGCCCTTCAGCTCGATAATGGCTTCGGCCATCACTCGTACCTCAAGGCTTCGACCGGATCGAGCCGGGCGGCACGCCAGGCCGGAAACACCGTCGCGAGGAACGACAGGGCCAGCGCCATGATGACGACATAGGTCGTCTCGCGCGGGTCCATCTTCGCCGGCAGCTGGCTGAGGAAATAGAGCTCGGGGTTGAACAGGATCCGGCCGGTCATCCAGGAGAAGAACTGGCGGATCGATTCGATGTTGATGCAGATGACGACGCCGAGCAGCACGCCGGCGATCGTGCCGGTGACGCCGATCGCTGCCCCCGTCATCAGGAAGATGCGCAGGATCGCGCCGCGCGAGGCGCCCATCGTCCGCAGGATGGCAATGTCGTGACCCTTGTCCTTCACCAGCATGATGAGGCCGGAAATGATGTTAAGCGCCGCCACCAACACGATCAGCGTGAGAATCATGAACATGACGTTGCGCTCGACCTGCAGCGCCGAGAAGAAGGTCTCGTTGCGCTGGCGCCAGTCGACGAGGTCGACCGGCCGCTGCGCCGCCTGCTCGACCAGCGGCTTCAGCGCGTCGACATTGTCGGGATTGTCGACATAGATCTCGATGGTCTGCGCGCGCCCGTCCATGTTGAAATAGAGCTGCGCTTCCGAGAACGGCATGTAGACGATCGAGCTGTCATATTCCGACATGCCGACCTCGAAGATCGCCGCCACCTTGTAGCCCTTCATGCGCGGCGTCGTGCCGAGCGGCGTCACGTCGCCGTCCGGCGAGATCAGCGTGATGGTGTCGCCGAGCACCAGCCCGAGGCTTTCCGCCATGCGCTTGCCGATCGCCACGCCTTCGCCGGTGTCGAAACCGTCCAGCGTGCCCTGCTTGATGTTGCTGGCGACGATCGAAATCTTGCTAAGGTCTTCGCCGCGGATGCCGCGCACCAGGGCGCCCGTACCGCCGCCAACATTGCCTTGCGCCAGCACCTGGCCATCGATCAGCGGGATCGCGTATTTGACACCCGACACACCGTTGATGCGGCTCGCCACCTGGGCGTAATCCTCCAGCGGCGAATCGAGCGGTTGCACGATGAGATGGCCGTTGACGCCGAGGATACGGGTGAGCAGCTCGGCGCGAAACCCGTTCATCACCGCCATGACGACGATCAGCGTCGCGACGCCGAGCATGATGCCGAGGAAGGAGATCGAGGCGATGACGGAGATCACCGTTTCCTTGCGCCGCGAGCGCAGATAGCGCCACGCCACCATGCGCTCGAAGCCGGAAAAGGCGCCCGCCCCTGACCTGGCCGCTGCCGCCGCCTCGCTCATGCGGCGATACCCAGGCGCTTCTTGGCTTCGGCGATCGGCAGCGTCTCGCGCTCGCCCGACTTGCGGTTCTTGATCTCGACCTCGCCGGCGGCCGCGCCGCGCGGGCCGACGATCACCTGCCACGGCAGGCCGATCAGGTCGGCGGTGGCGAACTTGCCGCCCGGCCGCTGGTCGGTGTCGTCATAAAGCACGTCCTTGCCGGCCGAAGTCAGCGCCGCATAGAGATCGTCGCAGACGCGGTCGCATTCGCCGTCGCCGACCTTCATGTTGATCAGGCCGATGTCGAAGGGCGCTACCGCTTCCGGCCAGATGATGCCGTTCTCGTCATGGCTCGCCTCGATGATCGCCGCGACCAGCCGCGACGGGCCGATGCCGTAGGAGCCGCCCGAGGCGTAATGGTCCTTGCCGTCGGGACCGGCCACCTTGGCGTTCATCGGCTTGGAGTACTTCTCGCCGAAATGGAAGATGTGGCCGACCTCGATGCCGCGCGCCGAGAGCCGGTCGCCCTCGGCGACTTTCTCCCAGGCTGCCTCGTCATGCATTTCGTCGGTGGCCGCGTAAGGCGTCGTCCATTTCGTCACGATGCCGCCGATCTCGGCATCGTCGGAGAAGTTGGTGTTCGCGCCCGGCACGTCGAGCGACAGATAGGCGCGGTCGCAGAACACCTGGCTCTCGCCGGTCTCGGCCAGGATGATGAACTCATGGCTGAGGTCGCCGCCGATCGGACCTGTGTCGGCGCGCATCGGTATGGCCTGCAGTCCCATGCGTGTGAAGGTCCTGAGATAAGAAACGAACATGCGGTTGTAGGCGGCCTTGGCGCCCTCGAAATCGAGGTCGAAGGAATAGGCGTCCTTCATCAGGAACTCTCTGCTGCGCATGACGCCGAAGCGCGGGCGCACCTCGTCGCGGAACTTCCACTGGATGTGGTAGAGGTTGAGCGGCAAATCCTTGTAAGATTTCACGTAGGCGCGAAAAATCTCGGTGACCATCTCTTCGTTGGTCGGACCATAGAGCATGTCGCGATCCTGGCGATCCTTGATGCGCAGCATCTCCTTGCCGTAGTCGTTGTAGCGGCCGCTTTCGCGCCACAGATCGGCCGATTGGATGGTGGGCATCAGGATTTCCAGCGCGCCGGCGCGGTTCTGCTCCTCACGAATGATCTGGCAAACCTTGTCCAGCACGCGCTTGCCCAATGGCAGCCACGAAAAGCTGCCCTGCCCCTGCTGGCGGATCATGCCCGCGCGCAGCATCAGCCGGTGCGAGACGATTTCGGCCTCGCGGGGATTTTCTTTGAGAATGGGCAGGAAATAGCGCGACAAACGCATGGACTGGTCCGTGAATGAAAAATGACGCGCCGGAATCGGTGCGAAGGGGCTGCTTGCCCCGGCTTCATAGCCATTTCATGGCGGAATGGGAACCCGAACGCCCCAAAGTATCGGGGGCCTTCTGCACCTTACCAAAAAGCCGATTTTGGCGGCAAAGTGCCTCGAATGGCTATTTGATCGATTCACAAGCAAGCCCTGCCGCAGTATTGTGCAGTGCAGCACGATATTGCCCGTTTCCGGGCAAAATTCTTCGTGACATTTTCACCTGCCTTGGTCTAGTGTGCGCCGATAACCGAGAGGGCGGAGAAAAATCTGCTCTCCTACGCGGTCAAAGTCTTGGGAGGATGCGATCTAGGCGCGGTAACTCGCTGCCGCCGGACACCGGAAACGGATCGGACGCGTTTAAATTGCAAGGCCTCGTGCCTTGCATTTTTTTTGTGCAATCATCTGCTTAGCCCAGCCCTCTGCCAAACAGCTTGACCATCTGCGCTCGCGAAAATCGGAAGCCGGCTTCCGATTTCAACCCTTGCGCGCGGATGCTTCGAAATACTTGCGGGGACTGTGTCTGCAGCCTCAGTGGCTGGTGTCCGGCGTGAAGTCCGGCATGATCCGCATGACGTCGTCGAAGCTGAACCCCAGCCCCGTCGTCAGGCCGTAGAAAGTGCCCATCACAACCACCGTCACGACCGTGGCGCGCAGGAAGGCGCGCCGCATATGCGGACCGCGCGGCGCGCTGGAAACCGTGCCAAGCGTGACATCCTTGTCGTCGTCCTGCGTGCGCAGGCTGAACGGCAGGACGATGAACAGCGCCAGCCACCAGGTGACGAAGAACAGCGCGCAGAGCAGCACCCAGTTCATGCCTGCTCCAGTTCGACGAGCGTGCCGAAGAAATCCTTGGGATGCAGGAACAGAACCGGCTTGCCATGCGCGCCGATCTTTGGGTTGCCGTCGCCCAGCACGCGCGCGCCGCTCGCCTTCAAATGGTCGCGGACAGCCAGAATATCGTCGACCTCATAGCAGACATGATGCATGCCGCCCGAAGGGTTCTTCTCGAGAAACGCTGCGATCGGCGAGGCATCGCCCAGCGGCTCCAGCAACTCGATCTTGGTGTTGCCGACATCGACGAACACCACCGTCACGCCATGCTCCGGCAGCGCCTGCGGCTCGCTCAATCGCGCGCCAAGCGTATCGCGATAGGCGGCCACCGCCGCAGCTAGGTCCGGCACGGCAAGCGCGACATGGTTCAGGCGTCCAAGCATTGGTTCACTCCAGGGGAGTGGTGAGTAGTCAGTAGTCAGTAGTGAATGGTGAATGGTTGCCCGGCACCGAACAGCGGATTTCACTACTCACTACTCACTACTGACCATTCACCATTCACCATTCACCGCGTCACAAACACTGTCACCAGCGGCTTCTTGCCCCAGGCTTCGTTGGCGGCGGCGCGCACGGCGCGGCGCACCGCTTCCTGCACCAGGTCGAGGTCTTTTCGGCGCTGGCGCGGAATGGAGTCCACGGCGCCGATTGCCGCATCGAGCATCAGGTCCTCCAGCGTTTCGCCGCTGGCATCCGCCTCGGCCACGCCGATCGCCACCAGGTCGGGGTCGCCGGCAAGCTCATATTTGTCGTCGAGCACGACATTGACCGCGACATGACCGGCGAAGGAGAGCTTGCGGCGGTCGCGTATGCCCATCGCCTGGTCGGTGCCGATCAAGAACCCGTCCTTGTACAGCCGGCCGAACGGCAGCTGGTCGATGATCGTCGCCGGGCCGGGCCAGAGTCTCAGCATGTCGCCGTCGCGCACCTGCGCCACCTGGCCGATGCCCGACATCGACATCAGTGAGCCCTGCGCCACCAGATGCGCCGCCTCGCCATGCACGGGAACGCCGATCTGCGGCCGCACCCATTCATACATCTTGCGCAATTCGCTGCGGCGCGGATGGCCCGACACATGCACCAGCGCGTCGCCATCCTCGATGATCTTCATGCCGAGGTCGATCAGCCGGTTCTTGATTTCCAGGATCGCCCTCTCGTTGCCGGGAATGGTACGCGAGGAGAACACCACCGTGTCGCCGGCCGTCAGCGCTACCGACTTCATCTCGTCGCGCGACAGCTTGGCAAGCGCGGCGAGCGGCTCGCCCTGGCTGCCGGTGCAGATGATCACCAGGTTCTCGCGCGGGATATAGCCATAGTCCTCCTCGGAGATGAACTCCGGCAGGCCATCCATGTAGCCGAGCTCGCCCGCCACATCGATGACGCGCTTCAGCGAGCGGCCGAGCACCAGGCACTGCCGGCCGGCATCGCGCGCCGCGCGCGCTATCGAGACGATGCGCCCGACATTGGAAGAGAAAGTGGTGACCGCGACGCGGCCCTTGGCCTTCTCGATGACGCCCTTGAGGCCTTCGCCCACCGCCACTTCCGACGGCGACTCCCCTTCCCTCAACGCGTTGGTGGAATCGCAGATCAGCGCCAGCACGCCCTTGTTGCCATAGGCGCGGAACCGCGCCTCGTCGGTCTTCGGCCCGATCGTCGGCTCCGGGTCGATCTTCCAGTCGCCCGTATGGATGACGGTGCCGGCCGGCGTGGTGATCGCCAGCGACATCGGCTCGGGAATCGAGTGCGCCACCGGAATGGCCTCGATCTCGAAAGGCCCGATGGTGAATTTCTCCCCGGCCCGGTAGATCGACGCCGGAATCTTCGGAGCGTTCTGCTCGCCCTGCCGTTTGGCTTCGAGCAGGCCGGCGGTGAACGGCGTCATCCAGACCGGCGCCTTGAGCCTCGGCCAGATATCGAGCAGCGCGCCGTAGTGGTCCTCATGCGCGTGGGTGATGACGATGCCGCGCAAGCCGTCGATGTTCTCCTCGATGAAGCGCGTATCGGGCAGGATGAGATCGACGCCGGGATGCGCACTATCGGGAAAGGTGACGCCGACATCCACGACGATCCATTCGCGCGCATCAGCGGGCCCATAGCCGTAAAGGGCGAAATTCATGCCGATCTCGCCGACGCCGCCCAGCGGCGCGAAAACGAGTTCGGCGTTTTCTCTATTCGCCATGAATCCTTTCCTTCCTGGCCGTCCGGCCAAGCCGTTGGAGCAATTCCGGGAAAAGCGTGGTCAATGACTTCCGTCCGGAATGGCGCAAAACAAAACTATACCCGGGCCGAGGCGACCGCGCCGAAATGCACGTCGCCGGCCGCGATCGTCAAAACCGATCCTTCATCGTCGCGGATCACGAAACGGCAGTCCTCGTCAATGGTTTCGAAGACGCCGCGCACCACATTGCCGTCAATTCTGACAGCAACCTCGCCCCCGAGCCCCGCCGCGCGGGCAAGCCAGCGCTTCCGGATGGCATCGAGACCGCGCCCATCGTCCCAGATCCGGGCATTCTCGCTCCAGGCATCCGATAGCGCCAGGAACAGCGTTTCGGCATCGCAATTGGCGCCCAGCGCCTGCAGCGATGTCGCCGGATAAGGCAGATCCTCGGGGTAAGCCACGACATTGACACCGATGCCGATGGCAACGGCAAAACGGCCGCCTTCCAGCATCGCCGACTCCAGCAGGATGCCGGCAAGCTTGGCGCCCGAAGCCAGCACGTCGTTCGGCCATTTCAGCTCGAACCGGTTGCGGCCCTGGCTTGCGCCATCCAGGGCGACGGCGATCCGGCCCTTCGGCACGACGGCGTCGAGCGCGTCGGCCAGCGCCAGCCCCGCGACGAAGCCGAGGGTCGCGGCAAGCCGCAACTCGCCGCCGGGTAGCAGGAGCAGCGTCGCCGCCAGATTGCCCTCAGGCGTCGCCCAGGCGCGGCCACGCCGGCCGCGACCGCTCTCCTGCTTCTTCGACACGACCCAGAGTTTTCCCGGATCGCCGGCGCGCGCGTGTTCCAACGCCAGCGCGTTGGTGGAGCCGACGCTGTCATGCGCCTCGAGCCGGAACCCCTCCGAAGCCGCGGTTGGAGCCAGCCGAAACGCCATCCCGTCAGAAGAAGGTCTTGGCGGCAGCTTCGGCATAACTGCCGATCGGTCCGCCGATCAGCACGTAGAACAGCACGAAGGCGCCGCTGACGCCGAGCACGAGGCGCAACTCGCTGGCCATCGGCACGAAGCCGCCGACCGGCTCATCGAACCACATGATCTTGATGATGCGCAGGTAGTAGTAGGCGCCCACCACGGAGGCCAGAACGCCGATGATCGCCAGCGCGTAGAGATGCGCATTGATGGCGGCGAGGAATACATACCATTTCCCCCAGAAGCCCGCGAGCGGCGGAATGCCGGCCAGCGAGAACATCAGGATGGTGAGGATGGTGGCCATGACCGGGTTGGTCGAGGCAAGGCCGGAAAGATCGCTGATCTGCTCGACATTGCCTTCCTTGCGCCGCATGGCAAGGATGAAGGCGAAGGTGCCGAGCGTCATCACCAGGTAGATCAGCATGTAGATGGCGACGCCGCGTACGCCGGCCTGGCTGTTGGCGGCAAGGCCGACCAGCGCATAGCCCATATGGCCGATCGAGGAATAGGCCATCAGCCGCTTGATGTTGGTCTGGCCGATGGCCGCGAAAGCGCCGAGCGCCATCGAGGCGATCGAGATGAAGACGACGATCTGCTGCCAGTCCGAAGCGATCGGCTTGAAAGCGCCCATGGTCACACGCACGATCAACGCCATCGCCGCCATCTTCGGCGCCGCCGCCAGGAATGCGGTGATTGGGGTCGGCGCGCCTTCATAGACGTCCGGCGTCCACATGTGGAACGGCACGGCCGAGATCTTGAAGGCGAGGCCGGCGAGCACGAACACCAAGCCGAAGACGAGGCCGAGCTGGCGCTCGCCGCTGCCCAGAGCCGTCGCGATCTCCTGGAAACCGGTGTTGCCGGTGTAGCCGTAGACGAGGCTGATGCCGTAGAGCAGCATGCCCGAGGACAGCGCGCCGAGGACGAAATATTTCAGGCCCGCTTCGGTCGAGCGCAAATTGTCGCGGTTGATCGCCGCCAGCACGTAGATCGCCAGCGATTGCAGCTCGAGTCCGAGATAGAGCCCGATCATGCCGTTGGCCGAGATCATCAGCATCATGCCGAGCGTGCAGAGCAGGATAAGCACTGGGAATTCGAACTTGTCGAAATGTTCCTGACGCGCAAAGCGCATCGACATGACCAGCGTCACCGCCGAGCCGATCAGCGCCAGCATCTTCATGAAGGCTCCGAAGGAATCCTGCACGAAGGCGCCGCCATAGGCAGCGCCCTGCCCGCCGGAGAAGGCGAGCCAGAGTCCGGCCACAACCAGAACGAGGACGGCGAGCCCGGTCACCGTCATGGTGTTGTTGGAGCGCGAATAGGCTCCGATCATCAGGAGCACCAGCGCGCCGACGGCGAGGATCAATTCCGGCGTCGAGAGCGAAAGGCTGGAGAGAAGGTCCGGCGTCATGGTCTATTCCCCAGTCAGTTCGCCGCCGCGGTCTGCGCGGAATTGATGGATGCGGTGACGTTGGTGACGAGCGACTTGACCGATTGGGCCGTCGCGTCGAACACCGGCGCCGGGTAGACGCCGAAGAAGATGACCAGCACTACGAGAGGGTAGATGATCGCCTTTTCGCGCGGCGACAGATCGAGCAGGTTCTTCAGGCTGTCCTTGGTCAGCGCGCCGAAGATCACCCGGCGATAGAGCCAGAGCGCATAGGCCGCCGACAGGATGACGCCGGTGGCGGCGAAGAACGCCACCCATGTGTTGACCCTGAACACGCCGAGCATGGTCAGGAACTCGCCGATGAAGCCGCTGGTGCCCGGCAGGCCGACATTGGCCATGGTGAAGATCATGAACACGGTCGCGTATTTCGGCATGTTGTTGACGAGGCCGCCATAGGCATCGATGTCACGTGTATGCATGCGGTCGTAGATGACGCCGACGCACAGGAACAGCGCGCCCGAGACCAGACCGTGGCTGAGCATCTGGAAGATCGCGCCCTGCACGCCTTCCTGGTTCATGGCGAAGATGCCCATGGTCACGAAGCCCATATGGGCGACCGACGAATAGGCGATCAGCTTCTTCATGTCCTCCTGCATCAGCGCCACCAGCGAGGTGTAGATGATGGCGACGACGGAGAGCGTGAACACCAGAGGCGCGAACATCGCCGACGCTTCCGGGAACATGGGCAGCGAGAAGCGCAGGAAGCCGTACCCGCCCATCTTCAAGAGGATGGCTGCCAGGATGACCGAGCCCGCCGTCGGCGCCTCGACGTGGGCGTCGGGCAGCCAGGTGTGCACCGGCCACATCGGCATCTTCACCGCGAAGGAGGCGAAGAAGGCCAGCCACAGCCAGGTCTGCATGTTGGCCGGGAAGTGATGCGTCAGCAGCGTGGTGATGTCGGTCGTGCCGGACTGGAAGAACATCGCCATGATGGCGAGCAGCATCAGCACCGAACCGGCGAGCGTGTAGAGGAAGAACTTGAACGAGGCATAGACGCGCCGCTTGCCGCCCCACACGCCGATGATGATGAACATCGGGATCAGGCCGGCCTCGAAGAAGACGTAGAACAGCACGATGTCGAGCGCGCAGAACACGCCGATCATCAAGGTCTCGAGGATCAGGAAGGCGATCATATACGCCTTGACCCGCTTCTCGATCGCTTCCCAGGAGGCGAGGATGGAAAGCGGCATCAGGAAGGTCGTCAGGATGACGAACAGCATCGATATGCCGTCGACGCCCATGTGATAGGAAATGCCCGAATCCAGCCAGGCGTGCTTCTCGACGAACTGGAAGCCGGCCTGCGAATTGTCGAAACCCTTCCAGATGAACAGTGAGACGACGAAGGTGAACGCCGTCGTGATGAAGGCGATCGCACGGATGTTGCGGCGCGCGTTTTCGCTGTCGTCGCTGATGAACAGGATGAGCAGAACACCAACCAGCGGCAGGAAGGTGACCAGCGAGAGGATTGGCCAGTCGGTCATCAGAGCATCATCCAGGTGACGAGAGCGGCCACGCCGATCAGCATGGCGAAAGCATAGTGGTAGAGGTAGCCGGTCTGCAGCTTGACGACGCGGTTGGTGACGTCGACGACGCGCGCCGAGACACCATCGGGCCCGAGGCCGTCGATGATCGTGCCGTCGCCGGTCTTCCACAGGAACCTGCCGAGGCGCTTGGCCGGCTGCACGAACAGGAAGTCGTAGAGCTCGTCGAAATACCACTTGTTGAGCAGGAAGGCGTAGAGCAGGCGGTGGTTGGCGGCGACGCTGCGAGGCAGTTCCGGCGAGCGGATGTAGAACTTCCAGGCAACCGCAAGCCCGATCACCATAGCCACGAACGGCGCCAGTTCCACCCAGAGCGGCAGCTCGTGGATCTCGTGCAGGATGTGGTTGTCCGGCAGCGTGAACAGCGACGCTTTCCAGAACTCGGCATAGCCCTCGCCGATGAAGGCGCCATGGAAGATGATGCCCGCGAACAGCGCGCCGGCAGCGAGCACATAGAGCGGCACCAGCATCACCGGCGGCGATTCATGAACATGGTGCATGACCTCGTGGCTGGCGCGCGGCTCGCCGTGGAAGGTCATGAAGATCAGCCGCCAGGAGTAGAAGCTGGTGAAGCAGGCGGCGACCACGAGCAGGATGAAGGCAAAGGCCGCGACCGCATTGTGGCTGGCGAAGGAGGTTGCGATGATGGCGTCCTTGGAGAAGAAGCCGGCGGTGCCGATCACGGTTGCCGGGATACCGACGCCCGTCAGCGCCAGCGTGCCGATGATCATCATCCAGTAGGTGGCCGGGATCAGCTTGCGCAGCCCGCCCATTTTGCGCATGTCCTGCTCGTCAGAAACGGCATGGATGACCGAGCCGGAGCCGAGGAACAGCAGCGCCTTGAAGAAGGCGTGCGTGAACAGGTGGAAGATCGCCGCGCCATAGGCGCCAACGCCGAGCGCCACGAACATATAGCCGAGCTGCGAGCAGGTCGAATAGGCGATGACGCGCTTGATGTCGTTCTGGACGAGACCGACGGTTGCCGCGAAGAAGGCGGTGAAGGCGCCGATGAAGGTGACGACGGTCAGCGCCGAGTGCGACAGCTCGAACAGCGGCGACAGCCGCGCCAGCATGAACACGCCGGCGGTCACCATCGTCGCCGCGTGGATGAGCGCGGAGACCGGCGTCGGGCCTTCCATGGCGTCCGGCAGCCAGGTGTGCAGTGGCACCTGCGCCGACTTACCCATGGCGCCCATGAAGAGCAACAGACAGACCACGGTCAACGCCGTCTGCTTGTCGAGCGCATGGCCGAGGAAAGTGAGCACGGCGGCACCGGCCGGCGCGCCTTCGGCCGGCAGGAATGATGCCGCATTGGCAAAGACGGTGCTCAGATTGACCGAGCCGAACAGCACGAACACGCCGAAGATGCCGAGCGCGAAGCCGAAATCGCCGACGCGGTTGACCACGAAGGCCTTGATCGCCGCGGCGTTGGCCGACGGCTTCTTGTACCAGAAGCCGATCAGCAGATAGGAGGCGAGACCGACGCCTTCCCAGCCGAAGAACATCTGGATCAGGTTGTCGGCGGTCACCAGCATCAGCATGGCGAAGGTGAACAGCGACAGATAGGCGAAAAAGCGCGGCCGGTTCGGATCGTGGTGCATGTAGCCGATCGAATAGATGTGAACCAGCGCCGACACGGTGTTGACGACGACCAGCATCACCACCGTCAGCGTATCGATCCTGAGCGCCCAGGAGGCGTCGATACCGCCTGACTGGATCCAGCGCAGCACCGGCACGGTGAACACCTCGCCATGGCCGAAGCCGACGGTGAAGAAGGCGATCCAGGACAGGATAGCCGCGATCACCAGGAAGCCGGAGGTGATGTATTCGGAAGCCTTGGCGCCAAGCGAATTGCCGAACAGGCCGACAATCAGGAAGCCAAGCAGCGGAAGGAAGACGATAGCCTGATACATGGTGGTTCCCGTCAACCCTTCATCGAGCTCACGTCTTCGACCGCGATCGAGCCGCGGTTGCGGAAGAAGACGACAAGAATGGCAAGACCGATCGCCGCTTCGGCGGCCGCGACCGTCAGCACGAACAGGGCGAAGACCTGTCCGACGAGGTCATGCAGCGCCGCCGAAAAAGCGACGAAATTGATGTTGACCGCGAGCAGGATGAGCTCGACCGACATCAGGATGACGATGATGTTGCGGCGGTTCAGGAAGATGCCGAACACGCCGAGCGTGAACAGGATCGCCGATACGGTCAGGTAATGTGCAATGCCGACGACCATCTCAGATCCCCTCGCCCGATTTGACCTTGCGGATTTCCATGCCGGTCGCCGGGGTGCGGCCGACCTGCGCGGCGATTGACTGCCGCTTGACGCCTGGCTTGTGGCGCAGCGTCAGCACGATGGCGCCGATCATGGCGACCAAGAGCACCAGGCCGGAAATCTGGAAGTAATAGAGGTAGTCCGTGTAGAGGATGTCACCCAGCGCCGCCGTGTTGGAGCGCGTGGCGAGGTCCGGCGTTGCCTTAGCGACCGTCGAGGCAAGCTGCGGCGCGAATGTGTAGCCGCCGAGCACGACGATCAGCTCCGCCGCCAGGATCAACCCAACCATCGCGCCGATCGGCGCGTACTGCAGCGCGCCCTGCTTCATCTCGGCGAAGTCGACGTCGAGCATCATGACGACGAACAGGAACAGCACCATCACCGCGCCGACATAGACGACCAGCAGGATCATCGCCAGGAACTCGGCCCCGGTCAGCATGAAGAGGCCCGCGGCGTTGAAGAAGGTGAGGATCAGGAACAGCACGGAATGCACGGGGTTGCGCGACGAAATGACCATGAAGGCCGACGCCACGGCGATAAAGGCGAAGAGGTAGAAAAAAGCCGCCTCTAATCCAGTCAGCATGGGATTCCCCGGGTTCCAAATTCCGACTCCGACCCGCTTCCGGTTCGAAACCGCGTGTTCCTTAGACGGACGACGTTGCGCCGTCCACTTTCTTGTTCCTTCTCCCCGTCTGCGGGGAGAAGCACGCTGATCACCTATACGGCGAGTCCAGCGCGATGTTGCGCGCCAGCTCCCGCTCCCAGCGATCGCCGTTCGCGAGCAGCTTTTCCTTGTTGTAGTAAAGCTCCTCGCGCGTCTCGGTCGCGAATTCGAAATTCGGCCCCTCGACGATGGCGTCGACCGGGCAGGCCTCCTGGCAGAAGCCGCAATAGATGCACTTCACCATATCGATGTCGTAGCGCACGGTGCGGCGCGTGCCGTCATTGCGGCGCGGGCCGGCCTCGATGGTGATGGCCTGCGCCGGGCAGATCGCCTCGCAAAGCTTGCAGGCGATGCAGCGTTCCTCGCCGTTCGGATAACGGCGCAGCGCATGCTCGCCACGGAAGCGCGGGCTGGTCGGCCCCTTTTCATGCGGATAGTTGATCGTCTCCTTCGGCGCGAAGAACTGGCGCATCGACAGGAAGAAGGCGCTGACGAAATCCTTTAGCAGCAGCGATTTTGCGGCCTGGGCCAGAGCGGACATCACGCAAACCCCGTGATCTTGAGGAAGGCCGCGGTGGCCACGACCATGAACAGCGAAATCGGCAGGAACACCTTCCAGCCCAGCCGCATCAGCTGGTCGTAGCGGTAGCGCGGCACAAAAGCCTTCACCATCGAGAACATGAAGAACATCAGGCAGATCTTCAGCACGAACCAGATGACGCCTGGAACCCAGGTGAAGGGCGCGAAATTGAACGGGGGCAGCCAGCCGCCGAGGAACAGGATGGTCGCCAGCGCGCACATCAGGACGACGGCGACATACTCGCCGAGGAAGAAGAGCAGGAATGGCGTCGACGAATATTCAACCATGTGGCCGGCGACGAGTTCTGATTCCGCCTCCACCAGGTCGAAAGGCGGGCGGTTCGTCTCGGCAAGCGCCGAGATGAAGAACACCACGAACATCGGCAGCAGCGACAGCCAGTGCCAGTCGAGGAAGGTGTTGGGCAGGCCGAGCCGCGTGCCGAGACCGTCCTGCTGCGACATGACGATGTCGGAGAGGTTGAGCGAGCCGACGGTGAGCAGCACGGTGACGATGACGAAGCCGATCGAGACTTCGTAGGACACCATCTGCGCCGCCGAGCGCAGCGCGCCGAGGAACGGATATTTGGAATTCGACGCCCAGCCGCCCATGATCACGCCATAGACCTCGAGCGAGGAGATGGCGAAGACATAGAGGATGCCGACATTGATGTTGGCGATCGCCCAGCCCTCATTGACCGGAATGACCGCCCAAGCCGAAATCGCCAGCACCGCCGACACCAGCGGCGCCAGAAGGAACACGCCCTTGTTGGCGCCCGATGGGATCACCGGCTCCTTGAAGACGAATTTCAAAAGGTCGGCGAAAGCCTGCAGCGTTCCCCATGGGCCGACGACGTTCGGGCCACGACGCAGCTGCACCGCCGCCCAGATCTTGCGGTCGGCATAGAGCAGGTAGGCGACGCCGATCAGAAGCACGACGATGAGGAGCACCGACTCGGCCAGAATCCAGAACGCCGGCGCCACATAGAGGAAGAAGAAGGTTTCCATGCTTATTCCGCCGCCTGCTTGAAGCCGCTCTTGGCCAGCGCCGAGCATTCAGCCATCACGGCCGACGCCCGCGCGATCGGGTTGGTCAAATAGAAGTCCTTCACCGGCGAGGTGAAGGTGCCCTTGTTCAAACGGCCGCCGAGCTTCGCTACCTTGGCGATATCGTCGCCGCTACCGGCCTGCACCTGGTCGATGCGGGCGAGATGCGGGAACTCGCCATAGAGCTTGGCACGCAGCTGCGCCAGCGAATCGAAAGGCAGCTTCTTGCCGAGCACATCCGACAGCGCCCGCAGGATCGCCCAGTCCTCGCGCGCCTCGCCAGGCGCGAAGCCGGCGCGGTTGGTCTGCTGCACGCGGCCTTCCGTGTTGACATAGGTGCCGGACTTCTCAGTATAGGCGGCGGCCGGCAGGATGACATTGGCGCGATGCGCGCCGGCATCGCCATGCGTGCCGATATAGACGACGAACGCGCCGCCGGTCTTGGCCATGTCGATCTCGTCGGCGCCGAGCAGGAAGAGCACATCGGTGTCGCCCAGCATGCCGGCAACGTTCTTGCCGCCCTCGCCCGGCACGAAGCCGACATCGAGACCGCCGACGCGCGCCGCCGCATTGTGCAGCACCGCAAACCCGTTCCACTCGGCGGTGACCGCGTTGACGGCGGTGGCGAGCTTTGCCGCCTGGCCGAGCACCGCCGCGCCATCCGCGCGCGCCAGCGCGCCCTGGCCGACGATGATCAGCGGATGCGTGGCCTTGCTCAGCACCTCGAAGAACTTGCCGTTGCCGTCCGCAAGACCCTTCAGGGATTCGGGACCTGCGCCGATCAACTCATAGTCGTAGCGGGTGTCGCCGATCTCGCCGATGACGCCGACCGGCAGGTTGCCGACGCGCCAGCGCTTGCGGATGCGGGCGTTGAGCACCGAGGCCTCGAAGCGCGGATTGGCGCCGATGATCAGCACCGCGTCGGCCTGCTCGATGCCTTCGATGGTCGGGTTGAAGATGTAGCTGGCGCGGCCGAGCGACGGATCGAGCGCGGCGCCGTCCTGGCGGCAGTCGATGTTCTTCGAGCCGAGCGCGCTCATCAGAAGCTTCAGCGCATAGATCTCCTCGACCGCGGCGAGATCGCCTGCGATGGCGCCGATGCGCTCGGGCGCGGTCTTCGACACCTCGTCCCTGATCGCCGCGAAGGCTTCCGCCCAGCTTGCCGGAGCGAGCCTGCCGTTCTTGCGCACATAGGGGCGGTCGAGGCGCTGCGTGCGCAGGCCGTCCCAGATGAAACGGGTCTTGTCGGAGATCCACTCCTCGTTCACCGCCTCGTTGACGCGCGGCAGGATGCGCATCACTTCACGACCTCTGGAGTCGACGCGGATCGCCGAGCCGACGGCGTCCATGACGTCGATCGATTCCGTCTTGGTCAGTTCCCACGGCCGCGCCTGGAAGGCGAACGGCTTGGAGGTCAGCGCGCCGACCGGGCAAAGGTCGATGACATTGCCCTGCAGCTCCGACGTCATCGCCTGCTCGAGATAGGTGGTGATCTCGGCATCCTCGCCGCGGCCGATCAGGCCGAGCTCGGAAATGCCGGCGACTTCGGTGGTGAAGCGGACACAGCGCGTGCAGTGGATGCAGCGGTTCATCACCGTCTTGACCAGCGGGCCGATATACTTGTCTTCGACCGCGCGCTTGTTCTCGTGATAGCGCGAGGAATCGACGCCGAAGGCCATCGCCTGGTCCTGCAGGTCGCACTCGCCGCCCTGGTCGCAGATCGGGCAGTCGAGCGGATGGTTGATCAGCAGGAACTCCATCACGCCTTCACGGGCCTTCTTGACCATCGGCGTGTTGGTGAAGATTTCCGGCGGCTCGCCATTCGGGCCGGCGCGCAGGTCGCGCACGCCCATGGCGCAAGATGCCTGCGGCTTGGGCGGGCCGCCCTTCACCTCGATCAGGCACATGCGGCAATTGCCGGCGATCGACAGCCGCTCATGGAAGCAGAAGCGCGGCACTTCCGCGCCGGCGTCCTCGGCCGCCTGCAGCAGCGTGTAATGGTCGGGTACCGTGATCTCTTTCCCGTCGACCTTTAGCTTTGCCATTCGCCTCAAACCTCTGCGGATGTCCGCAATCTATCTTCCGGGCGCGGTTTGCACCGCGCCCGGCTTTTCAAATCACTTCGCGGCGAGCGCCGCCGCCTGCGCAGTCCAGTCGTCGCGGCCTATGCGGCCGGCGAGCGACAGATAATCTTCCACCCAGGCGATCTCTTGCGACGTCCAGGCCGCGATCTGCTCATAGGTCCAGATACCGAGACCGTTGAGCACCTTCTCAAGTTTCGGTCCGATACCCGAAATCACCTTCAGGTCCGACGGCTTCGCCGGCTTGTCGACGGCCTTCGGCTGCCTGAAATCCTCGGGCATCAATGCGGCCGTTGCCGGCTGGGCGACAATATCGGCCCCGGTCGTGTCGAGCGCCTTTTCGGTCGCGTTCACCGCGATATCGGTCACGTCCCTGGCAAAGGTCTGCGCCTCGGCGATCAGCGTCTCGGTCGCCTTGCGCGCCTTGGACGCGTTGGCGGCCGCTTCGCTCTGCGCCTCGAGATCGTCGAGGAAGGGCTGGAACATGCGCTGCGAAGCTTCCAGCGCGCCGGTGAAGGCGCCCATCCACATGCCGACGGCATGGTTGGCAACACCAATGCCGAGCGCCGACATCGCCGCCGCGCCCGCGACCGGATGCGCCAGAAGGTTGACGGCGCTGGCCATCTCCTTCGGCATCATCTTGGTTAGGTCCTGGTTCATCTTCTCGAGCTGGTCCAAATCAGGCATAAACGGATAGGGTATCGAATACGGCGCCATAGAATTCTCCTGGTCGTTTCTTCGTATGCCCCGCCCCTGCTTTCCGTCTCGGGCTTGCGCCCGTAAGTCTTATTCCGCCGCCACCATCACCGGCTCGACCCGGTGCGCGTTGCGCGAAAACTCGTCGATGCGGCGTTCCACCTCGCCGCGGAAATGCCGCATCAGGCCCTGGATCGGCCAGGCCGCCGCGTCGCCCAGCGCGCAGATCGTGTGTCCTTCGACCTGCTTGGTGACGTCGAGCAGCATGTCGATCTCGCGCTTCTGCGCCTCGCCGCGCACCAGCCGCTCCATCACCCGCCACATCCAGCCGGTGCCTTCGCGGCACGGCGTGCACTGGCCGCAGCTTTCATGCTTGTAGAAGTAGGAGAGCCTGGCGATCGCCTTCACGACATCCGTCGACTTGTCCATGACGATGACGGCCGCCGTGCCGAGGCCGGATTTGAGGTCGCGCAGCGCGTCGAAATCCATCGGCGCGTCCATGATCTGCTCGGCCGGCACCAGCGGCACCGAAGCGCCGCCCGGAATGACCGCGAGCAGATTGTCCCAGCCGCCGCGGATGCCGCCGCAATGCGTCTCGATCAGCTCCCGGAACGGGATCGACATCGCCTCTTCGAAGGTGCACGGATTGTTGACGTGGCCGGAGACGCAGAACAGCTTGGTGCCGGCATTGTTCGGCCGGCCGAAGGACGAGAACCAGGCGGCACCCCGACGCAGGATGGTCGGCGCTACGGCGATCGACTCGACGTTGTTGACGGTGGTCGGGCAGCCATAGAGGCCGACATTGGCCGGAAATGGCGGCTTCAGCCGCGGCTGGCCCTTCTTGCCCTCGAGGCTTTCGAGCAGCGCCGTCTCCTCGCCGCAGATATAGGCGCCGGCGCCGTGATGCATGTAGACGTCGAAATCGTAGCCGGACGTGTTGCCCTTGCCGATCAGCTTGGCCGCGTAAGCCTCGTCGATCGCCCGCTGCAGCGCCTCACGCTCGCGGATGAACTCGCCGCGCACATAGATGTAGGCCGCGACCGCGCCCATGGCGAAGCCGGCGACCAGCGCGCCCTCGACCAGCGTGTGCGGATCGTTGCGCAGGATGTCGCGGTCCTTGCAGGTGCCGGGCTCTGATTCGTCGGCATTGATGACGAGATAGCTCGGACGGCCGTCGCTCTGCTTGGGCATGAACGACCATTTCAGCCCGGTCGGGAAACCGGCGCCGCCGCGGCCGCGCAGGCCGGACGCCTTCATCTCGTTGACGATCCAGTCGCGCCCCTTGGCGATGAGGCCGGGCGTATCATCCCAGATGCCGCGCGACTGCGCGCCGGCCAGCGACTTGTCGAACAGGCCGTAGATGTTGGTGAAGATGCGGTCTTTGTCCTGAAGCATTTGTCGTCCCTCAGACCGGCTTCTTGCCGAAGACGCGGATGTACTCGGCGACGCCGCCCTTGGCGAGCGCCTTGGCCTGCTTCACCCAGTCGTCGCGCTCGATGCGGCCGCGGAAATTGAGATAGCCGTCGACCCATTCGCGCTCGGCCTTCTTCCAGGAGGCGACCTGCGCGAAGCTGTAGATGCCGAGCGTATGCAGGGTCGCTTCGATCTTCGGCCCGACGCCGGAGATCAGCTTGAGATCGTCGACCGTCGCCGGGCGCTCGATGCCGGCCGGCCGGTTCTTGTCGTCCAGCGATGGTTTTGCCGTCTTGGCGACCGGCTGCTTGGTTTCCGGCGCCTTGAAAGCGCTGGCCGGTTCGGCCTTGTTCTTCGGCCCGCTGCGCGGCTTGGAAACCGCCTCGACTTCCGGGGAAGCCTGATTGGCATTGGCGGCCGAATGGCGCGGCGCCCTGACGCTGGCCGCTTTCTCGGTGGCCGGAGCGACCTTGACCGGCGACGGCGTCGCCAAGGCCGGGCTGGTCTCCGGCGCATCGGTCTTCGGCTTGCCGGATTTGGACGGCGCAACCGGGCCGGAAGCTGGCGGCTCGGCGGGCGCCGCTGCAGGTGCCGCCTGCGAGACGACATTGGCAGCGGCCGCAGCGGGCGCCGCCGCGGCGGCATCCTTGGCCGCCTTCGCGGCAGCCTTGGCTTCCTTGTCGCGCGTCGACTTCAGGATCGCCTTTTCGCTGGTCAGCGTCGTCAGCCCGGTTGCCGGCTCGGAGCCGTGGCGGCCATTCTGCGGGCCCGGCTTGACCTCGGCGCCCTTGCCGGCGTCGTAGAGATCGATGATCTCGGCCAGCCGCTCAGGCGTCAAATCCTCGAAAGTGTCCTTGAAGATCATGACCATCGGCGCGTTGACGCAGGCGCCGAGGCATTCGACCTCCTCCCACGACAGCGTGCCCTTGTCGTTGGTGTGGAACTGGTCGTGATGGATCTTCGAGCGGCAGACATCCATCAGCGCTTCCGAGCCGCGCAACATGCAGGGCGTAGTGCCGCAGACCTGGATATGAGCGCGGGTGCCGACCGGATTGAGCTGGTACTGGGTATAGAAGGTCGCGACCTCGAGGCCGCGGATGCGGGGCATGCCGAGCATGTCGGAGATCGTCTCGATCGCCGCCTTGGTGACCCAGCCTTCCTGCTCCTGCGCGATCATCAGCAACGGGATGATGGCCGATTGCTCGCGCCCCTTCGGATATTTGGCGATCCACTGCTGGGCCGCCGCCACATTTGCCTCGTTGAAGGCGAAGGAGGCTGGCTGGACGCTGGCATCTGCGAGACGACGAACTGACATGATCTTCGCTTTGTTGTTTCTTGCTGACCCGGATTAATTGTAAGCGCGATAACAATTTTCGGTAGGACCGACCACGCACACAAACTCCTCAGGCCCTCGTTTCAAACGCATGAACTCGTCAAAGCGGTCATTCCACCAAGTGACATGCCCGCAATCACGAGGCTTTGCCAAGCTCGGCATCTCCGCAATAAACGTCCGTTCTCTATTGCAATTTGACCGCCCCGACGGACCGTATGGAAGAACGAATATTCCCTCATCCAGGAGCACGTCTCCGCCGAATTCGCGCACAGCCAGAAGGTCTCCTTCGGCCACCAGCTTGAATCCATCATTCAGAAGATCAGTCGACGTAAGACCGTCTTTAGGTCCAGCCAATGGCGCCTCTGCAGAAGCAGCAAAGCAAGCTGCAGCCACAAGCGCTTTGGATAGCTGGGTTGCTCCGAATCTCACCGATCGACCTCACCAAACACGATGTCGAGGGAGCCAAGCACGGCGGTGACGTCGGCCAGCATGTGGCCGCGGCACAGGAAGTCCATGGCCTGCAGATGAGCGAAACCGGGCGCGCGCAGCTTGCAGCGATAGGGCTTGTTGGTGCCGTCGGAGACGAGATAGACGCCGAATTCGCCCTTAGGCGCCTCGACGGCCGCATAGACCTCGCCGGCCGGCACGCGGTAGCCTTCGGTGTAGAGCTTGAAGTGATGGATCAGCGCTTCCATCGAGCGCTTCATCGCCGCGCGCTTCGGCGGCACCACCTTGCCGTCGAGGTTCGACACGGGGCCGGCGCTTTCCTTGCCGAGCAGGAGATCGACGCACTGACGCATGATCTTGGCCGACTGGCGCATCTCTTCCATGCGAACGAGATAGCGGTCGTAGCAGTCGCCGTTCTTGCCGATCGGGATGTCGAACTCCATCTCGGAATAGCATTCATAGGGCTGCGCCTTGCGCAGGTCCCAGGCGGCGCCCGAGCCGCGCACCATCACGCCCGAAAAGCCCCAGGCCCAGGCGTCGGCCAGCGAGACCGTGCCGATATCGACATTGCGCTGCTTGAAGATGCGGTTGGGCGTGAGCAACGCGTCGAGATCGTCGATCGACTTCAGGAACGGATCGATCCACTTGCCGATGTCCTCGACCAGCTTCTGCGGCAGGTCCTGGTGCACGCCGCCCGGCCGGAAATAGGCCGCGTGCATGCGCGAACCGGAGGCGCGTTCATAGAACACCATCAGCTTTTCGCGCTCGACGAAGCCCCACAGTGGCGGCGTCAGCGCGCCGACGTCCATCGCCTGCGTCGTCACATTCAAGATGTGCGACATGATGCGGCCCATCTCGGAATAGAGCACGCGGATCAACTGGCCGCGCTTCGGCACCTCGATACCGAGCAAACGCTCGGCCGCGAGCGCGAAGGCATGTTCCTGGTTCATCGGCGCGCAATAGTCGAGCCGGTCGAGATAAGGTACGGCCTGCAGGTAGGTCTTGGCCTCGATCAGCTTTTCGGTGCCGCGATGAAGCAGCCCGATATGCGGATCGACGCGGTCGACCACCTCGCCGTCCAGCTCCAGCACCAGGCGCAAAACGCCATGCGCCGCAGGATGCTGCGGACCGAAGTTGATGTTGAAGTTGCGGACGGAGGTTTCAGCCATGGGTCGCCCTTGGCGAATAGTGAATGGTGAATGGTGAATGGTGAATGGTCATTCGCGTTCTGCCTCGAGCGATCGAACGAATGAAACCAGTCTTTTGCCCAGCCTGGTGTAACTTGGTTCCAGACTTGCAGCCTGCTCCCTGGTCAGCAGCCCAACGCGCCCGCAAAGCATTGTATGTGTTTCCAACTCCTTCAAAGAGCCTTGCGCGATACGAAGGAATTGAATGAACGGTCGCCGCTGAGCTCGGCCGAACCCTTCCGCAATATTCGCCGGCATAGAAGCTGAGCATCGCCGCATCTGAGCTGCCATTCCATACATTTCCTCGCGCGGGAACCCGCGCGTGACGACGTAAATGGCCTCGGCGATATCCATCGCCTCCTGCCAGACGATGAGATCGCGATAGTCGCGTATCTTTTCCGGCGTCTCGTCCATTCACCATTCACTATTCACCATTCACTGCTTCGCCTTCTCATCCCCCGGCAGGACGTAGTCCGTCCCTTCCCAAGGAGAAAGAAAATCGAAATTGCGGAATTCCTGCTTGAGCTCGACCGGCTCGTAAATGACCCGCTTGGCCTCGTCGTCGTAGCGAACCTCGACGAAGCCGGTCAGCGGGAAATCCTTGCGCAGCGGGTGCCCCTCGAAACCGTAGTCGGTGAGGATGCGGCGCAGATCCGGATGGCCGCTGAACAGCACGCCATAGAGATCGTATGTCTCTCGTTCATACCAGTCGGCGCCGGGGTAGACGGTGGTCAGCGACGGCACCAGCGTTTCCTCGTCGGCCTGTACCTTGAGGCGGATGCGGACATTCTGCTTCGGCGACAGGAGGTGATAGACGACATCGAAGCGCCTGGCGCGCGACGGGTAGTCGGCGCCGCAAATGTCGATGATCGAGATGAACTGGCAGCGCGGATCGTCACGCAGGAAGGTCGCCACCTCGATCAGATTGCCCGGCTCGACGGGAACGGTCAGCTCGCCATACGCAAGCACGGCTTCGCCGATGCGGCCGGAGAGCTTCTCGCCGAGATAGGTGGAGAGTTCGTTCAACGCCAGGGTCATCGGCTCACCGTTCGATCGTGCCGGTGCGGCGGATCTTCTTCTGCAGAAGGAGAATGCCGTAGAGCAGCGCTTCGGCGCTCGGCGGGCAGCCGGGCACATAGATGTCGACCGGCACGACGCGGTCGCAGCCGCGCACCACCGAGTAGGAATAGTGGTAGTAGCCGCCGCCATTGGCGCAGGAGCCCATCGAGATGACGTAGCGCGGCTCCGGCATCTGGTCGTAGACCTTGCGCAGCGCCGGCGCCATCTTGTTGGTCAGCGTGCCGGCGACGATCATGATGTCGGACTGGCGCGGCGACGCGCGCGGCGCGACGCCGAAACGCTCGGAGTCATAACGCGGCATCGAGGTGTGGATCATCTCGACCGCGCAGCAGGCAAGGCCGAAGGTCATGAACATCAGCGAGCCGCTGCGCGCCCAGGTGATCAGCGCTTCGGTCGAGGTGACAAGGAAGCCCTTGTCGGCCAGTTCATTGTTGATTTCGAGGAAGAAGGGATCGTCCTCCCCCACCGGCCTGCCGGTGTTGGGGTCGATAATGCCCTTGGGCTTCGGCGCGACGAGGGTGCCTGAACTGTCGTTCAATCCCATTCCAGCGCTCCTTTTTTCCATTCATAGGCAAAGCCGATGGTCAGCACCGCCAAAAACACCATCATCGACCAGAAGCCGAGCATGCCGAGCTTGGAGAAGGACACCGCCCACGGGAACAGGAAGGCGACCTCGAGATCGAAGATGATGAACAGGATCGACACCAAATAGAAGCGGATGTCGAACTTCATGCGGGCGTCATCGAACGAGTTGAACCCGCATTCATAGGCGGAAAGCTTTTCCGGATCGGGATTGCGATACGCCACCAGGAAGGGGGCTATGATGAGCGCCAAACCCACGACCATCGCCACGGCGATGAACAGGACGATGGGCAGATATGAACTCAGGAGTGCGCTCATGCGGCGGCTTTCCTTCGGCGGGGCAGTTCACTTTGATTACAGCAACGAACTCTGATGCGGAAGCGTGACAGTTTAACCGCTGAACCGTTTTAAGAGGCCCATGCTGCAACGCGGCGAGGGTTAGCGCAGCGGTTTCGGTGACGCAAGTCAAACCTTGTTCAAATCGCGACCCTGGACGCCTTATCGGAAGAAACTGGTCCGATCCGCTCCTGTTTGATTTCCTTCACTTTTTACTCCACTTTTCTCTCCTGACATATCTCCCGCCATTTGCCTGCTAGCATGGCCGGAATCACCGGCTAAGAATCCAACGGACGATCGGGGCAAGGACAGCTTGATGAAGGAGAAAATCTCGCTCGCCATGGCGAGGCGCATCGCGCTTGGATCACAGGGGTTCAACGACCCTCGTCCCGGAGGGGTTCCGGATCGCCGGCATCTTGCGCGTGTGCTTTCGCGAACCGGCCTGTTGCAGATCGATTCCGTCAGTGCGGTGGTGCGCGCTCATTATATGCCGCTCTATTCGCGTCTCGGCCCCTACCCGCTTGCGCTGCTCGACAATGCCGCGGTGGGCCGCAAGCGCGCGGTCTTTGAATATTGGGCGCATGAGGCCTCGTTCCTACCCGTCGAGACCTATCCCTTGATGCGCTGGCGCATGCAGCGCGCCGAGCAGGGCGACGAGATGTATCTCGGCCTCGCCAAATGGGGCCGCGAACGCAAGGCGATGATCGACGAGATCTATAAGGAGGTGGCCGATCGCGGGCCGATCGCCGCCTCCGATATCGAAGGCCACAAGGGCAATGGCGGCTGGTGGGGCTGGAGCGAGGCCAAGCATGCTTTCGAATGGCTGTTCTGGGCCGGACGCATCACCACCGCCTACCGGCGCGGCTTCGAACGCTATTACGATCTGCCCGAGCGCGTTTTGCCGCAGGCGGTGCTCGACCTGCCGGTGCCCTCGGTCGAGGACGCGCATCGCGAATTGCTGCGCATTTCCGCCCGTGCCCACGGCATCGCCACCTATGGCGACCTTCGCGACTATTTTCGCCTGGCGCCGGGCGACACCAAGGACCGCATCGAGGAACTGGTCGAAGCCGGCGAATTGCTGCCGGTCAAGGTCGAAGGCTGGGACAAGACAGCCTATCTTCATAAGGACGCGCGCATCCCGCGCCGGATCGACGCGCGCGCCCTGCTCGCCCCCTTCGATCCCGTGGTTTTCGAACGCACGCGCACCGAAAAGCTCTTCAATTTCCGTTACCGAATCGAGATCTACACGCCGGCCGAAAAGCGCCAATACGGCTACTACGTGTTGCCCTTTCTGCTCGGCGACCGCATCGTCGCCCGCGTCGACCTCCGCGCCGACCGCCCGGCCAGCGTGCTACGCGTCCATGCAGCCTATGCCGAGGCTGACGCGCCACCGGAGACGGCAGCCCAGCTCTACGAAGAGTTGAAGCAGATGCAGGGCTGGCTTGGCCTGGAGGCGATCGAAGTGACGCCGGCCGGCGACCTCGGACCGGCGCTGGCCGACATCGCGGTGTCGTAGCCACGCGTTGACAGGCGCCTAGCCGTAAGCCTAAATCCTGACCCAGACGGTCTTCTCCCGGCAAAGGGAGGAGCCAAGAGGGAATGCGGTGCGGAGTTGAAAAATTCCAAATCCGCGGCTGTCCCCGCAACTGTAAGCGACGAGCCCCGGCCGAAAACCACTGGGATGTTCCCGGGAAGGCGGCATTCAAGGCGACGACCCGCGAGCCAGGAGACCTGCCGTCTGAGACTTTAAGTATCCGAATGCCCGGCGGGTTTTCCGGGCAAGGAGCCTGGTTTTGGATCGCAACGGCAGCTTCTCGGCAAATATCGCGGACATTTCGTCCGAGCCCGACGCTTTGGCTGGCGTGACCGTCATCGTCTGCTCGTCCTGCCGCGACGAGACCGGCTCGGACGCCCATCCGCGCGCCGGCGCGCTGCTGGCCGAAGACACACGCTGTGCCGCATCGGGCGAAAACATCCGCATCCGCACCGTCGAATGCCTTGGCAATTGCAAGCGCCGGCTGAGCGCGGCGCTGCTGCGCGACGGCTGCTGGAGCTACGTCTTCGGCGATCTGGAGACGACCAGCGGCGCCGACCTCGTCGCCGGCGCAAAGCTCTTCGCCACTTCGACCGACGGCCTCATCCCCTGGCGCGGCCGGCCCGATTCCCTCAAACGCGGCCTGGTTGCCCGCATCCCTCCCCTCGACATGAAGGACTAACCATGAACGCTTCCGTTTCCCGCGTGCCCTGCACCGTCGTCACCGGCTTCCTCGGCGCCGGCAAGACGACGCTGATCCGCAACTTGCTGGAAAACGCCAAGGGCAAGCGGCTGGCGATCATCGTCAACGAATTCGGCGATGTCGGTATCGACGGCGAGATCCTGAAGGGCTGTGGCGTCGACACCTGCCCGGAGGAAAACATTGTCGAGCTCGCCAATGGCTGCATCTGCTGCACCGTCGCCGACGATTTCGTGCCGGCGCTCGACCAAATCCTGTCCCGCACGCCGAAAGTCGACCACATCCTGATCGAGACCTCCGGCCTCGCTCTGCCGAAGCCGCTGGTCCAGGCCTTCCAATGGCCCACGGTGAAGAGCCGCGTCACGGTCGACGGCGTCGTCGCCGTGGTCGACGGCCCGGCACTGGCCGACGGCCGCGTGGCCTCCGACATGGATGCCCTCCAGGCGCAGCGCGCGGCGGACGTGACGCTCGACCATGACGATCCGGTCGAGGAGGTCTTCGAGGACCAGATCGCCTGCGCCGACCTGATCATCCTGTCGAAGAGCGATTTGATGGATGCGGCGGGCTCTGAGCGCGCGAATGCCGTCATCGGCGAACACGTCGCGCGCGCCGTGAAAGTCGTACCGACCGCGCAGGGCAAGGTCGATCCGTCCGTGCTGCTCGGCCTCGGCCTTGCCGTCGAGGACGATATCGAGAACCGCAAGACCCATCACGACGACGAGCTCGACCATGAGCATGACGATTTCGACTCCTTCGTCATCGATATCCCGTCGATCGCCAATCCGGACGAACTGGCCAAGCGCGTCGCTGTAGCCGCCGAGCAGGAGAACGTGCTGCGCGTCAAAGGCTTCGTCGAGGTCGGCGGCAAGCCGATGCGGCTCCTGCTCCAGGCTGTCGGCCCGCGCGTCAATCACTATTACGACCGTGCCTGGACCGCCGAGGACGACCGCCGCTCGCGGCTCGTCGTCATCGGCCTCAAGGGGCTGAACCGCCCGGCAATCGAGCGTATCCTCGCCGGCTGAGGGAAATCCGGGCTGCGATGCATATCCTCGCCACCACATCCGCTTCGCTCGACGATCTCGCCGAGCCTGTCGACCTCAGGCAGACGCCTGCGGATGTCGTGGCGCTGTCCTTCACCGACAGCGATCTCGCCGGCCTCGCCGCCGCCTGGAAGGCCGATGCGGAGCGGCTGCCCTCGATGCGGCTGGCGGCGCTGCGCGATCTCCGCCACCCGATGTCGGTCGACCTGTGGATCGACAGCGTCGCCCGCCATGCCAAGGTAATCCTCGTCCGCATCCTCGGCGGTTACGACTGGTGGCGCTACGGCTGCGACCAGCTCGCCGCGATGGCGCGCGAGCGCGGCATCAAGCTGGCGCTGCTGCCCGGCGAAAGCCATGACGAGGACCAGCGGCTGATCGAAGCCTCGACCCTGCCGCGCGCGGAGTTGGACGCCCTGCTCGGCTATTTCCGCGAAGGCGGCCCGGCAAACATGGCGGCGCTGGTGCAAAGGCTGGCAAGGCTTGCGGGATCGGATGCGGCGGTGGCCGAGGCAGTGAGCGTGCCGAAGGCGGGGTTTTATCAGCCTGGGCTAGGCGTTGTAGAGAACCCTATCTTATCGAGCGTTGGCGATCCTTCGCCCCCCTCTCTGTCCTGCCGGACAGAGAGGGGGGCGAAGGAACTCGGCGCTGGCAGCCTCGGCACCCCCATTGTTCCCATCCTCTTCTACCGCTCGATGCTGCTGGCCGCCGACGTGGCGCCCATCGACACGCTGGTGGAAGCGCTCCGCCAACATGGCCTGGCTCCGGCGCCGATCTTCGTCTCCAGCCTGAAAGACCCAGCATCCCTGGCCTTCGTCGAAGCCGCCCTCGCCTCGCTGCACCCCGCAGCCATCGTCACCGCCACCGCCTTTGCCTCCGGCGCGGAACCGGGCGCCGAAACCCTGTTCGACCGTGCCGGCGTGCCGGTCTTCCAGGTCATCGTCGCCACGACGCGGCGCGAGGTCTGGGAGAAGAACCAGCGCGGCCTGGCGCCCGCCGATCTCGCCATGCATGTGGTCCTGCCCGAGCTCGACGGCCGCATCCTCGCCGGCGCGATTTCCTTCAAGGGCGAGGTCGAGACTGACCCGGCGCTGGCTTTTCGCGCTTTCGCCAACCGTCCGGAAGCGGATCGCGTCGCGCAGGTCGCCAGGCGGATCGCGGCGTTCATTCGCCTGCAGCGGACCGGGCGGGCCGAACGCAAGCTGGCGGTCCTGATCCCGGACTATCCGAGCGCGCCTGGCCGGACCGGCTATGCGGTTGGGCTGGACGTTCCGTCCAGCGTACTCGCCATGCTGCACGACCTGAAAGAACAGGGCTATGCGGTTGACGGGATTCCGCAATCGCCGCGCGAGTTGCTGGACGCGCTGGAGGTGGGTGGGCATGGGTTGAGGCTGGACGACTACCTGCGTTTCTCGGCCGAATTGCCCGAAGCTGCGCGCGATGCGGTTGAGGCCGCTTGGGGCAAGGCAAATGACGAAGCTCACGTCAATGCGCCCCCCTCTGTCCTGCCGGACATCTCCCCCACAAGGGGGGAGATTGAGCTCTCGTCTGCGCTTTCGCCAATCTCCAACGTTGCAGGGAGAGCGCCGGCAGAGGAACTGCCAATCTCCCCCCAAGTGGGGGAGATGTCCGGCAGGACAGAGGGGGGCGCGACAGAACGCCGACCTTCGCAAAAAAACTTCGAAACCCCCTTCAACGCCGCGACCTTCGGCAACGTCACCGTGGCACTCGCCCCCGATCGCGGCCGTTCCGCCGACCGCCGCGCCGACTACCACGACCCGACGCTCCCCCCGCGTCACGAACTGATCGCTTTCGGCCTTTGGCTGCGGAAATCGCTCGGCGTGCACGCCATCGTCCATGTCGGGGCGCATGGCACGCTCGAATGGCTGCCGGGCAAGACCGTCGCGCTCTCCGACACCTGCTTCCCCGAGATCGTCACCGGCTCGCTGCCGGTCATCTATCCGTTCATCGTCTCCAATCCCGGCGAGGCTGCGCAGGCCAAGCGCCGCATTGCCGCCGTCACGCTCGGCCACCTGCCGCCGCCGCTGACCGGCGCCGGCCTCGACGAGGCGCAACAGAAACTCGAGCGCTTGGTCGATGAATACGCCCAGGCCGATGGTCTCGACCGCCGCCGCCGTGACCGCCTTGCAAAGCTGATCGTCGAGACGGCACGGAAGACTGGACTTGCCTCGGAAGCCGGCGTTGCAAAGACCGACCAGCCTGACGAAGCGCTGCGCCGCATCGATGCCTGGCTCTGCGATCTCAAGGATTTCGCCGTCAAGGACGGGCTGCATGTCTATGGCCGCGCGCCGGAAGACGAGACAGATCCTCTGCGCCGGCAAAGCGCGGCGACCGAAAAAGCGAACCTGCTCGCCGCGCTCGATGGCCGCCACATCAAGGCCGGCCCCGCCGGCGCGCCGGCGCGCGGCCGCTCCGACGTGCTGCCCACCGGCCGCAACCTCTTCACCTCAGATCCGCGCACCATGCCGACGCGGACTGCCTACGATCTCGGCCAGGCGGCAGCGGAAGAGGTCGTGCGCAGCTATATGCAAAGCCATGGCGACTGGCCGCGCTCGCTGGTGATCGACCTCTGGGGCTCGGCCTCCTTGCGCACCGGCGGCGAGGAGATCGCGCAAGGCCTGGCGCTGATGGGGTGCCGGCCGCAATGGGATGCCGCGACCGGCCGCGTCACCGGCATCGAGGTGCTGCCCCCGGCCACGCTCGGCCGCCCGCGCGTCGATGTCACCTGGCGCATTTCCGGCCTGTTCCGCGACATGTTCCCGACCCAGATCGCGCTGATCGATGCCGCCGCCAACGCGGTCGCCAGCCGCGACGAGGACGATTCCGAGAACCCACTTGCCGCCGCGACCCGCGCCCAGGGCAAGGTCAGCCCGCGCATTTTCGGCACTTCGCCAGGCACCTACGGCGCCGGCATCGAGGATTTGCTGTCGCGCGGCGAATGGGGCGCGCGCGAGGAGGTTGGCCGCGCCTATCTCGACGCCACCTCACACGCCTATGGCGGCGCCGACGGCGAAGCGATCTCCGCGCCCGGCGCCTTCGAGGGGCGGATCGCCGAGGCCGATCTCCTCGTCCACACCGGCGACGATCCAGGCCGCGATATCCTCGAGGGCTCGGCCGACGTCGCCTTCATCGGCGGCTTTTCGGCAGCGCTTGCCGCGCTCGGCCGGAATGCCGATGTCATCGTGCTCGACACCACCGACCCGAAGAAGCCGAAGCCGCGCTCGGTCGGCGAAGCGGTGTCGCGCGTGGTGCGCGCCCGCGCCGTCAATCCGCGCTTCATCGCCGGCCAGATGCGCCACGGCCCGCGCGGCGCCTCCGAATTCGCCGAGACGGTCGACCGTCTCGTCGGCTTCGCCGAGACCACCCATGCCATTTCAGGCGCGCTGATCGAGGCAGTGCATGACGCTTATATCGGCGATCCGGACGTTCGCGCCTTCCTGCTGCGCGAGAACCCTGCTGCCGCAAAAGTTATTGCCGAGCGCTTACTCGCCGCCCGGCGGCGTGGCCTCTGGCATCCGCTCAGGAATTCCATCGACGACGATCTCGCGGCCCTGATCGTCGAGGCTCAGGGAAGCGGAGTTGCCGCATGAACGCGTTCTCGCGCCGCGGCGCCTGCCCTGCTCTCAGCGCGCCGATGCAGACCGGCGACGGCCTTTTGGTGCGACTCAATCCGGTCGCTGGAGGACTTTCGCCCAAGTCGCTGATTGGACTCGGTGAATCCGCCCTGCGCCATGGCAACGGCATCATGGAAGTGACCGCGCGCGGCAGCCTGCAGATCCGCGGGCTGAGCACGGAAAGCGCTAGGCTGCTGGCGGCTGAGGTCGATGCGATGGGCATTGCGGTGCGCAGCGGCGTGCCGATTGAGACCGGGCCGCTGGCGGGGATTGATCCGCAGGAGATTGTCGACCCGCGCCCGCTGGCCCAGCGGATCAGGGCGGCGATTGAAGAGGCCGGGCAAACGGCACGGCTGGGGCCGAAGGTGTCGGTGATTGTCGATGGCGGCGGGCAGCTTACGATGGATGCGGTCACTGCGGATGTGAGGTTGACCGCTGTACGCGCTACCGCAGACGTCCAGTGGAGCGTGTCGGTTGCGGGCGATGGCCGAAGCGCGAAGCCGCTCGCAACGGTCGATGCTGATGCGGCGAGCGACATTGCTGTGGCTGCGCTCAGGATGGTCGCCGAGAAGGGCCGCGAGGCACACACGCGGGATCTGTCGGAGCGGCAGTTGGCCTCTCTCGTAGGCTGGCATTCCTTCGCGCCCCCCTCTGTCCTGCCGGACATCTCCCCCACAAGGGGGGAGATTGGCAGCTTCGCCGCCGGCTCACTTACTGCAGCGAACTCTCATCTTTCCAGGTCGGCGATTCGCGAAACCGGCGGCGACAGCCTAATCTCCCCCCTTGTGGGGGAGATGTCCGGCAGGACAGAGGGGGGCGCCGTGGAGCGCCATCGCTCCCCCATTGGCACCTTCAAACTCAACACCGGCCACGCCCTCGGCATCGTCCTCCCCTACGGCAGCATGCCGGCCCAAAATCTCATCGACCTCGCAAGCCAAGCCTCAATCCTCGGCGCCGCCGAAATCCGCCTCGCCCCAGGCCGCGCCCTGCTTGTCCTCGGCCTCTCGCCATCCGCCTGCGTCTCACTACAGGCCTCGGCCACCACCCTCGGCTTCGTCACCTCCCCCGCCGACCCCCGCACCCGCATTGCCGCCTGTCCCGGCACGCCGGCCTGCGCCTCCGGCCGCATCGCCACGCGCGCCATTGCCGAGACAATCGCTGCTCAAAGCCCCGAACTCCTCGACACCTCGCTGACGCTCCACATTTCCGGCTGCGCCAAGGGCTGCGCGCATCCGGGCGCAGCCGCACTGACATTGGTCGGCGACGAAAACGAAGCCGGACTTGTCGTGGACGGGACGGCAAAGGCCCTTCCTGCCGGATACAGGCCGGGCTATGACGCCGCGCGCGGGGTCGCCGCCATTGCGGCCGCGATCCGCCGTGAACGACATCAAGGCGAAACCGCCGCCGCTTGCCTCACCAGGCTTGGCGCTATCGGCATCGCCGAACTCTATCGACGGAACCAGTGAATGGCCGCCTACGACTATATCCATGACGGGATGGCGATCTACGAGCGCTCTTTCGCCATCATTCGAGCCGAGGCGGACCTGTCGCGCTTCTCCGAGGCCGAGGCCGATGTCGCTATCCGCATGATCCACGCCTGCGGACAGGTCGAAGCCGCTAAGAATTTCGTCTTCTCCAGCGATTTCGTCGCCGCCGCTCGTACTGCCCTCGCCGCCGGCGCGCCGATCTTCTGCGATGCCGAGATGGTCGCCAATGGCGTCACCCGGGCGCGCCTTCCGGCCGGCAACGAGGTGATCTGCACGCTGCGCGACCCGCGCACGCATGACATCGCCAGGGAAATCGGCAACACCCGCTCGGCCGCGGCGATCGACCTCTGGGGCGAGCGCATGGCCGGCTCGGTCGTCGCCATCGGCAACGCGCCGACCGCGCTCTTCTATCTGCTCGAAAAACTACGCGACGGTGCGCCTAAGCCGGCCGCGATCATCGGCATGCCGGTCGGTTTCGTGGGTGCAGCCGAATCCAAGGATGCGCTGGCCGAGAATTCCTATGGCGTGCCTTACGCCATCGTGCGCGGCAGGCTCGGTGGCAGCGCCATGACGGCGGCCGCGCTCAATTCGTTGGCGAGGCCAGGCCTGTGAACGCTCTCCCGAAAGGACGCCTCGTCGGCGTCGGCACCGGCCCCGGCGATCCGGAGCTTCTGACGCTGAAGGCCGCGCGGGCATTGGCTGAGGCCGACGTCGTTGCCTATTTCGCCAAGCGCGGCAACAACAGCAATGCCCGCGCCATCGTCGAGGCGCGCTTTCGCCCGGACATGATCGAGCTGCCGCTGCTCTATCCGGTGACGACCGAGATCGACAAGGATCACGACGACTACCGCGCGCAGATCAGCGATTTTTACGAGCAGTCGGCCGAACAGGTCGCCGAGCATCTCGGCGCCGGCAGGATGGTGGCGGTGCTTTCGGAAGGCGATCCGCTCTTCTACGGCTCCTACATGCATCTGCATGTGCGCCTGGCGCATCGCTTCCCGACCGAAGTCATCCCCGGCATCACCGCCATGTCCGGCTGCTGGTCGACGACCGGCCTGCCGATCGTCCAGGGCGACGACGTGCTGACCGTGCTGCCCGGCACGATGAGCGAGTTCGAGCTGACCCGGCGCCTCGCCGACACCGATGCTGCCGTGATCATGAAGGTCGGCCGCAACCTGCCGAAAATCCGCCGCGCGCTGGAAGCCGCCGGCAAGCTGACGAAAGCCGTCTATGTCGAACGCGGCACCATGCCGGGCAGCGTCTCGATGCGGCTGGCCGAAAAGCCGGACGACAAGGCCCCCTACTTCGCCATCGTGCTGGTCGCCGGCTGGTCGGCCAAGCCTGGAGCCAAGGCATGAGCGGCCGCCTTACCGTCATCGGTCTCGGACCCGGCAACGCCGACCAGGTCACGCCGCAGGCTGCCAATGCCGTCGCCGGGGCTTCCTTCTTCTATGGCTACAAGCCCTATCTCGACCGGCTGGAGCTGCGGCCGGATCAGACCCGCATCGCTTCGGACAACCGCGAAGAGCTTGCCCGTTCCAATGAGGCGTTGGCCAAGGCCGCCGAGGGCCACAGCGTGGCAGTCGTTTCCGGCGGCGATCCCGGCGTCTTCGCCATGGCCGCGGCCGTTTGCGAAGCGATCGAGGCTGGCCCTGAGGAATGGCGTGCCATCGACCTCTCGGTCGTCCCCGGCGTCACCGCCATGCTGGCGGTCGCCGCCCGCATCGGCGCGCCGCTCGGCCATGATTTCTGCGCCATTTCGCTCTCCGACAATCTGAAGCCGTGGGAGCTGATCGAGTTGCGCCTGCTGGCGGCAGCGGGCGCCGGCTTCGTCATCGCGCTCTACAACCCGATCAGCAAGGCCCGCCCCTGGCAGCTTGGCCGCGCCTTCGAATGCCTGAAGGCGATCCTGCCCGGCACCACGCCGGTGATCTTCGGTCGCGCCGCCGGCCGGCCGGACGAGCGCATCGAGGTTTTCCTGCTCGCGGACGCCGATGCGGCAAAAGCCGACATGTCGACCTGCATCATCATCGGCTCGCCCGAAACCCGGATCATCAAGCGGGGCGAAAAACCCGCGCTGGTCTACACGCCGCGTTCGGCAACGGGGTCGAAAAGATGATCGACCTTTGCCGCCAGCGCATCGACGGTTTCAGCCGAGGGCACGTCCGGCAAAGGCGGTCGGCGGATGATGACCACCTCGATGCCGAGCGCCCGCGCGGCGGCGATCTTGCCATAGGTCGCCTCCCCGCCGCTGTTTTTCGACACAATCGCATCGATGCCGTGTCGTTCGAGCAGCGCTCGTTCATCCGCCTCGGCGAACGGCCCGCGCGCCAACAGGTAGAGCGCATCGGGCACGGCAAGCTTCGGATCGACCGGATCGACGCTGCGGATCAGGTAACCGTGCTGCGGCGCAGCCTCGAAGGCGCCGGCCTCCTGCCGGCCGATCGCGAGGAAAACGCGGCGCGACGCCGTGCCGAGCGCACTTGCCGCCTCGGCGACACTGTCGACCATCGTCCAACGATCGCCTGCCACAGGCTCCCAGCCGGGCCGTCTCAAGGCAAGGATCGGCACGCCGGCTCGCTCGGCGGCCTCGGTGGCATTGGCGGAAATACGAGCAGCGTATGGATGCGTGGCGTCGATCAGCAGATCGACTTGCTCGTCGCGAAGATAGGCGGCCAATCCCTCCGCGCCGCCAAAACCGCCGACGCGCACCGGCACGCCTTGCGCGACCGGACTTTCGGTGCGGCCGGCGAGCGACAGCGTGACGGAAAAATCCTTGCGACGAGCCAGCCTTCCGGCCAGTTGCCGGGCTTCCGTGGTTCCGCCGAGGATCAGAATGCGGTGGGTCATCATGCCTGCTAAGGGTCCGCGCGCCGCCAAGCCCGCCTCAAAATGGCTCACCATCGTCGGCATCAGCGAGGACGGTGTAGCGGGTCTCGGCGACGAGGCCAAGCAGCGCATCGCGCAGGCGGATGTCGTCTTCGGCGGCAAGCGGCATCTTGCGCTCGTCGCATCCCTGGCCAGGGGCGAAACCCGCTCCTGGCCGACACCCTTCGACGCGGAAATGCGCGACGTGCTGGCACTCGCGGGCAAGGACGTCTGCGTGCTCGCGTCCGGCGACCCGTTCTTTCACGGCGTCGGCGTCACGCTGGCGCGCAAGGTGAAGCCGGATGAGATGCTCGTTCTCCCGGCGCCGTCGTCTCTATCGCTGGCCGCCTCCCGTCTCGGCTGGGCCTTGCAGGACATCGAGACCATCTCGCTGCATGGCCATTCGATCGACCTGATCCGCCCCCTGCTCCACCCCGGCGCGCGCATCCTCGCACTGACCTCCGACGGCGATGCCCCGGCTGCCATGGCCGCACTGCTCGACGAACTCGGCTTCGGCCCGTCGCGGTTGACGGTCCTCGAAGCGCTCGGCGGTGCCGATGAAGCGCATCGAACCTCCCGCGCCGACGCCTTCGATCTCAAAAACATCAACCCGCTCAACGTGCTGGCGTTTGAAATTGAATCAACGCCGGATGCGCGCATCCTGCCCTTGACCGTCGGCCTCGCCGACCACTTGTTCGAGCATGACGGCCAGATCACCAAGCGCGAGATCCGCGCCATCACGCTTTCGGCGCTGGCGCCGCGGCGCGGTGAGTTGTTGTGGGACATCGGCGCCGGCTCCGGCTCGATCGGCATCGAATGGATGCTGGCGCATCCTTCGCTGCGTGCCATTGCCATCGAAGCCAACGGCGAACGCGCCGCCCGCATCGCCCGCAATGCCGCCCATTGCGGCGTGCCCGGCCTTGTCGTGGTTGAAGGCGCCGCGCCCAAAGCCTTCGCCAAACTGCAGACGCCGGATGCCATCTTCATCGGTGGCGGCGGCAGCGATGCCGGCGTGTTGGAGAAAGCGATCAAGGCGCTGCGTTCCGGCGGCCGGCTGGTCGCCAACGCGGTGACGCTGGAGATGGAGGCGCTGCTGCTCGACCAGTGCAACAGGCGCGGCGGCGACCTGACCCGCATCGCGCTGTCGCGCGCAGCGCCAGTTGGCTCCATGCAAGCCTGGCGCCCGGCCATGCCGGTCACGCAGTGGAGCTGGACAAAACCATGATGGTCGCGGGCATCGGCAGCCGCAAAGGCGTGAGCGTCGAAGAAGTATTGGCGGCGATCGAGACCGCGCTTGAGGCGCATGGCCTAGCCATTACGGCGCTTTCGGCGCTGGCGACGACCGAATTCAAACGCAACGAAGAAGCCATTTTCGCCGCCGGCCGTGAACTCAACCTTCCCGTAATAGTGGTTGATGCTTCCGGCGCCGAACCGTCACTCCCCCTCACCCGGCCTCCGCTTCGCTCGGCCGACCTCTCCCCAAGAGGAGAGGAGATGACAGGCGCCGCCGCCAATCTCTTCTCCCCCACGGGGAGAAGGTGGCCCGAAGGGCCGGATGAGGGGGCGTCTCTGCTCAGTCATTCGGATCTCTCGCAGAGCCGCGCCGGCACGCCGTCGGTTTCGGAGGCGTCCGCCCTGGCCGTTGCCGGAGCCGGCGCAAGACTGCTCGGGCCTCGCACGGTGCTTGGTCCGGTCACCTGCGCCATCGCCATCAGCGGAGACGCGCCATGACGGTCCATTTCATCGGCGCGGGTCCAGGTGCGGCCGACCTCATCACGTTGCGCGGTGCGCGGCTGCTCGCCAGTTGCCCGGTCTGCCTCTATGCCGGCTCGATCGTCGCGCCGGAGCTGCTCGAGCATTGTGCGCCCGGCACCAAATTGATCGATACCGCGCCGATGTCGCTGGACGAGATCGAGGCCGAATATGTCGCCGCGCACAAGGCCGGCCAGGACGTTGCACGCCTGCATTCCGGCGACCTTTCGGTCTGGAGCGCGGTGGCCGAGCAAATAAGGCGGCTGGAAAACCACGGCATCCCCTACACGCTCACCCCAGGCGTGCCCTCTTTCGCGGCGGCGGCGGCGGCACTTCGCCGTGAGCTGACCATTCCCGAACTCGCGCAAAGCCTGGTGCTGACGCGCGTTTCCGGCCGCGCCTCGAAGATGCCGCCCGGCGAGACGCTGGCCGGCTTCGGTCGCACCGGCGCCACGCTTGCCATCCATCTTGCCATCCACGCCATCGACCGCATCGTCGCCGATCTCACGCCGCTTTACGGCGCCGAGTGTCCGGTCGCGGTCGTCTTCCGCGCCTCCTGGCCGGACGAGCGCATCCTGACCGGCACGCTCGGCACCATCGAAGCGCAATTGGCGGAAAACCCGATGGAGCGCACGGCGATCATCTTCGTCGGCAGCGCGCTCGCGGCGCAGGATTTCGACGAAAGCTCACTCTACGACGCCCACTACCAGCGGCGTTTTCGCGGACGGGACGGATTGTGAACGGCAGCGCCAACATGAACGGACGGGCTACGGTTGAGCAGGCGTTGGCGCGGCTGAACTTCAAGCCGCGTGAGCTGGAACCCGGCCATGTCTGGCTGGCCGGCGCCGGCCCCGGCGACCCCGGCTGCCTGACGCTGGAAGCGCTGGCCGCGCTCGGACAATGCGACGCGCTGGTCTACGACGCGCTGGTCTCGCCCGAAGTCGTGGCGGTAGCCCAGGGCGCCGAGCTCTTCTACGCCGGAAAGCGCGGCGGCCAGCCCTCGATGAAACAGGACGACATCAACGCCCTGCTGGTGCGGCTGGCGCGCCAAGGTCGCCGCGTCGTGCGGCTTAAGGGCGGCGATCCCTATATTTTCGGCCGCGGCGGCGAAGAGGCCTTGGCGCTCGCAGGAGAAAAAATTCCGTTCCGGGTGCTTTCCGGCCTGACCTCGGGCCTCAGTGCATTGGCCGCCACCGGCATTCCCGCCACCATGCGCGGCATCAACAAGGCCGTCATCCTGGCGACCGGCCACGCCGCAGGCACCGATGATGACATCGATTGGGCAGCCATCGCCCGCACCGGACAGCCGGTCGTCGTTTATATGGGCATGGCCAATCTGCCGGTGATCGCGGCAAAGCTGCTCGAGGGCGGTCTCGCGCCATCGACACCCGCCGCGGTGATTGTCGCTGCGACCACCGCACAGGAGCGGATCGTTGTCGCCACGCTCGCCACCATAGCGGACGAAGCCGCCGCCGCCGGGCTCTCGTCCCCGGCGCTGATCGTGGTCGGAGGCATCGTCACCATGCGCGCGGCACTGGCGGGCGGCGCATGACGGCGCGTGCGATCATCATCGGTGCCCCGCGCTCCGGCTCAGGCAAGACCAGCGTCACCATCGGCCTGTTGCGCGCGCTCGCCCGGCGCGGCTTGAAGGTGCGTGGCGCGAAGTCCGGACCGGACTATATCGATCCCGGCTTCCACACCGCCGCGACCGGGCTTTCCGGCGTCAATCTCGACAGCTGGGCGATGTCGCCTGACCTGCTCAACGCGCTGGCGGCCCAGGCCGCGGACGACGCCGAATACGTCATCCTCGAAAGCGCCATGGGCCTGTTCGACGGCATTCCTGCGCCGGAAGGCCGCTCCGGCTCGGCCGCCGATCTTGCCCGGCTCTACGGTCTGCCGGTGCTGCTGGTGCTCGACGTGTCCGGACAGTCGACGACGGCGGCCGCCGTCGCCAAGGGTTTTGCCACCTACGATCCGGATGTGCGCATGGCTGGCGTCGTGCTCAACAGGCTCGGCAGCGAACGTCACCGCCGTCTGTCGGGCGACGCCATCGAGGCGATCGGCCTGCCTGTGGTCGGCGCCATCTTGCGCGATCCGACGCTCAACTTGCCGGAGCGGCATCTCGGCCTCGTCCAGGCCGGCGAATACGAGAACCTGATGGCGCATCTCGACCGGCTGACAGACATGGTCGAGAAATCGCTCGACATCGATGCCATCCTCAAGCTGGCGACACCTCTGCAGCCCTCGCCCGGCGACTTTGCCGACGCCTTGCAACCGCCTGGGCAGCGCATCGCGCTGGCCGAGGACGCCGCCTTCACCTTCCTCTATCCGCATGTCGCCACGCAATGGCGCAAGGCCGGCGCGGAGATCGTGCCTTTCTCGCCGCTTGCCGACGAAGGGCCCTCGCAGGACTGCGAGGTCTGCTGGCTGCCCGGCGGCTATCCCGAACTCCATGCCGGCAAGCTTGCGGCCGCGACGGACTTCCAGATGGGAATGGCGCGCTTTGCGGCGACGAAACCGGTTCACGGCGAGTGCGGCGGCTTCATGGTGCTGGGCGAAGTGCTCGAGGATGCGGACGGGAAGAGCCACAAGATGCTCGGCCTGCTCGGCCATTCCACCAGCTTCGCCAAGCGCAAGATGAACCTTGGCTATCGCGAGGCGCGGCTGCGCGCCGCCTGCCCGTTGGGACCGGAAGGCACGCTGATCCGTGGCCACGAATTCCACTATGCGCAGATGACGGCCGCCGGCAATGACGAGCCCTTGGCCGACCTTGCCGATGGCCAGGGCAATCCGCTCGGCGCTTCCGGCTGCCGGCGCGGCCATGTCAGCGGCACATTCTTCCATGCCATAGCGAGGGGCGCATGAGCGGCCCTTCCGCCCCAAGGCAATTGCTTGACGATATCGGCCTCAGCCTCGTCTTCTTCACCCGGCTGAGATTGCCCTCGAGCGATTTCGGCGGCCGCAGCCTGGCGGATGCGATCTGGGCGGCGCCCTTCGCCGGTCTCGCCGTGGCGATCATCGGCGCGCTCGTCTACGCCATCGCTTATAGTTTGGGTCTTGCCAGCGGCCCGGGGGCGGCGCTGACGCTCGCCGCCACGATGCTCGTTACCGGCTGTCTGCATGAGGACGGACTTTCCGACATCGCCGACGGCCTTTGGGGCGGCAGGACGCGCGACAGGAAACTGGAAATCATGCGCGACAGCCGCATCGGCGCTTATGGCGCCGCGGCGCTCGGCGCCTCGCTGCTCATCCGCTGGAGCGCGCTCTCCGAACTCGCCGGTCCCGGCCACATCTTCCTGGCGCTGCTTGCCGCGCATGCCGCCTCGCGCGGCCTGTTCGGCGCCTTCATGCATCTTCTGCCGCCTGCCCGAGCCGACGGCCTGTCCGCCAATGCGGGCTCCGTCACTGCCGAGACCGCCGTCATAGGTGCTGCGCTCGGAGCGGTGGCGCTGCTGGCGCTCGGCCTCGGCGGCGCGATCGCGGCGCTCATCCTGCTCGGCCTGCTCTTCGCCGGTTTCCGCTCACTTTGCCTCAGCCAGATCGGCGGCCAGACCGGCGACACGATCGGCGCGCTGCAGCAGCTCGGCGAGATCGCGGTGCTGCTCGTCGCTTCCGTTTGCCTTTCCTGATTCTTTTTCGGAGACCTTGCCCCCATGTCCTTCAAATCCCTCGATGAACTGCGTGCCGCCTGCCTCGATCTTCCGGCTGGCAGCGACACCGCCGCCGGCGCCGTCGCCCGCCGCCAGGACACACTGACAAAGCCGCCGGGCAGCCTTGGCAGGCTGGAAACGATCGCCGCCTGGCTTGGCCGCTGGCAGGGCCGCGACATGCCGAAGCTCGATGCGGTGAAAGTCTTCGTCTTTGCCGGCAATCACGGGGTCACCGCGCAGGGCGTCTCAGCCTATCCGTCGGAAGTCACGGTGCAGATGGTGGCGAATTTCGCCGGCGGGGGTGCTGCCATCAATCAGCTGGCCCGCATTGCCGGCGCCAAGCTGGACGTCATTCCGCTCGATCTCGATCATCCGACCGGCGATTTCACGCAAGTGCCGGCGATGGACGAGCAGGCATTCCTCGCCGCCGTCTCGACCGGCTACGATGCGGTGACCAAGGACCTCGATCTCGTCTGTTTCGGCGAAATGGGCATCGGCAACACCACCCCGGCTGCCGCGATCTCGACGGCGCTGTTCGGCGGCGGCGCCGAAAAATGGACCGGACGCGGCACCGGCGTCGACGACGCCGGCCTGAAGCGCAAGGTGGTGGCGATCGAAGCTGGCCTCAAGCGCCACGCCGATTCGCTCTCCGACCCGCTGAAGATTGCCGCGGCGCTCGGCGGACGCGAGCTCGCCGCCATTCTCGGCGCCACGGTCGCCGCGCGTAAGAACAACGTGCCGGTGCTGCTCGACGGTTTTGTGTGCACCGCCGCCGCCGCTCCGCTCGCGAGGCTGCATCCAACCGGCCTCGCCCATACGATTGCCGCCCACGTCTCGGCCGAAGCCGGCCACCGCCGCCTCCTGGAGGCGCTCGGCCTGCCTCCGCTGCTCGATCTAGGCATGCGGCTCGGCGAAGGCTCCGGCGCCTGCCTTGCTATCAACATCGTCCGCTCGGCGCTGGAGTGCCATACGAGGATGGCGAGCTTTGCCGAGGCGGGGGTTTCGGAGAAATAGGCTGCAACAAATGGCGGGTTGCCCTTCTGGGGCAGCCCGTCCGCCAAGCCTACAACAAGTCGCCAACGGCCAAAGCAGCCGATCGACTTGGCCAGCGGGACTTCCATCTAATCAAAGAGAAATTTGGTGGTGCTGGCAGTCAGTGGCGAACTAGTCTCTGTCTGATTTTCCCTGTTAGGCGCCGAAAAACAGCGAATTTTGGGACACATTAGGCCCCGGGATCAAATTCGACTTTGAATCCGGCAGCAGTTTCAGCACCTTGGCAGGCAATTCCCTATTCGGCCTAACAGGGAAATGAACCAGGCCCTAACAGGGAAACGCTCCGAGCTTTTCCAACGGAGGCCGCCCGACGGTGAAATGATCCTAAGGATCCACTTCCCGACGGTGCTCTTGCGACAACGGAAAGGCTCCTCGTGACACGCGGCTTTGTCACTCCGACCGCAGCGGCGAACTATTGCGCCCAGTTCGTCGACACTATCTTCAGCGTCCGTGTCGTCAATGGTCGAGGGGTGGATCTGCCTTGAAAACACCAAGGCGAGCGACCGCCACAGAACGGCCACTGCAACGGGGAGGAACATTGTGACAACCGACGCTAAAATTGAGTTGGATTTTCCGATGCAGGCCGGCCTGCTCGACCGGGCGAGGATCGTGGCCAGGCCCGGGTTCAACCGGTGGCTGGTGCCGCCTGCAGCGCTGGCGATACATCTGTGCATCGGCATGGCTTACGGCTTCAGCGTCTTCTGGCTGCCCTTGTCACAAGTCCTCGATGCGCAACAGCCGGCCGCGTGCGCCGACCTGAACCTTCTTTCCGCGCTGTTCACGACAAGCTGTAACTGGCGCATATCCGACCTTGGCTGGATCTACACGCTCTTCTTCGTGTTGCTCGGCGGCTCCGCAGCGATCTGGGGCGGCTGGCTCGAGAGGGTCGGGCCGCGCAAGGCGGCCGTGGTGGCGGCGTGCTGCTGGTGCGGTGGAATGCTGATAGCGGCCAGCGGGATCGCCGTGCACCAGCTCTGGCTGATGTGGCTTGGCGCAGGCGTGATCGGCGGCATCGGTCTCGGCCTCGGCTACATCTCGCCGGTGTCGACGCTCATAAAATGGTTCCCAGATCGGCGCGGGATGGCGACCGGCATGGCGATCACGGGATTCGGCGGCGGCGCGATGATTGGCGCGCCGCTCGCCAATCTGTTGATCAGCCACTTCAAGACCGTGGATTCCGCCGGCGTCTGGCAGACCTTCGTCGTGATGGCCGCGATCTACTTCACCTTCATGATCGCCGGTGCGTTCGGCTACCGGATCCCCCCGGCCGGATGGCGCCTCGAAGGCTGGACGCCTCCATCCGCGACAAAGACGTCCATGATAACCACCCGCAATGTGCATCTGCGCGACGCGCACAAAACAAAGCAGTTCTGGATGATCTGGCTTGTCCTTTGCCTCAACGTATCGGCCGGCATCGGCGTTATCGGCATGGCTTCGCCGATGCTCCAGGAAATCTTTGGCGGTCGCCTGCTTGGCCAGCCGGAGTTGGCCTTCAATGACCTGTCGGCAGAGCAAAAGGCAGCGATCGCGGCGATCGCGGCCGGATTTGCGGGATTGCTTTCACTGTTCAACATCGGCGGGCGTTTCTTCTGGGCGACGTTCTCGGACAAGATCGGGCGCAAGAATACCTATTACACCTTCTTCATCCTCGGCATCGCGCTCTATGCGTTGGCTCCAACCGCCGCGCATATGGGCAACCAGGTGCTGTTCGTGGCGATCTTCTGCATCATCTTGTCCATGTATGGCGGCGGCTTCGCCACGATACCCGCCTACTTGGCGGATATTTTCGGAACCCAGTTCGTCGGTGCCATCCACGGGCGATTGCTGACGGCCTGGGCCACGGCCGGCATCCTGGGTCCAGTCATCGTGAACTACATCCGCGAGTTTCAGCTCGCGGCGGGCGTGCCGCGCGCGCAGGTGTACGATTTCACCATGTACATCCTGGCCGGCATCCTGCTGCTTGGCCTTATCGCCAACACGTTCGTGAGACCGCTCAGCGACAAATGGTACATGTCGGATGAGGAGGTCGCCGCCCTGCAAGCCAAATCCGCGGTATCGCAGCCCGGTCCCAGCGGCGGCTTCGGCATCGGCAAGGGTGGGCTCGACGGCAAGGCGCTGCTTGCCTGGACTGCGGTCGGAATCCCGGTCCTCTGGGGCGTCTGGAACACGCTGAAGAGCACCGCCGCTTTGTTCGTGCTCTTGGCCGATCCGCGCATCATGACAACCTTCCGCATTGCCATGGTCCGCTCTATGTTCGAACTCGGTGAACACGACGTCGATATTGATCGCGACGTTCACTACCGCCCAGTACCAAGAGACATGTCAGTAATGCGGTAGGCCGGCCGGTGCGGTCTTATAGCCTCCAGATGAATAGTCATGAAGGAGGACGGTACCAGTTTGGAGGATCCGAGATCGATTTGGACTAGTAGTCTGGAATGGGACCAAGAGTGGACCGGCAGCTTGTCACTCGGAATTTCAAATTCGGACCTTTGAAGGCGACTGGGGCGAGCGGAACGTCTGCGGGGGTAACTGCGCGCGCCTAGCCGACATCAACAGGCAATATGACTCGACGAATTTCTGTAAATTGTCGTATCTCTGATGTTTACGCGAGCACTGAACTACAGGTTAAAGTACGTCATCACTCGATACGTTATGATGGTTTCTTGGTACGACTCGTTAGCTTCTGATACTCTTTGTACATGACCGCCGTTATGACAGCTGTTGTGTATTTTATGGTCGTGGTGCGTAGCTGACTCTGGTACAAAGTTACCTGTCTAGATTTGACGCCGGCCTTCTTGAGTTCCGCGCCGAACTTGTCCATGTAATCGCCGCAAGCGCGATCTATAGTTTCGCCAATTTCGAGGCGTTTGGAGTTGCTTAGGTTCTGCGCCATGGTATTGACCGTGCAACTCCGATAGCCACTGATTGTGCTGGTGATAGCGGAGTCAGTTTTCGTGCCACTGCTGGTAGTTGAACAACCAGCAAGCGTGAATAGTCCGATAAGGACAAAGATAGCCCTCTTCATTTTCGTACTCCCTCTGCAGCTGCAGCTGATAGCGCGCCGTCTCTCTGCCTGGTTACTATTTGTGTTACTTAGATTTGAATTCCTTGACCGGGCTAATTACTTCGTCGTCCAACCATTTCTGGATATCTTTCTGAAGCGCTTCGCGCACGTTACCCACACGCTCGCCGACCCCCCAGATACCTTGCTTAAGGTCCAGCATGGTGTCGGCTGCCTTGTTGGATAGATCCTCCGTGTCTGCGGTGCCGTTTCCGAAAGTGTCGTTGATCCAAGCACCTAAGGTCCGCTTGGCGGCATTGTTGACCATCCCTTTGGCTACACCCTTCTGCACTGTGCGTGTGTCATCATTTGTCCAACCGACGTTCTGCTTGAATTTACCCCACGTCGTGCTGTCGGCCGCCAGTTTCGCGGCGTTCTCGGCTTCAATCTGTTCTTTCACTTGCTGTCGGCGGAAAGCGTCGATTTGCCGTAGTCTGAGCTCCTCGGCCGACGGTTCGATTGGCGCGTAAGTCACCGGCCGCGTGTGAGGCATGGTCGGCCTCCATTTACCCTGTGTGGACTGGGACGGCTGGCGTGGTTGCGGGTTACTGATTGCCTGTTGAATGACCTGCCCCAACAGGCCAATTCCTACACCGATCAGCGCTGCCTCGCCGGCGCTGAGCCCGCCGCCGCCACTCCCGCCACTGGGTACTGACGGCACATAAACTCTGGCGCCGCCTGATGATGGGGGAGAAGCGCGACATGCCCCTGGCTTCTGTTGGCAGTACCGACCGTCGTTGAAAGCATCCTGGGCGTATAAGTGGTGGACAGTCGACATTGTTAGCGCGACGACAAGCCCTACTGTGCGTTTCATGACCTGACCTCCATTTCTTGCATTGATATCCACTATGCGTCCCGCCCCCGCTTAGTTCTCCGTATCCCGTTCTCTTGAGTGAACGTTCTTACGGCGACTGCAATCAGCAAGGCGAGGGAGGCTTGGCTCAGAGCCGGTTGCGGGTTATGGCCAATATCTCTCAGAGGCGCTGTATGAGCCTTGAATGGACGTGATCATTTCCCACCCGCCAGGCCTGAGATAGGCTGCGCATCTTGTTGAGCAATATCCCTGGTCCTGCCAAGTAACCATTATCGTCCTATTGCAGTTGTTCTTCACGTAGGATCGTCCGTTTTGAAAGTAGAACTGTGCGCAAGCTTCGCAATAACTTACTGCGCATACGGACATGACGATAGATGCAGCCAGCTTCGTTTTAAGCAATTTCATTGCACTTCTCCTATTGTTTCTGGCTAAGCCAGGTGCTTAGATCTCTTAGGTTTGCATCAGAACTGCCGACTGAATCTCGGCCACTTACTGCGCAGAGCAGGCATCGGGGCCCACACATTCAGGCGTATACCCACCGCCGGATGGATTCCAACTTGGATTGGTTGTTGGCCTGTAGGGCACTGTCGGGGGCGGGATGTAAGGCGCTGGTCGACGGACGGGTGCCCTGCGAGCCGGCTGCCATAGGCTTGGGTTCGCCAACATGGCATTGGCGGTGTTGTTTAAGGTGCTGTTGACTTGGGCTGTTGTGCAGCCGGTAAGGGTTGCCAGCAACAATGCTGAAAGTATAATACGCATTTCATCTCTCCTCTCCGGTCGGTATTGATTTGCAAAAGGTGCCTTGCCAGGCCCAATCCATCAATATTCGCTCAGTGAGGTATTTGCGGAGATTTGTTTAGATTATTGCGGAGAACCCTGCGACGCTTAAATAGATCGCGCTATTCATCATAATTCATCATAATTCATAGACGATCATCCAGCCGCAGTTGCAATCCGTCTCCAACGCGAGCACCGTGTCGTCGAGCGTTCGGCTCGGGTTCGGAGATTCCACTCGAAATGCTTGCAATGCAGAAGTTGCCCGACACGCCAAGGCGCAGGATCCTGCTGGTGGAAGACGATCCTACGCTGCGAAGCAACTACCAAACATTGCTGGGCGCCCACCGCTTCGAAGTGATGGCTTGCGAGAACCCCAATGACGCGATTTCAGCTTTTGTCGGTGGACAGTTCGACATCGTCATTTTGGACGTCACACTGGGTTCGGAATACGAGGCCGGCTTCGACTTGTGCCGGCAATTCCGGGAAATGAACAAGACGGTTCCCATCATTTTTCTAACGGAGCACGACGACGAAGCTGATCGAATTAGCGGCCTCCGGATGGGGGCTGACGATTATCTCGGAAAAACCATTTCTGGGGCATATCTTGCGGCCCGCGTGAATGCCCTATTGCGCAGGGTGGATGCACTGAGAGCAGAAGCTACTATCCCCTCGCCGGAAAAGGGCCCAGAGAAGGGTTCCTTCCTGAGAATTGATGATCGGCTCTCACGTGCCTATTGGGACGGAAACCCACTCGAACTGTCTTTGACGCAGTTCTGGATACTACGTGAGCTCTTCTCGAACGCCGGGCTTGTGCGCTCGGTGTCTGAATTGATGCGAGCTGCAAACATCACTGTTCAGCCGAACACCATTGTCGTTCACATCAAAGCCATTCGCGAGGAGATCCAAAGGTTCGCCCCCGACTTCGCTTGCATCAAATCGGAGCGAGCCCGGGGATACCGCTGGGTGGAGGACTAGACGCCTCGCACCGGAATTGCCAGCGACGCAACCACGCCGGTTCCATCGTCCAAATTTTTCAATTCAGCGCTGCCACCGTGCTGTTCGGCAACCAACCGAACCAAATAGAGGCCAAGTCCATGGTGTTCGCTGGTCGGCGAAGCCCTGGTTGATGAAAAGGGGCCAAACAACGCTTCGGTGTCTAGCTGAACAGTCGGCCCCTGATTTCGAACGCTAACGACTGCCTCTAGCCCACGGGGCTGCAATGAGATGTCTACGACGCTGTGCTCGGTGGCGAACGATGATGCGTTCGAAAGCAAATTTTGGATCGCCTGCTCGATGAGCAACGGGTCGGCATCATGGATGAGGATCGGATGATCGCACTTCAATGAAAACTCCAGCCCGGAATGGGTTTGCCTGAAATCGTCGACCAAGCCGACCAGGAGAGCATGAAGATCTATCCTCTCATGCTGTCTCTCGCGCACGTAGGCCTCGACGTCGGTGGCCCGGCTGGCGCGCTCAATCAAGTTCCAGACGTTCTGCGTTCCGATCGTTGCGCGGTTCAGAAATTCCGGAACGCGATCGTCACCGTTTGCAAAGAGACTAAGAAGTTCAAGGCTGGAATTGATCTGCGCGACAGGCTGGCGAACCTCATGTCGAAGGAAGCGTGCAAAGGTGCGCAGCCATTCCAGATGCGTGGCATCTTGCTGGGTCTGCCGTGAAAGCCGCTCTCGTTCCCTAGTCTCCGTCAGGAACAGCTGCCGCGAGATCAACTCCTTCTGGTAAGCGCTTAGCCCCATCAGCAAAAAGATAACGACTAAGGAAGTTTCGAGGCTACTGGCGATAGCAGGGCCTATGTCGGAGCTGTATGCCAGCGAAGCTATATACATTGTGATAGCCAGCGCAGAGACGATGAGGCTAAATCTAAATAAAAGCCCTACAACGAAAAAAGCATAGATGAGTATCATTATGATAGATGAGTAATTGTCTATTATAACCGCTTCGTTTGCTCGAAAAGATAGGATTATAATTCCAACGCTGAAAATGAAAATTGCCAGCGATCCAGATAGCTGTGCGTATGACTTGTACAAATTTGAGTATGTGAGTGCAATCTGTGACAATAGAACAGGAAGGAGAATTAGGAATCGGACGAGTATGGCCCTGTCAAGCAAGGCTTTGTCTAAAAAAAGAAACGGGTCGAGCGTTACGTAGATGACAGTAAGGATCGCGGCGAAACCGTAGGCGTAGCGGATATGAAATATCGCGGAATCAAGAACAAAACTTTGGTATCGCGCTTCTTCTGACTCTGATTCGAACCTTAGGGTTAGCGGGTTAATTCCATGCCGCTTAAATGTGGACTTGAACCCTCTCCGTATATCACTAGGCATCGTAGGTTGCATCCGGAGGGCCGCCCTTTTCTAACATGGCAGCCTCGTCTCCTGCTCCAAGCGAAGTCCTAGCATCCCAAAGAGCGGCAAACACCTGCGGGCCCTCCTCATTGGCACCAGTTCGGGAGCAGCTCGCCCCGATCGCAAACCATACTTTAGCCTGCGCTTAGATGCCACCCGCGCTTGACGGAAGTGAATTCGACTCTCGGATGGATTGCGAAACCGGGAGACTTGCGCTTGTGTGCTCGACGCAGGACCGTCTAGTCCTCACGCAAGCAATGCCGGCTGTCGAACACAGAGCATGCCCGTCTTCGACGACGCAAATGGTGCATCCATCGTTGAACTGCCGACATGAGGGGTCGTCGCCAATCCGTTTTGCCAGGCTTTCTCCAGCGATCGCGGGAGAGAGCCCGAGCAAGAGAGCGGCCACTGTCAGTTTCATATCCAAAATCATATTCGTTCTCCCAACCTGTTTCTAAGCGTTGGACGAGAGACAATGGCACTTCCTTGGGGTGCTTGGAGATTTTTTGCATCGGCCGGGCACAATTAACGGCGCAAGTCGATCAGCAGAGTTTTTCGATGGACTATCCTGGTGTCAGTGACTGCCGATCGCTAGGCGAGTTCCGTTCGGACCATTCGCCGAATGATGACAGCTTTCGGGGCCGGGAGGTCGCTCTCATCGGTCACAAAGGAGGCGCAAAGCAGACATGTCGTCTGCGGGCCGTTTGCCGACCGGCAGTTTCTGGCATCTAAAAAAGCGATAGCGGACATTCGATCCGGTAGGCCCGAAGTTCGTGACTTGGCGTTAGGACGACATCGCCAACACTCGCGCCAATCCGGCCAGCATTGCTACTCGGACAGTCCAGCCAGTCGAAGGCTCTCGGCGATGAAGTCGCGATCCTCCTGTTTTCGAAACGGGTCGATTTCGACATACTGGCCGATTGTCATCTCTGGCATTATCGACGTGAGTTTCTCAATTTCCACCTTCGCCTCACCTAAGTGACCAAGGCGTGCATGGCACATCGCTAGGTCGCCATGAATGTACCAAAATGGGTGGACCTGCCGAGAAAATGCCAAGATCGCTTCTTGGTATCGTCGCAGCATTAGCAGAGCCATGCCCCGGATTTCCCAGTGCCATGTCGCCGGAATTGGATCGCGCTGAAGCAACTCATCCATCGTCTTGAGCGCTATTGCGAAGTCACCGTTTCGCAAGAACAACTCTGCTTGGTACGCAGTTGCTACGGCATTCGCCGGATTTAGGCTGATCGCCCGTTCCAGATGAGAGGCTGCCAACTCGTATTGTTGTTTGAGAATCAGGGCCATTCCGAGTAGCGCATGCCCGATGGAGTCGCCTTCATCTAAGGCGATGGCGGTTCGAGCGGCGGCTGCCATTTGGTCGAGAATGCTCGCTTGCGCGTTTTCGAGGTACTGCACGTAGAACGTGGCGGCTCGCATAGCATAAGCAACGGCGTATTCAGCATCCAGTTGGAGAGCCCTATCAACAAATGGCATTGCTCGCGGAGCATCGTGCAAGGCAACATATTTTTTTGCCAATTGAACGCAATCATAGGCCGCTAGGTTCGGGATGTTCCGGTTGCTCGCATCATTGGCTATGGCCATTTGAAGCCGCGCTTCGAGCGTGACAACAATGGTCCGGACAACTTCGTCTTGGACGACGAAGATATCTTCAAGTTCGCGATCATAGCGTTCAGCCCAGAGTTCCTGACCAGTGGGCGTATGGATGAGTTGGGCCGCCACGCGGACCCGTTTGCCGAAGCGCCTCACGCCGCCCGTTACGATATATTCGACATTCAGTGCCCTTGCGATTTCCTGAGTACCAAGGCCCTTCCCTTTGAAAGAAAACGATGAATTCCGGGCAATCACGAAAAGGTTTCTGAAGCGCGAAAGTTCGGTCAGAATGTCTTCCGCGATGCCTTCAGCGAAGTAATCCTGCCCCGGGTCTCCTCCCATGTCAGAGAAGGGCAACACGGCTACGCTGCCTTTGGTCCGCGTTACCGAAGCGTGAACGATGCCCGCGGCCTTGGGCAACGTAGTGTCCAAAAGGACATTGTACACCCGTATTGGCTGCTCGATGTTCTTAAGGCTGTACTCGCCGGTATCCTCGAACGCCAGTTCGAGCTTGTTGCCGACATTTTCCCGAACGGTAGCGGACACAGATACACCACCTGGCTTGGCGATCGCCTCGATTCGCGAGGCGATGTTCACGCCCTCACCGAAAATGTCATCGCCCTCAACTATGACATCGCCAAGGTTAATGCCGATGCGGAAATGAATTGGGGGGATAGCGGCGAGATTTCGCTCGCCCATCGCTCGCTGGATCGCCGCGGCGCATTCAACCGCACTCACTACACTAGGAAATTCGACCAGCGCTCCGTCGCCCATCATCTTTACGATGCGGCCGTGACGCGCGGCGACAGCGGGGTTGAAAGTCTTCTGCCAAACCTCCCGTAGCGCCGCAACAGCACCCGCCTCGTCAATTCCGATCATGCTGGAGTACCCGACAACGTCGGCTGCTAGGATGGCCGAAAGCCGGCGCGTCGTCTGCTGTTCCACCATACCGATCCCACAGTCGATGGCTGAGGAATGTGAGACTGTACGAGCTATTCTTGGTGTCTGAAAGTCGATTGCTTCGGGAGGACCGCAAAAGTCCGGAGGTGGCGTAACTTCGACCTACAGCGTCATTGCCGGCAATGTCTGTTTTCAGAGGATGTCAGGAGCCCACCGAAAGCAACGAATGGACCCGTCCCTCAAGGCAACCTTTTGGCGGACGTCGAGCGAACAGGGCGGCGCCGGCCCTTAATCCTCCGGAATGGACTTCGCCTAACGTCACAAATACCATCGCCGCAGCTGGTTGCAGGAGGTCCACACAGGTGGCCGAAGAACGTCTGCTCCGCCGATTGGCCGCCATCCTCGTTGCGGATGTAGTCGGGTTTTCGCGGCTGATGGAGTCCGATGAAGCGGGCACGCTTGCCACGCTCAAAGACCGCCGGACCTTGATCCTGCAGCCCACGGTGCGCGCAAGGGGTGGCCGCATCGTCAAGTTTATGGGCGATGGCGTGCTCATCGAATTCGCCAGCGCGGTAAACGCGGTGACCGCCGCAATTGACCTGCAACAGAAGATGTCGGAAGCCAATGGTGACTTGCCAGATCAGAGCCGCATTGTGCTCCGCGTAGGTATTAATCTCGGCGACGTCATCGGCGAAGGTGCGGACATCTATGGCGAGGGCGTCAACATCGCCGCGCGCCTCGAGACGCTGGCGGAGCCCGGTGGTATATGCATTTCCGGCAAGGTTCACGACGAGGTACGAGGCAAGGTCGACGCCGCCTTCGAGGACGCGGGCGAACGACAGCTCAAGAATATCGCCGCGCCGGTCCGGGTCTATCGTGCCGGACCTAGCGCCGTGCCAATGTTACCCAAGACGATCTCCCCCGTTTCCAACAAGCCGTCGATAGCCATCCTGCCGCTGGACAACCTCAGCGGCGATCCCGACCAGAAATACCTGTCAGACGGCATCACCGAGGACATCATTACCGAGCTGTCCCGGTTCAAGAACCTTTCCGTAGCCGCTCGTCATGCCTCGTTTCAGCTTGGTGGCAAAGGCGTTAACCCCGTGGTGGATGCGCGCGATCTCGGTGCGAACTTTGTTGTCGAAGGTAGCGTGCGGAAAACGGGCGAGCGGATACGCATAACCGTGCAGCTGATCGACGCCGGCAGCGGCAACCACGTTTGGGCCGAACGATTTGACCGCGAAACACAGGACATTTTCGCGGTGCAGGATGAGGTCGTCGCGGCGATAGTTGCGACGCTCGAAGTGCACATGATGAGCACTGCCGTAGCGCAACTGCGCAAGAAGCCAACGTCGAGCTGGACCGCCTATGACTTCTTCCTGCAAGGCAGAGAAGTCGCCCGCCGGGCCAGCGACAGGGCAGCTGCGCCCTTCTTGGATCGTGCAATTTCCATCGATCCCGATTTTGCGCAGGCTCACGCTATGCTGGCCATCGCGCACCTCGGCAGCTACTGGTTCGACGCCCAACCATCAACGCTAGACGAGGCGCGCCTTGCCGCGCAAAGGGCCTTGGAACTGGACAGCAACGACGCGATCGTCCAGCAGGCCAATGCGATGGTCGCGCTCTGGCTGGGACAGCACGAACGTGCGAGCATGCATTTCAACCGCGCCGTCGATCTCAATCCTGCTGACGCGGAGATTCGCGCCGACCGGGCGGAAGCGATGCGATTTGCCGGCCAGCCAGAAGAGGCGTTGATCGAGATCGACGAAGCGCTGCAGAGGAGCAAATTGCCACCGCATTGGTTTTGGTGGATTCGCGGCGGCATATTGATCGACCTAGAGAGGTACGATGAAGCCGTTGCCGCCCTCAGCAACGTCCCACAGAAGGAATATGGCGCGTGGCTCCAGCTCGCAGCCGCTCACGCCCAACTTGGCCATCTATCCGAGGCCGCACGAGCACTGGGGATGGCGCGGGAGCTCCAGCCGGACATCTCTTTGCGAGATGTCGTCGCGATGAACCCGTATGCGCACAGGGAAGCGGGTGACGCGCTGTTCAACGGATTGCGGAAGGCAGGCTTGTCGGAGTGAACAGGCCACCACCCTTCCAGCGGCTGTCTCGGCGCCCCGGGCCTTTGCGACAGGTTGACTGCAGCATTTTGCCATTTATGGCGTTGGCCAGCTTACCCCCTGAGGGCTAGGATGCTGGCCTTCAAGATATCTCTTCGCCTTCATAGCTGTCCCTGCTTTCGAGCACGGTCCTCTGTCCGATGGGCGGGCGGCTAGGCCAAGGGATTTGCGATGGTGTCGTCGTGGCCGAGCAACCACCAGGTACGCACCAGCCCTTTGCCACGCACCTCGATCGTGCCGCGCTCCTCGAAGGCGAAGCGCTCCCCTAGCAGTTCGCGCGTTGCTGGCGCTACCTGGATCTTGCCCGGCTCACCAGTCGATTCCATGCGCGAGGCGGTATTCACCGCATCGCCCCACACATCGTAGAAAAACTTGCGGGTACCAACGACGCCCGCCACCACCGGACCGGAGGCGATACCAATGCGCACCGGCACCGCGCGCCCCTTCGGATCAGTGAGCCCCGCAAGAGCATCGCGAATGTCGAGCGCCAGCGCGGCGAGCCGCGCTGCATGGTCGGATAATGGCTCAGGCACTCCGCTGACCACCATATAGGCATCGCCCGTAGTTTTAATCTTTTCGAGCCCGTGTCGTTCGACCAGACCATCGAGGGACCTGTAGACGCCATTGAGAAACGCCACCAACTCCTCCGGAGTGGTATCGCTGGCGCGCGCGGTGAACCCCGCCATATCAGTGAACAGGATAGAGGCAGCCGGATAGGCGTCGGCGATCGTCGTCTCGGGCTGCTCCTTGAGGCGCTTGGCTACCTTAGGCGGGAGTATGTTGGCCAGCAGCCCCTCCGAGCGCTGGTACTCGCGCTCCGCCGTCGCTTCGGCCCGCGCGACTTGCCGGAATGCATAGAACATCACGGTAGACAGCAGCACCGTGTTGATGATCGCACTGGTGACGAAACTGCCCCAAAACTGCACTTCGGGCGAGACCAGCCCGGTGTTGTCCGGCGTGATAAGCCTCAGGAGTATGATCAGGCCGGCCGCAATCGCGCCGGCAAGGGCGGCGAGCACAACATGCTCGGTGCCAATCAATAACATGAAGAGAGTCGACGCGGTCAAATAGAACATGTAACCGCCACCACCGGTGCCGATCTGGTAGGCAGAACGGAAGATGGCCCAATAGCCGAACGCCGTGAAGACTAGCGGCGCCGCCAGGGGGCTGAATCGGTGCAGCAGGGGGAGCGCCGCGAACCCGGCCGCAATGCCGGCGTTAGTCAGCCCGCGCGTGAACATCCCGGGCGCTGGGTCGAGCATCCGCAGGATCGCAAAATATCCGGCCTGCGCCGCACAAATCCACGCCGCGATGTTCATGGCCCGCAGCCGGCGCGCGACCTTTTCCGGATAGCCGTCGGTGCCGAACCTTATGTTCGGAAGATATCGCACATAAACCCCCACTAACGGCCATCAGGATCAGGCCGCCCCATCCGGGTGTCAAGCTGGGCGCAGTCAACGCACCCGGTCCGGTTGATGTCACGTGTGTTTGTAGACACCGCCGAAATGCCGCTCAAAACTGCCACGGCGTCTTTGGGGCCGAAATCGGAGGGTCGGCTCATGGCGCCCGAGCGCTTGCGGGCGCTAGGTGCGGTGCGCCCGAGCCCTACAGCTAGCCAAGAGCAGCCAAGGGGCGCGATAGACTCCACACCTTATGGCCCCTACAATCCCGACAATTTCTTGGCTCCAGGTCAGCGCCTTGTCAAATGGCCAAAGAACGCAGTCAGCGCCGTCTTGCCGCCATCCTCGCAGCCGATGTGGTCGGTTACTCCAGGCTCATGGGACTCGACGAGAACGGAACTCTGTCGACGTTCAAGGCCCATCGCCGCGAACTGGTGGACGCCAAGATAGCTGAGCATCAGGGAAGGATCGTCAAGCTAACCGGTGACGGCTTTCTGGTCGAGTTCCCGAGCGTGCTAAATGCGGTGGCCTGCGCCACCGAGATTCAACACAAGATGCACGACCGTAACGCAGAAGTGCCGGCCGACAGGCGCATTGAATTCCGCATCGGCATCAACCTCGGCGATATCATCATCGAGGACGACGACATCTTTGGCGACGGCGTAAACATCGCGGCGCGGATCGAAAGCATGGCTAGGCCCGGCGGTATTGCGGTGTCCGGCTCGGTCCGGGACAGCCTGGGCAACAGGTTCGCGCTCGAGTTTGAAGATACGGGCGAGCAGACCCTCAAGAACATCGAGCGACCGGTACGCATCTACAACGTCAACCTCTTTCCCGACGCGAAGCACCCTCAATTGGTCAGTACAGCGCCCGTCCAAAGTGAGAAACCGTCGATCGCCGTGCTCCCCTTCAACAATATGAGCGGTGATCCGGAACAGGAGTATTTCTCGGACGGCATCACCGAGGACATCATCACGGAACTGTCGCGCTTTCGTTCGCTGCTCGTGATCGCCCGCCATTCGTCCTTTGCGTTTAAGGGCCAGGCGATCGAAGTAAAAGAATTTGGCCGCAAGATGGGCGCGCGTTACGTCATTGAGGGAAGCGTGAGGAAATCGGGCAGCCGAATCCGCGTCACGTCGCAACTTGTCGACGCTTCCACCGGCAATCATGTTTGGGCTGAGCGCTACGACCGCGACCTGTTGGACCTCTTTGCCATACAGGAAGAATTGGCTCACGCGGTAGCCGCCACGGTGGGCGGTCGGGTCGAGGCGGCTTGGCGAGAGCGCGCGATTAGCCTCAGCCCGAATGCACTCAGAGCCTATGACCTGGTCTTGCGTGCAAGGGCGTTCATCATCAAGTTCACCAGAAGTGACGGCGAGCAGGCTCGGATGCTGGCGCGCCAAGCAGTCGAGGCCGACCCGGCCAGTTCTCAGGCCCACGCCTGCTACGCATATTGTTGTTTTGTGACCCAAATGGCCCATTGGTCAAAGCATCGCGATCGACTGCGAACTGAAGCCAGCGAATTTGCGAAGCGGGCGGTAAAGCTCGACGATACCGACAACAACGCTCGCTGGATTCTTGGCATGGTGCATAATGCCAGAGGCGAATACGATGAAGCGCGGTTCCATCTCGAGAAGGCCCTTCAAAACAATCCGAATGACACGGAAGCGAGGGGCTACTACGCGTATTTTCTCCATACGATCGGACGGCCCGAGGCGGCGATCGAGCAGTTCGAACTGTCGAGGCGGCAGAACCCCTATGACTTCGCCTGGTATCCGTGGGGGATGGGTTGGGCATGTTTCACCGCCCGCCGCTACGATGACGCAATTGTGTCTTTGAAGTCGATACCGGAACCAATCAATGAAGTTCGAGGAATATTGGCGGCAAGCTACGCATATGCCGGACGGTTAGCCGAAGCGAATGCGATGCTGGAAGAATTTCTGCGCATTGCCGAGGATGACATGGTGGTCTTCCCAGGCCGCCGGCTCAAGGATTGGGATGAGTTCTGGCGCGGCGCTGCCTGGTACCAGCATGAGACGGATCACGATCATCTAATGGACGGTCTGCGAAAAGCGGGGTTGCTGGAATGACGGCCGGAGCCTGATTCTTCTCACGGAAGGAGCAGGACCCAATCGGTACAATCTACGATGGGCCTGCAGCGCACCCCGATCAAGATCGTCGAACGTTTCCTTGCAAAGGGCCATGGGCTTGTCGACACTACATGAGCCGTGGTCAGCCTTAGCCATTGGGCTCTGAAACGGGCCTGTTTGGGCATGTCGTCTAGTCTGGCAGGCCTGCCAGACGCCAGCCATCGACGAAGGGCTGCGCGGTAATCATACTCTTGAAGGGCAAATTCGTCGTGAAATCAGCGATTTTCCAGTCTGGATTTTCAGCGAGAAATAGACGGGCTTCCTCCCGTGCCTCAGGAACGCGGCCGGCAAGAGCAAGCGCGGCAATCAGGTGCTCCCTCGAACCCGTCCCGTAGGTTTCGTCCCGGCTTAAGGAAGCAACAGCTTCTTCGTAGTGACCGGTGGAAATTTGGGCCATTCCTATGATCCAGAAATACCAACCGGGTGGACGAGGATTTAGACGCAGCGCCTCTGCACAGGCTGTCAGCGCCGCTTGCGGCTTACCTAAGTAGATTTCAAGCTCACCCATCCACGCAACCGCATCTGAATTGTTGGGATTTATGCGAATGGCAGCATCGAATTCGGATTTTGCTTCATCCCAATTGCGTTCAAATAGCTGAACGCAGCCCAGGATCCTGCGCGCGTGGGAATCGCCGGGATCGATTTCCACGGCTCGTTGCGCGTGCATCAGCGCCTTTCCACGACCGGGTATCTGTGGTTCTCCCCAAACAACCCAGCCAAATAACAGCGCAAGGGCGAGATTGCTGTGCGCTTCGCAATAGTTTTGATCAAGCGCAACGGCACTTTCCAAAGCTGAGCGTGCATCGTCGTTGTCTGATCTTGAAATGTTCCATTTGCCTCGCGACCTAACACAAAGATCATACGCTTTGAGATTTGACGGTCGGGAACGGGCAACGATATTCTTCTCACCAAGCTTGCCAGAAATCGCTTCAACAACGCGCCGCGTGACCTCATCCTGAACGCTGAAGATATCGGCTAGATCACGGTCAAAGCGTTCGGCCCAAACATGATTTCCGCCGCTTCCAGCGTCAATCAACTGCACGTTAATACGGAGTCGCTCCACCGAGCGACGTGCGCTACCCTCGAGGATGTACCTCACCCCCAGATCTTGGGCGATGTGGCGCACGTCGATCGACTTGCCCTTGCAGGCAAAGGTAGAGTTGCGGGCGATGACGAAGAATCCAGGCACGTTCGACAGATCGGTGATGATGTCCTCAGTCAGCCCGTCGGTGAAGAACTCCTGTTCAGCATCGCCGCTCATGTTGACGAACGGCAGCACGGCGATGGAGAGCTTCGGCGGTGTCGCCCTAGCCTGATGGCTTGTCGCGGATTCTGACGTTGCGGCCGTTTTCTTGGCGATACCAACCTGTAGCAAATAAACCCGGATGGGCTCCGGGATGTTCTTGAGCTGGGTGTTGCCGAGATCGGTGACCGAGAGGTCGAGCCTCGCCTTAACCTGACGATAGGCATCCTCCGAGAGGCAGATGGACCCGGGGGCAGCGACGCCCTCCAGACGCGAAGCGATGTTGACGCCGTCGCCCATCAGGTCGCCGTCGCTTTCTTCGACCACGTCGCCCAGATGGACGCCGATGCGGAAATCGATGCGGCGGCCCTGCGGCACGCCGGCATTGCGCTCGACCATGCCGTTCTGCACCTCGATGGCGCAACGCACGGCATCCACAACACTCCGGAACTCGACTAGCGCCCCATCCCCTGTGCGCTTGATCACACGACCGTTGTGCACAGCGATTGTTGGATCGATCAGATCGCTACGCAGCGCACGCAGCCGCGCCAAAGTCCGGTCTTCATCCTCGCTGGCGAGCCGGCTATATCCGACCACGTCGGCAGCAAGGATTGCGGCTAGCTTGCGATTTTCGCCCATCGCACGATCTCCTTGACAGGTAGGATAGCAAGATCGTGCGATGGAGGGAATTTTCGCGGCAATGCTGGCAATTCGAGGATTGATTTGCGCATCATCAATCCCCAACCCTTCGATGCGGCCACCGGTAGGCACGTCCAGCCGAAGGCGATGCCGCCTCGAAATGCCTGATCCGGCCCAAAGCGGCGGTTCTCAGGCCGCTAGTCGGGCAAAGATATGTTACTATCACACCAAATCCATGTGACGTCTTTGTATTCGAGGAGACATGGCGCGCCCGGAACGAAAGCTTGTAGCGGTTTTGGCTGCGGACGTAGCCGGTTACTCGCGTTTGATGGGGGCCGATGAGGCCGGGACCCTCTTCTATCTAAAGGCACTGCGCGCCGAAGTGATCGACCCAAAGGTCGCGCAATTCAGGGGTCGGCTCGTCGGCACCGCGGGCGACAGTCTGCTAATCGAGTTTCCAAGTGCCGTCGACGCGCTGCAGTTCGCGGTCGAGACGCAAGAGCGCATAACGGCACGCAATACTGATCTTCCGTCGGAACGTCGCATGGCGTTCAGAATGGGTATTAACGCTGGTGAGGTGATACTGGATGAGACGACCATCTACGGCGATTGCGTAAACGTCGCCGCAAGGCTGGAAAAGGTCAGCGAGCCCGGAGGCATCGTCATTGGGCGCAGCGTTTATGACCAGGTAAGTGGCAAACTCCCTTACGAGCTCGTCGACCTTGGCGATCATGCGATGAAGAACATTGCTGGGGTGGTTCGCGCCTACCGGGTCGAAACGGGAGAGCCGGCACCAGAAGCTCCGGTCGCTATCGCCTCTGCGAAGGACCTGCCGCTTCCGTTCAAGCCATCCGTAGCGGTGCTTCCCTTCACAAACATGTCTGCGGACCCCGAGCAGGACTATTTCTCAGATGGAATAAGCGAGGACCTCATCACCGAGCTGAGCCGCAGTCAAAGCCTGTTCGTGATCGCGCGCAACTCCTCGTTCGTCTTCAAGGGCCAAACGGTAAACATCACGGAGGTCGGGAGGAAGCTGGGAGTACGCTACGTTGTCGAAGGCAGCGTTCGAAAGGCTGGAGCACGCGTAAGAATTACGGCGCAGCTTGTTGAGGCGGCGTCCGGAAATCACGTCTGGGCAGAGCGTTATGATCGAAGCATCGACGACCTCTTCGCCGTGCAAGACGAAGTGACAGAACGGATCGCCTGGGCATTGGTCGGCAAGGTTGGAACCGCAGAGATTGCCCGGGCCAGGCAGACGAAAACAAGTCTGGGCGCTTATGACGCATTCTTGCGCGGTATCGAGGCCGCGCACCGATTTACGGAAGACGACACCATCGCCGCTATTGAGTTCTTCAAGTTGGCTCTGCGCGAGCAGCCCGACTCGGCGCGGGCGCATGCATGCCTCGCGGACGCCTACGCGATGCTCTCCGCCTTCAGGGCCGACGAGGGTCTCAAGGCGTTGGCGATGCAGTCGGCCTTGCGGGCGATTGAACTCGGCGATACGAGCGGACTCGCAGAGGCGGTTGTTGCTGCACTATACGCATGGAAAGGCGACTTCGAGGCTGCGGAGACTCATGGGCAACGCGCGCTCGTCCTCGGACCTACAAATGCTTTGGCACTCAACTGGGTTGGCTACATCTCTCTTTGGGACGGTCAGCTCGCCATGGCTCGCGAGATAGGCGAGCGGCTGCAACGGCTCAATCCGCTAGAAGACCGTGATATTCACGAGCTACTCGCCTTTACGCATTATTTACTCGGCGACTATGAGGCGTCACTGCGGTCTTTCCGCCGTTGGGATAACAACAACTATGATCGGGGATTTGCCAATCTGGCTGCATGTTTAGGCCAGCTAGGACGGGCCGAAGAGGCACGATCGGCCTGGGCCAGATGCCTTCAATGCAAGCCGGGTTTCACTCTGTCCGACTACAAGCGCGACTCGCCATATCGCCGCCACGAGGACTTGGAGCATTGGCTTGATGGGCTGCGGAAAGCAGGCATTGCGGATTGAGAGATGACCGACTAACGAAAGGCGGTTCCCAGAAGCGCAACGGCCGCAAATCAGTGACCCGTGACGATTTTCGTCCAGGTGCGCGTAGCCACACGCTGCGTTTTCTGATCGTACGGAAAGACGGTGAAAAGCTTCTTTAGCGTGGCATCGTCAGGGTAGATCGCCGGATCGCCAAGAATGTTTCTTTCAACGAATTTTTGCGAAGTCTTGTTGCCATTGGCGAAAAACACATAATTTGTGTTCCTCGCAGCCACTTCAGGCTTCATCAGGTAGTTAATGAAGGCAGTCGCTTCGTCCACGTGCGGCGCATCTGCGGGGATTGCTAGCTGATCGAACCACATCACAGTGCCTTCCCGGGGGATCGAGTAGGCGATTATGACACCGTTACCAGCTTGGGCAGCACGGTCGCGCGCCTTCAGGACGTCGCCCGACCAGCCGATCGCCAGGCAGATGTCGCCGTCCGCCAAAGCGTTGATGTACTCGGATGATTCGATTTTGCGGATGTCGGGACGAATACGCATCAATGCCTCTTCAGCCTTGCCGAAGTCTTCCGGCGAGGTGCTCTCGGGGTTCACCCCGAGATAGTTCATCGTGATGGGCAGAATTTCGGTGGGCGAATCGACCATGTAGATACCGCAATCGGCAAGCTTCTTCAGCTTCTCGGGATCGAAGAAGAAGCCCCAACTGTCGAGCCTGTCGACACCAAGCGCGGCTTTGATCTTCAAGGTGTTGTACCCCAGACCCACCGTGCCCCACATGTAGTTCACCGAATATTGGTTGCCCGGGTCGTACTTGGCGGTGCGCTGCTCGATGACGTCCCACATGTTGGCGATGTTGGGCAACTTCGATCTGTCCAGCTTTCGGAAAACTCCCACCGCGACCTGGCGGGCCAGGAAACTAGCGCTTGGCACGACGACGTCGTATCCGGAGCCGCCAGTGAGCAGCTTGGTCTCGAGGATCTCGTTGGAGTCAAAGACGTCGTACACAACCTTTATGCCGGTTTCCTTGGTGAATTCGTCGATGACCGTGGGATCCAAGTAGTCCGACCAGTCGTAAAGGTTGACGACCTTATCAGCAGCGTGCGCGGACAGGGTCATGGCCCCGACAAGTAACGACGCAACCGACCAAAAAAGCCCCTTGCGGATCATGTTCTCACCATTGTTTGCAGTTCCCAAGCTGCGAACGCTCCACATTGTACACCACCGTCCACCGTTCCAATATTAGTACATGCTGAAAAGATTAAGCGCGGAATGTGCAACTCGATCATCGAATGCGCCCGACCATGCGCTGCGGTGCAGCCCAGATGGTCTGCTCGGCTGTTCGCTCAGATGTCCGCTTTCGGGCTGCGGCTAGGGTCTTCTCAACGACTGATTTGAGGCGCTAAGCTGCCATTCGCTCAACTCCATCAGACTAGTAGTCGGAAAGGGGCCGGAAGCAGACGGTCCGGTTGAGGGCGCGAATTTGCAAGGAAGGCGCCCTGTCCCATCGCTCGAATTGCCATCACAGCATTTCTCGTGACGGGTTTGCCGCTTAGCTGCGTAGAGCTGGCTCGCCTTATTTAGCTTATCTCATCGAATGCTAGGGCATTGACCGCAAGGCAGAACGAGACCCTCAGCGGCTTTCATCCTTGTTGCGTACCCATTCAGGCCATGCCGCGCCGCGCAACGGACTTGCGGCGCAGGATCTCGATGACCGCCATCAGCCCGATCGAGATGGAGATCATCACCACCGCGGCGGCGATGACGACCGGCGTAAGCTCGTCGCGGATGCCCTCGAAGAGACGCACCGGCAACGTGACCTGACCGGGGCCGGCTAGGAAGAGCACGATCACGACCTCGTCGAACGAGGCGACGAAGGCGAAAAGTGAGCCCGCGACTATGGCCGGGCGGATTGCCGGCAGCATCACGCGCCGATAGGCCATCCAGGGCGACGCGCCCAGGCTTTTGGCGGCACGGATCAACTGCATGTCGAAGTTCTGAAGCGCCGCGGTGGCGGAGATGACGACATAGGGCGTGCCGATCACGGTGTGGGCCAGGATCATGCCGATGATCGTGCCGGCGAGACCGATATCGGAAAGGAACAGGTATAGGCCGACAGCCATGATGATGACCGGCATGACGAGCGGCGCGATGAGAAAGCCGTTGACGATGGCGCGAGCCCGTGGGCCAAGCCCGTTCATGCCGATGGCTGCCGACAGGCCCAGGAAGGTGGACAGCGCCGCTGCGCCGACGCCGACGACCGCGCTGTTCTTCAGCGCGAGCAGCCATTTGTAGTTGGTAAGCAGTTCCTCGTACCAACGCAGCGACAGTCCGGGCATCGGATAGGACAGGAACGAGCCGGAACTGAAGGAAAGCGGCAGCACGGCCGCGATCGGCACCAACAGGAACAGGAAGACCAGCACGGTCACCACGCTTGCCAGCAAGCGCCAGACATCGGGCCTCGGCTTTTGCGTTGACGAAGCGGACATCGTGCTCAAGCCTTCACCACGATTTGGGATTGGCGGCCGAGCAGGCCGTAGAGGCCAACCAGCACCAGCACGCAAGTTGTCAGCAGGATCGCCAGCGCGGAGGCCAGACCCCAGTTTATCGTCTGCTTGGTATAGAACGCGATGAAGTAGCTCAGCATCTGGTCCTGGCTGCCGCCGACGAGCAGAGGGGTGATGTAGTAGCCGACGACGATGACGTAGGTCAGCAGGCAGCCGGACCATAGGCCGGGCCACACCAGCGGCAAATATACCTTGTAGAAGGTGCGCGGCCCGCTGGCGCCAAGGCTATAGGCGGCGCGCGTATAGTCTTTCGAGATGCCGACCATGACGCTGTAGATCGGCAGGATCATGAACGGCAGCATGACATGGACGAAGGCGATATAGACGCCGATGCGGTTGAAGATCAGGTGCACCGGCTGCTTGACGATGCCGCTCCACAACAGCAGCGAGTTGATGATGCCGTTGTCCTGCAACAGCACTACCCAGGCGCTGGTGCGGACCAGCAGCGACGTCCAAAAGGGCAGCAGCACCAGAAGCAGCAGCAGGCCGCGCCAGCGAGGCGAGGCGGCTGAAATCCTGAAGGCGACCGGAAAGGCAAGCACCAGGCAGATGCCCGTCACTACAGCCGATATCCAAAGCGAGCGACCCAGCACGTCGACGAAGGTGGCCTCCTCCGGCTTGACCTTGCCGATGCTGCCATCGTCCTTCTGCTCGAGATCTAAAGCCTTCAGGATGTAGTAGGGCGTGACGGCAGGCGCCGCCCGCCGCATCGCCGTCCAAAAAGTCCTGTCCTGCCATTTGGCGTCGATCGTCGTCAGTTGTTGGCGCGGCGGCTCAGTCGAATTCTTCTGCAAGGCGGACGCCGTCTTGATAAGCAGGCTGCGGTAGCTGGGGATCTCGTAGTTGAGGCGGCGGCCGGCATTGGCGACGTCGCGGCGATCGGCGACGCGCAGATCGGCCACCAGCGCGGCGTAGACCGCTTCCGGCGGATCGCCGGCGCCATCCCATGCAAGCACCGCCGCGGCAGTCTGCGGCAAGGTATCGCGTACTTCCGGGCTGTAGACGCCCTTGGCCAGCAGCGACAGGATCGGCCAGACGAAGATGAAGGCCATGAACAGCAGGCAGGGCAGCAGGAGCCCGTGGCGCGTAAGCGGGCGACAAACCTTCATCAGGCCTGCCCAACCACTTTGCTCCGCGGAGATCGATATGCTTGCCATGCTTGGTTTTTGCTCGCTCGACTATCGCTGCAGACGCTAGGCGTCCCCGGCTTGGCGAACCGCGCCGGGGACGGACTTTTTATTTCGAGGCCCAGGCGTTGAACCTTTCGGTCAGCGCTTCCAGATTGTCGTTCCAGAAATTGCTGTCGGTGGGAACGGCTTCCTTGAGATTGTCGCCCACCGGCATGATTGCGATCCGCTCCGGCGACAGTAGCGCCGACGCCTTTAAATTGACCGGCGCCACCGGCTGGATCTTGGAGAATTCAGCCTGCGCCTCAGGCGAGGTTGCATAGCTCAGGAAGGCATAGGCGGCATCCTTCTTCTTGGTACCGCTGACGATGGCCCAGTAGTCGACGTTGTAGAGGGAGCCAGGCCAGCCGAACTTGATGGCGGCACCTTCTGCCTGCGCTTCCAGAATGCGACCGACGAAGGTGGTGGACATGGCCACGCCGCCATTGGCGAGCCATTCAGGCGGCTGCGCGCCGGCCTCCCACCACTGGATGTCGGGCTTGATCTCATCCAGCTTCTTGAAAGCGCGATCGACGCCTTCCGGTGTCGACAGGACCTTGTAGACGTCGGTGGGGGCGACGCCGTCGGCGAGCAAAGCTCCCTCGAGATTGTTCTGCGGCTCGCGCTTCATGCCGCGCTTGCCTGGATATTTCTTCAGGTCCCAGAAATCGCTCCAGCTCTTGGGCTGGTCGCCAGTGGCCTTGGTATTGTAGGCGATGACCATGCTCCAGCCGATCGCGCCGATGCCGCATTTGGTGATGCCGGGATCCTTGAAGTCGGCCGCCGAGGAGAGCTTGCTGGTGTCGAGCTCCTCGATCAGGCCCTGGGCGCAGGCGTTGAACATTTCAGGTGCCCCCATCTGGATGACGTCCCAGGTGGTGTTGCCGGACTCGATCATCGCCTGGATCTGGCCAAGCCCGCCAGTGTAGACGGCATCGAGCACAGCGCTGCCCGATTTGGCGGTATACGGATCGAAGATCGACTTGCGCTGCTTCTCGGTATAGGTGCCGCCCCATGTGGCGACGGTGACGTCCTCGGCGAAGGCGTGGCTTATGCCGGCGCCCAAGATCAACGCGGCCAGCACGCCGCCCGCGAGATTCGATTTCTTCATTCCTGTTCCCCTTTTCGTTTTCGTTTGAAGTTGATGGTGCCAGGCCAACCCTGCCGTCAGCCATGGTCAAGGGCGCGGCAGTCCCGTGCCGCCCAGCCGATCTTGATGCGATCGCCCGGCGAACCCATGCCGACGCCAGCGCTGTTTGGGATCTTGACGATGAAGCCGGGCTGTCCGCACAGCGTCGCCGACATGCGCAGGTGGTCGCCATGGAAGACGACCTCGTCGATGGTCGCCTCGAAGCAGTTCTCTGCATTCGCGGCGGCAGTGCCGATTACGACGCGCTCGGGCCGGATGGACAGCGTGGTCCGCTCCCCCATCGCCGAGACGTTGATTGCGGCGGCGCGGATGCTACGGTCGCCGCCGACATCGATCGTGCAATCGCCCCCCTCGACGGTCCGCACAGTGCCGTTCAGCCTGTTGTTCTCGCCGATGAAGCGGGCGACGAAGCTGTTGACCGGCTCCTCGTAGATCTGCTTCGGCGGTCCCAACTGCTCGATCTTGCCGCGATTGAAAACCGCCACGCGGCTGGACATCGTCAGCGCTTCGGTCTGGTCGTGCGTCACATAGACCACTGTGACGCCGAGCCGCTGCTGGATGTGCATGATCTCGTACTGCATCTCCTCGCGAAGCTGCTTGTCGAGCGCGCCGAGCGGCTCGTCCATCAGCACCAGCGACGGCTCGAACACCAGCGCTCGGGCAAGCGCCACACGCTGTTGCTGACCGCCCGAGAGTTGCCCCGGCAGGCGTCCGCCGAGGCCGTCCAGGCGTATCATCGTCAACGCCTTGGCGACCCGCTCGGCCGCCTCGGACTTGCCGATCCGGCGGGCCTGAAGCGGGAATGCGATGTTCTCCGCGATCGTCATATGCGGGAACAGGGCATAGCTCTGGAAGACCATCCCGATGTTGCGCTTTTGTGGCGGCATCGAGCCGATCGAGACGCCGTCGAGCAGGATATCGCCGGCCGACAGGCTCTCGAAACCGGCCAGCATCATCAGGCACGTGGTCTTGCCGGAACCCGAGGGTCCGAGCAGGGTGATGAACTCGCCGCGCTCGATGCCGAGGTTTAAGTCGCGTACGACATTGACGCTGCCGTAGCTCTTCTGGACACCCGCGAATTCGACGAATTTGTTCTGCGGAACAGCACTGCCGCGGGCATGCACCACTCTTACGCCTCCCTTTTCGAAGTCATGCAGTTCCGGCCCGTTGGCGGCACCTTTGCCGGCACCCCCGGGGAGCAATCCGCTCTGCTCACGACGAAGCATTGGGATCAAGGCAAAAATCTCCCCGACGGGTCGTTTCAATCCAGCTTGAGCCTATCTACGATCGCCAAAACCGTATTGTCAAGAGAAACGGCGTATCTCATAACAAGACGCATGCCCCCAAAAGCACTGCTCCGGTCCTCGCAGCTGTCCCATCGCGATTTGTTCCGCTTGAGAAAACTATGTTCCGTACTATGATACAAGAAATCGCCAAGTCAACAGCCGAACACAGCCCGAGCAATCCCTCAAACGAAAGGTAGACCGTGACCCAATCCGACGATCAGAGGCTTGGCGTGAAATCCGTCCATTTGGCCTTCGAAGTGCTCGAGGCGGTCGCCTTCGAACCGGGCGAGATCGGCGTCAGCGAACTTGCCAACAGTTGCAGACAACGAAGGGGACAGTATTTCGCCATCTGCAGACACTGGTGGATCGGGGCTACCTTATCCAGAACGCCTCGACCCAGCGCTATCGGGTTGGAGCACGGGCCTACCTGATTGGCCGCGCGGCGGCTGAACGCGTGGACATCATTGCCGGCTCGCAGGATGCGATGCGCTCGCTTCGTGACGAAACCGGCGAGACGGTGGTCGTTTCGAGCCTCAGCAACCGCGGCAACATCGTCATGAACACCATGATCGGCAAGTCTTCGCTCGAGATCGGCGTAAGGGTAGGCAGCATCCTCGAACCGCATGCGACCGCGCAGGGCAAGGCAGTCCTGGCATTCGACACCCAGGGGCTTGCGAAGCAATTGCGGCGCAGAGGCCTTGCCGGACTGACGCCGCACACAGTGACCGACTTTGACGAGCTCGAGCGGCAGTTGGAGGCGGTGCGCGCGCAAGGCTACGCCACCGCGGCGGAAGAAATGCTGCTCGGCATCAGCGCGCTTGCCGCGCCGGTGATGGACGGTTCCGGCAAGACAGCGGGCTCAATCGCAATCGTCGGGTCGATACAGAACATCGGCCGCCAGCCGACGCCCGAGCAGATCGAGGCGGTGCTGCGTGCAGCGCAAAGGGTTTCGTGGAATCTCGGCTATGTCGGCCACCTCCCCTTCGAGCCGCGCAATGGGCGCATGCCGGCGAAGAAGGCCATGGGCCAGCGAAGCGTCATCTGCAGGTTTTCATTCCTTATTATAAAACGACGTGTCGCAGTACGGTCCATATGGATTGACGAGACATCTGATCGCGGCTAGTGTTTTGCCAGATCATCGGCGGTGCCATGCGCTGCCATTCCGTTACCCGAAAGGAACCAGCGAGGTTTCCGGCCGCTTCTGCGGGCGGACCCGGCTGTCCACGGGCGACATCACCTCGAGCGGAGCGGATCGCGTGTCGGCAAATCTCTTCATCAATGGAAAATGGTCCGCGGGCTCCGGCACTCGCCGGGGACATGTCCTCAACCCGGCCACAGGCGAGAGCATCGGCGAGGTCGCCTTTGCCGAGAAGGCGGATCTCGACGCGGCGCTGGTCGCCGCTCAGCAGGGCTTCCGAAGTTGGAGCGACGTCTCCGCATACGAGCGGGCCAACATCTTGCGTCGGGCCGCGAACCTTGCCCGGGAACGCGCCGAAGCCATCGCCCATGCCATCACGCGCGAGCAGGGCAAGCCGTTGTCGGAAGCGTTGATGGAGGCACGCGGCGCCGGAGATCACATCGATTGGTATGCCGAAGAAGGACGCCGCGCTTACGGCCGCGTCATCCCGGCGCGCACGCCGAGCACATTGCAGATGGTGCTGCCGGAGCCTGTCGGACCGGTGGCCGCCTTCTCGCCCTGGAACTTTCCCATCGGGCAGATCGTGCGCAAGATCGCCGGCGCTCTGGCAGCCGGATGCTCCATCATCGCGAAGGCGCCCGAAGAGACGCCGAGTTGCGTCATCGAACTGGTGAAGTGCTTCGAGGAGGCCGGCGTTCCAGCCGGCGCGCTCAACCTCGTGTTCGGCGATCCCGCGGAGATATCGCAGCATCTCATCGGGTCGAGCGTCATCCGCAAGGTTTCCTTCACCGGCTCCGTGCCGGTCGGCCGCCACCTTGGCGAATTGTCGGCGCGCCATCTCAGGCGCACGACCATAGAATTGGGCGGCCACGCTCCCTTTATCGTCTGCGACGATGCCGATCCGGCCGCGGTGAGTGCTACCGGCGTCGCGCTCAAGTTCCGCAACGCCGGGCAGGTCTGCGCGGCACCCACCCGCTTCTTGGTGCAGGACGACGTTTTCGACGCCTTTGTGGAGGCCTTCGTCGTCGGCGCCGGCAAGCTGAAGGTCGGCGACGGAGCGACTGAGGGAACCCAGATGGGCCCACTCGCCCACGCCCGCCGGCTCGACGCGATGGCCGGCTTCGTGCGCGATGCGGTCGAGGCAGGCGGCGAACTGCGCGCCGGCGGCAAGCGCATCGGCAATGAAGGCTTCTTCTTCGAGCCTACCGTGCTGACCAATGTCCCGCTTTCGGCCCGGATCATGAACGACGAGCCGTTCGGTCCCATCGCGATCGTCAACCGCTTCTCCGAGATCGACGATGCAATTGCGGAGTCCAACCGCCTGCCATTCGGCCTGGCCGCCTTCGCCTTCTCGCGGCGGGTAGACCGCACCGACCGGCTGATGCGCGGGATCGAGGCCGGAATGGTGTCGATCAATCATTTCGGGCTCGCCGCGCCGGAGACACCGTTCGGCGGCATCAAGGACTCAGGTCACGGCAGCGAGGGCGGGTCAGAAGGCATTCAGGCTTATCTCACGCCGAAATTCGTCAGCCAACTGAATGCTTGAGCGCGCGCAGGCCATGGATCGGCCCTCGGAGATCTGGCCCAATCGAAAATGGTTGCAGCAAGACGCTGTTTCATATTAAGTAACGTCGTTTTGTATTATTGAACGAGATACAATGACCAACCTGCTCCGCGATCGTGACATTTCCACCCACCTGCATCCGCAGACGAATTTTCGGCGGCACGAGGAATTTGGGCCGCTGATTATTCAGCAGGGCGATGGGGTCCGGGTCCAGGACACGGACGGTCGTTGGTATATCGAGGGTGTCTCGGGGCTATGGTGCGCCTCCCTCGGCTTCTCGAACCGGCGGCTCGCGGACGCCGCGCACCGTCAGCTCCTGACCATGCCCTACCAGCAGACATTCGCGCATCGCTCGACACCGCCGGTCATCGAACTGGCCAGCCGCCTGATCGAGAAGGCGCCCTCGCCCATGTCGAAAGTGATCTTCCAAACGTCGGGCTCGGAGGCCGTCGACACGGCGATCAAGCTCTCCTGGTATTACCATTCGGCCAAGGGCAACGAGCGGCGCCGCAAAATCCTATCCCGGCAGGGCAGCTATCACGGCAGCACGATCGCCTCGGCCAGCTTGACCGGCCTGCCCAACATGCACCGCGGCTTCGGCCTGCCGATCGACACTTTCGTTCACGTTTCGCGGCCTCACCACTGGCGCGGCGGCCTCGCCGGAGAGAGCGAGCGGGATTTCGCAGCGCGACTCGTGGCCGAGATCGAAGCAACGATCGAACGCGAGGGCGCCGACACGATCGCAGCCTTCTTCGCCGAACCGGTCATGGGTACGGGCGGCGTCGTCGTGCCGCCCGCGGGTTATTTCGAGTTGCTACAGCCCGTTCTGGCGAAGCATGACATACTGCTGGTCGCCGACGAGGTGATCTGCGGCTTCGGCCGTACCGGCAACTATTGGGGCTCCCAGAGCGTCGGCATGAAGCCCGATATGCTCACCTGCGCCAAGGGGCTGTCGGCCTCCTATTTCCCGATCTCAGCCCTCATGCTGAGCGAAAGTATCTATCAGGTGCTGGCTGACCGCACCGCCGTGTTCGGCGGTTTCGGCCACGGCTACACCTACGGCGGTCATCCGGTCGGCGCTGCTGTCGCGCTGGAGACGCTGGCCATCTATGACGAGATTGATATCGTTGGCCTGGTCCGCGCCCGCGAGGCGCAGTTGCAGAACGGCCTGCGCCGCCTCGCCGGCCATCCGCTGGTGGGTGAGGTCCGTGGTATCGGGCTGATGGGCGCGCTGGAATTCGTCGCCGACAAGGCCGGCAAGACGCCGTTCGAGAAATCCGGCAGGCTTGGCGCCAGGATTGCCGCCGATCTCCAGGCACAAGGCGTCCTGCTGCGCGCGCTGGGCGACACGCTTGTCGTCGCCCCGCCGCTTGTCGTCAGCGAGGAAGAACTCACGCAGGTGCTGGACGCGCTGGAATCGACGCTGGCTCGCATTACCGAGCCGGAGTTGGCACAATGACGGGCCGCCCGACGGACGAACGCTGGATGGACGGGAGCCGGGTCTGCGCGTCCATTTCGCGCCTGGCCAGGTGACGCGGTGGCGGACCTTCGCGTCGAGGTCGGCAGGACCGCGCTGAAAAACCCGGTCATCGCGGCGCCGGGCGAACACCTGATCGACGCGGTGGGGATCCGCTCCGCGATCCTGGCAGGAGCGGGCGCGGTGGTCGGCAAATCGATCAATGAATCGCAGGCGGCCAAATCGCAATTGCGGCGCGCCGAATACGTTGCGCTCAGCCCGGATTGGACAGAGGCGCCATGGGGGCCCTCAGCGCCGGCGGGGACGACGGTCCTGTCGCGCTCGGGGCTGCCGCCTATGGATTTCGAGGCCTGGCTGGCGCAGGCCGTAGCCATGGACACCTTCGCCCGCAGGCACGACTGCCTCTTCGTTCCCTCGATCATCCTCGCCGCGGACGAGCCGGCCCTGGACATGGCCCGCCGCATCGAAGCCGCAGGGCTGCGCGTGCTTGAGTTCAACGTCGGAACGCCCTACGCGAGCGAGGCAGCGAAGGGCGCGGTCTCCACCGTTCTGTCGCCCGAGCGGGTGGGAGCGCTGACCCGCATGATGACCAGGGCTCTCGGCATTCCGGTCTGGATCAAGATCACAGGTCAAAGCGAACGCGTGCCGGATCTCGCCACCGCGGCCTTCGCCAACGGTGCCGAGAGCGTGGTGATGGCCGGGCGCGCGCTTGGCATGCTGCCCGATCTCGAAACCCAGGCTCCCCTCCTCTCCACCAGCGGTGGCATCGGTGGGTCCTGGAACCTGCCCCTCACGTGCCACTGGCTCGCCAACTCGCGCGCCGCACTCGGAGCCGGCCGCGACCTGATCGGCATCAACGGCGCGACCAACGGCCAAGACGTGGCGCGTATGATGCTTGCCGGCGCCTCGGCGGTCGGCATGGCCTCGGAAGTGATGCTGCGCGGCTGGCAGGTGCTTACCCAGGCCGTCGCCGAACTCGACGCCTATTGCGACGCGAAATCGCAATCCGCTCGCGACCTTGTCGGCCGCGCAGCCGACGCCCGCAAGCGCTTTGCCGACATGCCCGAGCTCAACGAGCACTGGCGCAACTACATTCCCGCTCCGCTCGCGAGCGGATGACAAGAGGAGCAAGACATGACCATCGAGATTGACCAGGCGCGGATCGACTCGCTCATCATGGGAGCCGTGGACCTTCACATCCATTCCGGTCCCTCGCTGCACCCTCGCAAGATCGACCACATCGAGGCGCTGCGCGCCGCCGACGAAGCCGGCATGGGCGCGATCCTGCTCAAGGATCACTACTACCCGACAATGCCTGTCGCGACGCTGCTCAACAACAACATGGGCAAGAAAACCAAGGTACTGAGCGCCATCGTACTCAACCACCCGCTGGGCGGCTTCAACCCGTCAGCGGTCGACTATGCGTTGAAACAGGGCGCGCGGATCGTGTGGATGCCGACGGCGCATGCCGAGAACCATATCGTCAAGACGGCCAAGGAACTAAAAGGCAAGTTCCCGGAGAATACGAAGAAGACCATCGAGGCCGAAGGCCTCCGCCTCGTCGACGACCAGGGCGTCGTGCTGGACGAGGTCAAGGCCATTCTCGACCTCATCGCGGAAGCGGATGCCTGCGTATCGGCTGGCCATCATCATATCGACGAGGCCTTTCCCTTTTACGAGGAGGCAAAGAAGCGCGGCGTAGGGCGGCTTTTCCTGAACCACCCGACTTATGTGAACGGCGCGTCCATCGACCAAGTCAGCGCCCTCGTCGCGATGGGTGTGATGATCGAGCACTCTATCTGCATGTTCGTCCCGTCGACCTTCTATCTTTTCGATGAGGATCATCTGACGCAGGTGATCGCAGCCGCCGGCGTGGACAACACCTTCTTCGGCTCCGATCTCGGCCAGAACAATAATCCCACCCCGGTCGAGGGAATGCGCCAGATCGCGGCGCTATTGCTCAAGCTCGGATATTCCGACAGCGACGTGCGCAAGATGACCGCCGACAACGCGGCCCGTTTCGTCGGCCTCGAGGCATGATCCAGCGCCTACTGACAGGCGAAGTCTTAGCGGGAACGTTCTTGAAAACGCCGGATCCGCGCCTGGTCGAGATTCTCGGGCTGGCGGGACTGGACTTCGCGGTCGCCGACCAGGAGCATGCACCGCTGGGGATCGAAACGCTGGACCTGATGGCGCTGGCCGCCAAGGCCCTGCAAATGCCGGTGCTGGTGCGCGTGCCTTCGAGGCGGGCCGAGGCGATCGGCAGCGTTCTCGACATCGGCTGCGCGGGCATCGTGGTACCGCATGTGCGCGGCCCGGAAGATGCCAGGGACGTTGCCGACGGGGCCAAATACGAGCGAGGCAAACGCGGCTTTTCGCCCTCGGTCCGAGGCGGAGCCTATGGCACCGGCGGTCCTGGCTATCGCGCCGACGCAGACCAGCGATCCATCATCATGGCCCAGATCGAGGATCGCGAGGCGCTCGAACATCTCGATGACATCGCCGCGGTGCCGGAGATCGACACGCTTTTCGTCGGCCCGGTCGACCTCAGCCTGTCGATGCAGGTCGACCCTGGGTCGATCGAGCTGGACGCCGCGATCGCCAGCGTCGCAGCCGCCGCGCGCAAGGCCGGCAAGGCCGCCGGCCTTTTCGTTAGCGACCCGTCGCATATCCCGCGCTGGGTCGATCGCGGCGTGTCCGTGTTCATTTGCGGCTCCGACCAGAGCATCCTGCTGGCGGGCGGCCGCGCCATCGCGGCTGCAGCCCGGGCCATCCATACCGAGGCACGACAACAAGAGGATCAAAGAGGATACTGACATGACCATTCACGGCATCGATTGGAACGCGATTGAATGGAAGACGATCCGCAACGGCGTGGACCAGAAGGCCTTCTCCGGCAACAGTGCCACCATCGCGATGCACCGGCTTCAACCCGACCATGAGCCGAAGCCGCACAAGCACGTGTACGAGCAGATCGCCTACATCGTCTCCGGCACTGTCGATTTCCATGTCGGCGGCGAGGTCCGGCGTCTTGGGCCGGGCAGCCTGATCGTCGTCCCACCAAACGTGATGCACCACGCTGTCGTCGTCGGTAACGAGGAGGTCATCAACATCGACGTCTTCACGCCCGCGCGGCCGCAGTACTCGCCTGTACCGAAGAACGACTGACCGCTCACCGCGAGCCACTGTATCGTTGGAAGGGAAGATCATGCGCGCCGTCGTTTCTTCGTTTCAGCGCGGATACAAATCCGCGCCGGTCTTCTTCCGCGGCAAGCTCGTCGAAAGCCAGGACACGCCGGAGCGGCTGGAGGCCTTCATCGCGGTCGTTCGGGAGATGAACATCGATCTGATCGAACCGCCGGTCATCGCTGACGCCCTCCTCAAAAGCGTTCATGATCCGGGCTACCTGGAATTCCTCACACAGGCACCAAGGCGATGGCCAGACATGATGCCGGGCCTGACGTGCTTGATGCCCAACATCTACCCGACACGGCACTTTCCGGCGCGCCGGCCGCGGCACTTTCTTGGCCAAGCCGGATACTACCTTGGCGACACGGCATCACCGCTGACGGCGCAGACCTGGGCTGCAGCGCTCGGGTCCGCCTCGAGCGCGGCCTATGCCGCGAACCTGGTGCTGGCCGGTGAACCTGTCGCTTATGCGCTCTGCCGCCCGTCCGGTCACCACGCCCATGCCGATATGGGCCAGGGCTTCTGTTTCCTGAACAATGCGGCCATCGCGGCCACGCTGGCGCGAACCCGCCACGCCCGCGTTGCCGTCATCGACATCGACGTTCACCACGGCAACGGCACGCAGCATATCTTCTACGATCGCGACGATGTCTTCTTCGCGTCGCTTCACAGCGATCCCGATATGACCTATCCCTTCTTCATCGGCCACGCCGACGAGATCGGAGCCGGTAGCGGCGAGGGGTTCAACCTGAACCTGCCGCTTGAAGTTGGCTCCGGCGACCCGGCCTATCTGGCTGCGCTCGACATCGCAATCGACCGCATAAGGTGGTTCGACCCAGGCTTCCTGGTCGTCTCGCTCGGGCTCGACGCGCATGAAAGCGACTTGCTGGGCTCGCTCAACGTCACTTCGGAAGGGTTCGTCGAGGTTGCCCGCCGGCTGGCCGCGCTGCGGGTGCCGACGGTGCTCGTGCAGGAAGGCGGCTACACCGTCTCGGAGGTGGGCCATGTACTGCGCTCGGTGTTGTCCGTGTTTGCGGCGGCCTCGAAGCAGGGCTAGCGAGCCGCTGCGGGCATGGAATATGTCAACCGTCCGCGACCTGAGCGAATCTTGTATTGGAGGACACGTCGGGTTAGCACCAAGAAAGCGCTTCACGCAGCATGGGCCGGCGCGCACGGACGCAAGGGAAAGAAAGAATGGGTACCGAACGGTCTGACAGCGGAGTGAAATCGGTCCAGCTTGCCTTCGACGTGCTCGAGGCGGTCGCCGCGGCGCCTGGCGAGGTTGGTGTGAGCGAATTGGCAGCCCTGCTCGGCACAACCAAAGGAACGGTCTTTCGCCATCTGCAGACCCTCGTCGAGCGCGGCTATGTCGACCAGAACGCGGTCTCGGCCCGCTACAAGCTCGGCACCCGGTCCTATCTCATCGGCCAGGTCGCCGCCGGCCGCATCGAGTTGCTGACGGCCTCATCCGATGCCATCGCCGCGTTGCGTGACGAGATCGGTGAGACCGTCGTCGTCTCGGCACTGCGCAATCGTTCTCTGGTCGTGCTGCGCACCGTGTTCGGCAAATCCAACCTTGAGATCGGCGTCAGGCAGGGCAGCGAGTTGATCCTGCACGGCACCGCTCAGGGCAAGGTGGCGCTCGCCTTCAGCAATCGCTCGCTGCTTCAACATGTGCTGCGCCAAGGCCTCACCCGCCTTACCGATCACACCATCGTCGATGCGGCGAAACTGGAAGCCGAGCTGGAGCAGGCGCGCGCGCAGGGGTTCATCACCGCGCCCAACGAGGAGACCTTCGGCATCAATGCGGTGGCGGCTCCGATCTTCGATCGCATGGGGGATGTTGCGGGCACAGTTGCTATCGTCGGCTCGGTTCAGAACATAAAACCGACGCCGGACCAGGCGCAGATCGAGGCCCTGCTCAAGGCCAGTCTGCGCATCTCCTGGAACCTCGGCTACGATCGCGGCGCCATCGACGCGCGCAAGCGCATGCAACCGGCCGCTTCCTGACGGCAAACCTATCGGAAGTCAGGGCCTCAGCCAGACGGCAAGCGCGATCGCCAAGATCAAGACGCCGCCCATACCGAGCACCGCTGCGATAACTTCGCGATCGCGATGCAGCGGGATACCGCGTGCCTTTATATTTGCAAGGAGCAGCCCCAGATCCGCATCGCGATCGAACTCCACGCGCTGCGGCGCGCCGTCGACGTTGATGTCGACAAAAGACCGACCGCGTTGTCGACCGACCACGCAGCCCTTCGCCTCCACGAGGAGCCCATCAATGCGGGAAGCGGTTGCCGGTCCAAAGCGCAGCGACGGCGCGCTGCCCGGGAGCAAATGGTGGTGGTCAATGTACATTTCGCTCAGCGCTCCCGCAGACACCTGGGCGTAGTAGTCATTTGGCCGAGGACCCTTTGTTGATGCGTCCGAGTTTCGGCACATCGGCAAAGTAGGGCCTGCGCGCACGTCGTTTTGTATAACAAAACAACGTTTTTTAAACAACAACGAAGTGCAGGGAACGTCAACCGTCTGAAGGATTCGATACCCGCGAGCGCTGCCAAAAAGCGGCGCCTGGCGCGCCTTCGCCCGCCGTCGAGGATTTGATTGCTGATCGACCAGGTCTCGCCAGTGCGCCCGAGGCGGAGCTGGACGCGCGTTGATCTGAAGGGATCCGTTTAGCCTTTGCGACGCGCCAGTGCCTGAACATGGTGGACCTTGAGTCGAGGCGCGGTTCCAAAAAACGCTTCTGCGCCTCGCCGCGGCAGGGGTGAAATCGTCGAGATCGATCTCGGCGAGGACTTCCCGGCGCTGAACGAACGGCCGCCTTTAGTATCCACGCCGGTGAGGCTGAACGGCCAAGTTGCGGCGCATTGCAGAAAGGCAGTTGTGAGGCCGCAACCGGCATGGCCGCTTAGGTCGCAAAAACGGTCATAACAGACATTCGAGCATTCGCGTCATGCGCATTCCTACTCTCCAATTCCGTCAAACACTTTATCTCGGTGTCCAAGAAACCGGCAGTAGGCCACCCGGTCAGTCCGACAGAGGCCCCCGTGCAAGCGATGGGGGCCTTCCCCGCATCTAGGCTTAGCTGAAGCTCCGCTTTCGGTCTCGGGGAATCCATTGATGACGCCAGACACATAAATCCGACGTAATCGAAAGCCCGGAAACGACGCTGAGGGTACTGTCAGACTGTCGTCGAAGGGCGGGCGATCAAGGCCGTGACATACGGGACATTTCCGAGAGGCCGCAAGCTCATGACCATTGAAGGGCGAGAGCGCAACCAATGGCTCCTCCTGCCCGCATCAAAACCCTCAACCGCCCGAGCGTGCTCCGGCCGAATGCTTTTGAACGTCCTCATTAAGGAGAAAAGAATGACCAAGAGGCTTGAAAACAAGATCGCCGTCGTCACTGGTGCCAACGGCGGAATTGGGTTGGCCACCGCCAAGCTGTTCGCGGCCGAGGGCGCCTATGTATACATCACCGGGCGCCGCAAGGAGCTGCTTGATGCAGCCGTCGCTGAGATCGGCGGCAAGGTGACCGCTGTAAATGCCGACTCCACGAAAATGGAAGACCTCGACCGCCTCTTTGCGCAGGTTAAGGTCGACCACGGCCGCCTGGACGCCATAGTCGTCAACGCGGGCGGCGGTACCGTGCTTCCGCTTGGCCAGATCACCGAGGAGCAGGTCGACGATACTCTTGCTCGCAACGTGAAGGCAGTTATCTTCACGGTGCAGAAGGCGCTTCCTCTACTTGGCAAGGGATCTTCGGTGATCCTGATCGGCTCCACAACGAGCATCGAAGGAACAGAGGCGTTCTCGATCTACTCGGCTTCTAAGGCAGCGGTCCGCAACCTTGCCCGCTCCTGGACGCTCGACCTCAAGGGCACGGGCGTCCGCGTGAACGTGCTGTCGCCTGGACCGACCCGCACCCCCGGTCTCGTGGAGCTCGTCGGCGACGACAAGAACGCACAGCAGGGCTTCCTTGAGGCGCTGGCGTCCACGATCCCGCTCGGCCGCGTCGGGGAGCCCGAGGAGATCGCCAAGGCCGCGCTTTTCCTCGCCTCCGACGACTCCAGCTTCGTCAACGGCGTCGAGCTTTTCGCCGATGGCGGCAAGGCTCAGGTCTGAAATTGCAGTGGCGGCCGCTTCTTGCGGCCGCCAGAGAATGGGACGGTCGCAAATAGAAGGATTATCTGCCGAGGGTAATGCACCGGGGTCCGGCTGTGGTCGGAGAAGTGCGGAAGCCGGTCGCAGTTTCGTTAGTGAGCTACTCGGCCGCCCCAACGTGCGAAGTGGGCAATAGTCTTCCTTGTGCCAGCAAGGCTATCGTCCCCACGGCAATCGCTGAAACCAGAAGGTTCGCAAAGAAGAACAGGTACGGCGCGAGCTGGCCACCGATGCTCTCCCCGCCTCTTGACGCCATCCTCATGGAAGCTGACGCCAGGGCGGTCATGCCAAGAGTTGCTGCCCAGTAGGATGGGGCGAACGGCTGCTTCATGATCCAGGGCGTAACCCGGATCAGCATCGCGAGCTGAAGTAGCGAGTAGCCCAGCAATCCGTTGGCGAAGAGATCCGGAGGACGCGCCGTCAGGCTTAGATACGCGGCACAGGCCACCGCGGGCGGGGCCAGAAGGATTCCCAGCGTCGGCCGAAGTGGCAGCGCCATCTCCGGAGCAGTGAAAAGGCGTTGGAGAAGCACGGACTCCGTCGCAGCCCAAGTGAACATCCCGGCGCCGAACAGAAGCTGCGCAAGCGCAACATAGCCGAACGAGCCGAGCACGAGAGCGGACACCAACGATCCGGCAACGGTCGGCAGATAGAGTATCGCTGTGGTGTCTTCGTGAGCCCGTCCACCACGCCACATGATGCCTGTCCGCCAGGTGGCGAAGACGATCGAGAACCCCATACCCAGCGCGAGAAGCGCCACTGCCATCGAATGCGAGTAGGAAAGGAAGGCGCGCGCGACCAGCATTGTCGCCACGCCGGCGAGACCGATGAAGCAACAGTGGACGGGGTGCTCCGCCTCCTCCATTGCCTCCTCCCTTGCAAAGATCCACTTGGCGGCGAAGAAGACGCTGATGATCGCCCAGACACAGATCGCGACGACATTGATGGCTTCGCCGATCATGGCAGGAAGGCCCCATAGTTCGTGCGCCAGCCTCCAGTCGCCACCAAGTCCAGCGAGACCCAGCACCATGCCGTACATGCTGGCGGGCACTCTTGGGAAGCCCGCATGATCTCCTGCATGCATGTCCTAACCCTCCACGAACCTGTAGGCGGTCCCTTTTCTGTCGACGTAACCGACGCCGGGGTATGTCCAGTGGTAGCCTAAGACTCGGAGCTTCTCGTTCACCGCCTTGTCCAGAAGCGCTGCGCGGTTTGCGAGCGCTATTTCGGGCTCAGTGTCGAAGCCGAAGTGCCAGGTGGGGTTCTCGAAAGAAATGATGTTGTTTGGGATGACGTCTCCGGCGATGAGGAGGTTGCCATCCCCGGCCAGTTCCAGTGAAATGTGGCCGGGCGTGTGCCCGCGTGTGCCGACAACGTGCATGCCGGACAAGATTTCGTCTCCCGGCTTTACGAGGGTGAGCCTGTCCTTTACCGCGAACAGATCCCGCTGGGCTCCGCGGGCAAACTCATGCAGCGGCTCTGGCATCTTGGTTTCGAATTCCGGATCCCTCCAGAACGACCATTCGGCTTCGCTGACGTAGTAGTGTGCTTTTGGAAACAAAAGCGATCCGTCAGGTCTCGTCGTGCCGCCGGAGTGGTCGGGGTGGGCGTGGGTGAAGATCACCTGGGTGATGGATGCTGGATCCGTGCCGTTAGAAGCGAGATTGGCGGCGAGGCGGCCGTCGCTTGGCTGAAAATTCGCTCCCGCTCCGGTGTCGACCAAGATGAGCTCAGTCCCTTTCCGGATCAACGGAACGTTCGTTTGCAACGGAGCGCTGTCCATACTCCCGCCGAGCCGGCCGAGGGTGGCCATGCGCTCGTCGCGTCCAGCTTCAGGCATGAGAATTTCGGCTGGCAGCGTGATGTAGCCATCGCTCAAGATCGTAATGTCGAATTGGCCGTGCCGAAGCCTGTGGAAGCCGCTGGAGAAGACGCCGGGCGGGAGCATTTCGCATTCTGGATTCATGATCAAATCCTTGACTTGCAGCGGGCGAGGACGTCGCGCCTCCAATCCGGAGTTTGTCGCCTCCGGGCCCTTATTGCGAATGCGTTGCTGTGAGTTTTTGTGAGCATCGAGAAGGTGCCTGCCTCAGGCAAAAGAAATGTGGTGATCAGGATCGGATGGGGTATCAAAACCACCGAAGTCAGACTGGCGTGGTTCTATAGCTCCCGCGTCAGTCGCGCGTGCGACGAGATCGGTGTTTCCCGCGCGTCGAACGTGACATGACTCAGTTTGGAGGGATCATTTGTCCGGACGAAGCAACCCCGTCCGTGCAGTAGCGCACGTCGCCGTCAGGATTGGGTCTGAACGACGGCTCCGCCCTTAAGCGTGAACGAGAACACGCTGCCCGCAGGTTTGTTCGGATCGACCCAGATGGTGCCGCCATGCGCCTCGACGATCGAACGGCAAATCGACAGGCCTATGCCCAGACCCGCTTCTTTCGTCGTGAAGAACGCATCAAAGATCTGATCGCGTTTCAGCGGGTCGACCCCCATACCACTGTCGGCCACCACGACGAGGGTCTTGCCATCGGCCCGTCGCTCCGTGCGAAGATGAAGCAGGCGCTTTCTCTCCATCGATCCCATGGCCTCAGCAGCGTTCAATATCAGATTGAGCACGACCTGCTGCAGTTGGATGCGATCGCCGACCACCGTCCCGGCTTCGGGATCGAGATCCGTCGAAAGCGCAATGTCATTCCGCTGAAGCTCGCTGCGCGTCAGAACGATCACGCTCTCGATCATCGGGTTGACCTCGATGATCTCCATGGACAACGGCGCCTTCCTTGCCAGCGCGCGGATGCTAGCGATAACATCCCCAGCCCTGTTGCCATCGCGAATGATCCGTTCGGCGGCCTCCCGTGCCTCCCCGAGGTCAAACTGTTCTTCGCTCAGCCACTTCAGACACGTAGCCGCGTTCATGATTATAGCCATTAGGGGCTGGTTGATCTCGTGTGCGATGGATGCCGTAAGTTCCCCCAGCGCCGTCAAGCGGCCCGCTCGCGCGAGAAGCCTCTGGGCCTCCTCCATTCTCTTAAGATCGTCGATGTCGATGTTGGTCCCATACCACTTGATGATGGCTCCGTGATCGTCCCGCATGGGGGTAGCCCGGATCAGAAACGACCGGACGGCACCGTCGGAGCGAAGCATGCGCGCTTCGATCTCGCCGGCTTCGCCGAGATGCAGCACCTCCGTCCACTTCCGCTTGACCTTGCCGATATCCTTAGGATGGATGGCCCGTGCCCAGCCATCGCCCATCGACTGCTCCCGCGTCAGTCCGGTGAAGTCGTACCATTGCTTGTTGAAGCTCAGGAGCGTGCCATCGTTGTCGCTGGTCCAGGCAAGTGCCGGGATCATGTCGTATGCAAGGCGCAGTTCTTCCGCAGCGCGGCGGGCCCCCTCGGTGGCAAAAAGCTTCGCGGCGGTGAGGCCGATACCGGTTGTAGCGCCAGTGATTTCAGCGGTCTTCCGGTCGAGCTTGCCCATCGTCAAACGCCCTCGTAGACCAAACGGGTGTAGAAGCCTGCATCAATGACGAAGTTGCCCCAACGAGCGTCGAAGGGGCAGTGGCCTGGTGGCAACCACTTCGTCTCGCGTTCGACCCTGTCGCTTCAGTGTTGCAACCTTTTCTCGAACCGCGACAAGCACGTCTCCATAGTCACTGAGTTCCGCGCGACGGCCACAGCGGGCTGATACGCAGAGTGCATGAAAGCTCTTGGAGTCGCACGTTAAGTGTCGCTAAGTCGCGCTTAACGTCGGTAAGAAACGTTAACCCGCGACGCATCTGCGCGGGTGGGCGCTAAATCGACAAGGCTGCTCCCTTACAGCGACGTGGGCGCGCTCGGCGGAGCTGAAGGGTCGGTCGAGGCAAGCACAGCTTTGGCTCTGCGCACGTCGTGGGCTCCGGAAGTACCTTTAAAACGCGTGCACATTGGTTCTAGGAGGGTGCGCGCCTCGGCGAAGTTTCCTTGTTCAACCCGCATACGGGCGAGGCTCGTCGCGGCCCGAAGGCGTATGGCGAGCGCCCCTTGCTCGTCGGCGATTTTGAGGGCGGCCGCAAAGTCGGTGTTCGCCGCCTCCGCGTTTCCCTGCTTGAAGTGGATGTCGCCCTTTATCCGTAGCAGTTCCGCGCCGTGCCAGAGGGCGTTGTACTCTCTCGCCCAATTGATGGCGTGGTTGATGGTTTCGAGCGCCTCCTCCTCATTTCCCGTTGCAGACAGGGCTTCCGCCAAGACTCCAACAAACTCGGGATAGCGGTGCCCGTACGCCCGAGGCTCCAGCTCGCTCAGACCCTGCTGCATTTCCGAGACGCCGTCCGCCACGTCGCCGCGACGAATGGTCAGCCAGCCATGAAGGCAGCGGCCCCAGGCTCCCCAGGGCGGGTTATGCGCCGAAACCTCTTTCAGAGCCTCCGAAAACGTGTGCGCGAGTGCAATATCGCCCCATCGGAGCGCGATCGCGCATCCGCCATGCGCGAGCGCGCACCAAAGCGACGCCGGATGATTGAGACCACGCGCAATCTCGAAGTTGACCTTCACCAAAGCGAGCGCATTATCGAAATTCGCCAGGTGCCATTGCGAATCCGCATGGTAGCAGCGCATGGCGACGAAGGGGTTCCATTGAAAGCTGATCAAAACGGACGGTTTCATGGGGAGATGATCGAACTGCGTCGCACGGTCCAGACGCCTGCTAACCGACGCGAAACGACCTAGCGCGAATTCCGACACCGCAATAAAGAACTCCGCGCAGACGGCCTCGAGTCGATAGCTCGAATTCGCCACCAGGGCGTGCGCCCGCGTTGCATATGCAAGAGCGACGAGGTGCTCGCCAGCTGGATAATTCTGCAACCAGCACGCCCACAATGCCCAGAATTCTCTCTCGTCTTCCGTCTGATCACGCGTGATTGTGAAGGCGTTTTGCCATGCAGCCATCAACCTTTCGGCGTCCTCGCCCGCCAGCAGCTGCCGCGACGCCAGCGTCGCATAGAGGCCGATGCTGCTGCGCGCTGGCGATCGGCCGCCGTCCGACAGAGCCCATTGGAAATCGTGACGCTTGTCGGCGGAGACGTTGGCGAGCCTGTCGATGGAGGCGTTGGAGAGCATGAGATGACGCCACAGCGGCATTGCAGCTTTTGTCAGACTTACTGCGACTGCCTGGTCCCCGACTTCGGAAAAAGCCCATTCAAGAGCTGAGCGCACGTCGTTCATCAACGTCCAGGCGGTTTGCCTTTCTACGGCGTCGTGCTCGACGCCAGACGGGGACCCTAGTTTCGAAAAGACGCCGATCAGGAACCGCGCATGGCGCTGAGCGACCGTCGCGTAGTCGGGGCAGGACATCAATTGTTTGAACGCGTAGACCCGAGTGGTTTCCAGAAGGCGATAGCGTAGTGGGGCCGAAGCGCCGTCGACGACCAAAAGCGACTTCGCAACAAGTCTCGCCAGGTTGTCGAGCAGGCCCGGTGATACGGCCGCCGTATCGACGGCTACCGCCGCTACCGCTTCCAGCGTGACCGGAGCGCGGAAAATCGATAACGCCCGGAGGAGCGCCTGCTCCTCCTCATGAAGCAGCTGATAGCTCCAGTCCAGCGTCGCACTCAGGGTTTGATGGCGTGGGAGCGCCGTCCTTCGGCCCGTGCTGAGAAGGGCCAAGCTTTCTTTCAGTTGCAAGGCGACGCCCTCGACTCCGAGCAGCTCAAGCCGGGCGGCGGCGAACTCGATCGCGAGCGGAATTCCATCGACCCGTTGACAGATCTCCGCCAAACCGGCTGCGTCGCTCATCCCGAATTTCACCCGGTTGCCGGATGCGTGAGCGCGCTCGATCAGCAACTGCACGGACGGAGCCGTGAACATGTCCTCTGGCTCGTTTTCGGGCGTCTTGTTCGGCAACCCGAGAGGCGGCAGTCGATAGATCCACTCACCGGCCGCGCGAAGCGGCTCGGTGCTCGTCGCCAAAATGTGCACCCCTGGCGCGCTCGCGCGCAGCCGTTCGGCGACCTGAGCGATCGCTTCGATCAAATGCTCGCAACTATCGAGAATGAGCAGCATGTTCCGCGAGCGCAGGTCGGCGGCAAGCTGTTCAGCTGTGTGAGCCGCCACCGGCCTGCCTTCCGTTGCCGAGGCAACGATGCTGGGTACGAGATTAGGCTCGGAGTGTCCGGTGAAGTCGACAAAATGCACGCCGTCGCGAAAGCGGCCGGCCACGCGATGAGCGATCGCGAGGCTGACGGTCGTCTTGCCGATCCCCCCAGGGCCCGCCACGGTCAGGAATCCGTGCTCGAAGAGAATTTCCATGAGTTCTTCAATTTGAGCGTCCCGGCCGATAACGCGGACCGGCATGGCCGGAAGAACGGGCTCGGATGACCAACGCGGCTTATCGTCCTCCACCGTCTCGACTGCCCCGGCGAAGCGATAACCGCGCCCGGTGACTGTGAGCACATAGGTTGTGCGGTCTTCTGCCGAGAGAATTTTCCGTAAGCCCGTGACATGGACTCTGAGAAGGCTTTCCGATGTGTGCAGTCCCGGCCAGACGCGATCGAAAAGCGTCTTGTGGCTGACAACCTCCTGCGGCGTTTCCGTCAGCGCTGCTAGAATTTCGAATTCACGGCTTCCGATGGCGATCTCGCGCGAACCGACCGTCAGCTTTCTGTCGAAGATTGACAGCCGGAAAGGTCCGAACAGGCGGATAGGTGCAATGCGAGAGGCATCCGGTGCAGCCACGCCAAACTCGTCTTGCTATGCCTCGTGCCCCGACAATTCGTCACGATGGGTTAGGAGAGGTTAACGGTCACCCCGCGTGTAAACTATTGTCCCGTCCGATGGTAGTCCGTAAACCGAGAAACAGCCTCACGAAGGCTTGAATACGGTCGCGTGGACTGCATCGAATCCATGTCGGTGGTCGTCAGCATCGCTGAGGCGAGCCGCCTATCCACGCCCTCGCAGAAGCTGCGCATGCCGGTGCCAACAGTCAGCCGCAAGCTCTCTGAACTCCAAGCGCGATTGAGTACGCAATTGTTTCAGACGTCGTCGCGGCGGCTGTCGCTCACGGACGTCGGGCGATCCTAGGTCGAGGCATTCAAACGGATCATAGAAAGAGAGGTTTCAGGGGCGAGTTTCCGACAGGTGACCTCACGGTGACGTCGCCCTGGGATGTCGGATATCCGCTCTCCCGCGAATTCGAGGGCGAAGACGATTGCACACCGAGCACCGGCTTTGTTCGCGCGCCATGCGTCATCTGCCCAGCCTTGCCGTGAGGCGCTTGAGGATGGCGCCGCTGGACGCATTCGAACTAATGCAGGCGTCCGGACGTGCTGCCGGATTCGAAGGCAAGTGCAATGTCTGCTTTCCGCACCGCCCTCCCACAAAGTCGCCTGTCCGACAGGTTCATCACGAAGCTCCGGTATCTCCTCGAAAGGGGCGGCTCGTGATCTTAATCGAATTTTGCGGAGGCGACACGGCCTGTCCGACATTATTGGAGCTGACATATTACGCCGCCCGCCCAAGCGGGCACAGAAATTTCTAGGGTTTCGGCCGCTGGCGTGGGCGAGACCCGGTGAACCGGCTCCCGCCCAGTATGCTTTATGCCTTGTCCCTGATGAAGGCCAGGATGTCGGGGTTCAGGACATCCGGGTTGGTCGATAGCATCCCGTGCGGATAACCCTCGTAGGTCTTGAGGGTGGCGTTCTTCAGCAGCTTTGCCGAAAGGGGTCCGGCGTCGGCGTAGGGCACGACCTGGTCATCCGTGCCATGCATCACTAGCACGGGAATCTCGATCTTCTTGAGATCCTCAGTGAAGTCGGTCTCCGACCAGGCCTTGATGCATTCATAGTGGGCGTTGGCGGCACCCATCATACCCTGGTGCCACCAGCTGTCGATCAGTCCCTGCGAGACCTTCGCGCCTGGCCGGTTGAACCCATAGAACGGACCGGTCGGGACGTCGATGTAGAATTGCGAGCGATTGGCCGCTAGCGCCCTCCGGAGGCCGTCGAACACCTCGATGGGTAGGCCCCCGGGGTTCTTCTCGGACTTGAGCATGACCGGGGGCACCGCGGCGACGATGACCGCCTGCGATACCCTGCCGGGCTTCGCGCGCGCCACGTAGTGTACGACCTCGCCGCCTCCGGTCGAGTGACCGATGTGGATCGCGTTCTTGAGGTCGAGCGCCTCGACGACTTCCGCAACGTCGGCGGCGTACGTATCCATCTCGTGCCCGGTGCGGCTCTGCGACGAACGACCATGGCCACGGCGGTCATGTGCGATCACACGGTAACCCTGGGCGATGAAATACAGCATCTGATTGTCCCAGTCGTCGCTGCTGAGCGGCCAGCCGTGATGGAACATGATGACCTGGGCGTCCTTCGGACCCCAGTCCTTGAAGAAGATTTCCGTGCCGTCCTTCACCTTTACTCTGTCCATACTCTTATCCTCCGTTCGTTTTGGCTGTTGTTTCTGCTTGCTTGCGGCCGACGCCGTCGGGCCTATCGCCAGAGAAAGGACTGCGGAGGATCCGGCGATCATCGCGTCCCGTCTTGTAAGTTCGAAACCTATCTTCGATGTCATCGATGCATCCTCTGTTTCATGTGCGGAGCCTCCGCAGCTGCATTCCCGGTCTCCAATCTCGCGGACGCTGTCGGCGTTGCTTGAGACTGCAGTATTCCGGCTCAATGCGGCTTGGTCTTTCTGAATCGTCGGGTGGCGCTGGGGAGGCGACCAGCGGGCTCGACGCAGCCCTTCAGTCTGAGAATGTCCGGTCGTTGACAGGCCGATGATTTGATAGAAAGGGGAGCAATGGCAATCGTTTCACGCCTGCAGCTTCTTCGAGTCCGCGGCAGAGCTTGCGATCGAATTCTGGACGACGTCGAATTTCTCAGCATCATGAATCTTCACGCCGAGTGCCTCAAACATATCGGTGACAGGATGAAATGCGATCGCCGCTCGGTGGCCGGGTAGTTCGCGGACGAGAACGCGAAGTGGAAGATCCAGTGCCGATAAAGGCGTGTGCGTCATCACGTGGGTTCCTACTTTGGGGTTCCCGTACAGGATGACGCGGGTCTCCGGCATGTCGAGGCCGTTTTCCCGCGCCGCGCCGGCGTGATCGATCTCGGCGAAAATCGTAAGTCCTGCGTTCTTGATCGCCTTCGTGACGGCGGTCAGCGTCTGCTGAAACCCCTGCATCGTCCGATGCTCCTGGATCTTGACCAGCATTGCGTTCTCCTAATCGGTGGCGGTCTCGCGGGATAGTCGGCCTTCTTCGGCCTTGTAGAAGTACTGGCTCGCGACCAGCCATCCCTTGAGCGGTCGCAGCGGCGGAATGCAAGTCGCGACGAGGAAAGGGCCCGTGACGAAAAGCTGCGTCCAAATCGAGGCCTGGTGCGCGACTTCGAGCCATACGGACAGAAGGACGGTCGGAATCGACGCGAAGCAGATGACGAAGAAGGCGGGGCCATCGGCCGGATCGGCGAAGGAGTAGTCGAGACCGCAGACGTCGCAGCTCGGCCGAAGGGTCAGAAAGCCCTGGAACAGGCGCCCTTTTCCGCACCGTGGACAAAGGCCCCGAACGCCCGTCTGCAAAGGCGGGAGTGGCGGGTAGTCGCCGTTGCTTTCTACCTTAACGGGTCCATCTGACATCTGTCCGTCTCCGTGCGCGCTATCGCATAGGGTCGATATCCAAAGCGGCTTAGCCCCCAATGGCCTTCTGGCTTAGGGCCGAGCGGTCACTTGAACGCTCGCTCATTCGCAGTAATGAGATGCTCGACTATAGACGCGTGCTCGAGACCTGATGCATGGTGTCCATTGTGCTCCCTCGGGCAGGACCTTCGGCAGACAATGCGTCAGACGCCTTCATAGACAACCCGTGTGAACAGCGCTGGAGGGATCACCCACTGGCCGAACTTGGCGTCCCACTCCTTGGTGGGGTTCGCGGCTATCGTTTCATCGACCGTGCGGCCTGCCTTCTTGAGCTTCGCCACTTTCTCCCTGGCGCCGATGAGCATGTCCCTCCAGACCATTATGTCCTTCCGGTTCGCGATGTCCCCGTGGCCGGGGATTACGATGGTGTCGTCGTCGATCAGGTCGATGTTCGCCTGGGCTGCCTTGATCTGTCCGTCGATGCTGCCGCCTGTCGAGGAGTCGATGAACGGATAGAGTCCGGTCCATAGCGTGTCGCCGACATGAATGACGTTGTCCTCTTCGAAGAAGACTAGGATGTCGCTGTCGGTGTGCGCGGGGCCGTAGTACTTCAGCCGGATCGTCTTCCCGTTCAGCTTCAGCGTCTCCTCGTCCTCTTTCATGAGCTGGGTGGGAAGAGCGCTCTTCGGCGACGGCGGGAAGTCGAAGTTCCAGTCGTCGACGCGGGTCGCGGCCTCGAGGTGCTTGAGCGTGTTCGGGTGTGCCATGATGACGGTTCCTTCCGAATTGAGCCATTCGTTTCCGTCCGTGTGGTCGAAGTGCCAGTGCGTGTCGATCAGGTGGGTGACAGGCTGGGGCCCGATGTCGGCGAGCGCCTTCTCGATTCGGGGACGGGTCGCGGTGATTCCGGCGTCGACGAGAAGCTTCCCGTCCGTGCCGGCGAGGACAGCGACGTTCCCTCCGGAGCCTGTGAGTACGTTGACCCCGCCCCGCAGCTTCGTCGTGATTATGTCCGCCTTGGCGGCCGCCTCGCGGATGATCAGGACCTGGCTCTTGGCGGCGGCGAACGCCTGCCGAGGGGTGAGCCATTCTCCTGTCGCCGCCAGTGCGGCGCCGCCGAGGCAACAAAGGCAGAAGCCACGTCTTGAAAGTGCGTTACCGTGCTTGGTCATTTTCCGCTCCATGGTTCCAGTCGATGCGAAAAGGAATTGCCACCACGCCGGGAGGAGGCGTGGTGGCGCCCTCGATCATAGTTTCGGCCGACTTCGATCGAGGAAGTAGTAAGTCATGCGGTGGAAGATCAGGTGGCTTTCGGCTTCCTCGTTGCTGGGGAATCTCGAAACCAATCCTTAGAACGGTACGCCCGCTAAGGGGCGTTCACGAGCTAGTTGTCGCAAGGTCTCGTGAGTTTGAGTGAGCCGGCGGGTCATCCGCCTGGCATTGGAAAATCTAGACAATCGTCTAGTCTGCCTCGACCTTCGCCGTGTTCTCCGGACGTAAGTCGGATTGTGAGCTTTAACCACAAGGAGGTACGCTGACCTCGCAGCCGCTTCCGAAGTCGATCCACCTTGGGGAATGCAAGGAACGAAACGGTCTGCGGGTTGCGGTGAACAATTGCAGTGGGCAGGAGACAGCCATGCAAGTTCCGTCGGACACCCTCATCCATCTCCCCACAGGCGACGCCCTGCCCTTCGATTTGGAAGGACCACCGCGAGCCGGCGGTGAAAACGCCATAAGGTTCGGTCGTTTCTGCGCACTCCCGCACTCGCGCCAGCTTCTTCTTGACGGAAATCCCTGTGAGATCGGCGGAAGAGCGTTCGACCTCCTCATGCTTCTGCTTCGATCGCGCGGCAGCATCGTGAGCAAGGAGGAGATCTTCGACGCGGTGTGGCCCTCGATGGTGGTCGAGGAATGCAATTTGCGCTTCCAGATCGGGTCGCTTCGCCGGGCGCTTGGCGATCATCGTGACATGATCAAGACGATCGTTCGCCGGGGCTACATGCTCGTCCAGCAAGGCGCTGCCGAGGAAATCGAACCAGCAACGCCGAGCACCGCGAGGACCCGCATGCCTCTGGGATCGGAGATGGAGAAACCATATGTCGCTCTGATCGAGGACGAAGACGGCGTCCGTCATGCAATCGCCCGATTGCTCCGGTCGGTCGGCCTTGCCGTAGGCACGTTCGCCTCAGTGGCGGCGTATGAGGAGAGCGACACACTTTATCGCGCCGATTGTCTCATCCTCGACGTCTGCCTTCCGGGTCGCAGCGGCCTCGATTTCCAGGCAGAACTCATCAAATCGGGCCTGCGGCAGAGAATAGTCTTCATCAGCGGACACGCCGACATTCCGATGTCCGTTCGCGCGATGAAGGCTGGCGCGGTCGAGTTCCTTACCAAGCCCGTGCGATACCAGGATCTTCTGTCCGCAGTCGATCTCGCGATCAACTCGTGATCATCACCCGCATCGCATTCCGTCACGCATGACAGGAAAATCACGCGCCGGCTACCGTTAGCCATCGATGGCCGTGACCAATGCTTCATAGCGTCGAAGATATCAGGCTCTGCATGGGGCAGCCCTGCAGTGCCCCGCACGTTCAGGATACCCTCGGTCGGTCACCAGCAGACAGATGTTAGATGCGGATCGGGTTTGTCGCGGCTGATTGAGTTCGACATTTGGTAGGCTGTTGGCCTCATTTAAGGCGGTAAGGCAAGCGGACCGACGTGGATTGCCCAACGCCGGAGCCCAACCGCTTCTCACATCCATTCCCGACATCTCACACCATCTCTGCGCCCCAAGATGTAGCCTCACCTCAATGAAACCCCAGCGCCACAGGGCGTGTGGTCCCCGCGCTCACAGAGGTGATCCCGATGAAAAAGTTCCTGTCCGGTTCCGCCATACTGGTGGCGCTCCTGCTGAGCGGCTCCGCGCTCGCCGCGTCGAAGCCCACCGTCGTACTCGTCCACGGCGCCTTCGCGGAGTCCGCAAGCTGGGACCGCGTCGCCGAAAAGCTGCTCAAGGACGGCTACCCGGTTGTGGCAGTCGCCAACCCCCTCCGCGGCCTGAAATACGATGCCGATTACGTCAACGAAGTGCTGAAGTCGATCAAGGGGCCGATCGTTCTCGTCGGCCACTCGTACGGCGGCTCAGTTATCAGCGACGTGACGGTCAAGGATACGGGCGTCATGTCTCTGGTCTTCGTTTCGGGGTTGGCACCGGAGAAGGGCGAAAGCGTCTCTGAGCTCGGAAAGAAGTTCCCCGGCAGCACGCTCGGAGGCACGCTCGCACCGCCAGTTCTCCAGCCGGATGGCAAGCACGATCTCTACATCGAGCAGAGCAAGTTCTGGAAGCAGTTCGCGGCCGATGTGCCCAAGGACAAGGCGGCCCTCATGGGCGCCGAACAGCGGCCGATCGCGGCCGAGGCCTTCGAGGAACCCTCGTCCGAGCCCGCGTGGAAGACCCTGCCCTCGCATTTCATCTACGGCTCAGAGGACAAGAATCTGCCTCCCGCGCTGCACGCCTTCATGGCGAAGCGGGCCGGTGCCAAGGAGGCAGTCGAGGTCAACGGTTCCTCACACGTCGTGATGATCTCTCACCCCGATCTCGTGTCCGCGATGATCGAGCGGGCCGCCGGCGACAGGTAACCGGTTAAGTCGACGACAGATCGGGTGAAAGGTAAAGCAATGCAAACCGATATCGCCATCAAGGTGAGTCTCGGCACAATCGGCGACGTCTTCGAGACGAGCGACGACTGCCTACACGTCGAGCACTACAAAGTCGACGACCCAAACATCTTCCTCGCGAAGCTGACGCGAGAAAATGGTAGCAGGGCCATAACGACATCCCTCGGATCGGGCGTCGGAACCTTCCTGATAGCCGCGCGGGATTCCGAGCTTCGCCTCGAGCAGAAGGGGCGACTTCTCTATCATGGGATCATGGTCGAAGACAGCGTGACCTTCATCGAAGGATCGGATCCGATTTCGGTCGAACTGCAGTCGGACGCCTGCCTTTACGTCCTGACTTACCTGCACGAACGATATCAGGGTCCCCGCCCGGTGGTCGGCGGCCACTTCAGCATTCGTGACATCCAGCTCGCGGAACTCATTGCGGAGGTCGCCAATGTATCGACCGCCCGCCGTGGCGACATTGCGCGCAACTTCTCGCGGATGGCATTCGAACGATACGAGCGCCTTCCACGGGTTCACCCTCTGTCGTCATGGCGGCTGAACCGCGTGAAGCGACATGCGGAAGCGAGGCTTGACCAACGGATGACCCTCGAAGAACTCGCCGACGTCGCAGGGTTCTCGCGCGCCCACTTCGCGGCCACTTTCAAGGCCGCGACCTCGATGAGCGTCCACGAGTTCCTGCTGCGGCTTCGTATCCAGAGGGCGGCGAAGCTCCTCCTTGGCACCGACCTCTCTCTGGTCGACATCTCGCTCCAGACCGGATTTCAGAACCAGGCGCATTTCACGACCGTTTTTAAGAAGATGATCTCGACAACACCAGGTCGATGGCGGAACAACGCGCGCAGAGAGGAAGCCCGCTCGGTCTCTGGCGTCAGCTTAAACCGTCTTCCGGCCATTCCACTGCTCGAACATCAAGCAGCGGACAGTCTCAACCTTCAATGAAGTAGAACGGCACGATCGTCGCCTGTCAGCCGAGGAAGATCCGTAACTAACCGAATTTCCACTTCATGGACGTCGCGCCGGAAAGCGACCCGTCCAACCATCAAGAAAGCACCGTCCATCGACCTGCCGTCTTCGGCAGCGTTATGATTCTTTTGTCGCTTTCCGCTGGCCATCCCCAGCGCGCGCAGCGTGTCATTCGGGATGTTGTCGAGGACGACGAAATTCATCGGCCGCTTCGCTTCCGTCGAGCAGTTGCGGTGCGCTCGCGGATCGGCAGCTACCTCCAGGAAAACATCTCGTCGATAGAGCGATCGAAGCCCTTCGTCATCGATCAGAAGCCCTATGCGACGGCGGGAACGCGACGCTAAGTGAGATAATATGTGACGACGTTAATGCTCGTTTGAGAGCGCGGTCCGGACAGCCTGAAGCAGTTCGACCGGACTGACAGGCTTCAGGAAAACGTGGGATGCGCCCGAGTTCCGTGCCCGGTCGCCGGCTGCGACGTCCGAGTGAGCCGTTATCAGGATCGATGGGATCGTCACCGTCATGCCGGCCAGACGATCAAGCAGATCGAGACCCGAAATCCCGCCGAGCTGGATGTCGGTGACCAGGCAAGCGGCGGACTGCAATTCATCCGAAACAAGGAATTCCTCGGCAGACGCGAACGCCGCCACCTTGATCCCGGAAGCCCGCAACAGGCCACGGAGCGCGTCCCGAACTGGTTCGTCGTCCTCGACGCAGACCACTAGCTGACTTGGGTCTACGGTCATTGCATCCTACCTCGCAACGAGATGCGCTCGACATTCAAGAGACCCGACGGTTGACCTTCAGACACTCACTCAGTCCTTCGCAGCGACCATGGTCAGGTTCAGGTCAAGCATATCGTAGTACCGCACGAGTTCCGGCAAGGTCTGCACGTGCATCTTCTGCATCACCTTCCCGCGATGAAGTTTCACAGTGGCCTCCGAAATCCCTAAGGCGGCCGAGATCTGCTTGTTCCTCTGGCCTTCGACCACTCGGACCAGCACCTCCTGCTCGCGTCTTGTCAACGACTGGAAATCGGCACGAGCGTGAGCCGCGGCCTGCTCCTTCATCGTGTCCCGATTATCCCGCTTCATTGCGGAATGGACCGCGTCGAGAAGATCCTGCTCGCGGACGGGTTTGGTCAGGAACTCCACGGCACCGGCCTTCATCGCCCTGACAGCAATGGGAACGTCCGCGTGCCCGCTCATGAAGATGACGGGCCTCTGAAATCCATTCGCCCTTACTTCCTGCAAGAATTCGATGCCGCTCTGGCCCGGAAGGCGAACGTCAAGGATCATGCAGCCCACTGCCGCGAGCTTTCCCTTCGACAAAAATTCGGCCGCTGAGGAAAATGCGGTCGCGCTGAACTTCATCGACCGCAGCAGGCCGACGAGAGATTCACGGACACCTACGTCGTCCTCTATCACAACGATCTGGGTACCGTCGCGTTGCTTTTGGTTCATGCGCCCTCCCGCGCAAACGGTATCGAAAGCTCGAAGACCGCTCCTCCTCCCTCACGCGGACGGGCGGATAGCGTTCCCCTGTGCGCTTCGATGATCGAACGGGAAATTGCGAGGCCCATGCCAGTGCCATCCTGCCTGGTCGAGAAGAATGCTTCGAAAATGCGTTCGGATGCAATGGGGTCAATCCCCTCGCCGTTGTCCTCTACCCGGACGACCACAAACCCCTTTTCGTCGTTCTCGCCGGACACCTCTATCCGGCGGGTCTGGTCATTCGCGGCCATGGCCTCGGCAGCATTCAACATGAGGTTCAGCAAGACCTGCTGCAGTTGAACCTTGTCTCCGCGCACTGAAGCGATGCCCGGCGAGAGCGAGACGCTGACGTCGATCTGGCGAAGCCGCAGCTCGCTCCTGAGGATCGTCAGAACGTGGGCAACAACCTCGCCCAGGTCGACCGTCGTCATGGCCGTAGGCCTCGAGTTCCGCGCCATACTGCGGATATTCAGGAGAACGTCACCCGCCCTCTTTCCTTCCTCGACGATGCGTTCGGCGGCTTGCTTCGCCTCGGCGACATCCGGATTTGGGCGGTCGAGCCAACTCATGCAAGTCGCCGCGTTGGTCACTATTGCCATCAGTGGCTGGTTCATCTCATGGGCGATGGACACCGTGACCGCACCCATTGCAGTGAGCCTGTTCATCCGGACAATGTCGGCCTGCGCTCGCTGCAGCGCCTCGTCGCTCTTCACCCGTTCGGTCTGGTCGATGATCGCCCCGAAGACTTCAGGTTCTTCGTCGGGATTGGTCTCAACGCGCGTGACGCAACGCACGTGCTGAATCGATCCGTCCGGCATCAGCAGTCGGTGCTCAATCTCCCAGGGCTGGCGCTCTCGGACGCCCTTTTCGAAAGCCGCCGCGACCTTGTCGCGGTCGCTTGGATGGACCCGTTCGGTGATCGCTTCTCGGGACAAAGGTAGTGCGGGATCCAGCCCGTAGATATTGTAGGTTTCCTCCGACCCAGTGACTTCGCCTGTCGACGGGTTGATGCGATAGCTGCCTACGTGACTGAGTCTCTGTGCTTCGGCCAGTGACGCCTGGGCGCGTTGTGCTTCGATCAACGAGTTCCGTATTCTCTCCTCGGAACGCCTCGTCTCCGTCACGTCGACGATCGTCCCGATGTAGGCCCGCGGTCCGACGTGGTCCTCGACTATCAGACGGCCGCGTGCATGGATGAACTTGACCGTTCCGTCTGGCAGCAGGAACCGATGCTCGATATTGAGATCTTCTCCCTGCAGCGCCTTGCGATGCGCTTCGGCCACCATCTCCCGGTCGTCCGGGTGAACCCTTTCGTTCAGGGACGCGAAATTGATTTTATGGGCTTCGAGGCCGACGATCTTGGCGCACTCGGCCGAACAGGTGAAGACGTCGGACGCCATGTCCCAGGAGAAGCTCCCGGTTTCGATGATCCGCTGCGCCACGGCCATCACCAGCTGGCTCTGGGCGAGCTCGAACTCGACCCTTTTCAAGTGGTCGATATCGGTGTTGACCCCGTACCATCTGAGGATCGTGCCGTCGTCGCCTACGAGTGGCTCCGCCCGCAACATGAAGTACCGGGCCTCGCCGTCGTGCCTGAGCATTCTAGCTTCTATGCTACCGGGCTCGCCTGACGCCAGCAGTTCTGTCCAGACCCTGGTAACCTTCTCCACGTCGTCTGGGTGAAACGCCCTGATGAAACCCCATCCAAGCGCAGCCTCCCGACTTAACCCGGTGTAGTCGAACCACTGGCTGTTCGCGTCCTCGAGGCTCCCGTCAACGCCACCGATCCAGGTCAAGGCTGGTATCATGTCGAGTGCAAGCTTGGGATCGCCGACGAGGTTGGTCGGCGGACTTTCGGCCGCAGAGGGGCGCCCGGGGATTTTATCTGCGATGGCAGCCGCTGAGAGTGCTGTTGTCAGCCACTCGAGATCGGAAACGTTGGCAGGTGCAGTTTCCACCTCTAGATAGAGCGCGCCGTCACACGGATCTGCCAAGGTGAGCGGAAGACATACCATCGAAAGCTCTGCGTGGGATATGATCCGGCTTCGCCCTGCCCCGATTACGGACCGGATGAAATTTTCGCCAAGGCCGAAGTCCTCCGGCTTGCCCGAGACGAAGGATACAGCGGTCGAGCCGCCGGTCGCCGTTGCCATCACGGCCAGTTCGTCGCCCCGCAAGATCAAGAGGAATCCCCGTCGGGCGTCGGAAAGCTTCACCGCCGCGCGAACGGTCCGACCTCGTGCACGTCTGTGTCGCATGATGCGAACGCCTTCGGGGACGCTTCGTCCATCAGGTCCGCCGCTGCGATCGCTGAAGCGGGTTCGGTCGCCACACGTTACCACAACAGCGCTGGTCGCCTAAAATCAGGCATTTGGAACCCCCCCCTAGCATCGGCTCTGGACCGACCTCTCCTCAACGATCCAGAGTGAAGCCTGTCCAAAGACCGTTGCGAGACCGCCCCAGACGATCACCTGCAACAGGGCCGACTGGATCCGGAACGTCAGTAGAAGCCCGCTTGGGAAATCGCTCGGGACTTTCGAAGCCTCTGGAAAGGCCGCTGTCAGACAGAGTGCTAGCACCGCGAACATAAGTACTCCAACCGTAACCGCGAACATTCGGCCCAAGCGTCTTCGCAACCGAAAGCCGACCCAGAAGGAAAGGGCCATCGATGCTACCGAAAGGGCGAGCATCAGGAAGTACAATTCGGTGCGGCTGCCGATCGTCTCAGGACTTCCGATTCCGGGAGGATTTGCGGGGTACTTGAACTGCGGCACCAAAACGAGGGAAACGTACCCCAGCGACGCCAACGTCCAGACGGTGGCCCGAGGCCCGATGCCCAGGCGACCGAGCAGACATGCGGATCCGATAGCCAGGATGCCCCCAAGCGCGATAGAATAGCTCGCCAAACCCGTCAGGAGGCCGAGATTGCGTTGCGTGACGCGGTTGACGGTTTCCTCCTCAGCGTTGTCATGTGGCTTTTGGTCTTCCAAGACGATCGCACGTTCGACCGCCGGCTCGGAAAACACCCGCGCAAATGCAAACCCCGCAATAGCAACGATGAGGCCGGAGATCATCCCGGCGACCAGAAGCCTCTCGATCATGGACGTATTCTCAGTGGCAGGGGAAGCCGAGCAGGTGTCGTCCGTCGTGCACGAACTCGTGGACGGCGTTGCCCTGGATCAGCGACGTCGCCCCCTGCTCCGCTCCGACGAAGTACAGCATCATCAGCGAAAGGAGGCCGATGAAAGCGATCCATGGAAGCAGCTCCGCTGCCGTGAGAGGCGTTGCCGGGGCGGCATGGGTTGTGATGTACGTCATGACGTTCTCCTTCTGAGGTAACCGAAGGAGCATGATGGGCGGATCGCCTGTTCCTGTTTTTCGAAAGCGTGCGATCTCGCCCGTCTTTCGGTTCCCACCTTGTGATCGCACGTTTCCGAAAGATAGCCCGACCTCTTCTTCGTACCCTCCTCCGAAACTTCAGGAGGCAACCATGGCATCATCTCCTACGCGACAACAGATCGGAGGCCTCGTTCCCGCACCCGCCGATCTGCCGCGTCTCAGCGCTGGCCAGCACGTCCGCATCGATGACCGAGTTCCCGTCGGACACTACCGCGTTCCCACCTACCTTCGCGGCAAGGAAGCGGTGATCGAGGCCGTCATGTCGCCGAAAGCCGTCAACAACGAGGAGGAAGGGTTCGGCCGCAACGCCGGATCGCTCGGCTTTTATTATCGCGTCGCGGTACCGATGACGGAACTTTGGAAGCAATACGCCGGCCAGCCCGGTGACAACCTCCGCATCGAAGTCTTCGAAACCTGGCTCAAAGGAATGTCGCGATGACCGCGCACGGAGATCACGGACCCTCGCATGGCCACGAAGACGGACACGATCAAGAGCATGGCCACGCTCCCGTCGAAAGCTCCGGTATGCCTGGCTATTTCGACCTCATGGAGACTGCCTTCCAGGAGCTGATGATCGAGAAGGGCTATATTAGCGCGGACGAGATCCGGCATCAGATCGAGGTGCTGGATTCCCGCAACCCCGCTCTCGGCGCCAAGGTGGTGGCGCGGGCGTGGACGGATCCGGACTTCAAGGCGCGACTGCTGGCGAATGGCCGGACGGGCTGTGAGGAGCTGGGCATCACCTTCTACGATCTCACCGAACTCATCGTTCTCGAGAACACCCCCGAAGTACACAATCTCATCGTCTGCACGTTGTGCTCCTGCTATCCTCGACCGGTGCTGGGATTGCCGCCGGACTGGTACAAGGCGAAGCCTTATCGTGCTCGCGCCGTCTACGAACCTCGGAAGGTGCTTGCCGAGTTCGGCACGGTCATCCCCGACGACGTCGAGGTCCGGGTAAGCGACTCCACCGCGATCCAGCGGTATCTCGTGCTTCCGATGCGCCCTGAAGGAACAGAACACATGTCCGAAGAGCAGCTCGCTTCCCTCGTGACGCGGGACGCCATGATCGGTGTGATACCGGTGAAACCGCCAGTACAAGGAGCATCGTCATGAACGGTAGCGAGCAACTTCTGAAAAGGCTACCGAACGACATCGGTGGTCTTGAAGCTCCGGAGATCGAGCAGACCGATCACGAACTCCTGCCGTGGGAAAAGCGATGCCACGCCCTCGCGGACGTTCTCGACTTCCACAAGATCATCAACACCGAGGAAAAGCGGCGCGGTGTTGAGGCCCTAGGAGCGGAGATGGTGGGCAAGCTGACCTACTACGAGCGCTGGATCGCCACATTCGCGAACGTCGCCTTCCAAAAGCAATTGATCACCCCTGAGGAACTGGCGACGAAGATGGCGGAGGTGGAGGAAAGATGGAGGTCACACATCTGAGGGTCCGCCCTATCGAGCAGCCCGCTGCTTCGTCGAAGGCGCCTCCGGCTATGCGTGCGACGGCCGATGGTATCGGCCTGCTGATGTCGCCGTCGATTGCTTCGTCACCTAGTCCCCCGGCCAATGTGCGGAATTCATGTACCCCCTGACGAAGGAAAACAAATGTCGAAACTGAAAATCCTAGCATCGGCGTGCGCCTTCGTGGTTCTCTCGTCGGTCGCTGCGAGCGGCCTGACGGGCGACTCCTCCCCGGTCTATGGAGTGAAGGTACCGGATGGCTATCGCCACTGGGAAGTCATCACCGTTGCCCACGAAGCAGGGGAGAACAACGATATCCGGGCGGTTCTGGGCAACGACATCGCGCTGAAGGCGTTTCGGGACGGTACCCGGCCATTCCCGGACGGCACGATCATCGCCCGTCTCGCCTACTTCTACGAGTCTTCTCCGGAGAACGACCAAGTCGTTACGGCTCCCCAATCGTTTGTCGCCGGGAAGCCAACGAACGTGCAGATCAGCATCAAGGATTCGAAGAAGTATCCGGAGACCGGCGGCTGGGGATATGGGCAGTTCGAGAACGGGGTAACGAACCCGAGCGAGCCGCTGATCAAAACGTGCTTCGCCTGTCACGTGAAGCTCGATCCCTCTAAGGATTTCGTATTCTCCCACTACTCCCCTTGATGGCGCCGCGGGCGGCGCCCACTAAAACAACGCGGTCGCTTTAGGGAGAACAGAGAATGACAAACAATACCGCAGCCGGTGACCCCCCTCTTGGCCTCTCGGAACCACGGGGGATCGACATGAAGCTGGAAATTGCCGTCATTCCGGTAGCCGATGTGGAGACCGCCCAACAATTTATAGCAAGCTGGGTTGGCGCCTCGATGCAGATTTCACCAGAATTGATGGCTCGCGCGCGGTTCAATTCACCCCGCCCGGGTCTCCGGCATCGATACACCTTGGCAAAAAGTCAGCGCACTATCTCGTCGTCTCCGACATAGTGGCAGCGCGCGCAGAGCTCGCGCAAAAAGGGATAGACGTCAGCGAAGCCTTCCATCTAGGCGGCGAAGGCCGTGTCAGCGGGCCAGAACCGGAACGGCGCAGCTACGGTTCCCTCGCATCGTTCAGCGATCCGGATGGCAACCAGTGGACGCTGCAGGAGGTTACCCGAAGACTGCCGGGCCGCGTAGACGAAAATGTGACCACCTTCACCTCTCCGACTGAACTCGAGTCGGCTTTACGTCGTGCCGCTGCGGCACATGGGGAGTACGAGAGGCAATCGGGCGGCGAACACAATGCAGACTGGCCGAAGTGGTACGCCGAATTCCTGGTGGCGGAGCAAGCAGGCTAGCCTTTCCCCTTTATGATTGAACTCTGCAGCGGCCGGTTGAAACAAAGGTGGCATTTCGATCAGGTTTGGCCTGGTAACCGGCGTCGCGGTTCTGGTCGTCGTGTACGAAAAGGGGCACCCCCTTTGATTGAGGATGCCAGGTCGGCCTGTCGCGCGACCGTACCTCCAATCCTGGTCAGCCGCTTCGGGGCGGGGCAAAGTTTGCCTCTATGGCTGACATCAAGCGCATAGCCATGTCGTCTTTGGGGCCGGAAGCGGAAGGTCCGGTTCGGCGATGAAGCTGACCTTCCAGCCCGCACAGTCTCGACGCTTCGCAACGAAGCGGATGTGGCGACCGCGCGGCCAACCCAGCGAGCGGTCAGTGGTAGTAAATGCCGCCGTCGACGTTGAGCGCCTGGCCGGTGACGAAGGCCGAGAGGTCCGAGGCGAAGAACAGCACCGGGCCGATGATGTCTTCCGGAGCACCAAGGCGCTTCAGCGCAGCGACATCCTCCCAATGGCGCATCGCGGCCTCACTGCCCAGATTGTTTTTGCCCATCTCGGTCAGGATGATGCCGGGGCAGATCGCATTGACGGTGACGCCGTCCATGCCGACTTCCTGCGCCAGGACGCGGGTGAGCGTGATCACCACCGCCTTGGTCGCGGCGTAGTGACCCTGCGTCGGCACGCCCTGCCGGCCGGCGATCGATGCGATGTTGATCACCCTGCCCGACTTCCTGGCGCGCATATGCGGCAGCACCGCCTGGCACATCATCAGCACGCCCTTGGCGTTGACGTCGAAATGCGCATCCCAATTGGCCTCATCGAGATCCTGCAGCAGGCTGGGCTTCAAGATGCCGGCATTGTTGACCAGCACGTCGATGCTGCCGGCGGCCTCGAGCAGCGCCTGCGCGGTCGCCTCGATGTCCTTCTTCTTGCTGACGTCCATCGTGTAGACATAGGCCTTGCGGCCGGCCGCTTCGATCTCGCCTTTGGCCACGTCGAGCTCGGCAGCCTGCGAGGGGAGATCAGTGATCGCGACGTCGAAGCCCGCTTCGGCGAGCCCCTTGGCGAGCGCCCTGCCGATGCCGCGGCTGGCGCCGGTGACGAGAGCCGTCTTGCCCTTGGCCTCAGGAAGAATGGTCATGCTGCTTGAACCTTTGATGCCTTGACTGGGAGCGAATTCATCGCCGCGATCGTGTCGTCGAACGAAACGAGTTTGCCATCGGAGCCGAGCCCCATCGCCACCTTGGCGGCGACCGCGCTGGCAAAGCGCGCGGACTGTTTCAGATCCCAGCCCTTGACGATGCCGACGATGATGCCGGCCGTGAAGGAATCGCCGCAGCCCGTGGTGTCGAAGACCTCGACCTCGAAGGCCGGCAGATGGAAATCCTCGGCATGCTCGGGCGAGACATAAACGCCGCCGGCACCAAGCGTGATGATGCAGTTCTTCACGCCCCGCGCCTTGAAGAAGGACGCGACGCGGGCCGGGTCGCGGTCATGCGCCATCTCACCGGCTTCGTCGATGCTCGGCACGAAATAGTCGATATAGGGAAGGCACGGTTCGACCAGTTTCCACGTCTCCGGCGTCGCCTGGATGAGATCGAAAGTGGTGATGCGGCCAAGCTCCTTGGCGCGCTTCAAGAGCCTGACGGTCGGCTCGCCGTCGAACCGCTTGAGCAGGCCGGTGCCGCCGACATGGACGACGGTCGCATCCAGCGCGGCGTCGAGATCGGCATCGGCGACCTCGAACAAGGTGGCGGTGCCCGGCACATGCAGTGCCGGACGCTCGCCGTTCGGCCGCACGGGCAGGATGGTGGACGAGGTCTGGACGCTGCCGTCGCGGCGCACGAGGCTGGTCTCCAGGCCATATTTCTTCAGCTTGGCTAGGAACCAGTCGCCCATGTCGTCGGTACCGAGCGTGGTGACGGCGCGCGTCTTCAGCCCGAGGATGGCGCAGTCCATGCTGGTGGCACCCGCCGTGCCGGCAACGGTCATGCGGATCTCCTCGATATAGTCGGCGCGGCCGCCTTCGGGGATGCGCGAGACTGGCCGTCCGAGAATGTCGAGGACGTAGAAGCCGATCGAGCTGACGTCGAATTGGGGCATGGCTGCATTGACCTTTCGAACTCAATGGGCGGCGCGGCGCAGGCCGAAGCTCGCGGCCAGCACCAGGAAGACCAGCACGCCGATGCCGACCTGCTGCCAGTAGAAATTCCAACCGACCAGCAGCAGCCCGTTCTTGACGATGGCGAGGAGCAGCACGCCGAGCAGCGTGCCGATGACCGAGGGCTTGCGCTCGCGGCTGAGCGTCGTGCCGATGAAGGTGGCGCCGATGGCGTCGAGCAGGAAGGCGTTGCCCGACAGCGGCACGTACGACTTCACCGTCGCCGACAAGAGGATGCCGGTGACGCCCGCGAGCAGCGCACACAGCACATGCACCATCGACAATTCGCGCGGCACGCGGATGCCGGAATACCAGGCCACACCCGGCTGCGCGCCCATGGCCTGGACATAGCGGCCGAAGACCGAGCGGTGCAGCAGGAGATGGACGGCGACGGCGAGCACGATCAGCACGATCACCGGGGTCGGCACGCCGAACAGAGCGGTGCGGGCGATGGCGTTGAACTGGTCTGCTGCATAACCGCTGGTGAGATAGATCGGCTGGCCGCCGCTGGTGGCGAGTTGCTGCGTGCTCTGACCGATGAAGAGCACGCCGAGTGTGGCCAGGAAGGGACTGATGTTGAGCCTGGTGATGAGGATCGCATTCAGCACGCCCACGATCAGCGCGGCGCCGAGGCCTCCCGCGACGCCGACCACGCCGCTATAGCCGGCGGCCAGAAGCATGACGAAGATCATGCTTGCCATGTCGACCGAGACGCCGACCGAGAGATCGATGCCGCCCGACGAGATGACGATGGTGAGGCCCAGCGCCACGATCGCCAGCATGACGACATTGTTGACCAGCACGTTGAAGAGGTTAGCCGGCGTCAGGAAGGTTGGGCTCGCCACGGCGAAGAAGACGACGATCGCCGCGAAGGCGATGAGCACGCTGTATTTGGCGAGGAAGCCGCGCACACTGGCTGAGCTGTTGTCGTTGGCCGAGACGCTCATCGCGAACCCTCCGAACCGCGGGCAAAGGATGTGATCGCCACCACCAGCAGGATCAGCGCGCCCTGCACGCCGTTGACCCAGTAGCTGGAGACGTTGAGCAGTTGGAAGCCGTTCGCGAGCAGGCCGATGAACAGCACGCTGAGCAGCGTGCCGCCCATGGTCGGCACGAAGCGGCGCGAGAAGACGGTCCCGAGCAGCGCCGCCGCCAGCACCGACAGGAGCAGTTCGCCGGAACCGGGCGTGCTCGCCGACAGGCGTGAGACGGTGAGGACGCTCGCCACCGCCGCGCAAAAACCGCTGAGAACATAGGTGAAGGACACATAGAACGGCACGCTGATACCGGCCGCGCGCGCCGCTTCGGGGTGTCCGCCGACGGCGTAGAGCCTGAGCCCGAAGGAGGTGCCGTGAACGACCACGATCATGATCGCCGAGAAGACGATCAGCGCCCAGGCAAGCGCGGAGATGCCGAGGAAGCTGCCCGACACCAGCACACCGAGCAGCGGGGAGGATGCGCCGACAACCGTGTTCTGGGTGAGCGTGAGTTCCATGCCGGCTGCGACGTTAAGCACGGCAAGCGTTGCGAGCAGCGGCAGGATGCCGAGGCCGACCACCGCTAAGGCGTTGAGCGCGCCGACCGCCATGCCGACGGCAATGGCCGCGATCACCGAGAAGAAGTCGCCATAGCCCATCGACAGAAGCGTCGCGTAGACGGCGGCGCACAGGCCCATATTGGCGGCGATCGACAAATCGATGCCGCCTTCGGTGACGTCGGAGCCGCCGCCGATGATGACAGCCGTCATGCCATAGGCGAGCACGCCGAGGATAGCCGACTGCTCGACGACGTTGATCAGGTTGAAGGTCGAGGTGAAGCCCGGCGCGAAGATGACAAAATAGGCCATGATCGCGGCGAAGGCGGCGATCGCGCCAAGCCGCACGACGAGCGCTCCAAAGCGCCGGCCGGCGCTCTTGGCGGCGGCCTGCTTTTCGTCGGACACGCCGACTTCCGAGTGGAGAACGCTCGCGCTCATGCGGCCACTCCATCGGCGTTCGAGCGGGCGCCGGACGAGGCCGCGAGCAGCGCGTCGCTGTTCATCGAGGGACCGGAGAAGCCGCCGGCAAGCCTGCCGCGATAGACGACCAGCACGCGGTCGCAGACGCCGACCAGCTCGAGCAGGTCAGAGGACAGAAGCAGGATCGCAGCGCCCTCGCCCGCCAGGCGATTCAACAGATTGTAGATCTCGACCTTGGCGCCGACATCGACGGCGACCGTCGGCTCGTCCAGCACATAGACGCGCGACTGACAGCTCAGCCATTTGGCGATCGCCACCTTCTGCTGGTTGCCGCCGGAGAGCTCGCGCACCAGCGCGTCGCGATGCGGTGTCTTGATCGACAGTTCCTTGATCAGGCTGTCCACCGCCTGGTTCTCAGCGCCACGGCTGACCATGCCGCTGCGCGAATAGCGGCGTAGGCTGGCCAGGGAAATGTTCTCGCGCACGGAAAGGCCAAGCGCCACGCCATGCGCGCGGCGGTCCTCCGGCAGCATGGCGATGCCGTCGCGCACCGCCCTGACCGGCGTCGATAACGCAAGCTCTCTGCCCTCGACCTTGACCTGGCCGCCATTGGCGGTCTTGAGGCCGAACAGGCACTGGACGATTTCCTTCGCGCCGGAGCCTAGCAGGCCGGTGAGACCGACGATCTCGCCGGCGCGGACATTAAAGCCGACATTCTCGAAGCTGCCGCCGAGGCGCAGGTTGGAAACCTCCAGCACCGGCGCGCCGAGCGTAACCGAGCGCTTCGGAAACATCTCGCCGACATCGCGGGCAATCATCATCGCAATGATCTCGTCGATCGGCGTCTGGCGCGGATCGACGGTGCCGACATCAGTGCCATTGCGCATCACGGTGACGCGGTCGCAGAGCTTCTCGATCTCCTGCATGTAGTGGGAAATGAAGACCACGGCGATGCCGTCGTCGCGCAGCCGGCGCAGCACGTCGAACAGGCTGTCGACCTCGCGCTTGACCAGCGCCGCGGTCGGCTCGTCGAGCACCAGCACCGACGCTTTCTGCGCCAGCGCGCGGGTAATCTGCACGACCTTCTGCTGCGCGGTGGTCAGGTCTTTCACCAGCGTGCCCGCTGGCAGTTCCATGCCGAAGAAGCGTTGCAGCAGGTCTGCGGCCCTGCGTTCCATGACGCGGCGGCTGACGAACGGGCCGAAGCCGATTTCGTGGCCGAGGAACACGGCTTCGCCGACGGTCGCGGTCGGCACCAGCAGCCTGTCCTGGTGGATGAAGTGTACGCCGAGCTTTTCGACCGAAGCCGGCGTGAGCGAAGTAACGGTCTCGCCGTTGATGACGATCGAGCCGCTGTCCGGCTTGATGATACCGGCCAGCACCTTGATGATGGTCGACTTGCCGGCGCCGTTCTGGCCGACAAGGCCGAGGATCGAGCCGCGCACAATCTCGAGATTCGCGTCTTCCAAGGCGCGCACCGGACCGAACCGCTTCGATATGCCCGTCATTGACACAGCAATGTCACGCTTTGCTGTCTGCATGGCCGTCAATCCTGGTTGGATGTGACGGGCAGCCATAGAGGTGCGGCTGCCCGTCGTTTCGTTCCGCTCTATTTAACGCCAGCCTTCTCGGCGGCGTCGAGGAACGGCTTTCCTTTTTCGGCTGCATTTTCCTTGTTGATCAGCACCGAAGGCACGAAAGTGAACGGCGGCACCTTCTGGCCGGCCAAATATTTGGCGGCGTTGTCGACCGAGGTCTTGCCGATCTCATAGGGCTGTTGCGCCGCGACCGCGCCGGCCGACGATTTTGCGTCCATCACCATCTTGATGACTTCCGGGCTGCCGTCGATGCCATAGGTCTTCACCTCGTTGCGGCCGGCGGCTTCGACCGCCTGCGTGGCGCCGATCTGCGGCACGTCCCAGCAGGCCCAGACCGCGCCGATCGAACCCTTCTCGGGCGACTTGGTCAGCATGTCGGTGACGTTGGAATAGGCGCTCTGCACCGTGTTGGGGATGACGTCGCGCAGTTCCGGCTCGACGATCTTCACATCCGGGAACGAGGTCAGCACATATTTCAGCTGGTCGTAGCGGATCTTGCAGACCGGCACGCTGTAGAAGCCGTTGAAGACCAGCACATTGCCCTTACCGCCCATGTCGGCGACCATCTGCAGCGCGATCTCGGCGCCGATATTGTAGTTGTTGGAGGTCGTGTTGTTGATGGCGTGCGGGGTCGCGGTATCGACCGTGAACAGCGGGATGCCGGCGTCGCGGATCTTCTGCAGCCACGGATTCAGCACTTCGAGGTTGCCGAGCTGCTCGATGATGGCATCGGGCTTCTGGGCGATCAGCGTCTGCAGCTGCGCGATCTGCTGCTGGTCCTTGCGGCCGGCATCGAGCGCGATGACTTCACCGCCGAGCTCCTTGACGCGGTCCTGGATGCCTTTGAACGCCATCAGGTCCCAATAGTGGTCGGTGCCTATTGCCGACACGCCGATGCGCTTGCCCTTGAGCGAGAGCTCCTCGGCACTCGCGCCGGAGATCGCGGCCAGGCTGCAAGCCGCCGCCAACCCCAGAGCGAGCGCCTTGACGAGGCCTTTCATTGAATTCGTCATTTCATTTCCTCCCTTGTTGATCGCTCCAGGCCTTCCCGGAGGATATGCGAAACAGTAGGTTGCTGCTCCAGCCCCTTGTTGGTCGCTTCGGGCAGAGCCCTCCGCTCAGGCAGCGGCGTCGTTGTCACGCAGGCCGTAGCTGGCCATGCGCTTGATGACATTTTCGATCTCCTCGTCGGACAGCACCGGCGGCTCGCCGATCTGCAGGGCGCCGTGATACTGGCGCGCCAGCGTCTCGACCTCGACGGCGAGCCACATCGCCTGGGCGAGGCTCGACCCGACGGCGATCATGCCGTGCTGGGCGAGCAGACAGGCCTTGCGGTCGCGCAGCGCCTCCACCGCATGCGCCGAAAGCTCGGCCGTGCCGAAGGTGGCGTAAGGCGCGCAGCGTATGTCGCTGCCGCCGGCGACCGCGACCATGTAGTGGACCGCCGGTATCTTCCGGCCCATGATGGCGATCGTCGTGCAGTAGGTCGGATGCGCGTGGACGACCGCGTTGACCTCGGGCCGCGCCTTCATGATGTCGAGATGGAAGCGCCATTCGCTCGACGGCGGCAGGCGTCCGTCGACCTCGCCATCCCACCCCATGAAGACGATGTCTTCCGGCTGCAGCGTGTGATAGGGCGTGCTGGTCGGCGAGATCAGCATGCCCTCGCCATGGCGGCAGCTGATGTTGCCGGATGTGCCCTGGTTGATGCCCAGCGCATTCATCTCGATGCAGGCGTCGATGATGGCTTGGCGCACATCTCGGTCCGAAAGGGTCATGCGATATTCCATCCTTGCGAGGCCAATTACCAAGCGGTGTAGCCGCCATCGATCGACAGGATCGCGCCCGTCACGTAGCTCGACGCCGGCGACGCCAGGAACAGGATCGCCGAGGCGATTTCCTGCGGCGTGCCCAAGCGCCCCATTGGCGTCATGTCGATCCAGGTGTTGAATAGTTCGGGACGCTCGCGCATCTTCAGCGTCATCTCGGTGCCGACATAGCCCGGCGCCAGCGCGTTGACGCGCACGCCCGACTTCGCCCATTCGACCGCGAGCGCCTTGGTCATCATGTGCACGGCGCCCTTGCTCACCATGTAGGACGGCGCGGTTAGCGGGCGGTTGATGATCAGGCCCGACATCGAGCCCAGATTGACGATCGAGCCCTTCTTGCGGGCAACCATCGAGCGGCCGAAGGCGCGAGAGGCCCAGTAGATGCCGTTGACGTTCACATCCATCACCAGGCGCCATTCCTCGTCCGGCGTGTCGAGCGCGGTGTTGAGACGCGCGATGCCGGCGCTGTTGACCAGGATGTCGACCTGGGCGAAATCGCTGACGACCTTGGCAGCCATCGCCTCGACGGCTTGCGGATCGGTGACGTCGAGCGCGCGACCCTCGACGCTTGCGACGCCAGCGGCCTTGAGCGCTTCGGCAGCGGCTTTCAGCCCATCCGCATTCATGTCGAGCAGGACGACACGCGCGCCGCAAGTTCCGAGCGCCCTCGCAGCCTCGAGACCGATCCCGCTGGCGCCGCCCGTGACGACCGCGACCTCGCCTGTCAGGTCGAATTGCGACCGGTAATCCATGCACGTCCTCCATCAGGACAGGCTTGAGCGCGGGCAAAACGCTGCCCTCGCCGCCGAAGCAGCGCCGCAAGCCAACCGGTCCTGATAATGCCTCCTGGGCCAGGCTCCTCCCGACCCCATGACAGGGACGTTACAGAAGCTTTCCGGGCCCGTCAATCTGGTTATAACCAGAAAACGGAATCTTTTTTGGAGGTGCGCAATTCAGGTGCGATCGAGACCGTTCACCGTCGCCGACGGCTGCTCGACCGCCATGTGGATGCGGGCGACGGAGGAGTTGTAGAAGGCCTCGTAATATTCAAGCGCGGCGCCGTCGGAATCATAGGCGATCGACTCGATCTCGATCAGCGGCGTGTTGGCGGCGACACCCATTTCATCGGCCTCTTCCTTGGTGGGAAGCGCGGCGCGCAGCCAGCGGTCGGCACGCTTCACCGTCAGGCCGAAGACGGCGCGGATGGTGCCGAAGATCGACTGGTTTTCCGACAGGATGTTCTCCAGCCCCGGCACCCGATGCCCCGGCAGGCTGATGCGCGTCATGGTGATCGGCGTGCCGTCGGTCATGTAGACGCGGCTGATCCGGACAACGCTGCCATTGGCGGGAATGCCGAAGACTTTGGACTCCTTCTCGCTCGGCGGGCAGCGGTAGATCTCCAGCGTGCGGGTCGAGACCTTGTGGCCCTTGGCGGTCAAATCGTCGAACACGCCGAGATTGGCGGTCATGAAGTCTACATGTTCGCGGGGAGCGGCGACGAACATGCCCTTGCGCGGCATCTTGATGATGCGGCCTTCGTTGGAGAGCGATCCGATCGCGGCGCGCACGACGGGACGAGAGACGCCGAAGAAATCGCAAAGCGCCTGTTCCGACGGAATGCGCGAATTGGCGGCAAGCAGGCCGGTGTTGATCGCCTCCTCGACCTGGTTGCGCAACTGCACCCAGAGCGGAGCCGCCTCGTCGCGGTTAAGTTGAACCTTGGAGCCGATCGAGCGGAAAGCCTCTGCCGCCTCGGCATCTTCCTGGTCGTAACGAGGACGCCCGCGCGTTCTGGTTGCCTGTTCCATTCGGGTCCCGCCGCAAATCACTTGCCGCGACTCAGATAAGCGGCAGCGCCTCCCTACCGGAGGCCGCCCGCCATTTTCACGCTCTCCGGCAAGTTTCGCAACCATAGCATGGCGACGGCGCCCAGAAGCGGACCGGGGACCAGCAGCAGGAAGGCCCAGCGCCAGCCGCCGATGAAATCGGCGAAGCGCGGCGTCAGCCAGATGGCAAGCACCGTCAGTGCGAAGCCCGCGCCCATTTGCACCGACAGAGCGGTGCCGACGAAGCGGCGGTCGGTGAGCTCGGTGACGGCGGCGGAGAACTGCGCCGAATCGCCGATCACCGAAACGCCCCAGACGATGGCGACCAGCATGAACAGCCAGAGCGGTCCGGTGAACAGAAAGCCCATCAGCAGCGCACAGCTTCCCGAGATGACCATCATGCCGGCGGTGGTGGCGGTGCGGCCGACGCGGTCCGACAGATAGCCGCCGAGCAGGCAGCCTAGGATGCCGGATGCGACGACGAAGAAGGTCGAGAGCGAGGCGGCGGCGGTCCCGATCGCCTGCGCGTCGAAAGCGGCGCGCGTATAGGCAAGCAGCCACGCCCACATGGCATAGAGCTCCCACATATGACCGAGATAGCCGAGATTGGCTAACAGCAGCGGCTTTTCGCGAAACACCTGGCCGATGCGCGAAGGCTCGAACACCGCCTTGCCGAAAGGATAGGGCCCTTCCTTGGCGAACAGCAGGAAGAGCAGCGCTCCCGCAGCAGTGGCCAAGCTTGCCGCGGCGACCACTGGACGCCAGTCAAGCACGGTCGAGACGGCGCGGAAGAGATGCGGCAGCGCCGAACCGACTGTCAGCGCGCCGATGACCGCGCCGAGCGCCAGCCCCCTGTCGCGCGTGAACCAGGTGGCCACCAGCTTGAGCGCCGGCGGATAGACGCCGGCAAGCGCAGCGCCGGTGACGATGCGCGCGGCGATTATGCCGCCAGGCCCCGGATGAAGCAGCAAGGTCGCGTTGGCTAAAGCGGCGACAAGCGACGCCGCCGCCATCAGGCGGCTCAGCCGTACAAGATCCGGCAGATTGACCAGGCTCGCCGCCAGCGCGCCGATGACGAAACCGACCTGGACGCCATTGGTCAGCCAGGCTTCGGCGCTCGCGCCCAACGCGAGCTCCTGCTTCAGTTCGGGAAGGATCGCGGTCGCCGAAAACCAAGTGGTCAGCGACAGGACGACCGCGAGGCAAAGCAGCGACAGCACGCGCCAGCGCTCGCTGTCGGCCGCCACGCCAAGCCGGCCGCCGCCGACCGTGCTCATGCGCTCTGCAGCGGCACGGTGAAGACCGTGGCTGTGCCGGTGAGGCAAAGCTCACCCTGGCCGTTGCGCACGCTGGTCTCGATCTTGCAGATCGGCTTGTCGGGCCGCACTTCCTTGACCTCCACGCGTCCGGTGATCTCTTCGTCAACGCCGACGGCCTTGACGAACTTCCACGCCACTTCGAGGAACACAGTTCCGGGTCCGGGCAGATCCTCCGCGACCAGCGCGTTGAGGATGCCGGAGGTGACGCCGCCCTGGACGATCAGCTTGCCGAACACCGACTTCTCGGCCAAGGCGCGGTCGTAGTGCAGCGGGTTGCGGTCGCCGGTGATATCGGTGAAGGCCTCGATGTCGCTCATCCTCGTGCGCCGCGTGCGCTCGGCGAAGGCGCCGACCTGCGGACGGCCTTTCACGACACCCACCCAACCGTCTTTCGTCTCGGTGCTCATCGCGGCTGCTCCTCTGTTGCGAGTTCGATTTGTCTGAAGGCCGGCAGGACACGGCCGCCGATGGCGGTCGGCGCAAGAAGCAGCATGGCCCCGACCTGTAGCGGCCGTGTGCCGGGCAGGATGAAGCTCAGCATCGTCGGGCCTTCGGCCAACTCGACCAGGCCGACCACATAGGGTGCCGCCGGCAGCCAGCCGGGATGGCCGGGCCTATGCACCTCGGAAAAGGACTTGAGCCGTCCCCTGCCCGATGAGTCTTTCCACAGCAGGTGCCTGCTCCAGCAATGCGGGCAGATCGAGCGCGGATAGAAGATGGCCTTGCCGCAATCCTCGCAGCGCTGGATGGTCAGCCGGCCCTCGGCGGCGGCATCCCAGAATGGCCGGGTGAGCCCGGAGATGGTCGGTCCAGCGGTCTTGAGCGTATTCAAATCGATCGCCATCAGGCGGCTCCCAACACCAGCGCGGTCGCTTCGCTCATCGTCGCGCCATTGCCGGTGACCAGCGCGAGCCCGGCCTTGCCGATCTGGCGTTCGCCCGCCTCGCCGCGCAGCTGGCGCACCGCCTCGACGACATGGGTCATGCCGCCGGCAAGGTCGGGCTGGCCGAAGCCGAGCTGGCCGCCATGCGTGTTGAGCGGCTTGTCACCCTTGTGCGAAAGATCGTGCTCGTTGAGCCACGCGCCGAACTGGCCCGGCGCGCAGAGGCCGGCATCCTCGATCGTCGTCGCAACCATGATCGTGTAGCAGTCGTAGAGCGACAGAAGGTCCATCTCATCTGCTCGCGTGCCGGACTGAGCGAAGGCCCTTGCCATGGCGCTCTTCAGCGGACCTGAGGTCAGACTCGGTGCCTGGCTGACCGCGCGGTGCGTCACCTTCTCGCCGGCGCCAAGCAGATGAACTTGAGGCTCGCGTAGCGTGCGCGCGCGTTCCGCGGAAGTCACGACGACAGCTTCACCGCCGGCGACCGGCATGACGATTTCGAGGAGATGCAGCGGCGAGGCTATCATCGGCGAGGCCAGCACCGCTTCGACATCGGCCGGCTTACCATGGAAGATGGCGTCGGGATTGAGCTGGGCATTGGCCCGGGCGGCTGCGGCGATCAGCGCGAAATCACGCGCGGTAGAGCCGTATTCCGCCATATGCGCCTGCATCAGCAGCGCATAGGAGATGTTGGCGCCCGAGGCGCCGAAAGGCACGTCGAACTCGCGGATCGGATTGCGGTTGGGCGAGCGGGGCGCAACCTCCTCGCGGTTGTTGGCGAGCACGCACAACACCGCCTCGCACATGCCGGCCTCGATCGCGGCGGCCGCGCGCCAGACCATGCCGGCGCCTGATGCGCCGCCGAGGTCGACGACATTGGCCATCGTCGGCGCGAGACCCAGATATTCGGCGATCGTCGCCGGAACATGCTGCGGCGTCTCGCCGACCTGCGGCCCGACCAGCAGCCCGTCGATCGCCGCCGGCTCCAGCCCGGCGTCGAGCACCGCCAGGCGGGAGACCTCGGCAATCATCTCAAGCGTCGTCACGCCGCTGGTCAGGCGCTGCGGCTTCAACTCGCCGATGCCGACGATCGCTCCCTTTGCCCGGCTCATGCCGCCTTGCTCCGGTCGAGCGCACGGTATTCCTCGAGACATGCCGGATTGGCGAGCGAAGCCATGTTCTTGACAGGCTTGCCTTCGAGCGTGGTGCGGGCGGCGCCCTCGACGCGCTTGCCGTTCAGTGTGTAGGGCACGGCTTGCACCGCGTGGATGCGATGCGGCACGTGACGGGGCGAGGCGCCTTCGCGGATTGCTTTGCGAATTCGCATGGCGAGTTCGGGGCTCAGCGCATAACCGTCATTGAGCTTGACGCAGAGCACGATCTCCTCGTCGCCTTCGACCGGCGCGCCAAAGACCAGGCAATCTTCGATCTCGGCAAAATTCTCGCAGGCAGCGTAAATCTCGGCGGTGCCGATGCGAACGCCGCCGGGCTTCAGCGTCGTATCGGAGCGGCCGTGGATGACGCCAGAGCCGTAAGCCGTCATCTCGGCGACGTCGCCATGTGTCCAGATCTCGCGGCGTGCGGCGAAGTAGGTGGCGTGATAACGCGCATCGCCGTCCTTGCCCCAGAAGGTCAGCGGCATGGAAGGGAACGGCTCGGTGCAGACGAGATCGCCTTGCCGGCCGATGACCGGCGCATTGCGCTCGTCCATGACGCCGACGGCGAGGCCGAGCCCTTTCACGGTCAGCTCGCCGCGCCACACGGGATGGATCGGCGATCCCAGCAGGAAGCAGCCGATGATCTCGGTGCCGCCGGAGATCGAAGCGAAGATCATGTCGCGCTTCACATGCTCGTAGACCCAGTCGAACTGCCCGGGTGAGACCGGCGCGCCGGCAGACAGCAGCGAACGCAGCGACGAGAGATCATGCAGGCGCCCCGGCGCGTAGCCTTCGGCGGCAAGTGTGGCCAGATATTTCGGGCTGGTGCCGAAATGCGTGACGCGGGCACGCTCGGCCATTTTCCAGAGCGGACTGGGGTCCAGGCCATCCCCCGATTTCAGGATCGGCGCGCCGTCGTAAAGGACAACCGAGGCGCCGCAGGCGAGGCCCGAGATCAGCCAGTGATACATCATCCAGGCGGTGTTGGTGTACCAGCTCATGACATCGCCTGTGCGGACGTCGCCATGCAGGAGATGCTCCTTCAGATGCTGCAGCAGCACGCCGCCGGCGCGGTGGACGATCGCCTTCGGCGCGCCTGTGGTGCCGGAGGTGTAGAGCACATAGGCCGGATGGTCGAATGGCACGCGCTCGAAAGTGAGCGGGGCGTCGCTGCCGAAATCGTCGAACAAAATGCAATCCGCGGCGCAGCCCGGCTTGACGCCAGGTTCGCCGGTCAGCACCAGCGTCGTCACCGCCGGCATGGCGGCGACGATCTCGGCCAGCCTGCCCAAAATGTCGTGCTCCTTGCCCGCATAGCGGTAGCGCGGCGCGGCGAACAGCACCTTGACGCCGATCTGGCCGAGGCGGTCCACGATCGCGGCGGCGCCGAAATCCGGCGAGCAGGACGACCAGACCGCGCCGATGGAGAGCGTCGCCAGAAGCGCTGCGAGGCCCTCGACGCGATTGGGCAGGATGCCGCCGACGCAGTCGCCCTTGCCGACGCCGGCCGCGCGCAGGCCATGCGCCGTCCTGGCGACGAGCCGGCGCAATTCGCCGAGCGTGACGGCGCGGAAATGACCGCTTTCGTCGGCCTCGATGAGAGCAACCCTCTCCTCGTCACCACGCAGCAGGTTTTCGGCGAGATTGAGCGAGGCTTCCGGCAGGAATCGGCTCCTTGTCATCGGCGCATTGTCGTCGCGCAGGAAGGAGATCGCACCAGGATCGCCGATCACTTCGGCGAAACCCCACACCGCCCGCCAGAAGGCCCCCGGATCGCCGATCGACCAGCGATGCAGCGTCTCGTAGTCATGCGGGTCGAAGCCGTTAGCTGCCGAAAAGCGCGCAAGGTTGGACGATCGGAACGCGGCCGGCGCCGGCGTCCAAAGCACGGATGACATGGATTTCCTCCCGCAATGCAGGCCGGACTCGATGCCGCAGCCTTGCCTGCCGATGCGTTTCAGATTATTGGTTATAACCAGAATGTCAAGCGATGATCGCAGGCCGGCAATCGGCTTTTGGGAGGGCTGGAATGGACGCCGTTTATATCGTTGCGGCCAATCGGACGCCGATCGGCAAGCTGAACGGCGTGTTCGCCAGCCTGTCGGCGGCGGAGCTGGGGGCGCAGCTTATCCAGGCGATGCTGGCGCAGGCGCGACTCGCGCCCGACACTGTCGGCGAGGTGATCATGGGCCAAGTGCTGACCGGAGGCGCCGGGCAGAACCCAGCGCGGCAGGCCGCGCTCAAGGCCGGCCTTCCGGTCAGCGTACCCGCCATGACCGTCAACAAGGTGTGCGGCGCCGGCCAAAAGTCGATCCATCTCGCAGCCCAGGCCATTCGCTGCGGCGACGCCGATTGCGTGATCGCCGGTGGGCAGGATTCGATGACCTCGGCGCCGCATGTCGTTTCCGGCGTCCGCGCCGGCATCCGCATGGGCGACCGCACGGTCAAGGATTCCATGATCACCGACGGGCTGTGGGACGCCTTCCATCAGGTGCATATGGGTGTGACCGCCGAGGCGCTGGCGCAGCGCTACCAGATCACCCGCGAGCAACAAGACAGGTTCGCGCTGCGCTCGCAGGAGAAAACGGACGCCGCCATCCGGGCCGGTCGATTCGACGAAGAGATCGTCCCGATCTCGATAACGACCAGGCAGGGCGATCTCATTGTCGACCGTGACGAGCATCCCAATCCATCTATCACCATGGAAGGCCTCGGCCGGTTGAAACCGGTGTTCGATGCGGCTGGAACGATCACGGCCGGCAACTCCTCCGGTCTCAACGACGGCGCCGCGGCGGTGCTGGTGATGTCTGAAGCGCGGATGAAGGAACTCGGCCTGACACCCCTCGCCCGCGTCGCCTCCTATGCGTCCGCCGGCGTCGAACCTATGGATATGGGCCTCGGCCCCGTCGCTGCTTCACGCCTGGCGCTCGAAAAGACTGGCTGGCGCGCGTCCGAACTCGATGTGATGGAGATCAACGAGGCTTTCGCCGCACAGGCCATAGCGGTCAACCGCGAGATGGGTTGGAACGAGGACGTCATCAACATGAGCGGCGGCGCCATCGCGCTTGGACATCCATTGGCCGGCTCCGGGTGCCGCATCGTGGTGACGCTGCTGCACGAGATGGTCCGCCGCGATGCGCGAAAAGGGCTGGCTTCGCTCTGCATCGGGGGCGGCCAGGGCGTTGCAATCTGCCTGGAGCGGTCAGGCACGACTTGACAGCTATAGACTAACGGAAGTGCTTAGCTTATGGCCGACATGCGGCGCAAAGCTGCCATGTCATCTTCGGGGCCAAAACTTGCCTTTTCGGTTCGGAACGAACTTATCGACGAGCAGCCCTTCAGTTCCTTTGACGGCGTTAATCGCCGTTTTTGCTACCTGCCCTGTTTGACTGCGGGCAGCCTATCGACCTGGCAACTGACCAATCATGTTGCAATCGACCGTGCGGCCGGAACGCTCCGTGTACGCGGCGTAGATCACCTGATCCACGTTCATGGAGATTTCACGAACCAGCTTTCGACGGACCGCTGTGGCGAACATCGCGGCGTCGGTGACGCCGATTGCGAATGCGTCCGGTCCGCCGATGACGCAGCGCTCGAAATAGGATTGCAGGCTGGAGGGGTCGTACCGCGCAAACCCGTCGGCCTCGCCAATGCGGGGTAGTGCGATAGGCAGCCCGTTGATCGTCACACCTTCCGCCAGAAGAAGCTGCCGGATGGGGTCAATGAGTGCTCCGGCATTGTTGGGTCCGTCGCCAGAGACGTCAATAACACGGCGCGGGCTGCGCAAGCCGCTCTTTGCGAACAGTCCATTCGCGGCCTGCAATGCGGCGGAAATCGACGTTCCGCGGCCTTCAGTCAACGACAGAGCAGCGAGCCTGTCCGCCAAAGTCAGAGCGTCCTCGCGGCTTTCGACAATGGTCCACGGCACGATGACGGTTTGCTGATTTGGGCCCGCCCACTCCAGATAGAGCACCGCTATTCTTCCCAGTTCTCCGGCCCTGATTGCCATCGCGATGTCAGCGTGGCGGAAGGCATCAACATAGCCGTTGCGCTGCACTTTTTGCTCAATTCTGCTCATCGACGGCGAGACGTCCACGGCAAGGATCAATTGCAAATCGACTTCGGCCAGGCCGCCCGTGGGACGGCCCGTCGAGTGAGCCTGTGGCGCGGTCGCGAAGATCAGGGTGAGCAGGAAGGCGCCCGTGAGCCGCAGCACCGGTCTTGCACCCATGCTTGCAGCAATCCGTACTAAGCAGTCCATAGCGAACCCCTCTTACCGACAATGGAATGTGAAATTGTCGGTCCGGGGCATTTGCCAAGTCACGAACGGCTTACGATCATTCGCCGAAATCCGCGCTCCCCACACGGTCTGGATGATGATCACTCTGCGCAGCGCGAAACCGTGCTAGTATGGGACTGCGGCTTCGTGCTTGAGGGGAACCGGCTTGAACAGCTCGCCGCCCACGACGTTCGTGCTCAACGGCGTGACCGCCGACGTGAGCAGGGAGACCTTGCGCGACCAGTTCAACAGGACAATCGCAGTTCGCCACCAGACCTTCGCGGTACTTCGCCACCTTCTGGAGAACGCTGATCGCGTCATCACCAAGGACGAGCTGATGAAGGCGGTCTGGAATGGGCTAGCCGTCACCGATGACAGCCTGGTCCAATGCATTCACGAGATTCGTGCGGCGCTCAACGACAGTCGCCAGGCCGTCGTGCAGACAGTGCCGAGGCGCGGTTACAGGTTGGTCCTTCCCTCAAATGCCGGACCAAGATTGATTACAATTCTGGCGGCAGAATTGGCCGCCGAAGTCCGGCCGGCAGGCAAGGATGAGCGGAGCATTGCTGCACCTACCCCGGCGTACAGGGAGGTCCTTGATCGGCTGCTGATAAAACATTCCGGTCGTGTCTTCGCGAGCGTCGGCGAGACAGTCCTTGCGGAGTTTGCTGGCCCTGTCGAGGCACTGCGGTGTGCGAACGAGATCCAGCATGAGGTCGATAGGCGGAACTGCGAGGTTCCCGAGACAAAGCAGATGCGCTTCCGCATCGGCGTTGATCTCGGTTACGTCGTCGCCGAGGGTGACCACCTCAGGGGCGAGGCCATCGAGGTCGCAGCTCATCTTCAAACCTTGTCACGCCCCGGCGGGATTTGCATCACGGAAGCGGTCCGCGCCCAGGCTCAGGACCACCTCTCGCTGGAATTCATCGATCTCGGCGAGCACAAACTGAAGGATGTCGCCCGTGCCTTGCGCATCTACGGCGTATGTCTTGCGTCCGAGGAGCCGGTCAGGTCGCCATTTCGCGGTCTCGATGCCTTCGAATTCGAAGATGCCGATCTATTCTTCGGCCGAGCCCGGGCGATTGCCGCCTGCGCGGCCAGACTGGAGCAGCAGGCAGCAAGCGGCACGGCATTCCTGCTCATCTACGGAATGAGCGGTTGTGGCAAGTCTTCGCTCCTGCGCGCCGGCCTGCTGCCGTCATTGACGCGACCTGGAGCCGTGGCAGGCATATCCTTGTGGCGCCGCTGCCTGATCCGCCTCTCCGAGGGACCGGATGCATTCGCTGTGTTGGCTGCGGCGCTGCTTCACGACGCTGCTGTGCCGGAGCTGTCCTCAGAAGCAACGGCCGCGGAGTTTGCTCGACTCTGCAGGAACAGGCCGGATCGAGCCCTGGCGATGGTCCGACAGGCACTTCGCAAGGCCGCCGGGCCGGCCCGCTCGCAGATCAGACTGCTTGTGGTCATCGATCAACTGGAGGAGCTGTTCACGACGGAGAAGCAGCCGGCGACGCGCGAGGCCCTTGTGCGGTTCATGGCTGTGCTGGCCGCGAGCGGACTGGTCTGGGTGATAGCGGCGATCCGTTCGGATTTCTTTCACCGCTGCGGTGAGGTCCAAGGTTTCTCGGCGCTCAAGGACGGCCTCGCCAGCTACGAACTTCTGCCACCAACCGGCCCAGAGATCGCGCAGATGATCCGCGAACCTGCGGTCGTGGCCGGGCTCCGCTTCGAGGAGAGTGCCGAGTTGGGGCGGCTCGATGACGTGCTGCAGGCGGCAGCAACTGCCGATCCCGGATCATTGCCGCTTCTCGAGTTTGTCCTCGACGCGTTGTACCAAGCCAGTGGCGACCGACGCGTTCTCACCTTTGCGCACTATCGTGCGCTCGGCGGGCTCGAAGGCGCAATCGCGCGCCGCGCTGACGAAGTCCTGGACTTGCTGGCGCCCGGCATCCAGGAGGCCTTGCCCGCGGTGCTGCGCGCCCTCACCACTGCGAGCCTGGGCGATGAAACAGTCACGGCACGTCCGGCCTCGTATACCGAAGTTGCGGGCACTCCCGCGCGATCGGCCCTCGTCAGGGCCCTGATCGACGCACGGCTCCTCGTCAGCGACGAGGACGCCGCGGGGCGTGTTTTTGTTCGTCTAGCGCATGAAGCACTGTTGAGCCGTTGGCCGCGCGCCGCTGACATTGTGAATGCAAACCGGACCTTTATCGCGACGCGCGAACGCCTGCGGGCCGACGCCCAACGATGGCACCTGGAAAGCAGGAATCGAGAGCTTCTCCTTCCCTCCGGCAAACGCCTGGCGGAGGGCGAAGAGTTGATGCTTTCAAGGCGGGAGGAGGTCGACGCTGCCGTCCTTGAATACATCGAGGAGTCCTTGCGTGCCCATCGGCAGAAGGAGGAGAAGGATCGTCAGGCAGAGCTAGCGCTGGTCGCGGCTGCCGAAGAGGCAAAACGCGAGCGCCTGGAGCGCGAGGCCGAACGCCGGAGCCTCGCGGCTGCCGCAGCAAACCGGCTTGCCCGGCGGACACGGAACGCCGCTGTCGTGGCAATAATGCTCGCTCTTATGGCGGGTGCAGGCGCACTGGTCGCCTTTAAAGCGCGGGAGGAAGCAAGAGGCCAACGCGATCAGGCGCTACGCAATCAGTTCCTTTCGCTCTCGTTCCTCTCGGAGCGATCCGCCGCGGCAGGCAACACAGAGGCTGCGATCCGGTTGGCGCTTGAGGCCCTACCCTCGAAAGAGCAACCCGAGCGGCCATATCTCTTTGAAGCGGAGGCAGCTCTCTACAAGGCTCTGCTGGCGCACCGGCAGATCGAAATTCTCCGCTCCGGCGGCGGTGTGGCGCATGCGGCATTCAATCCTACAGGCGATCGCGTCGCACCGCATCCTACGACAAAACTGCAGCCGTCTGGGACGTCTCCAGCGGTGCCGAAACTGCAATTCTAAAGGGTCATGATGGGGCCGTGGAGAGGGCCGAATTCAGCCCCGACGGAAGCCGTATCCTGACGGCCGCGAGGGACGGCACCGCACGTCTCTGGGACGCCGTCTCGGGAGAGCAGCTCTCCATCCTGCGGCCGGTAGGCAATTACCCGACGGCAATCTTCAGCCCGGATGGCACCCGGGTGCTGACGGCGGGGGAGAACAGCAATACGACGCTTTGGGATGCTCGGACCGGAAAGAAAGTCCTGGCTGTAAGCAGCGACGCATATACGCGTGCTGCTTTCAGTTCAGACGGCCGCAGCTTCGCGACGGCAGGCAAGCATTCTGTGTCTATCTGGAATACCGCGGACGGCGCACTGACGCAGTCGATCCGAGTGACCTCCTGGCCATACACCCTGGCGTTCAGCCCGGACGGAAGCCGGATGCTGGCCGGCCCGTGGGGCTGGCATTCACATCGCGACACTTCCAGCCTTTTCGATGTGTCAAAAGGAACGGAGATCGCAAAGTTCGCCGGCAGCAAGAGCGACATGCAATTAAACGGCGTGATTTTCAGCCACGGGGGTCAACGGATCGCCACGGTATCCCTCGACGGCACTGCCCGGATTTGGGATGGAACGTTGGGAACGCTGGATGAGGTGCTCGGCCAAGAGGTTTCGGGGTTGAAGCCTGACATCGACACAGATGAACGCGATGTGGAGATGAACGGTGCCTTCTCCCATGACGACCGCTTCCTTGCGACGACCTCGATCAATGGGCCGATCCGCATCTGGGACACTGAACGGGCCTCGTTGGTGACGACGATCGCCGGTCATGAAGCCTTGGTCGAGCATTTGGAATTCAGCCCGGTCGACAGCAACATTCTACTGACTGCTTCACACGATGGCACCGCTCGGCTTTGGGATGTCGACGGCGCCCTGACGACGGCGCTCTCACATAAATATCGGCCGACTTTCGCGGTCTTCAGCCCCGACAGCGTCCACCTGCTTACCGGCGGCGGCGACAGCGCGGCGCACCTGTGGGATGTCGTGAGCGGGCGCGAGATAATCCGCCTCGACACGCATGAGATCATTCAAAGCGCCTCGTTCAGCCCAGATGGGAAGCGCGTCGCCACAGCATCTCTTGAGGGCGTGGTCCGAATTTTTGATGTGGCCACGGGACACGAGACCGCCCAGTTCCGATCAGATGCCGGACTGATCAAGATCCAGTTTGGTCGCGATGGCAAATCGCTTGTTTGCGCATGGATCAACGGTACCGCCCAACTGCGGGACGCGACGGCCGGCACGGAGCTGGACGTCATCGCGACAAGCAGCAATCTGCCCCAAGCCGTTCTTAGCCCTGACGGACGTCTGATCCTCTCGGCCAGGGAAGACAATGTGGGACGCCTCTTGACGACGAGCGCAGCCGAACTCAGGGCTCTGGTTGGGCATCGGGATCGCATCACGGCAGCGGCCTTCAACCCGAACAGTCAACTGGTCGCAACGGGCTCACTCGACCACACGGCCCGAATTTGGTCGACCACGGAGGGAATAAGCGTCAGAACGCTGGAGGGACATACCGGCGCGGTCACGGCGGTCGCCTTCAGTCCCGATAGTCAGTCGTTGCTAACCGCTTCGCGCGATGGAACCGCCCGGATATGGAGCGTCTCAGGCGATCTGGAAAAGGTTCTTAGGGGCCACAGCGGCGCGCTGGATAGCGCCGAGTTCAGCCCCAATGGCTTGTATGTCGTGACCGCGTCGACCGAAGATCGAACGGTGCGGCTATGGGCGGCGCAATCGGGGCGCCAGCTTGCCGTCCTTGGCAGCCAGGACGGAGCAACCTTTCGACCGGGCTTTACACGTGCAGCTCTCAGCGCCGACGGCAACCACGTCGCGATTATTTCCGGCGAACAAAGAGTGAGCATCGTTCGCCTCTTCCAGACACCCAAGGAGCTTATTGACTTCGCCCTCCATACCGTCCCTCGCGAACTAACGCCTTGCGAGCGGCGAAGCTTCTTCCTTCCTGAAGACCCTGCAAAGGGCACCTGTCCGGGCTAGCGTCGACAACGGTCAGACTTCGCCCCTTGGGCCGGCTGCTCGAAACTCCAACCGTCTTACCTAAGTGATGACCGGGCGGATCGGCCCCGCCTCCGGACGGCGTGGCGCTTAACAGTCACTGTTTCGCTTGCCCGTCGGATTAGCGGTCGGGCCCGACCACGATCACCAAAGCGTTCATTTTTGACGTCTGCTTTTGGAAAGCGGCGGTGGCGACCTCAACGACCGAAATGAGGTGCTAAGCTGCCATTCGCTCAACTCCATCAGACTAGTAGTCGGAAAGGGGGCCGAGAACAGACTGTCGGCTTTCTGCAAGCTGGGTCGAGAAGCGGACCAAGCCATCCAGCGCGTCTGAAACGCTTGCGTCGATGCCCGTAACGAACATTGCAGAGGCACAGCGGACAAACGGCATTCTGGTTCAATGAAGCAACTTGCTCGCCCGGTCTTGATGCCCTCGGCTGGTATCACGGGAATTACGACGAGGCCCGCAATATCGGGCTTGGCCTTGAACACGATTGGTCAAGTCATGGTGCAGATGCATTTGGTTTGATCAGCGTAGCGTACGAAGAGCTAAGGCGCCCGTTAGCCCATCAGGCGCCAAGTTTGAGCTGGGTGGTCTGAGCTTCTGCCTCAGAGCTTCAGCTTGGCTTTGAGAGCATCGATCCGTTTTGACGCTTCCGCCTTGCTTAGCCTTTCATCGAAGTCTGTCTCTTCGCCGGCCTGCTCACAAAGCGTCTTCAAGTATGATGCCTGTGACGGCGTCATCGGATCATCGCCGCTCACCCACTCGTCGGGGTCCTTGGAGACATTGAGATCGCTCTTCACATTCGAGTCCTGCATGACACACTCCAACGTCTGAGGAGGTGGAATGCCTTTGATCTGCTTTTGTTCCTCTCCGGACTTGGCTTTGCGTGGATAGTGAGCACACTGCAAACGGTGGTTTGCAGTTTGAACACCAGCGGAGTCTGAGTGCATGTCCAGCGCGGTTGCCTACTATCGCGTCTCAACCCAGCGGCAAGGTCGTTCAGGCTTGGGCATCGAGGCACAACGTGCTGCTGTCGCTCGCTTCGCCGAGACTGAAGGCCTCCTGATCATCCAGGAGTTCACCGAGGTCGAGACTGGCAAAGGATCAGACGCGCTCGATCGGCGCCCGCAACTCGCAGCCGCCCTCACGCGAGCGCGCCAGGCCAAGTGTCCAGTGATCGTCGCCAAGCTGGACCGACTCTCCCGTGACGTGGCATTCATCGCCGGGCTTATGGTCCAGCGCGTGCCGTTCATCGTCGCGGAACTCGGAGCCGATGCTGATCCATTCATGCTGCATCTCTACGCGGCACTGGCCGAGAAAGAGCGGCGACTGATCTCTGAACGCACTAAGGCCGCCCTCGCCTCCCGCAAGTCCATCGGCGCCAAGCTTGGCAACCCGACAAATCCTGCCGTAGCCGCAGCAAAGGGGCGCGCGGTTTCGGCTGAAGAGGCGGATCGTTTCGCTGAGACCGTGTTGCCGATCATAGAGTCCATTCAACGATCAGGCATCGCCAGCCTGCGCGGCCTCGCCATCGCACTCAACAATCGAGGCGTGCGCACAGCTCGCGGAGGGCAGTGGCAGGTTTCGAACGTAAGGAATTTGCTGCTGCGCCAGATCAATGGCGCTTGAGGGTTTTGATAGGCGGGAAAATGGCGTCGGGATTGGCTAGGACTATCCGATGGAGGCGCCGAACCGCGCGGAAGGCGCGCAGCCTTTATCGCGCTCGACCGACGCTCAGCCGCCTCAGCACCGCGTGACTCGGCGAAGACTGTCCTTGCCTAAAACCGAGCTGTGGATAGTAACGGCTCGTTCACCGCGTCTACAGCCATCTGTTGAGCGCCTCAGTGCCTCACGGCTAGGGGTGAGGCGGCGACCTCGTGGCGGAACGGTTACGCCGCGGACCGTAAGTCCGTGGCGCATGCGGCGCATAAGTGGCGGCTTATTCGCAAGGTGCGGGCCCTGGCAGTTCAGCGGCCTTGTTGTGTCAACTACGTCAGCGACATTACCACAGCCCCGTGACCCGGATTGCTCCTGTTGTGGGCGTTAGCATCGGCCTGAGCTTCAGCTCGCGTTGCGCGATTTGGCCCTACCCAGCCGCCGTTTATCCCGTTCCTCGGACAATCTCCGCAGTTGGCATAATAAGGTTGCGATCCAGCAGCATCCTGTGTGCCATCACCCCCGCCGGGCTCCAAGCCGGAACCGTGCTTCCAGGTGTGGGCCATACTGTGTTCGTCAAACGGGTCCACTTTCTTGACGATTTCACCAGGCATGGACGTTCTCCCAGTTTTTGAGCGGTCGGTAAATTCCGACTGTAAAGCATACCACTCGGTTGCATTAGCGATTTGTGAAGTGCTTCACATGGCTAACCGCCAATAAACGGCAGCAGATCGGCCATTAAGGGCAAGGGCCGTTCCGCCGTTGCACCGTCGGTCAGGCTCGGCTCGCGGAGCCTACGCCGCTTCGCGCCGGGCAGCCGGCACAGCGTCCGGACAGAGAATCAGTGGAACGTTACCAACCGTGATCTCCATGCAGCCTTGCTAATGAGCCTCTGCATCAGCCGGAGGCTAGTCTGTGCTGATCATCTCGACCAGTTCCTTTGCACATTCCTCGGAAATTTCGGCCGGCGCCGGACCCCCGATCGTGCGCGAGCCGAAGCCGAGAGCCTCGCGCACGCCGATAATCCCCGGCGACGAGCTGGTCGGCGGGCGCGACCTGCCGATCTACGCCGCGGCCATGGGCGGCGAAGGCCATATGATCGTCACCTTCGAGGCGATCGACTGGGTGAAACGGCCGGCAGTGCTGCAGAATGTCCGCGGCGGCTACGGCATCCTGGTGCGCGGCGAGTCCATGATCCCCGCCTATTGGCCCGGCGACACCGCGCTTGTGAACCCGCATCTGCAGCCGGCGCGCGACTCGGACGCCGTGTTCTTCCACACGCCGCCCAAGGAGCGCTGCGACGAGGAAGCGATCATCAAGCGTCTGGTCGGCATGAACGATTGCGAGTGGACGTTGGAGCAGTACCGGCCGGCGAAGACGTTTACGGAGAGCCGGGTCGACTGGCCGATCTGCCATCGGGTGAGTGGGGAAGTACAATGCTCGGTGAACCGAAGCGAGTTACCGCGAGAGCACCAAATACCCGAACAGAAGCCGGGCCGGTCCAACGAACGACAACTCCAATGAATTCAATAGTCAGGACGCGGACAGTATCAGCAGTATGCTGCGAGGGTAATTGCAGGGGTGCTTTTTTATCGTCGCGTGGGGTTGCCCGCCTCACTCTTTGGTTGGCGTAATGCTGCCGGCGTGCGCAACAAGTGCAACGAGCTCGTCGTGAACAGTTCGCCGGCCCTCGTTCATCAGGCGATCCCAATCCTCACGCACGATATCGAAAACATACTTGTCCTCCATATCGTTGTTTTCCCGCTCCATGAACAATTTGAAAGCGGTTTTATCACTGTTTATCTTGATGAATCGGGAAACATATTTTGGATGTTCAGATCGTAAGCGCGATATCTATTGTCGCCTTGGACGTGCACCATCAGATTGTCAGGGATATTCGCAAGAGCGCCGCTCCAGCTGGCGTCACCCTCCTTGTAATATGCTATTGCTAGGGGCAGCAACAACGATAGGTCAACTACCCGCATGTGAGGCCAAGCAATGACCACGTTTTCAATCAACGCCAAAACTCGTTTGATATCTCGCGCTTTTAACTTGTAAGCGTCAAATCCAAATTGCAGGAACCGTTCCACATCGTTTCCTGGAGCGCGCGCAGGCCGTACTCTAATATTTGACGAGCGTTTGCTGAGACAAAGCGGGAGATATCGGGAGTCGATAATTGATAGGTAGTTTCAAAGAATCGCTTCAGGTACTTGAAGCCGTCGAAGGCAGGGCCGTACAATCCGGCGATACCATGCCTAAGTTGGTCGGAATTGGTAGCAAAAACGAACGCGATGTTTGGGGCGCCAAACAAATGTTTGACCCTCTCCAATAGGGCAACTGCGTATGAGGGACGGCAACGATCCAACTCATCGACGATCACATAGAAAGGTAACGGCTTTTCGTGACCGATTGCCGCAACAGCGCTGGTCAAACGCGTCTGGAAATCATCGGCCGCTTTGCGCTTGCCGTTGAACTGATCAATCACCTTCTGGGTGCCTTGATCGATAATGCTCTCGATCTCGATTGTAACCTTCTCAGTGCCCGACTTAACAATTTCTCCTATGAGACTTGGGGTCTCCGCATCCCCCGCGATTTCGGGATCGCTCCTTAAAAGCTCATTGATCTCCTCGCCGACGTATTCCTGACGACCGTTTTCGCTACCCCCGATAAAACTCTCCCAAGGACGGGAGCGGCGCCCTTTTTGACGCCTTTCCACGCGCTCTGAATGGCACTGTCTTTCTTCACGAAAGGCGAAATCGCTTCGTCGATGGCGGCAAGCACCGCAACGAAAGGATCGTCGAGGTAGTCATCACGCCACGCATTGACCCCCGCAACAACGTGACCGGAATTTTGAAGCTGCTTCGCAAGGCATTCTATGAAGAACGTCTTGCCCGCTCCCCAGTCGGCATCAATGTTGATCGCAAATGATCCGTGAGCGCCTTTCTCCAATCTGATTCGCACCTGACCGGCTATGAACTTTTCCAGAAAGTCAGCGTCGCCTCGCCGGCCCAGAAGATCTTTGCTCCAAATCTCGTCTAGTTCGCTCACAATCATCCCCCCCTTGTTCGTATTGCCGATAACCGCCAGGCGCCGCGACCGCTGCCGAGCCAACCACCGTTCTCTTTTGGGATCGTCCGCCCGCTACTGTTCGTCACTGAAGAACACTTTTCGCGTGGCTGGGTCTTGTGCAACCACGCAATTTAGGCCGTCATCAAAGTCAGGAAGGCCAGCGGCCATGTCCGGGCCGTTCATCAAGCATCGTTTATAGAGAGCTTCAAAGGCTGATTGATCAGGTAGCGCCCGCATGCCCTGTATAAGCCGTGCAATTGCAATTGACTGCGTCGCCCGGCATTGTTTGTACGCGTCGCTTTCCGCGCTCTGGTGCCGATGCAAACAAAGTTGCTCTGCGTGGCTGCAACACGGGCACGGGATCGGCTGTTCGTATCTGGCATCAATCCAGGTTCGGAGTTTCTTGAGGGCCTCCTCTCGTAGAAGCCGCTCAATTGATAGTGCCGCGCTGTATGGGTGGGTGGGTTCGGCATTTCAAGCTCGCCACGCCGGCCGCTGTCACATAAAGTGCCTCACCGATATTGAGGCGAAATCGGAACCCGGAAAACCAGCATCCCTGCGGCAATCAGGCGTCGATCTCAGCCACGATATCGAATACGCGCTCGCTGAACTCCTTTACCTGGGCGGCGTCAGTATTCTGCCGGAGGTCGAGCCGAACCATGTTGCGGAACTCATCCATGTCCGTTGGGCGCTTCTTCAGAAGTTCGTCGAGCATCGATTTCCTGAGAAGGCCGCTGGCGGGGTCTGCGTCAGGGAACCGCTCCTTGATCGTGCGCTCTCGCAGGTCAATCAGCTTGGCTCGCGCTTGCTCGACCGAGATGCCGCCGGATGGCCTCTTCGTTGCGGCTGAGCGCCCGGTAACCTGATCGCCGAATAAGGTGCCTTGTCGCAATGGCGGTGCGGAAGGTTCCTTTGCGACGGGTGCTGCAGGCTGTTCCGAAACCGCGCTCCTTTGCACCCTGCGAACTCGCGTCTCTTCTCTTTCCGATATCAGCCCCTTGAGTTCTCGGCAGACTCGGTCAAGTTCCCCATCGGGGTTGCGAAACCAATCCGTCGACCAGATGCGGATTATGTTCCAGCCAAGGTTCTCCAATATCTCCTGACGCAATCGGTCTCGGTCTCGTGCCGACTTTTCAGAATGATATGCGGCGCCGTCGCATTCGATTGCCGCAATGAACTCGCCTGGGGAGGACGGGTCCCTCACTCCAATATCCAGGAAGAAGTTTGCGACGCCCACCTGTGGCACGCAATCGAAGTTCAGTTCCCGCAGCCCTTCAAGCACAGCGTCCTCAAAGTCGCTGTCGGGGTCCCTGCCCGACCGAACTGGCTCCACGCCCAGCGAGCCTGTTCCGGCATATTCGAGGAACAACTTCAGCGAGCGCGGGCCCCTGTCGGTACCTTCCTTCGGCAAGATGTCCGATGACCGCATGGAGCTGAATATCTCCATCCGCTCCTTGGCTCGCGTGAAGAGCACGTTGAGGCGTCGCCACCCGGTTTCCTGATTGACGGGGCCAAAGTTCTGTGGCGGCCTCCCGCCGGAGGACGCGGGCCCGTATGTGACGGAGATCATTATGACGTCACGTTCGTCGCCCTGAACGTTTTCCAGGTTCTTGATGAAGAACGGCTCGCCGCTAGCCTCGTTCTCTGCTTCGGCGAGCGCCTTCGCCAGGACTGGATCGCGATCTGCCATCGCAGCTAGTTCGTCAGCAATGCGCTGCGCCTGCTTGATGTTCATCGCGACGACGCCGAGGCTGCGGCTCTGTTGCTCGATGAGGAATTTCGCCGCTGCCGCCGCTACCGCTCGGGCCTCCACCGGGTTAACGCCTTTCGTCGTGATCCCATCGGCTATGAAACTCCAGCCTATACCGAAACGATCGGCTTGCCCGGCCGGCGAGGGGAAGACGATCAGTTCGTCCTTGTAGAACTGGCGATTCGAGAACGCGATCAGGGCCACATGGCGCGAGCGATAATGCCAGCGAAGCATTCGCTGGTCGAAGATGCTGGAGGCGAGCTCAAGGATGCTCTTGCTGTCTTCGGCCAGCGTAATCTCGTCGTCGTCCTCGTCCTCCCCTACCCGTTCGGCGATCCGATCGAAAAATGAGGTTGGCGGCAACTGTTTCGGATCGCCAACGATTATAGCCTGTCCGCCTCGCGCAAGCGCCCCGATCGCATCTTCCGGGCGCATCTGAGATGCCTCGTCCATGATGACGAGGTCGAATTTCAGGCTGCCTGGGGCGATGTATTGCGCAACGGACAGAGGCCCCATCATGAAGCAAGGCTTCAGCGATTGGAGGGCCTGCCCTGCACGCGCAACGAGTTGCCGTATCGGGATATGCCGACGTTGCTTGGCCATTTCGGCACGAAGCAATGCCATCTCGGTGATCTGGGATTTTAGACCTGACTGGCGCCCCTCGGGCGGCCGGCGCTGCACAAGTTTGGCGGCAATCGCGGCGCGACGAAACTCCATCACCTGCGCGTCGAGCGAGCGGTATTCCTCCCGCAGCGTGTCGAGCGACTTTCCGGAGATGGAATGCAAAATGGGCGAGTCGGCGAACGCCTTTCGCGCCAAAGTATCGAATACCAGGAAATCGAGGCTGACTTCCAATTGTTCGGTCGAGAGGTTGCCGGCTGCGGCGGCATGGACCAATTCTCGTTCTATTCCCTGTTCGGACGAGCGACGAAAACGGTCGAAGTCCAGCCACTGGGGCAGCAAGCCGGCATTTGCAGCGGCGAGGCGCGCTCGGCTAGCAACTCCGGCAAGGGCAGGTCTCCCATGCCCGAACCAGATCTGCTCGTCCAATCCTGTTGCGGAAACAAATGCCTGTTCGGCATCCAGCACCGACTCCGCAGCTCGCGCACACGATCTCACGCTGGCAACCAGGGCCCGCCAGGCTTCATCGTCGGATACGTTTGCTGCCTGTTTTCCGATGGCCTCAGGAACGGTGGCGTCAACCAGCGATTTCCAGAAAGTCGCCTTGCCGACCGCGGGCATTTTTGCGGCAGCCAGGTTCGCAAGGGCAGCCAAATTGGCGTCACTCACATGTCTAGCTAGCTGTGAGCTTTCGGGAGGTTGTCCATTCGGACCGGACCGAGGAGACTGGAGTTACCACGCTTCAGCATCCATCGGAGGATCCGAATGAACATCCATAAGAATGCCCGTCTCACACCGCTGCG